>NZ_NKID01000013.1:0-91066 GCF_002256045.1 Pseudomonas sp. PGPPP4
CGCCCAGCACTTACCCGCGTGGCTGCATCACTACAACTGGCACAGGCCACATTCCAGCCTCAACTACCAACCGCCAATCAGTCGCGCTCCGTTGCCACTGAATAACGTACTGGGTTTACACACCTAGCCCGCTGCGCTGACGCGGAAATTCAGGCGCGGGAAATGCACCTGGATCGCCCCCAGGTGCTCGTCGTGACGGCGGATCACCAGGGTTTCGCTATCGGCATGCACCAGTTCACCCACCACCGGATCCACCCCATAGTCGGTTGCTGCCACACTCACCCGGTCGCCCCAGGCGAAGCCTTCCACGGCGAGGGCCTGGTCGCGCGGCAAGGCCAGCGGCTCCGCCGCCCTGGCGATCTCCAGCGCCTCGGCGGCGCCGAGTTCCTCATGGGTACCGTGACCGAACCCCAGCACCCGGGCGAACCAGGCGGCGATCTCGGGGCGCTCGTCGACCAGGGGCGCCAGTTGCGGCGTGCTCTTGAGAAACCAGAAGTTGTGCGCCAGGGCGATGTCGGCCACCGAGGGCGCACCGAACAGGAAGTCGCCGGCGCTGCGCTGGAGCTGGGTCTCCAGGCGGGTCAGCAGGGTCGGCAACTGTTGTCGGGCCTGCTCGGGACTTAGCCGGCTCAGGCTGCCACCGCTGAACAGCGCCTTGCGATCGTCCAGGAACGCCTGGGCCTGCTCCGGCGGCAGGCTGGCCAGCCGCGGGCCCATGATCTCCGGCTGGAACATCAGCGCCACGGCATGCTGGAACAGCACCGAGTCCGCCCAGCTGGCAAAGGCGGCCACCACCGCTTCCTGGCCTTCCGGAAACAGCGCCGGCACGGCCTTTTCCGCCTCCAGGCGGCGGGCGATCAGCGCTGTGTCGCAATAGACATCGGCGCCGACCTGAAGCACCGGCGTCTTGCGATAGCCACCGGTGAGCGCCACCAGCTCGGGCTTGGGCAGCATCCGCGGGATGATCACCGAGCGCCAGGCCAGGCCCTTGAAGCCCAGCAGCAGGCGCGCCTTCTCGGCGAAGGGCGATTGCCAGTAGTGATGCAGAATCAGCTCGGACATGACAGCTCTCCTGAAGGGGCCGCGGAGGCCAGGCCGGCTCGGGCCAGCACCAGGGATTCCTTGGCTTTTTTGGGCAGCTTCTTGATCTGGATTTCGCGACGCAGGGCGGTCGACTTGTCGCCACAGGCTTCCACATAGACCAGCGCCTGGGCCGGACTGGAGGCGAAGAAGCGGGCACCGCGGCCACTGCGGTGCTGGGCGAAACGGCGCTCGGGATCATCGCTGATGCCGCAATAGAGCGCCTGATTCTCGGCGCGCACCAGGTAGACATACCAGGTGCGCGCGGGTGGCAGGGAGGCGTCGCTCACCCTCAGGCGAACCACTCCCGGGCGGTACGCCAGACGCACACGCCGACGAAATAGATGCCGCTGGCGAACCAGAGCACCATCAGCCACAGCGGCTTGTCGGGATGCACGAACACCATCATGGCGCTGCTGAGCAGCCAGATGGAAGTCACGGTGATGTTCACCGCCATCAGCTGGCGCACGCGGAAGGGATGCAGGAACTTGACCCGGGTCAGGGTCAGGGCGGCCAGCACCAGCACTACCGCCATGCTGAACCAGGGCGCCAGGTCCAGCACGTAGAAATACAGCGCCACCACGTTCCAGGCCGCGGGAAAGCCGACGAAATAGTTGTCGGCGCTCTTCATGTTCACATTGCAGAAACAGAACAGCGACGACAATAGGATGATGCCCACCGCCACCAGTTCGAAATGCGGCGGCAAGGGCACGAAGCGATAGATGAAGATGGCCGGAATGAACACGTAGGTCAGGTAGTCGACCACCAGGTCCAGCGCCGAGCCGTCGAAATGGGGCAGTACCCGCTTGACTTCGAATTTGCGCGCCAGGGTGCCGTCGAGACCGTCGACGAGCAGGGCGATGCCCAGCCACATCAGGCAACCCTTGGGTTGACCGTCGACCAGAGCGAGCAGCGCCAGAAGCGCGAGGATCACACCACTGGAGGTCACCGCATGGGCGCCCCAGGCCTTGGCTTTTGTCAGCATGAGCGGATGGGAAATGGAGTTCACGGGCGTCTCTCTATGATGACGGCTTCGACTGCCCAGCGCACCGCCTGTTCTGGCGATACGCTACGAAATCGACAATGAAGCCGGTGAACGGCAAGGCGGACCTTGACCGCCGACCCCGGAAACCGGGCGCCAAACGTCGAGGATACCGCGCCTTGCGGCCCTTTGCCCGCCTTCCCGCCGAACGCCCGTGACTGGGTTCGCAGGACGACCGGGGCGGACAGGTCTCCGCCCCGGCCGCGCTTAGTGCAGGATCTGCCCGAGGAACAGGCGGGTACGCTCGTTCTGCGGGTTGTCGAAGAACTGGTCCGGAGCGGCCTGTTCGACGATTTCGCCCTTGTCCATGAAGATCACCCGGTTGGCCACGGTGCGGGCAAAGCCCATCTCGTGGGTCACGCAGAGCATGGTCATGCCGTCCTGGGCCAGACCGATCATGGTGTCCAGCACCTCCTTCACCATCTCCGGGTCGAGCGCCGAGGTCGGCTCATCGAACAGCATGATGCGCGGCTGCATGCATAGCGCCCGGGCGATGGCCACGCGCTGCTGCTGACCACCGGACAGCTGGCCCGGAAACTTGTTGGCCTGCTCGGGAATGCGCACCCGCTGCAGGTAGTGCATGGCGATCTCTTCGGCCTGCTTCTTCGGCAACTTGCGCACCCACATGGGTGCCAGGGTGCAGTTCTGTAGCACGGTCAGGTGCGGGAAGAGGTTGAAGTGCTGGAACACCATGCCGACTTCGCTGCGAATGGTCTCGATCTGCTTGAGATCGTTGGTCAGCTCGGTGCCGTCGACGATGATCTGACCCTTCTGGTGCTCTTCCAGCCGGTTGATGCAGCGGATGGTGGTGGACTTGCCCGAACCGGACGGCCCGCACAGCACGATGCGCTCGCCCTGGGTGACGGTCAGGTTGATGTCCTTGAGCACGTGGAACTGGCCGTACCACTTGTTCACGTCCTTGAGCTGGATCATGACCTTGCTGCTGTCGACCGGCTGCTTGTTGCTTACGTTCATCTGTTGACTCCTAACGCTTGTGGCCGGTGTTCAGCTTGCGCTCCAGACGGGCGGAGTAGCTGGACATGGCGAAACAGAAAATCCAGAAGACCAGGGCGGCGAACACATAGCCTTCGGTGGACAGACCAGGCCAGGCCGGGTCGGAGGTGGCGCGCTTGATGCTGTTGAGCAGGTCGAACAGGCCGATGATGACCACCAGGCTCGAATCCTTGAACAGCGCGATGAAGGTGTTGACGATGCCCGGGATCACCAGCTTGAGCGCCTGCGGCAGGATCACCAGGCCGGTGGTCCGCCAGTAGCCCAGGCCCATGGCGGCGGCGGCTTCGTACTGCCCCTTGGGAATGGCCTGCATGCCACCCCGCACCACCTCGGCGATATAGGCCGCCTCGAAGATGATGACCATGACGATGGCGCGCAGCAGCTTGTCCAGGTTCATGCCATCGGGCAGGAACAGCGGCAGCATCACTGAGGACAGGAACAGCACGGTGATCAGCGGAATGCCGCGCCAGAATTCGATCATGGTCACGCAGATGACCTTGATCGCCGGCAGCTTGGAGCGCCGCCCCAGGGCCAGCAGGATGCCCAGCGGCAAGGCGCCGACGATGCCCACCGCGGCGATCACCACGGTCAGCATCAGGCCGCCCCACTCGCTGGTGGGCACCACGCGCAGACCGAAGCCGCCATACAGCAGCCAGAAGGCCACCAGCGGATAGATCACCAGCAGGGCCAGACCGTAGCGGGCCTTGTGCTTGAAGCTGTCGAGGAACAGCGGAATCGCCCCGACCACGGCGATCACCACGGTCAGGTCCACGCGCCAGCGCTGATCGCCGGGGTAGAAGCCGTACATGAACTGGCCGAAGCGCTCCTTGATGAACACCCAGCAGGCGCCGCCCGGCACGCAATCGGCTCGGGTGCTGCCGCTCCAGGTGGCATTGATGAAGGCCCAGTTCACCACTGGCGGCACGATCAGCCAGACGATATAGAGACCGAACAGCGTCAGCAGGGTATTGCCGATACTGGAAAACAGGTTGCCACGGATCCAGGCCAGGGCACCGACGCTGGAGGGCGGCGGCGGCAGGTCCGGTTTGAAGGTATGGGTCTGGTTACTCATACGCGCTCCTTAACGCTCGATCAGCGCGATGCGCTTGTTGTACCAGTTCATCAGGAGACTGATGCTGATGCTGATGGCCAGGTAGACGCTCATGGTGATGGCCATGGTCTCGATGGCCTGGCCGGTCTGGTTCAGGGTGGTGCCGGCGAACAGCGCCACCATCTCCGGATAGCCCACCGCGGCGCCCAGCGAGGAGTTCTTCATCAGGTTCAGATACTGGTTGGTCAGCGGGGGAATGATCACCCGCAGGGCCTGAGGAATGATCACCAGCCGCAGGGTCAACCCCGGACGCAGGCCCAGGGAACTGGCCGCCTCGGTCTGGCCATGGCTGACCGCCTGGATGCCGCCGCGCACGGTTTCTCCGATGAAGGCCGCGGTATAGACCGACAGGGCCACCGCCAGGGATACCAGCTCGGGGATGATCACCCAGCCACCGCGCAGGTTGAAGCCCTGCAGTTCCGGCAGCTCCCAGTGCAGCGGCTTGCCAAAGACCAGGGCCGCCAGCAGCGGCATCCCGATCAGCAGCGCCAGCACCGTCCAGAGCACCGGAAAGCGCTGCCCCGTGGCATGCCGACGCTTGCGCGCCCAGCGCACCACCACCACGCTGGCGACGATGGCGATGAGCAGCGCGATCAGGCCGGGCAGGAAGCCGGCGTCGGTGATCGGCGCCGGCATGTACAGGCCGCGGTTGTTGACGAACAGCGCGCCGCCCAGGCTCAGGCTCTGTCGCGGGCCCGGCAGGGGCGCCAGCACGGCGAAGTAGACGAAGAAGATCAGCAGCAGCGGCGGAATGTTGCGGAAGGTCTCGATGTAGACCGTGGCGACCTTGCGCAGCAGCCAGTTGTTCGACAGGCGCGCCACACCCACGGTGAAGCCGATGATGGTCGCCAGGACGATGCCGATCACCGAAACCAGCAGGGTGTTGAGCAGCCCGACCAGGAAGACGCGCCCGTAGGTATCGCCTTCGCTGTAGGGAATCAGGTGCTGGGGAATGCCGAAACCGGCAGAGTTATTGAGGAAGCCGAAGCCCGAGGTGATACCCCGGTTGGCGAGGTTGGTCTGGGTGTTGTTGAACAGGAACCAGCCAAAGGACACCACGGCGACCACGGCCACGATCTGGAACAGCCAGGAGCGTACCTGCGGGTCGGTGAGCAGCGACCCTCGGACCGGCGCGGACGGTTTGCTAACGTTTTGCATCTACTAGAAGCCTCATTAAATTCTCGCCCCACAGCGCGAGCAGCGCTGCAGGGCGAGAATCTGCACATCCGGAAGGTGTTCGGCGACTAAGGCGCCGAGATCAACGGACCGGCGGGGCGTACTGCAGACCGCCTGCATTCCACAGGGCGTTGAGGCCGCGCTTGATCTTCAGATCGCTACCCATGCCGACGTTGCGCTCGAAGACTTCGCCGTAGTTACCGACCTGCTTGACGATTTTCACCGCCCAATCCTTCGGCAGCTTCAGATCCTTGCCGAATTCGCCGTCGGTACCCAGCAGACGACGCACATCAGGATTCTTGGAGTCCTTGGCCTGGGCTTCCACGTTGGCGGAGGTCAGACCCAGTTCCTCGGCGTTGACCATGGCGAACAGCGACCACTTGACCACGGTCAGCCAGTCTTCGTCGCCACGACGGACGGCCGGCGCCAGGGGCTCCTTGGAGATCACCTCGGGCAGCACGACGTAGTCGTCCGGGCTGGCCAGCTTGTTGCGCTGGGCATAGAGCTGGGACTGGTCGGAGGTCAGCACGTCGCAACGACCGGCTTCCATGGACTTGGCGCTCTCGTCCGAGGTGCTGTAGGTGATGGGGGTGAACTTCATGCCGTTGGAGCGGAAGTAGTCGGCCAGGTTGAGTTCGGTGGTGGTACCGGCCTGGATGCACACGGTGGCGCCGTCCAGTTCCTTGGCGCTCTTCACGCCCAGCTTCTTGTTCACCAGGAAGCCCTGACCGTCGTAGTAGGTGACGCCGGCGAAGATCAGACCCATGCCGCCATCGCGGGAGCTGGTCCAGGTGGTGTTGCGCGACAGCACGTCGATCTCGCCGGATTGCAGCGCGGTAAAACGCTCCTTGGCGGTCAGGGGGGTGAAGCGAACCTTGGTGGAGTCACCGAAGACCGCAGCGGCCACGGCGCGGCAGACGTCGACGTCGATGCCCTTGTAGTCACCCTTGGAGTCGGTGTAGGAGAAGCCCGGCAGGCCATCGCTGACGCCGCATTGCACGAAACCTTTGTTCTTCACCGCATCCAGGGTAGCGCCCGCGTGAGCCATGCCGGACAGGCCCAGAGCAGCGGCGGTGGTCAGAATTGCCAGGGTAGACTTCACCATCTTCATCGATAAGCTCCACTTTGTTTATGAATTACGTTTCCAGTCGCACGGCAGCACGATGTCTCTCGCCTGATTGCCGTGGAACCCGCCCACCCGATCCCTGGGCGTCCTCGATCAAGGGATGGAGGAGACGCACTGGAAGGCGTGACGAAGCAGTGAGTCAGTGTTACCTGTTAGTGCACTACCTGGTCGCAGCCTAGATGAGGCAATTTGCGGACCAGTGAATGCGACAGCTGCTCACTTCGCTCAAACCCGGCAATCGCGTGACTTCGAGCAAAAAGCCGGACAACAGAATTACGAAAATGCGACACGCATTTTGTGCACCATCTGTTACCACACCCATTTTTAGTGGCACCAAACTGGAGCAAAGCCTTGGAAAACTCGCCTCTTGTGCTGGAATCGCCCAGCGGAACCGCCGATAGCTGCGTCATTTGGTTGCATGGCCTGGGTGCAACCCAGCATGACTTCGAACCCGTTGCCGAATTGTTGCAGCGCAGCCTGACGTCGACCCGATTCGTCCTGCCCCAGGCGCCCACCCAGGCGGTCACCATCAATGGCGGCTGGGCCATGCCGTCCTGGTACGACATCCTGGCCATGAATCCGGCCCGGGCCATCGACCGCGCCCAGCTGGACGCCTCGGCCGCCACGGTCCGGGCGCTGATCGACGCTCAGCAGGCCCAGGGCATTGCGGCCGAACGCATCGTGCTGGCCGGCTTTTCCCAGGGCGGCGCCGTGGTCCTGCACACCGCCTACAACACCGCCTGCCCGACCCTGGGCGGCGTCATGGCGCTGTCGACCTATGCGCCCAGCTTCGAGGACGCCCAGGTCAATCGGGGTGGGGCCACCCCGGTGCTGTGCCTGCACGGCGAGCAGGACGACGTGGTACCTCTGGCCCTCGGGCGAGCCGCCTACGAGGCGCTGGTGGCCGCGGGCGTGGAAGCGCTCTGGCACAGCTACCCCATGCGCCACGAGGTCATCCCCGCGGAGATCCAGGACATCCAGGGCTGGCTGCTGGCACGTCTCGGCGGAAAATAAAGGGCGAATGGCCGGGCCGCTTCGTTTTTGGAAACCGGTCGACAATTTGCAGAATCTGGACGCGAAGGGAGGCTTGGAAAGGGCAAAGCGAACGAACTTTGAGGTACCCATCCGGTCCAGTGTGGGTGCCTGAAGGTCGTGATGTGCATGGAGCAGCTATGGCCCGAGTTTTCCTTTCAGTCCCAGGGGTGATCCTTTGATGGCTGCCCCCTTGTCGGTCTGGTTGGCCGAAGTCCCGGTCGATTCCCTGAAGGACCTGCGCCTGTTCAAGGGCGTGGAGACCTATCTGCTGGAAGCCCTGATCGCCCGCTCGGCCACGCGCAGCCTGGTCGCCGGCGAGTGCCTGCTCTCGCCCGCCATGCTCAACCAGTACATGTATCTCATCCTGGAAGGCCGCCTGCGGGTCCACCTGGGTTCGCCGGAAAATCCGCCCATCTATCTGCTGGGTCCGGGCGAATGCTCGGGCGAGATCAGCTTCATGGACAGCGAGCGGCCCAGCGCCCACGTCATTGCCGAAGCCGACACCCAGGTGCTCTGCCTGCACCGCGATCTGGTGCTGGAGCTGATCGAGCGCTCTTCCAAGGCCATGCACAACCTGCTCGGCATCCTCTGCGAGCGGATGCGCCGTGGCAACCAGCTCATCGTCGATACCGAACGCAATGCCAACGTCGACACCCTGACCGGCCTCTTCAATCGTCGGCGGCTCGAACAGCTGTTCGAGCGCGAGAGCACCCGTTGCGCCTTCAATCGGCAGCCCTTGAGCCTGCTGATGCTGGATGTGGATCACTTCAAGCGCTACAACGACACCCATGGTCACCTGGCGGGCGACTATGCCCTGTGCCTGGTGGCCAACACCCTGCGCGACCAGTTGAGACCCAAGGACAGCATGGCGCGCTATGGCGGCGAGGAGTTCGTCATCCTGCTGCCGGAAATCGACCGCGACGAAGCCATCGCCATCGCCGAGCGCCTGCGCCAGAGCCTGGCGGAGATCAAGGACTTCTATTCGCCCTGCGGCAAGCTGCCGGGGGTGACCGTATCCATCGGCCTGGCCCAGATGCGCAAGGCCGACTCCCTGGACGAACTGGTAGGGCGTGCGGACAAGTCGCTCTACCAGGCCAAGGATGCCGGGCGCAATCGGATCAGCGGCTGAGCGGATTGCGCTTGCGTTCGGCAGGTAGTTGTTGCCGGGCACGTAGGTTGCTTTACACTGCGGTCTCATTCCGCTTTCGATGATCGAGACCCTCCGTGCTCAAGGCACTCAAAAAATTTCTGGGCAAGGATCAGGAGGTCGCTCAGCCGACTCCCTCCCCTGCGCCCCAAGCTACCCCCAGCGTCGCTCCTGCAGCCCCCTCCTCTCCTGCACCCCTGGCGCCCGAGCCCCAGGCCGAGCGTGCGCCGCGCAAACCGCGCAACCCAGGCGAATCCCGTAGCCAGGAGCCGCGCGTCCAGGCCGAAAAACAGGAGCCGCGCGCCCAGGCGGAAAGAGCCGCCAAGCCGCGTCGCGAACGCAGCCCGCGCAAGCCCAAGCCGGTCGACACCTGGAAACTGGAAGACTTCGTGGTCGAGCCGCAGGAAGGCAAGACCCGCTTCCATGACTTCAAGCTGGATCCGCGGCTGATGCACGGCATCCATGACCTCGGCTTTCCCTACTGCACGCCGATCCAGGCGCAGGTGCTGGGCTTCACCCTCAAGGGCAAGGACGCCATCGGTCGCGCCCAGACCGGTACCGGCAAGACCGCTGCCTTCCTGATCTCGACGATCACCCAGTTGCTGACCACCCCACCGCCCAAGGAAAGGTACATGGGCGAACCGCGGGCACTGATCATCGCGCCGACCCGTGAACTGGTGGTGCAGATCGCCAACGACGCCCTGGACCTGGCCAAGTACACCGGTCTCAACGTCATGAGCTTTGTCGGCGGCATGGACTTCGACAAGCAGCTCAAGCAGCTCGAAGCGCGCTATTGCGACATCCTGGTCGCCACCCCGGGCCGCCTGCTGGACTTCAACCAGCGCGGCGAGGTGCACCTGGACATGGTCGAGGTGATGGTGCTGGACGAGGCCGATCGCATGCTGGACATGGGCTTCATTCCCCAGGTTCGCCAGATCATCCGCCAGACGCCGCCCAAGAGCGAACGCCAGACCCTGCTGTTCTCCGCCACCTTCACCGACGACGTGATGAACCTGGCGCGGCAGTGGACCACCGATCCGGCCATCGTCGAAATCGAGCCGGAAAACGTGGCCAGCGACACCGTCGAGCAGCACGTCTATGCGGTCTCTTCCAGCGACAAATACAAGCTGCTCTACAACCTGGTGGCCCAGAACAACTGGGAGCGGGTGATGGTGTTCGCCAACCGGCGTGACGAGGTGCGCCGCATCGAGGAACGCCTGACCAAGGACGGCATCAGCGCCGCCCAGATGTCCGGCGACGTGCCCCAGCACAAGCGCATCAAGACCCTGGAAGGCTTCCGCGCCGGCAAGATCCGCGTGCTGGTGGCCACCGACGTGGCCGGTCGCGGCATTCACGTCGACGGCATCAGCCACGTGATCAACTTCACCCTGCCGGAAGATCCGGACGACTACGTGCACCGCATCGGCCGTACCGGTCGGGCTGGCGCCAGCGGCACCTCGATCAGCTTCGCCGGCGAGGACGACGCCTTCGCCCTGCCACCTATCGAGACCTTGCTGGGTCGCAAGATCTCCTGCGAAATGCCTCCGGCCGAGTTACTCAAGTCGGTGCCGCGGCAGCGTTAATAGAGTGCTGCTTGATCACGGCCAGATATAGGTCGTAGTCGTAGGGTGGATGACGGCGTAGCCTCATCCACCGCCAGCCTTGAGGCAGCAGGTGGAAAACGCTAACGCGGTTTTCCACCCTACCCCATCATTCTTTCGCCCAACGCCCCGCGGCATCCTGATCGCTGGCGCGGCCTTCCACCCAGCGCGGGCCTTCAGCCGTATCTTCCTTCTTCCAGAAGGGTGCGCGGGTCTTGAGATAGTCCATCACGAAATTGCAGGCGTCGAAGGCGGCCTGGCGATGGGCGCTGGCGGTGCCGACGAAGACGATGGGCTCGCCCGGTTCCAGGCGACCGACGCGATGCAGGATATCGACCCCGAGCAGCGGCCAGCGCTGCTTCGCCTCTTCGACGATGCGCGCCAGGGCCTTTTCGGTCATGCTGGGAAAGTGTTCGAGGAACAGGCCGCCGACGTCGCGCCCGTCATTGAAATCCCGCACGTACCCCACGAAACCCACCACGGCACCGATACCGGTGTTGGCGGCATGCAGGGCATTGAGCTCCTGGCCGGGATTGAAGGGCGCGGCCTGCACACGAATGGCCATGGCTAACCTCCGGTCACGGTGGGAAAGAAGGCGACCTCGTCGCCATCGCGCAGTGGCTCGGCCAGGCCACAGAGTTCTTCGTTGCGCGCACACATCAGCCCCTGCTCACCCAAGGTCTCGGCCCAGCTTCCGCCGCGCTGGACCAGGTGCTCGCGCAGATCGCCAACGGTGGCCAGCTCAGGCGTCCAGACCAGGCTGTCCTCGGCGCGGCCCAGCATTTCGCGATAGCGGGCGAAGAATTGCACGCGGATCATGCCGGTTGCTCCTCGGCGCGGAAGTGACCGCTCTTGCCGCCACTCTTTTCCAGCAGTCGCACCGCCTCGATGGTCATGCCCCGATCGACCGCCTTGCACATGTCGTAAAGGGTCAGGGCCGCGACGCTGGCGGCGGTCAGGGCTTCCATTTCCACCCCGGTCTGGCCGGACAGCTTGCAGGTGGCGGTGATCCGCACCGCATCGGGCGCCTCGGCAGCCAGCTGGACCTTGACGCCGGTCAGCATCAGCGGATGGCAAAGCGGGATGAGGTCGGCGGTCTTCTTGGCCGCCTGGATGCCGGCGATACGGGCCACGGCGAAGACATCGCCCTTGGGGTGGCCGCCGCTCTGGATCAGATCGAGGGTTTCCGGACGCATGCGCACCCGGGCTTCGGCGGTGGCCTCACGGAAGGTCACCTGCTTGTCGGTGACATCGACCATGTTGGCACGGCCTTGGGAATCGAGATGGGTCAGCACGGCATGACTCCTGGAAAAGACCTGCCATTGTAGACCCGCGGCTAGGGATTTGATCCCCGCCCGTGGCCGGACGGGGATCGCGGGCTGTGTCGAAAAAGTGCCTGCGCTCGGTCATGCTGCGTTAGAAATTCGCTCGGAATGCTCATTTACCATTCGTAAACTCCGCTTCCTCACGGATTTTTGCCTTGCCTGACCTTCGCTCGGCTACTTTTCAGACAAGCCCTATTACTTACAGATGGGCCTCGGCGTATTCGGCGAGGACGGAACGGGGCACGCCCTGCAGGGTGATGTGCACCCCGTGGTTGAAGCCCTTGAAGCGCTCGGAGAGATAGGTGAGGCCCGAGCTGGTGGCCGAGAGGTAGGGGGTGTCGATCTGCGCCAGGTTACCCAGGCAGATCACCTTGGAGCCGCTGCCGGCACGGGTGATGATGGTCTTCATCTGGTGCGGGGTGAGGTTCTGGCATTCGTCGATGAGGATCAGACTCTGCTGGAAACTGCGGCCGCGGATGTAGTTCAGCGACTTGAACTGCAGCGGTACCTTGCTGAGGATGTAGTCCACGCTGCCGTGGGGGTTGTGGTCATCCATGTGCAGGGCTTCGAGGTTGTCGGTGATGGCGCCCAGCCAGGGCTCCATCTTCTCGGCTTCGGTCCCAGGCAGGAAGCCGATGTCCTCGTCCAGACCCTGGACGCTGCGGGTGGCGATGATCCGCCGGTATCTCTTGGTGACCATGGTCTGTTCGATCGCCGCGGCCAGCGCCAGGATGGTCTTGCCGGAACCCGCCGCGCCGGTCAGGTTGACCAGATGGATATCCGGCTCCAGCAGGGCGAACAGCGCCAGCGCCTGATAGATGTCGCGTGGCTTAAGACCCCAGGCTTCCTGGTGCATCAGCGGTTCCTGGTGCATGTCGAGCAGGATGACCTCGCCATCGCGCACCGCCTTGACCCAGCCAACGAAGCCCTGCTCGTCGAGCACGAAGTCGTTGACGTTGAAGGGCGGCATCTCGGCCGACAGCTGTACCCGGTGCCAGACCCGGCCCAGCTCCTGCCGGCTCTCCACCTTGCTCACGTTGTCCCAGAAGGACCCTGGCAGATTGTGGTAACCCTGGGACAGCAGGGAGACGTCGTCGAGCAACTGGTCGGTCTGGTAGTCCTCGGCGGCAATGCCGCAGCCCCGCGCCTTGAGGCGCATGTTGATGTCCTTGGTCACCAGCACGACCCGCTCCTGGGGATGCTGGGTACGCAATTCGACGAGCTGGTTGATGATGCGGTTGTCGTTGATGTCGTCGGGCAGACAGGCCATGGGCCCGGCGCGACGCCCCATGAGGATGGACAGCCGCCCCTTGGCCTCGCCCTTGCCGCGGGGGATGGGTACGCCCCGCTCGACGTCCTCGGGCGAGGATTCGGCGAGGACGCTGTCGATCAGGCGGATCGCCTGCCGGCATTCGGCGGCGACGTTGTGCTTGCCGGTCTTGAGCTTGTCGAGTTCCTCCAGGACCGTCATGGGAATGGCGACGTGGTGCTCCTCGAAATTGAGCAGCGCGTTGGGGTCGTGGATCAGTACGTTGGTGTCGAGCACATAGAGGGTGGGCTGGGTGGGGCGGGAACGTCCGTGATCATCCATACTCGGTCACCTCGTAGAAACGCTTGACTCGCAAGCCTGTCGACGGAGCGCCAGACGACGCTCCGCTGCGAAAGGTGCCGTCGCTCCAGCAACGGGTTCACGGACCGGCCAACATGAGGGCACGGGACCCGAGAGATGCGACGGACACTTCGGTAATAACGCAAAAGGCCTGAGGCACAAAGGCTTTTTTTGGCGGTACCCGGTTTTTTTCGCGGACCGGTATTTCCCGCCGCCTGGCCTGGCAACCTCGCCCCGGGAGCGTGGTCAATACCTATCGATCCCATCGGCAAGGGCCACTGGAGCCCAGCGGCGGAGGCTTCTAGAATGGCGCCTCGCCAAGAGGAGCCAAGCCGATGCTGATGGTGATTTCACCCGCCAAGACGCTGGACTACAGCACGCCGCCGAGCACGTCCCGCCATACCCTGCCGCAATACCTGCAGCACTCCCGTGAGCTGATCGACGGACTCCGGCAGCTCGCGCCGGCGGAGGTCGCCGCGCTCATGGGGGTGTCCGACAAGATCGCCACCCTCAATGTCGCCCGCTTCGGCAGCTGGACCCCGGACTTCACGCCGGAGAATGCCAAGCAGGCGCTGCTGGCCTTCAAGGGCGACGTCTACACCGGCCTGGCCGCCGAAGACTTCCAGGAAGAGGATTTCGACTTCGCCCAGCGCCACCTGCGCATGCTTTCCGGACTCTATGGCCTGTTGCGGCCGCTGGACCTGATGCAACCCTATCGCCTGGAGATGGGCACCCGCTTCGCCAATGCCCGGGGCAAGGACCTCTACGCCTTTTGGGGCGAGCGGATCAGCGACTGGCTCAAGGCGGATCTTGCGGCCCAGGGTGACGATGTCCTGCTGAATCTGGCCTCGAACGAGTATTTCAGCGCGGTACGCCGCGCGCGCCTGCAGGCCCGGGTCGTGGACGTGGAGTTTCGCGATCTCAAGAATGGCGACTACAAGATCATCAGCTTTTACGCCAAGAAGGCCCGCGGCCTGATGGCGCGTCACGTGATCAAGCAGCGCGTCACCGCGGTGGACGACCTGCGCGACTTCGACGACCAGGGTTATCGCTATTCGAGCGAGCGCTCCTCGGCCGATACGCTGGTGTTCCTGCGCGATGCAGCGCCGGATTAGCCGAGTGAATCGACGGATGGCACAATTGCCCGCACATCGGGCCATCGAACTGGCTAGGGGGTCACATTCGACGCCTGCCATCCGTGAAAGACTGTCATCTCCCTCCAATAAAAAAGGTTTCAGCCCCGTAGCGGAGACGTTTCAGGCGCGAAAAGTTGCCGGACATCTCAAAACCGCTGCCTTTCCGGAAAAAGGAAAATTCGCTGAGAACCACTTTCGTTTGATTCTGTCTTTGTCTGGTCCTTGCCCCGGGTCATGCTGGCCAAAGGCAATCAGTCCGCACGTTCAATTTGTACCGGTCGACCTGTCGGCCGGTTGATCTTTCGAAGCATGGACGCTTCGTCCCGACCTCAGGGACAGCGGCCACAAATCAGCAGACGCTGAAGGAGTAACGCCCATGATTCCCGTCATCCTGTCCGGTGGTAGCGGCTCGCGACTCTGGCCCCTCTCGCGCAAGCTCTACCCCAAGCAGTTCCTGGCACTGACCAGCGAACAGACCATGTTCCAGGAGACCATCAATCGCCTGGGCTGCGAGGGCAGCATCGATTGCCCCATCATCGTCTGCAACGCCGAACACCGTTACCTGGTGGAAGAGCAGCTCAAGGCCGTCGAGTGCAAGCCGCAGGCGCTGATCATGGAGCCCTTCGGTCGCAATACCGCGCCGGCCGTGGCCATCGCCGCCATGCAGCTGGTCGCTGACGGCAAGGACGACCTGATGCTGGTGCTGCCCGCCGATCACGTGATCGAGGACGAAGCCGAATTCAAGGCCGCCCTGCAACAGGCCGCCGCCGCCGCCGAACGTGGCGAGATGGTGCTGTTCGGTATCCCGGCCACCGCGCCCGAGACCGGCTACGGCTACATCAAGACCGGTTCCAACGACGGTCTGCCCCAGGGCGTTTCCCGCGTCGAGCGCTTCGTCGAGAAGCCCGATGCCGTCACCGCCACCGAATACGTGGCCTCCGGCGACTACTGCTGGAACAGCGGCATCTTCCTGTTCCGCGCCAGCCGTTTCCTGGAAGAGCTGAAGAAGCACGACACCGACATCTATGACACCTGCCTGCTGGCGCTGGAGCGCAGCAGCATCGACGGCATCAACATCAGCATCGATGCCGCCACCTTCGCCGTCTGCCCGGACAATTCCATCGACTACGCCGTGATGGAAAAGACCACCCGCGCCTGCGTGGTGCCCATGACCGCCGGCTGGAACGACGTCGGTTCCTGGTCCGCGCTGTGGGACGTGCATGCCAAGGACAACAACGGCAATGTCATCAAGGGCGACGTCGTCCTGCATGACAGCCGCAACTGCCTGGTGCACGGCAACGGCAAGCTGGTGACCCTGGTCGGTCTGGACGACGTGGTCGTGGTGGAAACCAAGGACGCCGTCATGATCGCCCACAAGGACAAGGTCCAGGACGTCAAGAAGCTGGTCAACACCCTCGAGAAGCAGAACCGCAACGAGGTCAAGGCCCACCAGGAAGTCTTCCGTCCCTGGGGTTCCTACGACTCCATCGACATGGGCCAGCGTTTCCAGGTCAAGCGCATCACCGTCAAGCCGGGCGCCCAGCTGTCGCTGCAGATGCACCACCACCGTGCCGAGCACTGGATCGTGGTCTCGGGTACCGCTGAGGTCACCTGTGACGACAAGGTCTTCCTGCTGACCGAAAACCAGTCCACCTACCTCCCGATGACCTCCGTGCACCGCCTGGCCAACCCCGGCAAGGTACCGCTGGAGCTGATCGAAGTGCAGTCCGGTGGCTACCTGGGCGAGGACGACATCGTCCGCTTCGAAGACATCTACGGCCGCGTCGACACCCAGGCCCTGGAAGTCGCCAAGGCAGGCAAGGCGTCGACCCGCTAAGCCTCGCTGTACGGCAATGAACAGACACCGGCTCCGGCCGGTGTCTGCGTTTTCGGCAGCCGCTCGGCAAAACCGGTTAGGCTTGTCGTTTCCCCTTTCGCCATCGGATCCGCCGCATGACCGCTCCCACCCTGCTCCGCCTCGATCAACTGGACGAGGCCCTGGCCGCCTACGACGGCTTCATCCTCGACCTCTGGGGCGTGCTGATCGACGGCTACGAAACCTTTCCCGGCGCTCGCGCCTGGCTGGAGCGCCGCGCCGCCGAAGGCAAGCCGGTGTGGTTCCTCAGCAATGCCTCGCGCGATGCGGACGGCATGGTCGAAGAACTGGGCAAGCTGGGCGTGCCGCGCGAGCTCTTCGCCGGCATCACCACCTCGGGTCAGCTGGCCATCGATGCCTTTCAGCAGGACCCGACCTTCAGCGAGGGCGGAATCTACCTCTCCGGTCCTGGCACCGGCCAGGTCGGCTGGCCCGCGGAAATCCGCGCGCGCTTCGTCGAGGACATCGCGCAGGCAGCCATCATCCTGGGCGTCGGCAGCTTTCCGGAAGACGAACTGGAGGCGCGCTTCGCGCCCCTGGCCACGGCGCTGGACAAGCCTTTTCTCTGCGCCAATCCGGATCGCAACGTGGTATCCGGGGGTCTACCCTTCTATGCAGCCGGCAAGCTGGCCGATCGCTTCGCCGCCCTGGGAGGGGCGGTCACCTGGTATGGCAAGCCCGATCCCTATGCCTTCCATTGCGCGGCAGGCGCCCTGGCCGAGCGTGGCGCCAAGCGCCTGCTGTTCGTGGGCGACTCGCTGGTGACCGATGTACCCGGCGCGGTGGCGGCGGGCATCGACTGTCTCTGGCTGGCGGCCACCGGCATCCACCGCGAGGCCCTCGGTCTGGACTTCAACCAGGAGCCAACCCGCGAGGGACTCGAGCCGCTGCTCAGGCAACATCCCGAGCGGCCGCGCTTCGCCGCGGCCGGTCTGGCCTAATCCTTTTCCGCACGCCGAGGTATCGATGAGCAAGAAGCACGTAGTGGTCTTCAACCGCCTGCCCGAAACGCTGGTGGAACGTTTGCGCGAACATTTCTCCGTCGAGGTGATTCCCGCCAGTGCCAACATCGACCTGCTCGCCGCTTCCGCAGCCAAGGCCCAGAGCCTGATCGGCGCCAGTCGCAAGCTGGGCGAGAAGGAGCTGGAAATGGCCACGACCCTGGAAGCCATCGCCAGCGTCTCGGTCGGCTACGACAGCTATGACGTGGACTACCTCACCGAACGCGGCATCCTGCTCACCAATACCCCGGACGTGCTCACCGATACCACCGCCGACCTCGGCTTCACCCTGCTGGTCAGCGCCGCCCGGCGGGTGCCGGAGCTGGACGCCTTCGTCAAGGCCGGACACTGGCGCAAGGGTATCGGCGAAGAACACTTCGGCACCGACATCCATGGCCGTACGCTGGGCATCGTCGGCGCCGGTCGCATCGGCGCGGCCATCGCCAAGCGTGGCCACTTCGGCTTCGACATGCCGATCCTCTATACCGCCAACAGCGCCAAGCCCGAGCTGGAAGAGCAGATGGGTGCCCAGCGCCGCGAGCTGGACGACTTGCTCAAGGAGGCCGACTTCGTTTGCCTGGTGGTGCCCCTGTCGGCCGCCACCGAAGGCCTCATCGGCGCCCGTGAACTGGGGCTGATGAAGTCCAGCGCCATCCTGATCAACCTGGCGCGCGGCCCGGTCATCGACGAGCCGGCGCTGATCGAGGCGCTGCGCCAGGGCCAGATCCGCGGCGCCGGTCTGGACGTCTATACCCGCGAGCCGCTGGAGGCCTCGCCGCTGTTCGAACTGCCCAACGTGGTCACCTTGCCGCACATTGGCTCGGCCACCCATGAGACCCGCTACGCCATGGCCGAACGCGCAGTGAACAACCTGATCGCAGCCCTCACCGGTGAGCATCCGACCGACCTGGTCAATCCGGCGGCGCTGGATCGCCGCTAGGCGCTGATCGCCCACCGTCGACCCAGGTGGCGTGCCGTCCGGGCGCTTAAAGGCTATACTGCCGCGCCGCTCTCGGGTCGGCCGCCCTGGCCGGGTGGGCCTCTCTCAGTGTGTCAGGCCACCCCTCCGATCGGGCTCCTTCGCGGCCCGGTCCGTGCGACCCGAATTGCGCGCCCGTCTCGCCACCGCTGTGGCCGAGACGCAAGAAACCGCCAAGAGGAGCGCGTACATGACCGTGATCAAGCAGGATGACCTGATCCAGAGCGTTGCCGACGCCCTGCAGTTCATCTCCTATTACCACCCCGTCGATTTCATCCAGGCCATGCACGAGGCCTATCTGCGCGAAGAATCCGCCGCCGCGCGCGATTCCATCGCCCAGATCCTGATCAACTCGCGGATGTGCGCCACCGGCCACCGGCCGATCTGCCAGGACACCGGCATCGTCACCGTCTTCGCCAAGGTCGGCATGGACGTGCGCTGGGACGGCGCCACCCTGAGCCTGGACGAGATGATCAACGAAGGCGTGCGTCGCGCCTACAACCTGCCGGAAAACGTCCTGCGCGCCTCGATCCTGGCCGACCCGGCCGGTGCCCGCAAGAACACCAAGGACAACACCCCGGCGGTGATCCACTACCAGATCGTCCCCGGCAACACCGTGGAGATCGACGTCGCGGCCAAGGGCGGCGGCTCCGAGAACAAGTCGAAGATGGCCATGCTCAACCCGTCCGACTCCATCGTCGACTGGGTGCTCAAGACCGTGCCGACCATGGGCGCCGGCTGGTGCCCGCCGGGCATGCTGGGCATCGGCATCGGCGGGACCGCCGAGAAGGCCGCGGTGCTGGCCAAGGAATCGCTGATGGACGAGATCGACATCCATGAGCTGAAGGCCCGCGGTCCGCAGAATCGCCTGGAAGAGCTGCGCCTGGAGATCTTCGACAAGGTCAACCAACTGGGCATCGGTGCCCAGGGCCTGGGCGGCCTGACCACGGTACTGGACGTCAAGATCAAGGACTACCCGACCCACGCCGCCTCCCTGCCGGTGTGCATGATCCCCAACTGCGCCGCCACCCGTCACGCCCACTTCGTGCTCGACGGCTCCGGCCCCGCCAGCCTGGAAGCCCCGCCGCTGGACGCCTATCCAAAAATCGTCTGGGAAGCCGGTCCGAGTGCCCGGCGGGTCAACCTGGACACCCTGACCCCGGAAGAGGTGCAGAGCTGGCAGCCGGGCGAGACCGTGCTGCTCAACGGCAAGATGCTCACCGGTCGCGATGCCGCCCACAAGCGCATGGTCGACATGCTCAACAAGGGCGAGCCGCTGCCGGTGGACCTCAAGGGCCGCTTCATCTACTACGTCGGCCCGGTCGATCCGGTGGGCGACGAGGTGGTCGGCCCGGCCGGTCCCACCACGGCGACTCGCATGGACAAGTTCACCCGCCAGATCCTCGACCAGACCGGTCTGCTGGGCATGATCGGCAAGTCCGAGCGCGGCCCCATCGCCATCGAGGCGATCAAGGACCACAAGGCCGTCTACCTGATGGCCGTCGGCGGCGCCGCCTACTTGGTGGCCCAGGCCATCAAGGGCGCTCAGGTGCTGGCCTTCCCGGAACTGGGGATGGAAGCCATCTATGAGTTCGAGGTCAAGGACATGCCGGTGACCGTGGCCGTGGACACCCGTGGCGAGTCGGTGCACATCACCGGTCCGCAGGTGTGGCAGAAGAAGATCGCCGACAGCCTAGCCGTCGAGATCTAAGCGCCCGTCGCGACGGAAAAGCCCAGCCCCGTGCTGGGCTTTTTCTTTGGGCGCACGTCCGTCAGCCGGCGGGAGCCTTGCCGAGCGGCAGGGGTCGCATGGAGACCATCCCCGACCCCGGAGCCCCCATGCCCACTCTTCCCAGCGATTCCGTCTGCAGCCTGGCCCCCGTCTTCGCCGTCCAGCCCGATCAGCTCGAAGCCTTCAAGCGCCTGGGCGAGGCCATGCTGGAGCGCACCCGCAACGAACCCGGCTGCCTCTACTACGGCTTCTGCTATGACGGCACCACGGCACGTTGCCGCGAAGGCTATCGCGATGCCCAGGCGCTGCTGGCGCACCTGGACAACGTCGGCGATCTGCTGGAGCAGGCCCAGGCCATCGCCACCCTCGAGCGCTTCGAGGTATTCGGTGCGGCCGATCAGCTAGAGCAGCTGCGCGAGCCGCTGGCGGCCCTGAACGCCCGTTTCTTCGTCATGGCCGCAGGCTTCCGCCGCTAGCCTGGGGTGGCTGCTGCGGCGGCGCCAGCCGCGGCAGCAGCACCGCGAGGATGCGCTTGCGGGTCGGCACCACCAGCCGCTCCTGGAACAGCACGCAAAGCACCACCACTGCCAGCAGGAACAGCCAGTACCACTCGATGGAATTGGTATAGGCCCCGGCGGCGGCGATGCAGACCTCGCGATCGCCACTCAGGCAGGCCTTGAGATTGCCGCCGATCAGCTGTTCCAGGGTCATGTAGATCCCCGACAGGGGCACGTGCAGGGCGAACATTGACAGCGACGCGCCGCCTAGGCGTGGCGACCAGTGGCGGATGCGTTCGCTGGCCGGCTCCTGCGCCAGCGCGGCCAGATAGACCAGGATCAGCTGCGACGGCAGGAACAGACCGTTGTGGAACAGGAAGTACCAGAACTTGGGCCCGTGGGTGAACAGCGCCGTGCCCAGGGCGAAACTCAGGATCAGGTAGCTCGCCAGCAGCAACCGCTGCCGCTCCGAGGGTATCCAGCCCCGCGCGTGCTGGCGGCAGAAGATGGCGTAGAGCAGGATGCCGGCGAGAAATTCCGGCAGCCGGAACAGCGGCACTCGCTGCAGCAGGCCGGTAAAGGGCATGCCGTAGTTCTGGTGCAGGATCACCAGCAGCGGCGGGATCAGATAGAGCACCCAGACCAGCAGCAACAGCTGCCAGGGACGCTCGCTGGTCATCAGCCGCGGGGCCAGCTTGGGAAAGGTCAGGTAGAAGAAGAACAGCGCCGAGATCGACCAGAGCGGCGCGTTGAAGGTCAGGTAGTAGGGATTCCAGGCCTGCAGCATGAACAGTTGCAGCACGGCGTTGAAGGCCAGCTCCGCGTTGCTCATGAAGTGCTGGAACAACTCGGGATTGGTCCGCGCCAGGGGCTCGTTGGTGTCGAACACGACGAAGCGGATGCTTGCCGTGGCGGCGCCCGGTGGAATCCCCAGACTGCCGATCCAGGTCACCACCGCCATCGCCAGCAGCAGGGCGAAGATGTGGATCGGATAGAGGTTGGCGAAACGCTTGACCCAGAAGCTGCGCGCCGGCTCGCGCAGGCTGCCGCGGCCGCAATAGACGTGGGCGAGCAGAAAGCCGGAGAGCACGAAGAAGGTACTGGTGGCGAAGAAGCCCATGCTGGTGATCTCGTCCAGCAAGGGGATGGTCTTGCGCTCGGGATAGAAATGGATGGTGTGGTAGACGACCACATAGAAACCCATCAGGAACCTGAGCCACTCCAGACCGATGAAGCGGTGTTTATCTAAAGTCTGCACTAAGGCGTTACTCGTCTGGCCTCGTCCGCGGGACGATGGGTCCGGCCTACAGCGCCGGATCGGTTATGTTACCCGCACCTGACACCCGGGGCTGCTAACCGCGCCCCAGTACACCGATCACCAGGCGATCCAGCGAACCCCAGAGCCACTCGCGCGCGCGCCGCCACCAGGGCCGACTGCGCCAGAATTCCTGGGTGATCTCGCGACTCTGGGCGAAATCCTTGACGAAGCTGGCCGCCACCGCCTGACTCAGGCCGCGATCCACCGCCTCGACATTGGCCTCCAGGTTGAACCTCAGATTCCAGTGATCGAAATTGCAGGAGCCGACGCTGACCCAGTTGTCCACCAGGACCATCTTGGCGTGGATGAATCTCGGCTGGTATTCGTAGATGCGCACACCGGCGCGCAACAGGCTGCGGTAGTAGCGCTGCCCAGCGAAACGCACCGGCGGATTGTCGGTGTGCCGACCGGTAAGCAGCAGCCGCACGTCGGCGCCGCGACGCGCGGCCCGCCGCAAGGCCCAGCGCACGCGCCAGGTCGGCAGAAAATAGGGGGTGGCGAACCAGATGCGCTCGCGGCCGCCCACCAAGGCGCGGATCAGCGCCTGCAGGATGTCGCGGTGCTGGCGGGCATCGGCGTAGGCGACCCGGCCCTGCCCTTCCTGGGCGGCGGGTGGCGGTGGCGGCCGCTCACGACCCCGCCGCGGACGTGGCTTCCAGGCGCGGCGGCGACCCACCGCTTCCCATTGGCGCTCGAACAGCGCCAGCCAGTCCTCCACCAGCGGCCCCTGGATGCGTACCATCACCTCGTGCCAGTTGCAGTCGCTCTTGGCCGGATCCCAGAAGTCATCGGTCGCGCCGCTGCCACCGACGAAGGCCTCTTCGCCGTCGATGATGAAGATCTTGCGATGGTCGCGGTGCAGGTTATGCAGCCCGTGGCCGAAGCGCACGGGATTGAAGATGCGCAGCTCGGCGCCCGCCTCTTCCAGCTGGCGGCGCAAGCCGGCATCCATGCGCAGGGTGCCGAAGCCATCGAACAGGCAACGCACCGCGACGCCGCGCCGGGCCGCCTCGGTCAGGGCCACGAGCAACTGCTCGGAGCAACTGCCAGCTTCCACCAGATAGAGTTCGACATCGATCCGGCGACTGGCGCCCGCGATGGATTCGAGCATGGCCGGAAAGAACCGACCGCCGTCCACCAGCAATTCGAACCTGTTGTTTTCCCGCCATGGAAAGACGGCGCCCCGCATGCTTCCTACTCCGTGCCTGTGGCCATTGCATAAGAAGGCGCGGACGGGGGTTCGTTCAGTGGCAGGCGTGGTTTGGCTGGCCAGGCGCTGGCCAGGGGAGCACCACCGGCTCTGGCGCGGCGCCCGATCGGCGGCCTGTGCCGATGGACGGAGGGGCCTGCCCCTGAAGCAGGCCGTCAGCTCGCCTAGAGCGTGGGCTCGGGGCGCCGAGCGGTCCAGTCCACCTGCTGGGGAAAGCGACCGGTCACCTCGGCGCTCAGCGGCCGGGAGACCAGAAAGCCCTGCATGATCTCGCAGCCGTGCTCGATCAGCCAGTCGCGCTGTTCCAGGGTCTCCACCCCTTCGGCGATGACCTCCAGATCCAGGTTGCGGCCCAGTTCGAGGATGGTGCTGACGATGGCGGCGTCGCGGGAGGAATCCAGCATGTTGGCGATGAACAGCTGGTCGATCTTGAGGGTGTCGAGTTCGAAATGGCGCAGATAGGCCAGCGAGGAATAGCCGGTGCCGAAGTCGTCCACCGCGATGCGCACGCCGAGGGCGCGCAGTTGCGACAGCTGTGCGCGGGTGTAGTCGATGTCGTGCATCAGCGCCGACTCGGTCACCTCGATTTCCAGCTGCTCGGGTCGCAGCCCATGGGTCTCGATGATCTGGCGCAGGCTTTCCGCCAGTTGCGGCATGCCGAACTGCACCGGACTGAGGTTGATGCTCAGCAGCAATTCGTCGCCATAGATCTCCTGCAGGGACTGCAGCTTGGTCGCGCCTTCGCGGAAGATCCAGTCGCCGATGCGGTTAATCAGCCGGGTCTCTTCCAGCAGCGGGATGAAGACGCTCGGCGAAACCTTGCCGGCCACCGTGTGCTCCCAGCGCAGCAGCGCCTCGAAGCCGCGCAGGCGGCCGTCGCGCAGATAGACCTGCGGTTGGTAGGCAAGCACGAAGTCCTTGTTGTCGATGGCGTTGCGCACGCTCTCTTCGAGCATCAGCCGGGAACGGGCGCGGCCGTTCATGTCCGGCGAGAAGAAGCGGTATTGCTGGCGCCCGCCGCGCTTGGCCTCGTACATGGCGATGTCGGCGGATCTCAGCAGGCCGTCCACGGTATGGCCGCAGTCGGGATAGCTGGCGATGCCGATGCTGGCGCCGAGGCTGACTTCCATGCCGTCGATGCGATGCACCGTGGCCAGCAGCTCCAGCAGCTTCTCGGCCACGCGGGCGGCATCCTCGGGATGCTCCAGGGAGTCGAGCAGCGCGGTGAATTCGTCACCGCCCATGCGCGCCAGGATGTCGTAGGGTCGCATGCAGCTCTTGAGCTGCTCGGCGACGATGCACAGCACCCGATCCCCGGCCTCGTGACCGAGGGAATCGTTGATGCGCTTGAAGCCGTCGAGATCGATGTAGAGCACCGCCATGCGCTTGCCGTTGCGGCCGCTGCGCGCCAGCGCCGCTTCCAGCGTCTGGTTGAAGCCACGGCGATTGAGCAGACCGGTCAGGGCATCGGTGACGGCCTGGGATTCCAGCTGGTCCTGCAGCTCGCGCATGCGCGACATGTCTAGGGCGATGATGACCATGGCCCGCTGCATGCGCGGCAGCGGCGCGCAGGACAGCGCCACCGGCAGGCTGTCGCCACGATTGGTGCGCAGGCGGGCATCGTGCAGGCGATAGGTCTCGCGGCGGTCGTAGTGCTCCATGAAGGGCGAGGTCTGCCAGTCGTCGAGACCGCTGCCGCCTTCGAGGAAGTCGAGGAAATTGGCGTGCACCAGGTCGCTGACGCTGCATCTCAGCATGCGGGCGATGGCGGCGTTGGCGAAGGTCACCCGGCCCTGTTCATTGACGGTGAGGATGCCTTCGGCGGCATTGTCGAGCAGCGAATCGCTGAAGGACTTGGCCAGTTCCAGCTGCTGGGTGGCCTGCAGCAATTCGCGGCGATTGCGCTCGTGATCGAGCAGCGAGCGCACCTTGTGCCTGAGGATATTGGGATCGACCGGCTTGAGCAGGTAGTCGACCGCGCCGGTGGCATAGCCCCGCAGGACCGATTCGTAGGAGTGGGCTTCGGCGGAGACGAAGATGATCGGGGTGAAGCGGGTGCGCAGGTTGCTGCGCATGATGCGCGCCACCTCGAAGCCGTCCATGATCGGCATCTGGACGTCGAGCAGCACCAGATCCACGGTTTCGTCCAGCAGGTATTGCAGGGCACGCTCACCCGAAGCGGCCGTGATCACCCGCCAGTTTCCGACCTCCAGTACCGCCTGCATGGCGAGCAGGTTCTCCAGGCGGTCGTCGACCACCAGCAACACCGGACCTTGCTCTGTCTGCGGCAACGGGCACTCCATCAAGCCTCTTCTCCCCGCGGCCTCTGCCGCCGTGCAGCAGCCATGCGCGGCTGGCTACCTCTTCCCGTCGTGACCGTTATGCGACGCGTCGCTCTCAACCCTACTAGCGTAGCAGCCGGACAGGGGTCTGCCCCCTGCCGATTGGCAGGCGGGACCCTTCGCGACGTCTATCAGAGCGCAAAATGAAAAAGCAGTTTCCGCTTGGCTACACGAAGGCGCGGAAACTGCCGGTCACAGGCGACGAGCGGTCGCTACTGGGTGGGGGTGCCGGTGGCTCCGGGCAGGGGGCGTAGATTGACCTCGACGCGGCGATTCTGCGCGCGGCCATCGGCGGTGGCGTTGCTGGCGATGGGGGCATCGGGACCGGCGCCCCGGGTGCTCAGTCGCGCCGCGGGCACGCCCTGGGCGGTCAGGTAGCCGGCGACGTTCTGGGCGCGGCGCTGGGACAGTTCGATGTTGTGGGCACGGCTGCCGGTGCTGTCGGTGTAGCCGACGATCTCGATGCTGTTCTGATCGAATTGCTTGAAGGAATTGGCCAGGTCGTTCAGCGGCTTGTAGAAGCTGTTGGCGATATCGGCCGAATCGGTGGCGAAGGTGATGTTGCCAGGCATGATCAGCTTAATGTCATCGCCCTGGCGCTGCACCTCGACGCCGGTGTTTTCCATCTGCCGACGCAACTCGGCTTCCTGGCGATCGGCGTAATAGCCGTAACCGGCGGCGGCCGCACCCACGGCGGCGGCGCCGATCAGCGCACCCTTGCCGCGGTGGTTGTGATCGATGGCCGCACCGGCGACGGCACCGGCCAGGGCACCCAGGCCGCCATACTTGGCGGTCTTGGAGGTGCCACCGCTGGCCTGACCCTGGTTTTCGTAGGGATTGGGGGATGCGCATCCGGCCAGGGTGGCCAGGGCCAGGCTGGCGAGAAGGATACGGGTGGGCAGCGCCATGTCTTTGCTCCTTGGAAATCCATTGCGGCGAATGGGGCCGCACCCGGCAATTCTAGCCGCGTGATCTGAATCGCAACTGAACGAGGCGGCGCTCGCGGACACTTATCGCGATAGTGAGCCTCTAAGTCCGCGATAGGCAGAATCGAAGATAGATAGCTTGCATATCGATTTTTCGCGATCTAAGGTTCGTTACAACCCAATATGACGATGCGACCGTGATGGACGAGATCCTCAAAGCCCTGGCCAATCCCCTGCGCCGCCAAATCCTCGGCTGGCTGCGCGATCCCCGGCAGTATTTCCCGTACCAGGAACACGATCTGGATACGGGCGTCTGCGCCGGACAGATCGAAGCCCGGGCCGGACTCTCGCAGTCCACGGTCTCGGCGCACCTGGCGGTGTTGACCCGGGCTGGCCTGGTCACCACGCGGCGCATCGGCCAATGGGTGTTCTACCAACGCGACGAGGCCGCCATCCAGGCCTTTCTGCAACGTCTCGCCCGCGAACTCTAGTCTGCAAGGAATCCTGATGCCCGCTTCTCTCATCGTGCTGGCGCTGAGCGCTTTCGCCATCGGCACCACCGAATTCGTCATCATGGGGCTGCTGCCCAACGTCGCCGCCGATCTCGGCGTGTCCATTCCCAGCGCCGGCTGGCTGGTCACCGGCTATGCCCTGGGCGTGGCCGTCGGCGCGCCCTTCATGGCGCTGGCCACGGCCCACTGGCCGCGCAAGCGTGCCCTCCTCGCCCTGATGGGCATCTTCATCGTCGGCAACCTGCTCTGCGCCGTGGCCAGTGGCTACAACATGCTGATGCTGGCGCGGGTGGTTACTGCCCTCTGCCATGGCGCCTTCTTCGGTATCGGCGCGGTCGTGGCGGCGAGCCTGGTCCCGGAGAATCGCCGCGCCTCGGCGGTGGCCCTGATGTTCACCGGTCTGACCCTGGCCAATGTGCTGGGCGTGCCCCTGGGTACCGCCCTCGGCCAGGCCGCCGGCTGGCGCTCGACCTTCTGGGCGGTGGTGGCGATCGGCGTGGTCGCCCTGATCGGTCTCTGGCGGGTGCTGCCGGCCGACCGCAACCAGCCGCGCGCCGACCTGCGCCGGGAATTGCTCGCCCTGCGCGGCCTGGGCTTCTGGCTGGCGCTGTCGATGACGGTGTTCTTCGCCGCCTCCATGTTCGCCCTCTTCACCTATGTGGCGCCGCTGCTGCAGGAAGTCACCGGCGTCTCGCCACGGGGCGTCACCGGTACCCTGCTGCTGATCGGCCTGGGCCTGACCCTGGGCAACTTCATCGGCGGTCGCCTGGCCGACTGGCGCCTGGCCACCAGCCTGGTGGGCATCTTCGTCGCCCTGGCGCTGACCTCCGCCGCCCTGCGCTGGACCGGCCAGGCCTTCCTGCCCGCCGAGATCACCCTCTTCCTCTGGGCCGCGGCCGCCTTCGCCGCCGTGCCGGCCCTGCAGATCAACGTGGTCACCTTCGGCAAGGACGCGCCGAATCTGGTCTCGACCCTCAACATCGGCGCCTTCAACGTGGGCAACGCCCTTGGCGCCTGGGTCGGCGGCCTGGTGATCGACCACGGCCTGGGTCTTACCGCGGTACCCCTCGCCGCCAGCGGGCTCGCCCTGCTGGCCCTTATCGCCACCCTGCTGACCGCCAGCCAGGCCCGCAAGAGCGGCCTGGCGACCGCCAGCTAATCAAGAGAGCTAGCCATGACTCAGCTGTTCGACCCGATCAAGATCGGCGCCCTGGAACTGCCCAACCGCGTCATCATGGCGCCCCTCACCCGCTGCCGCGCCGAACCGGGCCGGGTCCCGGGCGACCTGATGGTCGAGTACTACGTGCAACGCGCATCCGCCGGCCTGATCATCACCGAGGCCACTTCGGTGGACCCCATGGGCGTGGGCTATCCCGACACCCCCGGCATCTGGTCCGACGAGCAGGTGGCCGGCTGGCAGCGCGTCACCACCGCCGTGCACAAGGCCGGTGGCCGCATCGTGCTGCAACTCTGGCACGTGGGCCGCATCTCCGACCCCAGCTACCTCGACGGCGAACTGCCGGTGGCGCCGAGTGCCATCGCTGCCCAGGGCCACGTCAGCCTGCTGCGTCCCAAGCGTGACTATGTCACCCCGCGGGCGCTGGAAACCGCCGAGATCCCCGGCATCGTCGCCGCCTATCGCCATGGCGCCGAGAACGCCAAGCGCGCCGGCTTCGATGGCGTCGAGGTCCACGGGGCCAATGGCTATCTGCTCGACCAGTTCCTGCAGAGCGACACCAACCAGCGCACCGACAACTACGGCGGCTCCATCGAGAATCGCGCCCGGCTGCTGCTGGAAGTGACCGATGCCTGCATCGACGTCTGGGGCGCCGATCGCGTCGGCGTGCACCTGTCCACCCGTGGCGATATGCACACCATGGGCGACAACGATCCCACCGCCACCTTTGGCCATGTCGCCCGGGAGCTCGGCCAGCGCCAGGTCGCCTTCATCTGCATCCGCGAAGCGGCCGGCAGCGACAGCCTCGGCCCGGACCTCAAGGCGGCCTTTGGCGGCGTCTACATCGCCAACGAGAAATTCGACAAGGCCAAGGCCAATACCTGGCTGGACGAAGGCAAGGCCGATGCCGTGGCCTTTGGCGTGCCCTTCATCGCCAACCCGGACCTGCCGCAACGCCTGGAACAGGACGCCGCGCTGAACGAGCCGCACCCGGACACCTTCTACAGCAAGGGCCCGGTGGGCTACATCGACTATCCGCGGCTGTAATTTTCCCGCCGATGAAAAAGCCCGCCGATTGGCGGGCTTTTTTTGTGCCGATATCGCGGCCATGGCGGTCCGCCGATGCGGCCGCTCCTACAGGTGTTCGGTGCGCCTGTAGGAGCGGTCGCTACGGCGCACCGGCATGGCCGCGATTGGATTACACCATTTGTCTCAAACGCCCCCAGGCCAAAACGCCCGGATCGCCGCCACGCCCTGGGCGCCGGCCTGCCAGGCGCTGGTGAGGTCGTCCTCGCCCAGTCCGCCCAACAGATAGGCCGGCAGGTTGCAGTCGGTCAGCAGTTGCTGGGCCTTGACCCAGCCCAGGGTCGGAGCGCCGGGATGGCTCGCGGTGGGCATCACCGGCGACAGGGTGACGAAGTCCACCCCCATCTGCTGAGCCAGGGCCAGCTCCTCGGCGTCATGGCAGGAGGCCGCCAGCAGGCGTTGCGCCGGGAAGGGTCGGCCATTGGGCGCATAGCGGCGCAGCTGCTCGGCGGTCAGGTGCCAGCCAGCCGCGGGAAAATCCCCCAGCCATTCCAGCGGCCCCTTGAGCATCAACTGGGCGCGGCCGGTACAGAGGCCCTGGACGTCGCCGGCCAGGTCGCGGTACTGGGGATCGAAGTTGTCCGGCGTGCGCAGCTGGACCAGGCGGATGCCGCTGTCCAGCGCCCGGTGCAGGCCGTTGAGCAATTCCGCGGTGGTCAGCTCGCCGGGGGTGATGAGGTAGCGCTCGGGCAGCCGCGCCGCCTGGACGATGGGCCGGTTGGCCGCGGGGAAGTCGTAGTCGGCCAGTTCGCGAGGCGCGACCCAGGCCAAGGGCTGGCCTTCGGCGCCATGGGCGTCACCGGTGAAGGCGTCCACCTGCCAGACATCCAGCAGCACCGCCTGGTCGGGATAGTCGTGGCGCACCTGCAGCAGCGGCCGCGCCCCTGTGACCTGGATACCCAGTTCCTCGGCCAGTTCGCGGGCGAGGGCCACGGCCGGGGCCTCCCCGGCCTCGACCTTGCCTCCCGGGAATTCCCAGAGGCCGCCCTGGTGCTTGTGCGCCGGGCGCTGGGCGATGAGGATCCGGCCCTGGGGGTCGCGGATCACCGCGGCGACGACATGCAGACGAGTCATGCGCTCTGCTCCTCGGTTTCGGCCTCCGCCAGCCAGCGCTGGAAGGCCGGCCAGGCGTAGATGGTTTCGACATAGGCGGCCGCCTCGGCCGACAGTTCCACCCCGTAGCTGCGGAAGCGACTGGCTACCGGGGCATAGAAGGCATCGGCGATGGTCGGGGTGCCGAACAGATAGGGACCCTGCTGGCCATAGCGTTCGCGGCATTCGCGCCACAGGCGCTGGATGCGCTGGATGTCTTCCACCGCCTCGGCGGTGGTCGACTTCAACCGCTGGCGACGACGCAGATCCATGGGCAGTTCGCGGCGCAGGGCCAGGAAGCCGCTGTGCATCTCGGCGCACAGCGCCCGGGCATGGGCGCGGGCCAGGGTCTCGGCGGGCCACAGCCCGGCGTCGGGATAGGCCTCGGCGAGGTATTCGACGATGGCCAGGGAATCCCAGATGGTGCCCTCGGCCAGCTTGAGCACCGGCACCTTGCCGGTGGGCGACTGGGCCTTGAGCAAGGCGCGGCTGTTGGGCGCATAGAGCGGGATCGACACCTCTTCAAAGGCGGCGCCGCTGAGCTCCATGGCCAGCCAGGCCCGCAACGACCAGGAGGAGAAATTCTTGTTGCCGATCACGAGTTGCAGCTGGGACATGCGGGGATTCCTCGAAACGATGCGGCCCGCGAGGACCGCCGCAGGCGCCCGCCGGAGCGGACGCCAAGGCGTCGGGTAGCCGTCAGGTACGGTACTCGGCGTTGATCTTCACATAGTCGTGGGAGAGGTCGGTGGTCCAGATGGTCTCGCTGTGGCTGCCGCGACCCAGCTCGATGCGGATCTCGATCTCGGCCTGGGCCATGACCCGCGCGCCCTGCTCTTCCGTATAGGTGGCCGCGCGACCGCCCTGCTGGCAGATCTGCACGCCACCCAGGAAGACGTCGATCAGGCTGACGTCCAGCTGGGGCACGCCGGCCCGGCCGACGGCGGCGAGGATGCGTCCCCAGTTGGGATCGGAGGCGAACAGCGCGGTCTTGATCAGCGGCGAATGGGCCACGGCGTAGCCGACGTCCAGGCATTCCTGGGCATTGCCACCGCCATTGACCTGCACGGTGACGAACTTGGTGGCACCCTCGCCGTCACGCACGATGGCCTGGGCCAGTTCGGCGAACACCGCGAACACCGCCTCGCGCAGCTGCTCGAAGGCCGCGCCGTTGGGCTGGGTGATCTCCGCCATGGCCGCCTGACCGGTGGCCACCAGCATGCAGCAGTCGTTGGTGGAGGTGTCGCCGTCGATGGTGATGCGGTTGAAGGAGCGATTGGCGGCGTCGGCCAGCAGATCCTGCAAGAGACCGCGCGCGACCTTGGCGTCGGTGGCCACGTAGCCGAGCATGGTCGCCATGTTCGGCTTGATCATGCCGGCGCCCTTGCTGATGCCGGTCACGGTGACGGTGGTGCCGTCCACCTGGAACTGGCGGCTGGCGCCCTTGGGCAGGGTATCGGTGGTCATGATGCCGGTGGCGGCGGCGGCCCAGTTGTCCTCGGCCAGATCGGCCAGGGCGGCCGGCAGCGCGGCTTCGATCTTTTCCACCGGCAGCGGTTCGCCGATCACGCCGGTGGAGAACGGCAGTACCGCCTCTTCGCCGACGCTGGCCAGGGTCGCCAGGGTCTTGGTGGTGCGCTCGGCCGCGGCCAGGCCGGGCTGTCCGGTGCCGGCGTTGGCATTGCCGGTGTTGGTCAACAGGTAACGCACGGGGCCGGCGAAGCGCTGACGGGCAATGATCACCGGGGCCGCGCAGAAGGCGTTCAGGGTAAAGACCCCGGCCACGCTGGAGCCTTCGGCACAGCGCATCACCACCACATCCTTGCGCCCGGGGCGCTTGATGCCGGCAGAGGCGATACCGAGTTCGAAACCGGGAACCGGGTGCAGCGTGGAGAGCGGACCGAGACCGACAGCCATGGGAAAACTCCAGTGAAAGAAAAGGAAACGCCGCGAGCGGAAAACCGGTCGCGGCGTGGAAAGCAGCCTTCCAGCGCCCGCCTCGCCCAGCCGGGGCAAGGGGCGCAGACAGCCTAGCGAGTGGAGTTTACAACCTGTCGGCGGCTATGCCGACCGGTTGCCGTCGCCTCGACTGCCTGGGCAGGCCTTCAATCGAGCTTGCCGTGGCACTGCTTGTACTTCTTGCCGGAACCACAGGGGCACGGCTCGTTGCGACCGATCTTCTGGTCATTGCGCTGGGGCTGCAAGGGCACCACGGTGTCTTCGCCCTGCTCGTCCTCGAGCACCTCGGGATCGACCAGCGACGGCGCCTCGGCGTGCTGGAACTGCATGCGCTCGGCCATGGCCTCGGCCTCGCGGCGCATGCGCTCCTCTTCCTCGGCCGGATCCTCGCGACGCACCTGGACATGGGACAGGACGCGGATGGTGTCGCGCTTGATGCTGTCCAGCAGCTCCTGGAACAGGGTAAAGGACTCGCGCTTGTATTCCTGCTTGGGGTTCTTCTGGGCGTAGCCGCGCAGATGGATACCGTGCCGCAGGTGGTCCATGGTGGTGAGGTGGTCCTTCCAGAGGTCGTCGACCACCCGCAGCAGCATCTGCTTCTCGAAGTTGCGCAGGGCCTCGCGCCCGGCGAGGTCCTCCTTTTCCATGTAGGCGGCTTCGAGCTGCTCGAGGATCTTCACCCGCAGGGTGTCCTCGTACAGCTTGTCATCTTCGTCCAGCCACTGGCCAATAGGCAGCTGCAGGCCGAAGACGCTGTAGAGCTCGGCTTCCAGGCCGGGGATGTCCCACTGCTCGGGCAGCGATTGCGGCGGGATGTGCTCGTTGATCACCTGGGTCAGGGTTTCCTCGCGGAAGCCCTTGATGGTGTCGCCGACGTCTTCGTTGGCCAGCAGGGTGTCGCGCATGTGATAGATCACCTTGCGCTGCTCGTTGGCCACGTCATCGTATTCCAGCAGCTGCTTGCGGATGTCGAAGTTGCGGCCTTCGACCTTGCGCTGCGCCTTTTCGATGGCGTTGGTGACCATGCGGTGCTCGATGGCCTCGCCGCCCTGCATGCCCAGGGCCTTCATGAAGTTCTTGACCCGGTCGGAGGCGAAGATGCGCATCAGGCTGTCTTCCAGCGACAGGTAGAAGCGGCTGGAACCCGGGTCGCCCTGGCGCCCGGCACGGCCGCGCAGCTGGTTGTCGATGCGGCGGGATTCGTGACGCTCGGAGGCGATCACGTGCAGGCCGCCGGCGTCGATGACCTGCTTGTGGCGCGCCTGCCAGGCGGCCTTGATCGCGGCGATCTGCTCCTCGGAGGGATTCTCCAGGGCCGCGACTTCCACTTCCCAGTTGCCGCCGAGCAGGATGTCGGTACCGCGACCGGCCATGTTGGTGGCGATGGTCACGGCGCCCGGACGCCCGGCCTGGGCGATGATCTCGGCTTCGCGTTCGTGGTACTTGGCGTTGAGCACCTTGTGCTCGATGCCGGCCTGGGTCAGCAGCTGGTCGACGTACTCGGAGCTCTCGATGGAGGCGGTACCCACCAGCACCGGGCGGCCATCGGCCTGGCACTGCTTCACGTCCTCGATGATGGCCTGGTACTTCTCGGCCTGGGTCAGGTAGACCAGGTCGTTGAAGTCCTTACGGGCGATCTCGCGGTGGGTCGGGATGACCAGCACGTCGAGGTTGTAGATCTGGCGGAATTCGAAGGCCTCGGTGTCGGCGGTGCCGGTCATGCCACCGAGCTTGTTGTAGAGGCGGAAGTAGTTCTGGAAGGTGGTCGAGGCCAGGGTCTGGCTCTCGGGCTGGATCGGCAGTCCTTCCTTGGCCTCGATGGCCTGGTGCAGGCCTTCGGAGAGGCGGCGACCCGGCATGGTCCGGCCGGTGTGCTCGTCGATCAGCAGCACCTGGTCCTGCTGGACGATGTACTCGACGTTGCGATGGAACAGGGTGTGGGCGCGCAGACCGGCGAACACGTGGGTCAGCAGGCCCAGGTTGTGCGCGGAGTAGAGGCTCTCGCCCTCGGCCAGCAGCCCGGCCTCGGTGAGCATCTCCTCGATGTACTGGTGACCCAGCTCGGTGATCTCCACCTGGCGGGTCTTTTCATCGATGGTGTAGTGGCCGACCTGGGTCGGATTGCCTTCCTCTTCCTCGATGTGCTGCTGCAGACGCGGGATCAGCTGGTTGATCTTCTGATAGAGCTCGGAGCTGTCTTCGGCCTGGCCGGAGATGATCAGCGGGGTCCGGGCTTCGTCGATGAGGATGGAGTCCACCTCGTCGACCACCGCGAAGTTCAGCTCGCGCTGGTACTTCTCGGCCATGCTGAAGGCCATGTTGTCGCGCAGGTAGTCGAAGCCGAATTCGTTGTTGGTGCCGTAGGTGATGTCCGAGGCGTAGGCGGCGCGTTTCTCTTCCGGCGGCTGGAACGGCAGGATGATGCCGACCGACAGGCCGAGGAATTCGTACAGCGGCCGCATCCAGTTGGCGTCGCGGCGGGCCAGGTAGTCGTTCACTGTGACCACGTGGACGCCCTTGCCGGACAGCGCATTGAGGTAGACCGGCAGGGTACCCACCAGGGTCTTGCCCTCACCGGTGCGCATCTCGGCGATCTTGCCTTCGTGCAGCGCCGCGCCACCGATCAGCTGGACGTCGAAGTGGCGCATGCCCATGACGCGCTTGCCGGCCTCGCGGACCACGGCGAAGGCTTCCGGCATCAGGGCATCGAGGGACTCGCCCTTGGCCACGCGCTGCTTGAATTCCTCGGTCTTGGCGCGCAGTTGCTCGTCGCTCAAGGAGGCAATCTGGGATTCCAACGCATTGGTGGCCACCACGACCTTGCCTAGGCGTTTGACATCTCGTTCGTTCTTGCTTCCAAAGAATTTCTTCAACAAAGGCGCAAACATATCGACTGGAATTCTTCCGCTGGAATGAGGGGAGCGAAACGGGCGGCAAGGCCTCTGCAGAGCCTGGCCTAACGCCTAAGCACGGACTTTAGAGCCTGTTCATAATCTGCTGCGCGTCGGCCAAACTGCGTTGAAAAGACCTTCGGAATGCTCATTTACCTTTCGTAAACTCCGCTTCCTCAGGCCTTTTCGCCTTGTTTGGCTCTAGCTCGCGAGATTATGAACAGGCTCTTAGACCCGCGGTGTCCCGCGATGGTAATCGGGCATTCTACTCGGAAATGCCGATGAGGAAAGAACGACGGGCCCCCAGCCGCCAGGACGCCAGAGCGATCTGTTACCATCGGCGTCTTCTCTTCGCCCATCGCGAGTCCTGCGCATGGCCTTTCGCCCTCTCTCCGCCGTCGCTCCCGCTGCCCTGCTGCGCCAGGCCAAACCGCTCAAGTCGCTGTTTCGCGAAGCCGAGCGACTGGGGCGGCTGCAACAGTTGCTGGAAGAACAGCTGCAACCCGCTGCCCGCCCCCACTGCCGGGTGGCCAGCTGGCGCGAGGGCACCCTGCTGCTGGTGGTCAACGATGCCCACTGGGCGACGCGGCTGCGCTATCAGCAGCGCCGCCTGCTCAGACTGCTGCAGCAGGCGCCGGAATTCGCCGGCTTGATGCGCCTGCAATTCAAGATGCAGCCGAGTCCCGGCGTCGCCACCCGGGTCCGACCGGTGCGCCAGGTCAGCCAGGTGGGTGCCGACAGCCTGCGCGACGTGGCCGCCGGCATCCGCGACCCCAAGCTCAAGGCGGCCCTGGAACGGCTGGCCAGCCGCGCCGCGCCCAAGGCGCCTGCCGCGGACGGCGACGCCTAGGGCCAGCCCACCAACAGCCGCCCGGCGATGCCGGCCAGACCGCCCATGACGACCAGGGCGATGCGCCGCGCCCAGCGGCGCGCGCGCGTCTCCCGGTACGGCAACAGGTGATCGATCAGCAAGGCGCCCAGCAGGATCAGGCCACCGGTGGCCAGGGCTTGCCATAGCAGGAGCATGCAGAGCGTCCTCGGTAAGGGATATTTGGTCCGGTGGCGCTACGCCACCCCACTGGCGCCGACACCGCGCTCAGGCATGGCCGGACGCCCGGATCGCTGAAGCCCGTATCGAAGGCGCCCTGGGATTCTGCGCCCCGCGGCGCTATCCGTCCTGATTCTGTTGCTAACGATCCAGCCCGCCTCAGGCGCGCGCCACCGCCCGCTCGAAGGCGGCGCGGATGCGTTCTTCCGGCAGGTCCATGCCGATCAGCACCACGCGACTCTCGCGTTCCTCGTCGGCCAGCCAGTCACGCTCCCAGTCGGCGGCATAGATCTGCTGCACGCCCTGGAACAGCAGGCGGCGCTCCTCGCCGGCGATGTTGAGCAGCCCCTTGTAGCGCAGCAGGTCGCAGCCGAGGGTGTCGAGCAGCATCTCCATGACCTTGCCGATCTTGTCCTGATCGTAGGGGCGCGACTCGCGGATGGCGATGGACTGGATGCGCTCGGTGAGACTGACGGCTTCCGACACCGGGCGCAGCGGGCGAAACAGCGTGGGCGGCGCCAGGTCTTCGTCGTGCAGGTTGAAACCGCGGATGTCCAGCAATTCGGCCAGCTCGATGCGGCCGTGATCGACATGGCGGATGGGCGCACGGCGGTTGATGCGCTGCAGGCGATTCTCCAGCGCCTCGACGGCGGCCGGCTCGGCCAGGTCGAGCTTGGTCAGCAGCAGGCGATCGGCGAAACCGATCTGCGCCTGCAGCAGCGGATCGCTCAGTTGCTCGCTGGCGTGGACGGCGTCCACCAGGGTCAGCACCCCGTCGAGCAGATAGCGCTCGCGCAAGAGGTCGTCGGTAAAGAAGGTCTGGGCCACCGGACCGGGATCGGCGAGACCGGTGCATTCCACCACCAGGCGCTCGAAATCCAGCTCGCCACTGTCCAGCCGCTCCAGCAGCACGGTCAGGGCATAGGCCAGGTCCTTGCTGCCAGTGCAGCAAACGCAGCCGTTGGCGACCTTCATCAGTTGTACGGCGCCCGCGTCTTCCAGCAATTCGCCATCGACGTCGAGGGCGCTGAATTCGTTTTCGATCACGGCGATCTTGAGGCCGTGCTCGGCCTGCAGGATGTGCCTAAGCAGGGTGGTCTTGCCGGCGCCGAGAAAGCCGGTGAGGACGGTGACGGGGATGGGTTCGTGCATGACAACTCCAGACAGAAAGAGGCCGGGCGTGGAGCCCGGCCTGGAGGAGACCCTGGGTCAGCAGCAGCGGATGGCGCCGGACTTGCCACCCCCGTAACGCGCCTCCTGGCGCTCACGGAAGAAGGCTTCGTAGCTCATCACCGGCTGGTCCGGATGCTTGCCGCGCATGTGCTCGACGTAGGTGTCGTAGTCGGGCATGCCCACCAGCATCTTGGCGGCCTGCCCCAGGTACTTACCCATGCGACCCAGGTCATTGAACATAGGGATTCTCCTTTAAACGCCCGTGGCCGGCTGGAACGGGGTCTCGCGATCGCTGCGCTCGGGCTTGGCCAGGGCGGCGCGACCGACCTTGATGGAAAAGAACAGGATGCTCATCACCACCACCAGGAACAGCACCGAGAGGGTGGCGTTGGTGTAGGCGTTGAAGACGATGTGCTGCATCTGCTCCATGCTCTTGGCCGGGGCGATCACCTGGCCCTGGGCCATGGCGGTGCTGTACTTCTTGGCCAGGGCCAGGAAGCCGACCGCCGGATTGGAATCGAACAGCTTGATCAGGCTGGCGGTGGTGGTACAGATCAGCAGCCAGACGGCCGGCACCAGGGTGACCCAGACATAGCGCTGACGCTTCATCTTGATCAGCACCACCGAGCCCAGCATCAGGGCGATACCGGCAAGCATCTGGTTGGAGATGCCGAACAGCGGCCAGAGGGTGTTGATGCCGCCCAGCGGATCGACCACGCCCTGGTACAGCAGCCAGCCCCAGAGGGCGACGCAACCGGCGGTGCCGATGACGTTGGCGGTCCAGGAGTCGGTGCGCTTCAGCGCCGGTACGAAGCTGCCCAGCAGGTCCTGCAGCATGAAGCGTCCGGCGCGGGTGCCGGCGTCCACCGCGGTCAGGATGAACAGCGCCTCGAACAGGATGGCGAAGTGGTACCAGAAGGCCATGGTGTTCTCGCCCGGCAGCACATTGTGCATGATCTGGGCGATGCCCACCGCCAGGGTCGGCGCACCACCGGCACGGGCCAGGATGGTGTGCTCGCCGATCTCGGTGGCGGTGGCCTGCAGCATCTCGGGCGTCACCACGAAGCCCCAGGTGCTGATCTTGGCGGCCACCGACACCACGTCGGCGCCGACCACGGCGGCCGGGCTGTTCATGGCGAAGTAGACACCCGGCTCGATCACCGAGGCGGCGACCATGGCCATGATGGCGACAAAGGACTCCATCAGCATGGCGCCGTAGCCGATGTAGCGGGCATGGGTTTCCTTGGCGATCAGCTTGGGCGTGGTGCCCGAGCTGATCAGGGCATGGAAGCCGGACACCGCGCCACAGGCGATGGTGATGAACAGGAAGGGGAACAGGGTGCCCTTCCACACCGGACCGGTGCCGTCGACGAACTGGGTCAGGGCCGGCATCTTCAGCATCGGCATGGTCACCAGGATGCCGATGGCCAGGGCGATGATGGTGCCGATCTTGAGGAAGGTGGACAGGTAGTCACGCGGGGCCAGCACCAGCCAGACCGGCAGCACGGCGGCGACGAAGCCGTAGCCGATCAACATCCAGGTGATCTGCACGCCGGTGAAGGTGAAGGCCGGACCCCAGACCGGATCGGCGGCGACCAGGCCACCCACCCAGATGGAGGCCAGCAGCAGCACCACGCCGATCAGCGAGATCTCGCCGATGCGCCCGGGGCGGATGTATCTCATGTAGACGCCCATGAACATGGCGATCGGCAGGGTGGCGATCACCGTGAACATGCCCCAGGGACTCTCGGCCAGGGCCTTGACCACGATCAGCGCCAGCACCGCGAGGATGATGATCATGATCAGGAAGCAGCCGAACAGGGCGATGGTACCGGGGATGCGCCCCATTTCCTCGCGCACCATGTCGCCCAGGGAGCGGCCGTTGCGGCGAGTGGAGAGGAACAGGATCATGAAGTCCTGCACCGCGCCGGCGAAGACCACCCCGGCGATCAGCCAGAGGGTGCCGGGCAGATAGCCCATCTGGGCGGCGAGCACCGGGCCTACCAGCGGACCGGCGCCGGCGATGGCGGCGAAGTGGTGACCGAAGAGGATGTGCTTGTTGGTGGGGACGTAGTCCAGGCCGTCGTTGTTGAGCACGGCGGGCGTAGCTCTCTTGGCGTCCAGGCCCATCACCTTGGTGGCGATGAACAGGCTGTAGTAACGGTAGGCAACGAGGTAGATCGCCACGGCGGCGACCACGATCCAGAGGGCGTTGATCGCTTCGCCTCGACTCAGCGCCACGGTACCCAGCGCGAAGGCGCCCAGTACGGCAACGGCGAACCAGGCAAGATGGCTGGCCATTCGGGTCATGCTTGTTCTCCTGCCGCGCACCGGTGGCCGCGGCGATACTTGTTATTGTGAGAGCCCACAGCGGAGCCATATTACTATCGGCGGCTGGACGCGACAGCGAAATTCGCAGAACTACCCAAGGCCCGCTACGTAGTTCTACGTAGCCGCCCGCCCGGACAGGTGCCGATGCAGCTCAAATACAAGATGGTCGCCCTCGGACTCCTGCCGCTGCTGCTGGCGGTGGCCGCGGTCTGCCTGGTGGTCCTGGAACAGAGCCAGCGCCTGGGCGAGCAGCAGGCACGGCTGCTCGAACACAGCATCCTCGGCAGCAAGAAGACCGAGTTGCGCAACTATGTGGAGATGGGCGTCAGTGCCATCCAGCCGCTGTACGGCAGCGGTCGCGACGACGAGGAAACCAAGGCCAGGGTACTGGCGCTGCTGGCCAGCCTGAATTTCGGCAGCGACGGCTACTTCTTCGTCTACGACCAGCATGGCCGCAACCTCATGCATCCGCGCCAGCCCGAACTGGTCGGCCAGGATCTCTGGCAACTCGCCGACGGCAACGGCCTGCTGGTGATCCAGGCGCTGCTGCGCAGTGCCAGCCAGGGCGACGGCTTCCAGCGCTATGGCTGGCAGAAGCCCTCCAGCGGCCAGATGGCGGAAAAGCTCGCCTACGTGACCCAGCTGCAGCGCTGGGGCTGGGTACTGGGCACCGGCCTCTATCTGGACGATGTGGACGCCGCCCTCGCCCAGGTGCGCCACGACGTGGCCGCCGGCATCCGCACCACCCTGCTGGCCAGCGCGGGGGTGGCCCTGGTGGCAGTGCTGCTGGTGTTCGCCGGCGGCCTGACGCTCAACGTCAGCGAGCACCGCCTGGCCGATCGCAAGCTCAAGCAGCTGACCCAGAGACTCATCACCTCCCAGGAAGAGGAAAGATCGCGACTGTCCCGCGAGTTGCACGACGGCATCAGCCAGTTGCTGGTGTCCATCAAGTTCCAGTTCGAACTGGCCAGCCGCGAACTCGGCGCGGGCAAGTCCAGCGCCGGCGAGACCCTGCGTGAGGGCACCCAGCGCCTGGCCGCCGCCATCGGCGAGATCCGCCGCATCTCCCACGACCTGCACCCTTCGCTGCTGGATACCCTCGGCCTGCCCGCGGCGCTCGGCCAGCTGGTGGAGGAATTCCGCCAGCGCAGCGGCCTGGACGTGGACTATCGGCAGACCCTGGACGACAGCACCGCCGGCGGCGACATGGACGTCGCCCTGTTCCGCATCGTTCAGGAAGCCCTGACCAACATCGAGCGCCACGCGGCGGCGCGCAAGGTCGTCATCGACCTGCAGCGGCGCGGGCGCTGGATCTGCCTGACCGTGCACGACGACGGACGCGGCTTCGATACCGGCCAGGTGGAGCGCCTCAGCGGTGGCATCGGCCTGCGCAACATCCGCGAGCGGGTGGAGCTGTTCGGCGGTCGCTGCGCCATCCAGTCCGGACCCGGCGGCACGACCCTGGACGTGGTTCTGCTACGCTCGGACCTCCCGGCCGACGAGGAAAGCCCGACATGACGCCCATCCGTATCCTCCTGGTCGACGACCATGCCCTGGTCCGCGCCGGGGTGCGGGCGCTGCTGGGCACCATCGAGCGCTTCGTCGTGGTCGGCGAGGCCGGCAGTGGCGCGGAAGCCCTCGACCTGCTGGCGCGGCTCGATCCGGACATCCTGCTGGTGGACATCGGCCTCAAGGACATCAACGGCCTGGAGCTGACCGCCCTGATCGCCGAACGCGCCCCGCGCGCCCGGGTGCTGATCCTGAGCATGTACGACAATCGCGAATACGTAAGCACCTCACTGCGGGTCGGCGCGGCCGGCTATGTGCTCAAGGACGCGCCGTCCGAGGAGATCATCGCCGCGGTGGAAGCCCTGGCGGTCGGCGGACGCTTCTACAGCAGCGCCATCGCCGCCCGCCTGGTCGAGGGGGGTGCCAGTGACGGCGACCTCACCCCCCGGGAGCGCCAGGTGCTGCTGCTGATGGCTCAGGGCCTCAACAACAAGACCATGGCCCAGCAGCTGGGACTCAGCGTGCGCACGGTGGAGACCCACCGCCTGAGCATCCGCCGCAAGCTGGACATCCAGAAGCCGGCCGATCTGGTCCGCCATGCGCGCGCGTACGGCTGGCGCCCGGAAGGCACGTCCAACGTCTGACGAATTGGGCCGCTGCTCGCCCCCTGGCGACCAATGAGCCCTCTCGTCCTGGCCCCACTGGCCGCCGCCGGCTACCCTTCCAGGCGCAGTCGATACGGGACGGCCACGGTCGTCTACAGTGATCAGGAAACCTCAGGAAGCCTTTCCATGAACGACACCAACGAGCGTCGCCGCTTTACCCGCTTCACCTTCGATGCCCCTGCGCAGTTGCACCAGGGTGAGCGCCAGTGGGCAGCGCCCGTGGACGACATCTCCCTCAAGGGCGTGCTGCTGGCGCGGCCTGCCGAGTGGTCGGCCCAGCCGAGCGCGGCCTATCAGCTGCGCATCCTGCTGAACGATGAGGCCCAGGTGAGCATGGACGTGGAGCTGGTGCGGGAAACCCCCGAGCAGCTGGCCTTCGCCTGTCGCCAGATCGATCTGGATTCCATCAGCCACCTGCGCCGCCTGGTGGAACTGAACCTGGGTGACGAAACCCTGCTGGAACGCGAACTAGCGGCGCTGGGTACGCCCTGAGCGAGGTGTTTGCGAGTTGGGTTGAGCGTAGCGAAGCCCAGGGGTGCGCGAGTTCGGCCCGGGTTGTTGGGCTTCGACGATGGAGCCGTCTCAACCCAACCTACGGCATTGGTAGCCCTGTAGGTTGGGTTGAGCGCAGCTAAGCCCAACGTTGCGAGATTCAGCCCTGGCTGTTGGGCTTCGACGGTGGAGCCGTCTCAACCCAACCTACGGCACCGGTAGCCTTGTAGGTTGGGTTGAGCGCAGCGAAGCCCAACGTCGCGAGGTGCAGACCTGGCTGTTGGGCTTCGACGATAACGCCGTCTCAACCCAACCTAGGGCAACGGTAGCCTTGTAGGTTGGGTTAAGCGCAGCGAAGCCCAACGTCGCGAGGTGCAGACCTAGCTGTTGGGCTTCGACGGTGGAGCCGTCTCAACCCAACCTACGGCACCGGTAGCCCTGTAGGTTGGGTTGAGCGCAGCGAAGCCCAACGGGGCCTAGAATTCCAGATGCAGACCTACCACCAACCGCGCATCGTGGGTGTCTTCGCCCTCTTCCCGCGCCATGGCGGCGGTGTTGCCGTGGGTGGCGTTCCAGGACACCCCGACATAGGGCGCAACCTCCGGGGTCACCTGGTATCTCAGGCGCAGCCCGGCTTCGCTTTCGGCGAAACCGGCGCCCTGGCCGCGGGACTCGTCGTTGCGGCCGTAGAAATTGAGTTCGGTATGGGGCTGGAGGATCAGCCGCTGAGTCAGGGCCCAGTCGTATTCGGCTTCCAGGCGTAGGGCGGTCTGGCTGTTTTCGCCGAAGAAGGCGGTGATCTCGATGTCGAGATCCTCGGGATCGTGTTCCTGGATGCCCAGGGCGGCCCAGGTCTGCGGCGAGCCGGGTTTGAAATCCTGGCGGATGCCGGCCACGCTGCCCCAGCCCTTGGCCAGGACGTGCCCCCAGAGCGCCTGCACCTCGGCCTGCTCGGTGTGGCCGTTGCTGCGCTCGCCCTGGCTGCGGAAATCCAGGCGATTGGCGCCGCCGCCCAGAGCCCAGCCTTCCAGATCCCAGTTGAAGACGCTGCCTTCGTCGGCGTGCTGCCACTCCAGCTGATCCACCTCCAGGCTGGCCGGGGCGGAGCTGCTGGGATCGGCGGCCTGAACCAGGGCACTGGTGGCAAGGCCGGCAAGGAACAGGGAAAGCGGGAGCAGACGAGGCATGGCGGGTATCCAGGGTCATGGAAGCGCCCGATAGACCACCCTGGCCCGCCGAGAGTTTTAAAAAATATTACAAAAGCCGCCCAGGGCTATTCGAACAGGGCATCCAGCGCCTGCTCCAGACGCGTCACCGCGACCACCTGCAAGCCGGGTGGCGGGTCCTTTGGAGCATTGCCCTTGGGCACGATGGCCCGCTTGAAGCCGTGCTTGGCCGCCTCCTTGAGCCGTTCCTGACCACTGGGCACCGGGCGGATCTCGCCGGACAGGCCGATCTCGCCGAACACCAGCAGGTCGTGCGGCAGGGCGCGGTCCCTCAGGCTGGAGATCACCGCCGACATCAGCGCCAGGTCCACCGCGGTCTCCAGCACCTTGACCCCGCCGACCACGTTGATGAAGACGTCCTGATCGTAGGTGGGAATGCTGCCATGGCGGTGCAGCACCGCCAGCAGCATGGCCAGGCGATTCTGGTCCAGGCCCACGGTGACCCGCCGCGGATTGGCCAGGTGACTGGTGTCCACCAGTGCCTGCACCTCCACCAGCATGGGCCGCGAGCCTTCCCAGGTCGCCATCACCACGCTGCCGGCCACCGCCTCCTGGGCGCGATTGAGAAAGATCGCCGAGGGGTTGGAGACCTCCTTGAGGCCCTTGTCGGTCATGCCGAACACGCCCAGTTCGTTGACCGCGCCGAAGCGGTTCTTCACCGCTCGCAGCATGCGCAGGCGGCCGTCGGACTCGCCCTCGAAATAGAGCACGGTGTCGACCATGTGCTCCAGCACCCGCGGTCCGGCCAGGGCGCCTTCCTTGGTGACGTGGCCGACCAGGAAGATGGCGGTGCCGGTCTGCTTGGCGAATCTCACCAGCAAGGCCGCGCTCTCGCGTACCTGGGCCACGCCGCCGGGCGCGGACTGCAGCTGCTCGGTGAAGATGGTCTGAATGGAGTCGATCACCATGACCCGCGGCTTTTCCTGGCGGGCGGTGGCGACGATGGACTCGATGCAGGTCTCGGTCATGACCTTGAGCTTGTCTTCCGGCAGGCCCAGGCGGCGGGCGCGCATGGCCACCTGCTGCTGGGATTCCTCACCGGTGACATAGAGCGCCGGCATGCGCGCGGCCAGGTGGCAGAGGGTCTGCAGCAGGATGGTGGACTTGCCGATGCCGGGATCGCCGCCGATCAGCACCACGGAGCCGTCCACCAGACCACCACCCAGGACCCGGTCGAGCTCGGTGGAGTCGGTGGTGAAACGTGGCGTTTCCTCGACGCTGACCTCGGCCAAGGTCTTGATGGTCGCCTGCTGTCCGGCCCAGCCGGCACGACCGGAGGGCACGGCTGAGGTCTCGACGACGGTTTCCACCAGGGTGTTCCAGGCGCCGCACTCGCCGCACTGGCCCGCCCACTTGGGAAAGGTGGCGCCGCATTCGGTGCAGCCGTAGAGACGCTTGGCCTTGGCCATGGCGGAATTCTCCAGTCGAGAAGGGAAGACGCCCAGCATATCACGACTGGATGCATAGACAGTGAAAGGCGCACTCCGCGAGGGAGCGCGCCTTTTCTCGAACTGCGGGCCTGGGGCTTAGTTGCCCTCGCCACCCGGCTGACGCAGCATGGTCAGAGCCTGGTTGGCCTGAGCGATGCACTTCTTCTCATCACCGGCTTTTTGGGCATCCATGGCGTTCTTGCGGAATTCGGCGATCTGCTTGGCCTGGGAACTGCCCGGGCCGATCATATTGGTCTTCATCTTGCTGGCATCGTCCAGCTTCTGCAGCTGGACCGCGCACAGATCCTTGGCGAATACGGGGGCGGCGGCAAACATCATCAGGGCGATCAGGGCGGTACGCTTCATAGGGACATCCTCATTGAGAGGGCCAGGTAGGCCGGATAAACCTCGCTCACCCCGCGAAAGTAGCCTGGGGTAACCCATTGACCGCCGGGCACCGCTGGTCGTTCATCGCTCTGTCATCAGGCTCTGCCGAAGAGTTTCGCCGATCAGGCGCTAGTGCTTGAGCGTCGAGACCATTTCCGCCTCGCCACGCAACCAGACAGGCAACGCCTGTTGCCAGCGCTGCTGTTCGAGCAGGTGCAGGTCGGCCAGCAACCGGCTGTATTCGGCAAATTCGAACTGCACGCGACGGCGCTGGGCTTCCACGGCCGCCTCGGTGATCCACAGGTGCCACTGCTGGTACATCGCCACTTCGTCGGTCATCGGCTCCTCTCCTGGGAGGCCATGATGGCAACGCCAGCGGCTCTTGCCAATCGCACCAAGTAGGGCTCGACGCTGCCGGTCGAGCCCGGTACGGCTAGGACGGGTATTTCAGCTGCTGAGCGATCTTGTCCTTGAGCAGGACACGCTCGCGGCGCAGGCGACCCAGTTCTTCGTCGCCACTGGATTCTTCCACTTCTTCCAGATCGAGGATCTGTTGGTCGAGCTTGGCGTAGTCTTCCAGCAGCTTGGCGAAGGCCGCATCGGTCTGGGGACGGCTGTCCAGCTGCTCGGCGTACTCGGGAAAGTCTTTGTGCAGGTCGTGTTTGGCAACCATCAGGGGCTCCTTGGGGACGAGAAGTGGAATGCGCGAGGGTTGCAGCCCTCGGCGTACAAGGGTGGACCCGGCCTCTTCGACAAAGTGCGACAGCCGCGACCAGTTGCCGATCGCGCGCCGATTTGCCGCCTCCGGGGAACCTGGAGACCCTTAGCAAGGTTCCAAATCCGAGCGAAGCGGGCACAATCGTCTATCGTCTCTTCGAAACCATCCAAAGGAGTGCAGCATGAGCATCATTGCCGAGTTCAAGAAATTCGCCATGAGAGGCAACGTGGTCGACCTGGCGGTCGGCATCATCCTGGGCGCGGCTTTCGGCAAGATCGTGTCGTCCTTCGTGGCCGACATCATCACGCCGCCGCTGGGTCTGTTGCTGGGGGGCGTGGATTTCTCGCAACTGGCGATCACCCTGCGGGCCGCCGTGGGTGACCAGCCGGCCGTGGTCATGTCCTACGGCAAATTCCTGCAGACCATCTTCGACTTCGTGATCATCGCCTTCGCCATCTTCATGGCGATCAAGGTGCTCAACCGCCTGCGCCTGCACCAGGATGCCGCCCCGGCCGGTCCGACCAAGGACCAGGTACTGCTGACCGAGATCCGCGACCTGCTGAAGGAACAGAACAGCCAGGCGACCGCGGCCCCTGTGGTGAAGCAGGAACCGCCGGTCAACCCGCTGTAAGCCTTTCAAAGGCGGCTGCGCGTCGGCCCCAACCTGCGTTGAAAATGGCCTGGGTCGCCAGCCCGGTCGGAATGCTCATTTACCATTCGTAAACACGAGCGCGAGACCGGTCCGCTTCCTCAGCCATTTTCGCGGGGCCGCCTAGGCCTTGTTTGACTCTAGCTCGCAGCCTTTGAACAGGCTTACAGAACGCCCGCCTCGCTAGGAGGCGGGTCGCTCCAGGCGGATCCAGCCGATCCGCCGATCCTTGACCGATTCCACGGTCAGCTGCCAGCCCTGGTATTCCAGGCGATCACCGGCCACCGGCAGGCGTCCCAGCAGGTCCACCACCAGGCCGCCGAGGGTCTGGTAGTCCTCGTTTTCGGCGATCTGGAAACCGGTGCGCTGGGCCAGGGGATGCAGGTTCAGGCCGCCGCTGGCGCGATAGCCGTTCTCCACCTTTTCCAGTTCCGGCAGGCTCTCCTCGCTGGCATCCGGCAATTCGCCGGCGATGGCCTCGAGGATGTCGGTCAGGGTCAACAGGCCTTCGAAACCACCGAATTCATTGACCACGAAGGCCACGTGGGTCGAGGCGGCGCGCAGCTGTTCCAGAGCGCCCAGTACCGTGGCCTGGGCCGGCAGGTGGATGGGGGTGCGCACCCGGGCACGCAGATCCGGCGACTGGCCTTGCAGGATGTCGGCGAACAGCTCCTTCTTGTGCACATAGCCCAGGGGTTCGTCGATGTTGCCGTTGACCACCAGCGGCAGGCGCGAGTGGGCCGAGGCCAGCAATTGCTCGCGCAGCCGTTCCGGGGCGGCGTCGGCATCGAGGATGTCGACGTCGGCGCGGGCGGTCATCACCGTGCGCACCGGGCGCTCGCCCAGTTGCAGCACGCCGCTGATCATCAGGCGCTCGCGGCGATCGAAGACCGGGCCTTCGCCCTTCTCGCCTTCCATCAGCTCGGCGATGTCCTCGTCCACCTCGTCTTCGCGCAGGCGACCGCCCAGCAGCCGCAGCACGGCCTGGGAGGTCCGCTCGCGCATGCCGAGCCGCTCGTGCAACTGGCGCTTGCGCTTCCAGCGCACCACCTGGTTGGCCAGCTCGATGAGGATCGAGAAGCCGATGGCGGCATAGAGGTAGCCCTTGGGAATGTGGAAGCCCAGGCCTTCGGCGGTCAGGCTCAGACCGATCATCATCAGGAAGCCCAGGCACAGCATGATCACCGTGGGGTGGGCGTTGACGAAGGCGGTCAACGGCTTGCTCGCCACCAGCATCAGACCGATGGAGATGATCACGGCGATCATCATCACGCTCAGGTGCTCGACCATGCCCACGGCGGTGATGACGGCGTCCAGCGAGAACACGGCGTCAAGCACCACGATCTGCGCGACCACCGGCCAGAAGGCCGCGTAGGCGCGATTGCCACCGGTCTTGTGGGTGTGGCCCTCGATGCGTTCGTGCAACTCGGTGGTGGCCTTGAACAGCAGGAAGATACCGCCGAACAGCATGATGAGGTCACGGCCGGAGAAGGCCTTGCCGAAGACCTCGAACAGCGGCTCGGTGAGGGTCACCATCCAGGAGATGCTGGCCAAGAGGCCCAGACGCATGATCAGCGCCAGCGACAGGCCGATCACCCGTGCCTTGTCACGCTGCGCGGGCGGCAGCTTGTCGGCGAGGATGGCGATGAACACCAGGTTGTCGATGCCCAGGACGATTTCCAGGACGATCAGGGTGAGGAGTCCCAACCAGGCGGTGGGATCGGCGATCCATTCCATTAGCGGGATGCCTCCGCGATAGAGGGCCGAACGGCCGCGGAGGAAGAAAGACGGTAGGGGGTGTCAGCCGCACCTGGCCTGGGGGCCGGGGGCGGCTCGGATCTGTCACTGCTCATCGGGACTCGGAAAGTAGCCTTGGAAATTCCGATCCTAGAGCAAGGTGGGGCCAAAGCTAAAGGCCCAACCTTTTCCAATTGTGAAGAAAACGTAAAGACGCCGGTGGTGGCCCCTGTTACCAGTAGTTTTCCACCGCCACCTGCCCGGGTCGGCGACTCAGGGCCAGCTGTAGATCGCGGGTCTTGAGCAGCTGGCGGGTGTCGTCGACCATCTCCGGATTGCCGCAGATGAGGATGCGCGAGTGCTCGGGCGAGAGTTCGACGCCGGCGGCACGTTCCAGCTCGCCGTTCTCGATCAGGGTGGTGATGCGGCCACGCAGGGCGCCGGGGTGATCCTCGCGGGTAACCACGGGAACATAGACCAGGCGGTCGGTGAGACCTTCGAGGTGCTCCACCTCGCCGTAACCGCGGATGACCTCCTGATAGGCCAGATCGCGGGCTTCGCGCACGCTGTAGACCAGCACGATGCGCTCGAAGCGCTCCCAGGTATCGGGCTCCTGCAGCATCGACAGGAAGGGCGCGAGGCCGGTGCCGGTGGCCAGCAGCCAGAGATCGCGACCGCCGCCGAAGCGCTCCAGGGTGAGATAGCCATAGGGCTGCTTTTCCACCAGCAGTTCGTCGCCCTCGCGTAGGCGGCTCAGTTCGCTGGTGAAGGCGCCACCCGGCACCACGATGGAAAAGAATTCGAGGAAGTCGTCGTGGGGCGCCGAGACCATGGAGTAGGCCCGCCAGACGATGTCGCCATCGGCCTTGCGCACGCCCAGCCGGGCGAACTGGCCGGCGCGAAAGCGATAGCGCGGATCGCGGGTGGTCCTCAGGCTGAAGAGGTTGTCGCTCCAGGGCCAGACGGCGGTGATCGTCTCGCGGGTGAACTTGTCTTCGGTGGCGGTCATACTGGCCTCTTTTTCCCGATTGCTTAGAGCCTGTTTACGATCTCGCGAGCTAGAGCCAAACAAGGCCTAGGCGGCCCCGCGAAAATGGCTGAGGAAGCGGACCGGTCTCGCGCTCGCGTTTACGAGTGGTAAATGAGCATTCCGACCGGGCTGGCGACCCAGGCTATTTTCAACGCCGTTTGGCCGACGCGCAGCAGATCGTAAGCAGGTTCTTTGCGCCATTGTCCCGCACTGAGCCGCCGATAAACACCGACAGAAACCATGCCTTCTCTCGTCTCGCCCTTCGCCACCCTCGAACTCGACCGTCAGCCCCCGCGCCGCGACGATCCCCTGCAGGCCTTCGACGCTGCCGACGAATACCTGCTGCAGCAGGTCGCCGAGGATGGCCTGGCGCCATCCGCCCGGGTGCTGGTGCTCAACGACGGCTTTGGCGCCCTGGCCGCCAGTCTCGCCACTCATGCCCGGGTGACCTCCAGTGGCGACTCGCACCTGGCGGCCCTGGCGCTGGCGGCCAACCTGGCGCGCAACGGCCTCGCCGCCGAGGCGGTGACCTTCGTCCCGGCCAGCGAGGCGACCAGCGGTCCCTTCGATCTGGTGCTGGTGCGGGTGCCCAAGACCCTGGCGTTGCTGGAAGAGCAGCTGATCCGCCTGCACGGCCAGTTGGCGCCGGGCGCCCGGGTGATCGCCGCCGGCATGCTCAAGCACCTGCCCCGCGCCGCCGGCGACCTGCTGGAGCGGCATATCGGACCGGTGCAGGCTTCGCTGGCGGTAAAGAAGGCGCGGCTGCTGTTCGCCACGCCCGAGGCACGGCCGGCGGTGACCTCGCCCTACCCGAGTCGCTATCGCCTGGATGCACCGCCGCTGACCCTGATCAACCATGCCAACGTCTTCTGCCGCGAGGGCCTGGACATCGGCACCCGTGCCTTCCTGCCGCACCTGCCCCGGGGACTGGGGAGCGCACGGGTGGCCGATCTCGGCTGCGGCAACGGCGTGCTGGCGCTGGCCTGCGCCCTGGCCAATCCGGAGGCGCAATTCACCCTGGTGGACGAGTCCTATATGGCGGTGCAGTCAGCGCGGGAGAACTGGAGCGCGGCCTTCGGCGAGCGACCGGTAGCGATCCGCGCGGCCGACGGCCTGGCCGACCAGCCGCCGCGGTCGCTGGAGCTGATCCTGTGCAACCCGCCCTTTCACCAGCAGCAGGTAGTGGGCGACTTCCTCGCCTGGCGCATGTTCCAGCAGGCGCAGGCGGCACTGACCGCGCAGGGCGAACTCTGGCTGGTGGGTAATCGCCACCTGGGTTATCACGTCAAGCTCAAGCGGCTGTTCAGGCGCGTCGAGCAGATCGCGGCCACACCGAAATTCGTGGTGCTCAGGGCGGTCCAACCCCTCTGACATCCACCCAGGAGCGAGAGCTGCCCGCGTGCCTTCCCTGCCCCTCGATCTCCACTACATCGCCCTGGTCCTCGAACTGATCGGCATCAGCGCGGCGATCCACGCCATCATCACGGTGCGTACCGCCCAGGGCGCCATGGCCTGGGCCATGGCGCTGGTGTTCATGCCCCTCCTCAGCCTGATTCCCTATCTGGTATTCGGCCGGCGGCGCTTCGACAGCTACGTGAAGGCGCGGCGCCAGGCCGACGAGGAGATGGCGCGCCAGGCCGCCGAACTGGACTGGCGGCCCTGGATCGCCGAGGCCATGGCCGCCCAGCAGTGCAGCGCGGCCAATCGCAAGCTCAAGGCCATGACCGCCCTCACCGGCACCCCCTGCGTGGCCAACAACCAGGTGCGGCTGCTGATCAACGGCGAGGAGACCTTCGCCGCCATCCTCGCGGCCATCCGCGGGGCGCAGAAGGTGGTGCTGGTGCAATTCTTCATCATCCACGACGACGCCCTCGGCCTGGCCCTGCAGAACACCCTGCTGGACCGCGCCCGCGCCGGGGTCCAGGTCTTTCTGCTGTACGATGCCATCGGCAGCCATGCCCTGCCGCGCGCCTATGTGGAAAAGCTGCGCGAGGCCGGTTGCGAGGTGAAGGGCTTCAGCAACAGGCGCGGGCTGATCAACAGGTTCCAGGTCAACTTCCGCAACCACCGCAAGATCGTCATCGTCGATGGCGAGGTGGGCTTTACCGGCGGGCTCAACGTCGGCGACGAATACATGGGCCTCAAGCCGCCCCTGGCGCCCTGGCGCGACACCCACCTGGAATTGCGCGGTCCGGCCCTGGCCACCCTGCAGGAAACCTTTGCCCAGGACTGGTACTGGGTGACCAGAAAGCTGCCCACCCTGCTGCTGCCGGAGCGCTACGAAGAGGGCGGCGTGCTCTGCCAGGTGGTGCCCAGCGGGCCGGCGGACGATCAGGAGACCTGCTCGCTGTTCTTTGTCGAGGCCATCCACTCGGCGCGCCACCGCGTCTGGATCACCACGCCCTACTTCATTCCCGACGAAGCCGTTTCGGCGGCTCTGCGCCTGGCCGCCCTGCGCGGGGTCGACGTGCGCATCCTGCTGCCCTCGCGACCGGACCACAAGGTGGTCTATGCCGCCTCCTATCTCTATGCCTTCGAAGCGGTGCATGCCGGGGTACGGGTGTTCCGCTACGGCCCGGGCTTCCTGCACCAGAAGGTGGTGCTGATCGACGAGGACGTGGCCGCGGTGGGCAGCGCCAACCTGGACAACCGCTCCTTCCGCCTCAACTTCGAGGTCATGGTGATGGTGATGGACGTCCCCTTCGCCTGGGAGGTGCGCAAGATGCTGGAGCAGGACTTCAGTCGCTCCCGCGAACTCACCCCCGAGGACAACGCCGCCCTGCGCCGCTGGCGGCGGGTGGCCATGCGGGTGGCGCGGGTGTTTTCGCCGGTGCTCTAGGGCCGGGAACCCGCTCTGCGACGGCCCGGTCGGATACGCAATGGCGCCGTGCCCGGAGCGCCCCGCGCCCTGGAGTCGCCCGCCATGCCATCCCCATCGCCCCTGCGTTGCATCTGCCTGCTGGCAGGCGGTCTGGCCCTGACGGCCACCGCCGCGCCGCGTAGCGTGCCCTCCATCGAAAGCGAAGACGCCGCCCTGGGCAGCGTGGAGGTCAGCGAAAACTCCGGGCGCTTCCATCCGCAATTGGGCATGGACGTGCGCAACGGCGACTTTTCCCGCGGCAACTACGATGACGACGCGGCCAGCCTCGACCGCATCCCGCTGCACCTGCAGGCGGGCTTCGCCCTGGATCTGCACCAGGGAAGCGACGGCAGTGCCGATGCCTGGCTGGTGTTCAGCAGCAGCAACGGCCTGCACAGCCCCTCCAGTGATGAACAGGTCAGCCCGCGGCGCTGGTACGAGAGCAACAACCTGTTGGGCCTGGTGGTGTCGCCGGCCGAGGGCCTGAGGGTCGGCTTCGTCTACACGGTCAAGAGTAGCCCCAACGACGTCGCCGCCACCACGCAAGAGGCCAGCCTGACCCTGGCCTACCAGGCCGAGTCGGGCCTGGGCGCCTGGCGCCCGGGTCTGGCGGTGACCACCCGCACCCAGGGCGATAGCGGTCTCTACACCCAGGGCAGCCTGGAACCCGGACTGGACCTCTCGGCCAGTGGCTTGCGCCTGAGTTTCCCCAGTGCCCTGGGGGTGGGCTGGAACGGCTTCTATGGACCGGACTCCGGTGATCGGCTCTATGCCCGCACCGGGCTGGCGCTGGAGCAGCCCTTTCGCTGGGGCGAGACGCGCTGGAGCGCTCGCGCCGAAGCCCTGGCGCTCTATCGCGACGGCGCCCTGCGCGACTTGAGCGGTCCGGAGGGCGAGACCGACGGCGTGGTGCCCCAGGTAACCCTCAGCCTGTCCATGGCCTATTAGAAGCTGTTCACGATCTCGCGAGCTAGAGCCAAACAAGGCCTAGGCGGCCCCGCGAAAAGACCTGAGGAAGCGGACCGGGCTCGCGCTCGAGTTTACTCGGCGTAAATGAGCATTCCGGCGGGGCTGGCCTTCCAGGGTTTTTCAACGCCGTTTGGCCGACGCGCAGCAGATCGTGAATAGCTTCTTAGCCCAGCGGCGCCACGCCCAGCCCTTCCACCAGGGTCTCCAGGGCGCGCAGGCCGGCCACCGAGTTGCCGTAGCTGTCCAGCCGGGGCGACCAGACGCAGATGCTCATCTGCCCCGGGACGATGGCGACGATGCCGCCCCCTACCCCGCTCTTGCCCGGCAGGCCGACGCGCCAGGCGAAGTCGCCCGCCGCATCGTAGAGACCACAGGTCAGCAGCAGCGCATTGAGCTGGCGGGTCTGCTGGGGCGTCACCACGACCTGGCCGTCCTGGGGATTGATGCCGCCGTTGGCGAGGAAGGCGAAGGCGCGAGCCACGTCGACGCAGCTCATGGCCAGGGCGCAGCCATGGAAATAGACGTCGAGGACGTCATCGACCTCGCTGTGCAGATTGCCATAGGCCTTCATCAGATAGGCCAGGGCGGCGTTGCGCGCCTTGTGGTCCATCTCCGAGCGGGCCACGCGGTCGTCGAAGTTGAGCGCCGGATTGCCGGCCAGGCGCCGCGCCTGTTCGCGCATCATCCAGTGGATCGACATGATGCGTGACACCAGCAATTCGCAGACCTGCACGGCGCCGGCGTTGATGAAGGGGTTGCGCGGCACGCCCTTCTCTTCCTCCAGCTGGGCCATGGAGTTGAAGGCATGGCCGGAAGGCTCGCGGCCGACGCGGGTCCAGATGTCCGCCTCGTCCAGGCGCTGCATGGCGATCACCAGGTTGAGCACCTTGGAGATGGACTGGATGGAAAAGGCCGTGTCGGCCGCCCCGGCGCGCCAGACCTGGCCGTTGACGTCGCAGACGGCGATGCCGAACTGATCAGGCGCCACCTCGGCCAGGGCCGGGATGTAGTCGGCCACCTCGCCTTCGCCGAAATGGCGCGGCGCGGCGGCGGCGATACGGTCAAGCAGGGGTTGCAGCTGGTGGCGGTCGAAGGGCTCTGCCATGACGATTCCGAAACGGGCGGGGGCGCCAAGTGTAGGGGCCGTTCCGGTCTCAGGCGAGCCCCGGGCGCGGCGGCAATGGCAGGCGGATCTCGAATCGAGCGCCGCCCTGGGCACCGGCGCTCAGGTCCAGCCGGCCGCCCTGGTTTTCCACCGCGCGCCGGCTGATGGCCAGGCCAAGGCCGAAACCGCCGGTGGCGCGGTCGCGACTGCGATCCAGGCGATAGAAGGGTTCGAAGACCCGCTCGCGCTCCGCCGCGGGAATGCCCTCGCCGTCATCCTCGACGGCGATCAGCAAGGCTTCGCCGTCGCCTCGGACCGCTACCCAGACCTCACGCTGGCAATAACGCAGGGCATTGCCGACGAGATTCTGCAGGGCGCGCGCGGTGAGGCGTGGCGCCAGTTCGACCCGCCTGGGCGCCTGCGTCAGATCCAGGTGCACCACGACGCCGCGCCGCTCCTGCTCTTCGGCGAAGTCGGCCAGCACGCTGTCGAGAAAGGCTTCGAGTTCCAGGCTCAGGCGTTCGGGCGGCTGCTGGCTGCTCTGCAGGCGGGCGAAGGACAGCAATTCGTCGACCAGGGCATCCAGTTCGCGGACGTGGCGCACCAGTTGTTCCAGCTGGCGGTGGGTCTCGGCGGGCAGCGGATCGGCCTGCAACAGCGCCAGGCCGAATTCCAGGCGTGACAGCGGCGTGCGCAATTCGTGGGAGACGGCGTTGAGCAGGTCGCGCTGCTGGACGATCAGCGCCTCCAACTCCTGGGCCATGTCATCGAAGGCCCGCGCCACCTCGCCGATGTCCGAGCGCGGCGAGATGGCCGTGCGCTCGCCCAGATGACCCTTGCCCAGGCGCGCCGCGGTACGCCGCAGCCGCTCCAGGTCGCGCCAGTGCGGTCGCAGCCAGACATAGAGACAGACCAACAGGGCCGCGCCGATCAGGGCGTTCATGGCCCAGTAGGTCAGGGCGATGTCGGTGGGCGCCTCGGGGATGCCGACCCAGAGCACCTGATCCGTCGGCAGCGGCACCAGGGCCGCGCTGGGTTCGCCATAGTCGCCCAGGCGTACCCGCCGCTGGCCGGCGGCCAGATCGGCGCGCTCCTCCGGAGTGAGGGCTGGATCCTCAAGCGGGACCAGACGCAGGCTGATGGGCGCCAGCTCCGCGGCCAACTCATCCTGCAGGGCTGGCCAGCGCGCCGGCGGCGCCTGGTTGAAGGTGCGCTGCACCAGGCTGAGCGGGCCGTGCAGTTGTTCGAGGGTGTAGCGACTGTAGCGCTCGTAGAACACCTGCAGCAGCGCCTCGGGCACCAGGTAGCTGGCGGCGCCATAGGTCACTAGCAGGATGAGGTAGAGGCGGACGAGGATCTTGAGCATCTATTCCCACTCGGCCCGGGAAAGGAGATAGCCCTTGCCCCAGACGGTCTTGATCCGCCGGGCGTCGCCGGGGTGCTCTTCGAAGCGCCGGCGCAGCTTGGAGATGGCCACGTCCACCGAGCGGTCGACGCCGTTGAATTCGATGCCGCGCAGTTGCTGGATCAACTGGTCGCGGCTGAGCACCTCGCCGGCATGGCGCATGAGGATCGCCAGCAGGTTGAATTCGGTGGACGACAGCTCCACCAGCTGGTCGCGCCACCAGACCTGGCGTTCACCCGGCAGCAGCCGCAGCTGGCCGATCGTCAGGCGGTCATCGGCGGGCGCCTCACCCAGCTGGCAGCGGCGCAGCAGGGTGCGGATACGTGCCAGCAGCACCCGCGGTTCGCAGGGCTTGCTGACGTAGTCGTCGGCGCCGATCTCCAGGCCCAGCACCTGGTCGTGGCTGTCGTCCAGGGCGGTGAGCATCAGGATCGGCAGGCCTGGCTGGGCGGCGCGCAGCTGACGGCAGACCTGCAGGCCGTCCAGCCCCGGCAGCATGACGTCGAGCACCACCAGGTGCGGGCGCAGGCGCTGCACCGCGGCCAGGGCTTCGTCGCCGCGACCGATCACCGTCACGGCATAGCCCTGACGGCCCAGGTAGGTGGCGATGAGCTCGGCCAGGGCGGTGTCGTCTTCGACGATGAGCAAGGGGATCACGGCAGGCCTTCATGGCGGAAAGTGCCGAGCATAGCCGAGCCCCGGGCAGGCGGGCGCGGGGCTTAACACTCTTTCACAAGAGACCTACAGACGTTTACAGGGAGGCCCGAGCGGGACGCCTACCATGGCGCTCTCCTGGAGGAAGCCCCGATGTCCCTGCCCCGCCCTGCCCTCGGCAGCCTCGCGCTGCTCTGCCTGCTGCTCGCCGCCTGCGACCGTCCGGCCCTGGAAGCCGCCACCCCGCCCGCGCCCAGGGTGCAGGTGGAGACGCTGCACCCCTCGCCCCTGGCCATCGCCAGCGAACTCAGTGGCCGCCTGGTGGCGCCGCGGACCGCCGAGGTACGGGCGCGGGTCGCCGGCATCGTGCTGCAGCGGGTGTTTCACGAGGGTAGCGAGGTCAAGGCCGGCGCGGTGCTGTTCCGTATCGATCCGGCGCCGCTGCAGGCCGAGGTGGACAGCGCCGCGGCCGCCCTGCGCAAGGCCGAGGCCAGCGCCTTCCAGGCCCGCCGCCTGGCGGAGCGCTATGCGGCACTGGTGGAGAGCGAGGCGATCAGTCGTCAGGCGCAGGACGATGCCCAGGGTGCCAGTCTGCAGGCGCAGGCCGAGGTGGCGGCCGCCCAGGCGGCGCTCAAGCGGGCGCGGCTGAATCTGGGCTATGCCACGGTCACCGCGCCCATCGCCGGGCGCATCGGCAAGGCTCTGGTCAGCGAAGGCGCCCTGGTCGGCCAGGGCGATGCCACGCCGTTGGCGATCATCCAGCAGCTGGACCCCATCCATGCCGACGTCACCCAGTCGACCCGCCAGCTCAAGGCGCTGCGCGATGCCCTCAGCGACGGCCGGCTGCAGCAGGTGGCGCCGGACCAGGCGCGGGTCACCCTGCTGCAGGAAGACGGCAGCCCCTACCCGGAGAGCGGCCGCCTGCTATTCGCCGATCTGGCGGTGGACGCCAGCACCGGCCAGATCACCCTGCGCAGCCAGTTTCCCAATCCACGGCGCGAGCTGCTGCCGGGCAGCTTCGTGCGGGTGCGCCTGGAGCAGGCACGGCTCGACCAGGGTCTGAGCGTGGCGCAACGGGCGGTGCAGCGCAGCGCCGGCGGCCAGGCCCAGGTCTGGGTGGTGGACGCCGAAGACCGGCTCGCCCTGCGCGAGGTGCGCCTGGGACCGGTGGTGGACGGTCGCTGGGTGGTGGAGGCCGGCCTGGCCGCCGGTGAGCGGGTCCTGCTTTCGGGCCTGCAACAGGCGCAGCCGGGCCTGCTGGTGGAACCTCAGGAACCCCAGGCCGCTCCGGCGGAGGCGCGCTGATGGCCAATTTCTTCATCGACCGCCCGGTGTTCGCCTGGGTGGTGGCGTTGTTCATCCTGCTCGCCGGCCTGCTGGCCCTGCCGCAGTTGCCGGTGGCCCAGTATCCCAACGTGGCGCCGCCGCAGATCGAGTTGACCCTGAGTTACCCGGGCGCCTCGCCGCAGACCCTGGACGAGAGCGTGGTCAGCCTGGTCGAGCAGGAACTCAATGGCGTCAATCACCTGCTCTACTTCTCGTCCAGCAGCAGCCAGGGCAGCGCCACCCTGACCGTGACCTTCCAGCCCGGCACCGATCCGGAGCTGGCCAAGGTGGACATCCAGAATCGCCTCAAGGTGGTGGAGCCGCGCCTGCCGCGGGCGGTCACCCAGCAGGGCATCCAGATCGAGGAAACCTCCGCTGGCTACCTGCTGTTCGTCACCCTTACCGCCACCGACGCGCGCCTCGACACCACAGCCCTGAGCGACTATCTGGCGCGCAACGTGGTCAACGAACTGCGCCGCCTGGACGGGGTGGGCAAGGCCCAGCTGTTCGGCGCCGAACACGCCCTGCGCGTCTGGCTCGACCCCAGTCGCCTGGTGGCGGTCGGCCTGACCCCGGCCGATGTGACCCGCGCCATTGCCGAGCAGAACGTTCAGGTGGCGGCCGGCAGTCTCGGCGAGTTGCCCGCGCCCGCGGGCCAGGAGCTGACCGCGCCAGTGCTGATCAAGGGCCAGTTGAGCGACCCGGCGGAATTCGCCGGCATCCTGCTGCGCGCCGGGGTCGATGGCTCCAGCGTGACCCTGGGCGATGTCGCCCGGGTCGAGGTGGGCAGCCAGAGCTACAATTTCGGCACCCGCCTGGACGGCAAGCCCTCGGTGGCGGTCGGGGTGCAGCTGGCGCCCACCGCCAATGCCCTGGCCACCGCCCGGGCGGTGCGCGCCAAGCTGACCGAGTTGTCCCGGTACTTTCCGCCGGGGATGAAATACGACATCCCCTACGACACGGCGCCCTTCGTCGAGATCTCCATCACCCAGGTCCTCCACACCCTGCTGGAGGCCATGGCGCTGGTGTTCGCGGTGATGTACCTGTTCCTGCAGAATCTGCGCTACACCCTGATCCCGACCCTGGTGGTGCCGGTGGCGCTGCTGGGCACCTGCGCCGTGCTCCTGGCGCTGGGCTATTCGATCAATGTGCTGACCCTGTTCGGCATGGTGCTGGCCATCGGCATCCTGGTGGACGACGCCATCGTGGTGGTGGAGAACGTCGAGCGATTGATGGCCAGCGAGGGACTCGATCCGCGCGCCGCCACGCGCAAGGCCATGGGCGAGATCGCCGGCGCCATCGTCGGCATCACCCTGGTGCTGACCGCGGTCTTCGTGCCCATGGCCTTCATGAGCGGGTCGGTGGGCGTCATCTATCGCCAATTCTCGGCGTCCATGGCGGTGGCCATCCTGCTTTCCGCCTTTCTCGCCCTGAGCCTGACCCCGGCGCTGTGCGCCACCCTGCTCCAGCCGATTGCCCAGGGCACCCATGCCCGCGGCGGCTTCTTTGGCGCCTTCAACCGGGGCTTCGAGCGCCTGACCGGCGGCTTCGAGGGCTGGGTGGCCCGCGCCATCCGCCGGCTGCTGCCCAATCTTCTGCTGTTCGCCGTCCTGCTGACGGCCCTGGTGGCGCTCTATGGCCGCCTGCCCGGCGCCTTTCTGCCCACCGAGGACCAGGGCTATCTGATCACCGACATCCAGCTGCCACCGGGCGCCACCCAGGAGCGCACCCTCAAGGTGCTCGAGCGGCTGGAGCGCCACTACGCCGCCGAACCCGGGGTGGCCAACGACCTCGTGCTGCTCGGCTTCAGCTTTTCCGGCAGCGGCCAGAACGCCGCCCTCGCCTTCACCACCCTCAAGGACTGGTCCGCCCGTGGCCCGGCCGACTCCGCCGCGGCCATCGCCGAGCGCGCCAACGCCGCCCTGGCGGGCGAAAGCGAGGCCCAGGGCTTCGCCGTGCTACCGCCGCCGGTGGAAGGCCTGGGCACCTCCAGCGGCTTCGAGGTGCGCCTGCAGGACAGGTCCAATCGCGGCCAGGCGGCGCTCAAGGCGGCACGCGATGAACTGCAGGCCAGGCTGGCGGGCAATCCGATCATCGCCTACGTGCGGGAGACCGCCCTGGCCGACAGCGCCCAGGTGCAGCTGGTGGTGGATCGCCGCCAGGCCGCCGCGCTGGGGGTAGGCTTCAGCGCCCTCGGCGAGACCCTGGGCACAGCTCTCGGCTCCAGCTACGTCAACGACTTCCCCAATCGCGGGCGGATGCAGCAGGTGATCGTGCAGGCCGACCTGGGCACCCGCAGCCAGGTGGACGACCTGCTGCGCCTGGAAGTACGCAACGAGCGTGGGCGCATGGTGCCGCTGTCCGCCTTCGTCAGCGCCGACTGGACCCAGGGCCCGGCGCAGCTGTCGCGCTACAACGGCTACCCGGCCATCAGCCTGGCCGGCGAACCGCTGCCCGGTCACACCACCGGCGAGGCCATGGCCGAACTGGAACGCCTGGCCGGCGAGTTGCCGCGCGGCTTCGCCCTGGAGTGGACGGCGCTGTCGCTGCAGGAACGCCTCTCCGCCGGCCAGGCGCCCCTGCTGCTGGGGCTGTCGCTGCTGGTGGTGTTCCTCTGCCTGGCGGCGCTCTACGAGAGCTGGTCGATTCCCACCGCGGTGTTGCTGGTGGTGCCCCTGGGCGTGCTCGGCGCGGTGCTGGCGGTGACCCTGAGGGGGATGCCCAACGACGTCTTCTTCAAGGTCGGCCTGATCACGGTGATCGGCCTCACGGCGAAGAACGCCATCCTGCTCATCGAATTCGCCAAGCGCCTGCACGACGAAGGCATGGACCTGTACCAGGCCACCTGCCGCGCCGCACGGCTGCGCCTGCGACCCATCGTCATGACCTCGCTGGCCTTCATCCTCGGCGTGGTGCCCCTGGCCCTGGCCACCGGGGCCAGCTCGGCGAGCCAGCAGGCGGTGGGCACCGGGGTGATCGGCGGCATGCTCAGCGCCACCCTGGCGCTGGTCTTCGTGCCGGTGTTCTTCGTGCTGGTGCTCAGGCTGGTGGGGCGGTTGCGGCGCAATTCGGAGCAGCGTCCCGACTAGATCCGGCCTGCTGTCGCGGATGGCCAGCCTTCGCAGTGGGTCATCCGTCGCGTTTTCCACCGAGACCTAAAGCCGCACCCGGTGGACGAGGCAGCGCCCCAGTCCAGGCTACGCCCTATCCAAGTCTTACAACCCCAGCTCGCTCAACCCCGGATGATCGTCCGGCCGCCGCCCCTGGGGCCAGCGAAACAGCCGTTCGGCCTCGCTGATCGGCAGGTCGTTGATGCTGGCGTGACGCTCGGCCATCAGGCCCTGGTCGTCGAAGTGCCAGTTCTCGTTGCCGTAGGCGCGGTACCACTGGCCGTCTTCGTCCCGCCATTCGTAGGCGAAGCGCACGGCGATACGCGCGCCGTCATGGGCCCAGAGTTCCTTGATCAGCCGGTACTCGTGCTCGCGCTGCCACTTGCGGGTGAGAAAGGCCTCGATGGCGGCGCGGCCCTGGAGGAAATCGCTGCGATTGCGCCAGCGGCTGTCGGCGGTATAGGCCAGCGCCACCTTGGCCGGATCGCGGCTGTTCCAGCCGTCTTCGGCGGCGCGGACCTTTTGCCGGGCGGATTCGAGGGTGAAGGGCGGGACGGGAGGACGGGCGGCGCTCATGGGGACTCTCCTGGGCAGATGAGGCCCCAGTGTCGGGCCGTAGCGCGGGTGTCACAAGGTCGAACAGCCCACGGATCCGGCCAAGTCGCTCAGAGCTCCACCAGCCGATAGTGCAGCCCCCGCACCACCGCCTCGACCCGGTTGCGCGCCCCCAGTTTGCGGGCCGCGGAGTTGAGGTGCAGGTTGACCGTGGCGGTGGATCGATTGAGGGTTGCGGCGATGCGCTTGGCGGTCAGGCCCTTGGCCGAATACTGCAGGCATTCGCGCTCGCGCGGCGTCAGGCGGACCTGGCCACAACGGCGCTCGGCCGGGGCGAGCAGTTCGTCGGCGCGGGCCTGGAAGGCATGGGCCAATACCAGGAAGGCGCCCAGGCAGGCTTCGCCGGTAGCCTCGGCGTCCTGGGCGTCGGCATCGAGGATGCCGGTGAGGGTGGCGAAGGCGCCGCCGGGCAGGTGCAGCGGCACCGTCACCCCGGTGGCGAGGCCGCTGTCGCGCACATAGCAGGTGACCGGCCTATGGCTGTCACCCAGGTACTCGCGCAGGGCGCTGCGGGTTTCGCTGCGAAACGACCAGACGAAGGGCGTGGCGCGCCGGCTGGCGCACTGCTGCACCGGATCGATCTGGTAGTAGCCGCGCTCGCACCAGAAGGCCTGCATGTCCGCCGGGGCGTTGCGTACCTTGAACACCGAGGGGGTGATGAGCACCCCGTCGTGGCTCAGGGGCACCGGCGCGTAGTCGTAGATCAGCGCCTTGCAGCCAAAGCCATCGGCGGTGTCCTGCACGGCGTCCAGGCAGGCATCGAGGCTGGCCAGGCCGGCGAGGCGGCCGCTGACGGTGAGCAGATCGGCATGCATCTTGGAACTCCCTGGGGGTCGCGATGAGGGAAAGAAAGCAAAGCCTCTGCCAGTCGCCCGAGCGCCGCTGCAAACCTAGCACTTTTACGGATGGGGCCTGTCTGGCCGCTGGCCTAGAGTCGAGCCTACCCCGCCCCTTCGAGGATGCCCCCAATGACTCAGCACGCTCCGTCCGGCGACGCCGCCGACCTCGCTCGCTTCGGCTACACCCAGGAACTCAGGCGCCAGCTCGGGCTGAAGGACCTGCTCATCTACGGCCTGGTGTTCATGGTGCCCATCGCGCCCTTTTCCATCTTTGGCGGAGTGTTCGATGCCAGCCATGGCATGGTGCCCCTCACCTACCTGATCGGCTTCGTCGCCATGCTGTTCACCGCGGTCAGCTACCAGCAGATGTCGCGCGCCTTTCCGGTGGCCGGTTCGGTCTACGCCTACGTCGGTCGCGGCCTGCACCCGGCGCTGGGCTTTCTCGCCGGCTGGGCCATCCTGCTCGACTACCTGCTGGTGCCCACCCTGCTCTATGTGATCGGCGCCAACGCCATGGCCAACGTCATCCCGGCGCTTCCCCAGCCGCTGTGGATCGTTTTCTTCGTCGGCCTCAACACCCTGGTCAACCTGCGCGGCATCGAGACCACCGCCCGCGCCAACCGGCTGTTCCTCTACGGCCAGTTGGCGGTGCTGCTGGTGTTCGTGGTGCTGGCGTCCCTGGCCATCAGCCGCGGCGTGAATGGCGCCGAGTGGAGCCTGAAGCCGCTGTACAACCCCCAGGAATTCTCCCTGCCGCTGATCTTCAGCGCCCTGTCGGTGGCGGTGCTGTCCTTTCTCGGCTTCGACGCCATCTCCACCCTCTCCGAAGAAACCCGTGGCGGCAGCCGCGTGGTGGGCCGCGCCACCCTGCTGGCCCTGACCCTGGTGGCGGCGCTGTTCATGGTGCAGACCTGGCTGGCCGCGCTGCTGCAACCCAACCTGATCCAGTATCCCGACGCTGACGCCTCCAACAACGCCTTCTACGAGATCGGTCGGCTGATCGCCGGCCCCTGGCTGCAGGTGGTGATCGCTCTGGCGGTGGCCATCGGTGCCGCCATCGCCAATGCCCTGGTGGCCCAGGCTGCCACCTCGCGCCTGCTGTTCGCCATGGCGCGTGATCGCCAGCTGCCGCAATTCCTGCGGCAGATCCATCCCGCGACCCGGGTGCCGCAGCGCGCCATCCTGCTGGTGGCGGCCCTGAGCCTGGTGCTGGGGCTGTTCTTCGTCGGCCAGATCAATCTGCTCGCCTCCATGTGCAACTTCGGTGCGCTGACTGCCTTCCTGCTCCTGCATGTGGCAGTGGCCTGGCATCACCGCGGCGCCGGTCGCCCACTGCTCCATGCGCTGGTCCCGCTGATCGGCTTCATCATCCTCGCCTATGTGCTGTTCAACGCCGACGTCTACGCCAAGGTCGGCGGCAGCTGCTGGATGGTGCTGGGCCTGGCCGTGCTGGCGTTCCTCAAGCTCAGCGGCCGGACCACGGAATTCAAGGCCAACGACGCCGTCCATTAGGCACAGACCCGTCGTGGAGGCTTCAGATGATCAAGACCCTGCACAGCCAGCACTGCCATTGCGGCTGGGATCACAGCCTCCCCCCGGCGCTGGAAGTTGCGCCGGGCGAGACGGTCAGCTTTGCCTGCCGCGACGCGGCGGACGGCCACTTCCACCGCCACTCCAGCGCCGCCGACATCGCCACCCTGCCCTTCGAGCGGGTCAATCCGGTCTGCGGTCCGCTGTGGATCGATGGTGCCGAACCGGGCGACGTGCTCAAGGTGACGCTGGACAGCTTCGCCCCCAGCGGCTTTGGCTGGACCGCCAACATCCCCGGCTTCGGCCTGCTCGCCGACCAGTTTCTCGACCCGGTGCTGCAACTCTGGCAGTACGACCGCAGCGGTCAGACGCCGGCGGCCTTCGGCGAGCTGGCGCGGGTCCCGCTCAAGCCCTTCGCCGGCACCCTGGGGGTGGCCCCCGCCGCGCCAGGCCTGCACTCGGTGGTGCCACCGCGGCGGGTGGGCGGCAATCTGGATATCCGCGACCTGGCCGCCGGCACCAGCCTCTACCTGCCGGTGGAGGTCGCCGGAGCGCTGTTTTCCATTGGTGACACCCATGCCGCCCAGGGCGATGGCGAGGTCTGCGGCACCGCCATCGAGAGCGCCATGGCGGTTACCGCCACCTTCGAGCTGATCAAGGGGCAACCGCTGGCCATGCCGCGCTTCAGCACCCCGGGGCCGGTCACCCGACACCTCGACGGCGCCGGCTACGAGGTCTTCACCGGGATCGGACCGGACCTGCTGGCCGCGGCGCGCATGGCCGTCAGCGGCGCCATCGACTGGCTCGGGCAGACCCGCAACCTGCCGGCGGAACAGGCCTATCTGCTCTGCTCGGTCTGCGGCGATCTGCGCATCAGCGAGATCGTCGACGTGCCCAACTGGGTGGTCAGCTTCTACTTTCCGCGGATCGTGTTCGAATAGCCGGGGCCGAATGGTCTGGCGCGCGCCGCGGCAACGTCCCCCACAGCGAGGCGATGACGATCAGCAGGCCGCCCAGCCAGCCCCAGAGGCCCAGGCGTTCGTCCAGCCAGACGCTGGCGAACAGCGCGCCGAACAGCGGCTCGGCGCCCATCAGCAGGGCGACGCGGGTGGCACTGGTGCGGCCCAGGGCAAAGTTCTGGGCAAGAAAGGCGCCCAGGGTGCAGAACAGCACCAGGTAGCCGGTGGCCAGCCAGAAGCCTGGCTGTACGGGCAGCGGCGCCAGGCCCGGGCCGAGGGCGAACAGCAGCAGACAGGCCAGGCCGACGACCCCGGTCTGCACCGCGGTCAGCGCCAGGGCCGGCACCGGGGCACTGGCCCGCTGCAGACGCCGGCGCACCACACAGACATTGACCGCGCGCAACAGCGCCGCCAGCAGGATCAGGCCGTCGCCCAGGTTGAAGCTCAGGGTCACGCCATGGGTCAGCAGCCCGGCGCCCGCCACCGCCAGAGCCGCGGCGCCCAGGGCGCGGGGCTCAGGGCGCTGGCCGAGTAGCCACCATTCGGCGAAGGGCGTCAGGGCCACGCACAGGCTGATGAGAAAGGCGGCGTTGCTGGCGCTGGTCAGGGCCACGCCATAGGTCTCGGCGAGAAAGATCGCCAATAGCAGCAGACCGGTCGGCACTCCGGGTCGCCAGGCCCGCCGGCCTTCGCCCCTCAGGGTGGGCAGCAGCAGCGCCGCGGTGAGACAGAAGCGCAGCGCCAGGTAGCCGAGCACCGGATAGAGCACCACGGCGTCCTTGACCACGGCGTAGCTGGTCCCCCAGACCAGGGCGGTGGCGAGCAGCAGGCCTTCGGCGAGACCAAAGGTGGGGCGTGGCGACATGACGGCTTCTCCCTGGATCAGGCCGCCAGTGTGCCCGTCCCGCGTTAGGCGCGATAAGCTCGTCCGCGCGCATAGCTCTTGTTCCGCCAGGGAAGCAATGCCAGTCTTTCCAGCCCCATTGCTTCCCGCGGATTTGGCATGGATCTCGTGCGCGCCCTCCCCCTGCTGCCCTGCCTGGTCGCCTTCGCCAAGGTGGTGGAGACCGGCAGCTTTACCGCCGCCGCCCGCCTGCTGGATGCCACGCCTTCGGCGGTCAGTCGCCAGGTGGCGCGGCTGGAGCGGGAGCTGGGCGTGCGCCTGTTGCAGCGCACCACCCGTCAGCTGCGCCTGAGCGAGGCCGGCCGCGAGGTGCTCGGCCACTGCCGCCAGCTGCTGGCCGCCGCCGGCGCGGCGCTGGACAGCGGTCTGCAGCATCGCGAGGAGCCCCGCGGCCAGGTGCGGCTGGCGGTGCCCAAGGCGGTCGGCTATCGGCTGATCGCGCCGCTGCTGCCGGACTTCTTCCAGCGCTATCCCGAGGTGGATCTGCAACTGCGCCTGGACGACCGTCCGCTGGACCCCATCGCCGACGACCAGGATCTGCTGGTGCGCATCACCGAGCAGCCACCCGCCGGCTTCGTCGCCCGGCCATTGCGCGAGATGGACTTCGTGCTCTGCGCCAGCCCGGCCTATCTTGAGCGCCGCGGCATGCCGCAGCAGCCCCAGGCGCTGGCCGAGCACGATTGCCTCTACCTCGGCGAAACCCCGGGCGACCAGCGTTGGCAACTGCGCCGCGGTGATCGGGTGGAAAGCGTGACGGTGCGCGGTCGCCTGGCCTGCAACCACAGCGGCGTGCGCCTGGAAGCCACCCTCGCCGACCTTGGCATCGCCTGCCTGCCGGCCTTCGCCGCCGACGCCGGTCTGGCCGACGGCAGCCTGCGGCGGGTGCTGCCCGACTGGCAATACCTCGGCCCCTACCAGGGCACCGCCTGGCTGCTCTACCCACCGGATCGCCAACTACCGGCGGCGGTCAGGGTGCTGGTGGATTTTCTGGTTGAGCGATTAAAGTATAACGATACATCAACCAAGTCCTGATAAGTTATCTCATCAGTGCAAAGAGCGCGAGTAGACTACTAAGCGCTTACTTGGAGTAAAGCAACTTCATCTGAGATGTAGCCATTTCGTCTTATGACCCTAGAAGCACTGCCAGGCAATGATCTCATTGACAGGACCTCACCATTTGGACTATCCCTGAAAGACTGATAAGAGCGAACTACTGGCCAAATGCAAAAGATGTATTTGCAAACATATTAATGCGCAGAAAGAGGTCTGATTAGCACATATGATGGCAGCTGACCCCAATCGCCTTATTGCCTCGCTAGTTCGAGACCAGGTCAATCTTGACCTCAAAACAGCGGACGTTTGCTTTCTCGCAGGCCTGTACCTAAGAGCAGACAAGGCGGGACTTGCGTCGTTCGAAGAGGACATGCTGATCGATCTGTTCGAACAAGTCTGTGATGTGGTTGAACCCGCCGCCGAAAATCCACGCAAGCGCGCAACCCATGCCATTCAACGATTACGAGAGCAGCGCATGCTGGCCAGAGTTGATGGCGCCGGCATCGTGCGGGCGGGCGAGTATGCGCTGACGCGGCTTGCCGCTGCGGTAATCGAATACTTTCTGGCGGATGAGGCCCTGACTCGGGAAAGCCTCAGCTTATTGACCGGCACCTTGCGCGCTCAACTCGCCGACATCCTGGCGACAGCCAGGAAGGCCCAGAACGATGAGGATTGGCGTCAGGGCGTGGTCGCCCCCCTGAGGATCACGGTCGGTGACATGGTGGCGGGTATCGAACGTCGGCAGCGGGGGCTTGATGCCCAGCAGGAGGAAATCCAGGCGGAAATCGCTAGCCTGCTATCGAACGACTGGTTCAGCGCAATCGATCGATGCCAGAGCCTGCTCGACGCAACGACCCACACATTGCGCGAGCTGAATGAAATCCTGCTGCGAGACACACACCATTTCGTTGCGTTGCTCCAGGACATCCAGGCGCTGGCCGTTTCAGCAGAAAATGTCGAAGCCGAGGGAGCCGCACAGCGGGTCATCGAACATGTAGACCGGATCGGAGCCTGGGGCGGTGCACGCCAAAAGGCATGGTCCGAATACTACCAGTATGTACACCGTTACTTGCGCGACGTGGTCAGACTGGATCCTGATCGGGCACTGAGCCAGCGCTTGCGCGATCAGATTGCGGAGTGGGAAAACAGGCCTTTCCATCTACTAGCTGCGCATGCAGGCTCTATCTGCCTGCTACGTCCACTTGAAGCACGTGTCGAGCGTCCGGTGGTGGCCAGGCCAAAGACTGATCGTGAGGCCGAACCAGCCTGGGTGGAAGCTGAAAATGCGCTGGCAGATATCGAAGTGATGGTGAGTCGGGCGCTCGACGAGGGCGTAGATACCTTGGCGGGGCTAACGGTGCAGGTACTCGCCACCTTGAGCGACGATAGCCAATACGTGGCTGCGGGTCGGGTCGCTGACGCAGCTGCAAGACTAGCCCGATTGCGCTCAAGCCGCGAGCGGCTATGGCTAGAAGTGGGCGAACAGCTCAAAGTCGAGGATTGGACTGTCCAGGGCCGGAGGAAAGTGGAGTGAGCGATGTCGTATTCGATTCTCTGGAAGAGGTGATTGTCGACGAGAGATTCCCCGAGGTGGATCTGACGTTGCGACGTGGACGCCATATCGGTCGAGATGATGGCAGCCTCTATGATTACCTGGTGGAGGCACAGGCGCTGCTCGAACCTTTTTATCGGCGTTTCGGTTGTGAGCTGATCCAGCAGAGCGATGGCTATTTCTATTTGCTGCCCAGCGGTGAGCGGCTGGGGCGCCGTCAGCTATCTGTCGGCGAAATGCTTGTCGGGCAGGTGCTGGCGCTGATGTATCTTGATCCCGCGACTTTGCAGCATGGCGGCATGGCGACACGTGAAGCGCTATTGCAGCGGCTGTCCGGATTACTGGGCACCAATGTGCTGGTGCGTACGCTAAGTCCGCGTAGACGCAAGTATGACGAACGCATTGCCGCTGAAACTGTGCGAGGGAAAGCGGACGAGGCGCTGCGTAAGTTAGCTGAGCTGGGTTTCATCGATGTGGTTGATGCGGACAGATTACGCCTGCGTCCGGCACTCATGCGCTTTGCCGAGCCGGTTCGGGGGCTCGCAGACCCCAGCGACGCCCTAGAGCGGCTGGTTGCGCGTGGAGAAGTATTACTGGGTGATGCTAACGACATGGATGACGATAGCGGCGACGCAGAGGGGGAGGAGATGTCGCCATGAGCCGAACACGTGCCGATGCTTTAGCCCTAGTCAATTGGAAAGGCGTCTTCTACGAGCGTTATCTACTCGATCGGCATGTCACTGCGCTGGAAGGCAGCAACGGTGCCGGCAAGACCACGGTGATGATTGCCGCCTATGTCGCTCTGTTGCCCGATATGTCCCGCCTGCGCTTCACCAATCTCGGCGAGACTGGAGCGACTGGGGGCGACAAGGGTATTTGGGGACGTCTAGGTGATCCCGGACGCCCTTCCTACGTGGTGGTAGATTTTGCCCTTGCAGGTGCACAGAGGCTGCTGGCTGGGGTGCATCTGGAACGCAAAGGTGAACCCTCTGTGGAGCCTACACCATTTATTGTCTGGGGCCTCGACCCTGCGATCCGCTTGCAAGATCTGCTGCTAGTTGCACAGGGAGGCGTCGAGTCTGTGCCGGAGTTGCAGGAGTTGCGCGACAACGCGGCTCGGCTCGGTGGGCGATTACAATTTTATCCCTCCGCCCGGGAGTACTTCGCCGCGCTATTCGACCAGGGAGTCATGCCACTGCGCCTTGGTACCGACGAGGACCGCAATAAGTTTAACGATATGTTGCGTACCAGCATGACCGGCGGCATATCAAGGGTACTCACTTCGGAGCTACGCTCGTTCCTACTCAGGGAGCAAAGTGGCCTCGCTGATACCTTGCAGAGGATGCGATCAAACCTGGATGCCTGTCGGCGGACCCGGGTAGAAGTGCAAGAGTCGCGCCGTCTGGAGCAAGAAATCGGCAGTATCTACGAAGCCGGCCAGGCCATGTTCGGCGCGGCCTTTCTCGCTACTCGCGAACGTGCCGACGAGCTGGCACGCCGGGTGAGCGAGGCTCAGAGCTCGCGTGATCGGGCTTTCCATGCGCAGGAAATTGCGCGTGAAGCACTCGACGCGACTCTGACCGAGTTGGATGAGCTCGATGCTCGCAAGGTCGAACTGGAGCCAGTGCTCGAATCCGCACGCAATTGGCACTCCAAGCTGAAGGATGCCTTGGCGGCATTGTGCACCCTGCAACAGAGTGTTATCCGTCTCGCGGAGACCGAGCCCGAAGCACAGGAAGCGGGCAGGCTGCGAAGCGAGGCTGAAACGTTGCGAATCCGCAGCCGCGAGGAACTCAAGCGTGTCCAGGAGGATTACAAACGTGCCGCTGAGGGGCTCGCCGACCTACAGCGGGGAATAGAGGAATTGCATCGCCGGGCCGCTGCCTATCGCCAAGTAACCCGACGACTGCGGGAAGCCGAGGTGACGTTGCAGGTTGCCCCCTTGCTCCCGGCGCAGTTCGTCGATCACCTCGCATTGGCACGTAACACCCTCGACTCCATCGACCAGGAGCGTCGCGAAGCCAGGACACGCCTGTCCGATGCGCTGGAGCATCGTGAGCGGTATGCGCAGCTAATGGCGGCTGTCCGGCGGCTCGCAGGGCAGGATGTCGAAATCATCGCTGCGTACGATGCGGCTACTGAAGCGTTGCGTCTTCACCGGCAACTGAGCGTACTTGCTGATCAGATTCACAGCATTGAACGTGAACTGGCCGAAGCACAACAGTTGCAGATTCGGCAGGCTCGGGTACGCGCACAGGCGAGCGAGTTGGGTGTGGTTTTGACTGAGGCACCCGCCACGCAAGTCGTCAACGCTTTGCTCACCAATACTGAAGCCGAACGATCCGTACACGAGCAGGCGCAAAGGACGGCTAATGACGAACTTGCCGAGCTACGGCGTCGGCGCGAGGAGCTCCAGCAACAATATCAACAGTTGCTGGCACGAGAGCCGCAATGGCGGAAGCTAACGGAATGCGCTATGCGCTTGTCCGAACACCTCGGTACACGAGTAGAGGATCGGGGCAGCTTGGATGAAGCCCGTGCTTGCTTAGGCAAACAGTACGCCGAGGCCGGCCGGGCCGAACAGCAGGCACAGCAATCGCAGGAGCGGCTGATCCGCGAGGCGCGCGATTTACTGGCGGCCGGAGGCCCGTTTTCGCCGGCGTTGTTGCAGCTCAAGGACAGGCTCGGTGCTGAACTACTGGCTGGTAGTTACGAAGAAGTGGCGATAGAGGAGGCTGCGGTGCTGGAAGCCCGGCTTGGGGCCTTGGTGCAGGCACTAGTCGTCGACGATCTCACAGCAGCAGCTCGTACGGCTGTGGACCGGCCAGAGGAACTAGCTGATGTACTACTGGTATCGCGTGATGCCGACCTCTACCGCTTGGCAGAAGCCTCTGGTACCACGAATGCCAGCGAAGGCGATCTTGTTATCCAAGACGGTATCGCTCTCCGCTTATCCCGTATTCCCACCAAGCCGCGCATAGGGCGGCGGGCGCGCGAGAAAAGGGCGGCTGACCTGCAGGCCCAGGCCGAAGAGAAAGCCCTCGAACTGCATACGATGAGGAGTGCAAGGCGCACGCTGGAGCGACTGCAGGCCGATGGCGATGCTCTACTTGCCGGGCTGGAGGTCTGGCTGGCGGGCGATCCTGCGGGCGCCATCGCTGAGGTGCAGCAGGCGATCACCTTGGTCGATGAACAGATCGAGGAGCAGCGCGAAACGGCTGATCGCAATGCTACGGCGGCACAGGCACTGCGGCCGCGTATTGGCAGACTGCGTTTGTTGCTGGCCGAGGCGATGCTTCTCGATCCTCCCGATCATGGCGAGCGCGTGCAAGTACTCAGCGAAAAAGCATCGCAAGCAGACGAGGCCAGGAGCTGGATCGCCGCCAACCAGGCAGATGTCCTTCGTGTGGAGAATGGGCTTGGTGACTTGCGCCAGCTTCCGTTGTCGGACACGGATATAGAAAACCTGACGCTTCACGCCAATGCTTTGGAGACGCGGCGCCAGCAACTCGATGCCGGGATCGAAGCACTCGAATATCTGTGCGAAAACGCCGAAGCCTTGGCTTGGGAGGAAGCTCCAGGTCGGCTCGAAGACTCGCAGGAACTGGTTCCGGCGCTGCAAGAGCAACTGAGCGAAGCCGAAACGCTACTACAAGATAGCGAAAACAAGGTCACCCAGGCGGAAGCCCGGTATGACGAGGCGAGCAAGCGCTTTCTTGCAGCGCAAAGCCAGTATGACAATGCAAGACAGGAACATGAATCCGCCGCTGAACATTTCAATTCCCTCGGCATATCCGCTCCCACCGAGGATGCCCTGTTGGCGGCTGGTGCCGAGGTGATGCGGTTGGAACAAGAACTGCGTACCCATGGGACGCGGCGTGATGTGTTGCTGACGGCCAAAGGCAACCAGGAACATGGCGTACAAAACGCCCAACAGGATCTGCAGTTTGCCGACGACAAACTCGCTATCGAACGCCGTGAGGCCGAGCCTGCACGTAAGCGCTGGGACGACCTACTTGACTGGGCGATGCGCGATAGTCTGGTAGGTGAGTTGCTGACCAGAACTCCTGAAAAGTTTGCCGACATCCGTGGCCACATTAATTTTGTCCAGGAAGCCAAAATACGCCGGGGTGTCCTACTGGAGCGCCTGAGTAGTGCGCGCGGCGGGGAGATCTTGCTGACCGAACTGCAACAGCTGCGCGACACCTCCGATACCGCCTTCGCTGATGCCATCCTGACGCTTTGGCTGGCTGTGCGCGACTGGCTGCGCCGCCGCCTGCCGGCACAGGTGGCCGAGGTCGATGACCCGCGAGAAGCGCTCATCCGGCTGCGCGACCAACTGTCTGATCTCGAAGAGCGTCTCGCCCGGCAGGAAAGCGACCTGCGTGGAGCTAGCGAAGATGTAGCACGCGGCATTGACGTACAGATTCGCAAAGCGCGCGGCCAAGTCACTCGCTTGACCAAGAATCTAGAAAAGGTCAGTTTCGGCAGCATTCAGGGCATCCGTGTGCGCATGCAGACTGTCGAGCGTATGGAGCAGATCCTGCGCGCCCTGCGTGAAGGTGCGGCCCAGGAGTTACTGTTCCAGGCGGACATGCCGATCGAGGAGGCGCTCGACGAAATCTTTCGTCGCTACGGCGGTGGGCGCTCAGCAGGGCAGCGCCTGCTCGATTATCGGGAATACGTGCATCTGCAGGTGGAGATCCGTCGCAAGTCCGGCACCGAGTGGGAAGTCGCCAACCCGACACGTTTGTCGACCGGCGAGGCGATCGGTGTCGGTGCTGCGTTGATGATGGTGGTTCTCACCGAGTGGGAACGCGATGCAACCTTGCTGCGCGGTAAGCGCGCTCACGGTTCGCTGCGTTTCCTGTTCCTGGACGAAGCCAACCGTCTGTCGCCGGACAATCTCGGTGTCCTGTTCGATTTGTGCCAGACACTGGATCTGCAGTTGATGATCGCGGCCCCCGAAGTGGCACGTGCCGAAGGCAATACGACTTATCGCTTGGTGCGCCAGGTGACGCCCGAGGGGCGCGAGGAAGTTCTGGTGTTCGGTCGTCGCACTAGGAGCGTAGGCTAATGTGGCAGACGCCGCAGCAGCGCATCGCTCTGCTCGAGTTGCTGGTGCAGGGGACGCTCAAGCGCCGCGCCTCACAGGTGAAAGCGTATGACACTCTGGCAGAGCTATCCTGGATCCGCTCGACCGGCCGGCGTGATCAGATTGCCTTGGTAGAGGCTCGCCGCACTGAACTCGTTGCGCTGCTTGAGCGGGTATGGCCGGACTGGCAGGAAGCGCTGGCGGCACTTACAGCGGGCGGGTTTTCCCCCACGCCTGATGGTTGGACTCGCTTGGAAGATGCGCGCCGCGCAGGGCGGCTTCCGGCGCTGCCAGGACGTCTCAATCGCCGGACTGCAGCCGCGCTAACCGCGCCCCACTCCAAAGCGGTGCTCACGCCGCGCCGACAAGCTGCGCTTGCCGGCACCGAAGCGACCCACGACGGATTGTTACGCTTGCGACCACCGCGTGGATTAGTGGCACAGACCGAGCAGGGTGTCTTGGATCTTTGGAAGCTTGCCCGTTTTCTTGGTGAAGCACCAATCCCGGAACGGGCCTTCCTGGATGGCCTCACTTTGGAAGGTCCCTTGCGAGCGGTCTTGCTGGTGGAAAACTCTGGCGCTTGGCGTGACCTGCCGATGCTGGACGGATGGCTTTTGGCTCATGTCCCCGGCTGGGACATAGCCACTGTTGTGTATCTACTCGCTCAGGTGCAGCCCGAGGTTCCTGTCGTTCACTTTGGCGATCTCGACCCAAACGGCGTGCGAATCTTCCTGAAACTACGAGAGCTTCGGTCAGATCTGTGCTGGTTCGTTCCATCCTTCTGGGCCGAGTGCGTGGAGCCTAGGAAGTTGAAAAAGCCATGGCCTGCTGGGCTGGATCTCCGTCATGCGCCAAAGCTGGTGCATGATCTCGTGGACAAAGGTCTTTGGTTGGAGCAGGAACCTTTGGTGGTCGACTCTAGGATGAGAAGTGCTCTTGAATCGATTATTCAGCTACCTGTCGATTGAGAAGTTCGAATAAAACCAGTGCTCGGGAATGTGCAACAAATCGCGCTACCTAGTCGACAGTTCTGCTGCTGTGCAGCTCAGAGGATGGCTAGCTTGAGCAAGATGGTTCATGGGCAAATCGCCCTTAGGTAAATGCTATTGAGGCGCGCGTAGCGTATTACGCCAGCACCGCCACCGACTTGAGCTGCGCCCAGACCCGACTGCCCGGCCGCAACGCCAGCCGCTCCAGCGAATAGCGGGTGATCCGCGCCAGCAGCGCCGTGCCACCCAAGTCCAGGCGCAAGAGCACCTGGGCCGGCGAACGGGTCGGGGCGATCTCGGCGACGGTGGCCGGCAGCACATTGAGGATGCTGCTGTGCTGGCGTTCCAGGCTGAGGCTGACATCCCGCGCCAGCACCTTGATGCGCAACGCCTGGCCGGGCGGCAGCGGGGCATGGGCCAGCAGCACGCGCTGGTCGCCGGCCAGGCCCAGGCTGAGCAGCCCGTAGTCCGAGTCATGGCCGAGCACCCGCCCTGCCAGCACCACCCCGGCGTCGTCGGCCAGGGCGATGGGCAGGTCGAGGCGCGCCAGCACCTCGGTGGTCGGTCCACTGGCCAGCACCCGGCCCCGCTCCAGCAGCACCAGGTGATCGGCCAGCCGCGCCACCTCGTCCGGGGCATGGCTGACATAGAGGATCGGCAGCGCCAGCTCCCCGGTCAGGCGCTCCAGATAGGGCAGGATCTCTGCCTTGCGCTCGGCGTCCAGCGCCGCCAGGGGTTCGTCCATCAGCAGCAGCCGTGGACTGGTCAGCAGCGCGCGGGCGATGCCGACCCGCTGGCGTTCGCCGCCGGACAGGCGCGCCGGCATCCGGGCGAGCAGTCCTTCGATGCCCAGCAACTCGACCACCTGCTCCAGTTCCAGTCGACGCGCGGCGGGCGCCACCCGCTTCCAGCCGAACAGCAGGTTGCGGCGCACGTCCAGGTGCTCGAACAGATTGGCGTCCTGGAAGACGTAGCCCAGGGCGCGTCGGTGCGGCGGCAGGAACAGGCCGCGGTCGCTGTCCTGCCAGGTCTCTTCCGCCACCACCAGGCGGCCACGGGCGGCGGGCTCGAGTCCGGCAACGCACCTCAGGCAACTGGTCTTGCCCGAGCCCGAGGGACCGAATAGCGCGGTGACGCCCCTGCCGGGCAGGGCGAGGTCCACGTCCAGCACGAAGTCGGCATGCCGCAATTCGAAGCGCGCGACGAGACTCATGTCCAGGCCGACCGCCCACGGCGCCCATAGAGCAGCAGCAGGATCACGAAGGAGAAGGCCAGCATGCCGCCGGCCAGTAGGTGCGCCTGGGGATATTCCATGGCTTCCACATGATTGAAGATCTGGGTGGAGACCACCTGGGTGCGCCCGGGAATGTTGCCGCCGATCATCAGCACCACGCCGAATTCGCCTACGGTATGGGCGAAGCCGAGGATGGCGGCGGTGACGAAGCCCGGCCGCGCCAGCGGCAACACCACGTGGAAGAAGGTATCCAGGGGGCCGGCCCTGAGGGTAGCCGCCGCTTCCAGCGGGCGCGGACCGATGGCTTCGAAGGCGTTCTGCAGCGGCTGCACCACGAAGGGCAGCGAATAGCACAGCGAACCCACCACCAGCCCGGCGAAGGTGAAGGGCAGCCGCCCCAGCCCCAGCGCCTCGGTCAATTGCCCCACCCAGCCCTCCGGCCCCATGGCCAGCAGCAGGTAGAAGCCGATCACCGTGGGCGGCAGCACCAGCGGCAGGGCCACCAGGGCGCCGACCGGCCCCTTGAGCCGGGAGCGGGTGCGCGCCAGCCACCAGGCGAGAGGCGTACCCAGCACCAAGAGCAGCAAGGTGGTCACGCTGGCCAATTCCAGAGTCAGGCGGATCGCCGCCCAGTCCGCCGCGCTCAGGCTCATGGCGTCACTGCCGGTAGCCGTAGGCCTTGAGCACCGCGGCCGCCTGGGGTCCCTTGAGATAGGCCAGCAGCGCCTTGGCCGCCGGCTGATCCTGACCCTTGTCCAGCAATACGGCGTCCTGGCGGATCGGCGCATAGAGGTCGGCCGGCACGATCCAGGCCGAGCCTTCCTTGAGCTTGCCGTCCCCGTAGATCTGCGACAGGGCGACGAAGCCCAGCTCGGCATTGCCGGTGGCGACGAACTGGTAGGTCTGGGTAATGTTCTGGCCTTCCACCCGCTTGGCCGCGACCGCCTCGGTCAGGCCCAGTTTGGCCAACACCTGGCTGGCGGCCAGGCCATAGGGCGCGGTCTTGGGATTGGCCACGGCCAGGTGGGTGAAGGCGTTCTGCTTGAGCACCGCGCCGTCGCCGTCCACATAGCCGGGCTTGGGCGACCAGAGCGCCAGGGTGCCGATGGCATAGGTGAAGCGCGAGCCCTTGACCGCCGCGCCCTCGCTTTCCAGCTTGGCCGGGGTGCTGTCGTCGGCGGAAAGAAAGACCGCGAAGGGCGCGCCATTCCTGATCTGGCCATAGAGCTGGCCGGTGGCGCCGCTGGAAATCACCAGCTGATGGCCGGTGTCCTGGGCGAAGCGCTCGCCGATGGCCTTGAGCGGCGCGCTGAAGTTGGCGGCCACGGCCACCTGGACCTCGTCGGCCAGGGCCGGGGTGGCCAGGCCCGCGGTGAGCAGGGAAAGCAACAGGCGGGAACGGCTGGAGATCATCGGATCTGGCTCCTTGGGATGGTCAGGACGCGCTCATCAGCAGGACGCTGGCGGCGCTGAAACAGGCACAGGCGGCCAGACCCGGGACGAGTCCCAGCTGGCGACTGCTATTGGCGGTCAGGGTGGCGGTGACGCGGCGGCCGGCCGGCAGCGCCAGCACCACCTCGTGGTTGATCGGTCCCTCATGGACGCGCTCGACCTCTCCCCACAACAGATTCTGCGCCGACAGGCGCAGCCCCGGATCGGTGCCGATCAGCACCGCCGAGGCCTTGACCAGGGCCACCACGGCGCGGCCTGGCGCCAGGCGCAATTGCTCGGCGCTCTCGCGGGTGACCAGGGCGGTAAGGGTGGTGGCATCGTCCAGGCGTAGCACCACGGCGCTTTCCACATCGCCCTGTTCGAGCGTCTCGACCACGCCGGAAAACTGGTTGCGGGCGCTGCTGCGCCAGTTGAGGTTGAGCAGCAACTGGCGGAAATCGGCCACCTCGGTGCGACTGGCCTCGTCCAGTCCGGCTGCCACCTGGTCCAGGGTGGTCTGGTAGTGCTGTTCCAGCGCTCGGTAGAAGGCCACCACCCGCTGGCCATAGTCGGTCAGCCGGGTGCCGCCGCCGCCGCTGCCGCCCGTGCTGCGGGCGACCAGGGGCTGGGCGGAGAGATTGTTGATCTGGTCCACCGCATCCCAGGCCGCCTTGTAGGACAGCGGCACCCGCTTGGCCGCCTGGCTGATGGAGCCGGTGGCGGCGATGGCCTCCAAGAGGCGGATACGGGTCTGGGTCAGCTCGGCGCCGATGCTGCTTTCCAGGGACAGATGGGCAATGAAGGGCGAGGCGCTCATGCCGGATGCTCCCGGCGCTCGGGTTGTATGACTACCGCGCTCCGACCTAGAGTGGCGCCCCTTGCCTCTTCTCCCACGCAAAGGAGCGAAAGTCCATGAAGGTCAGTGCCCGCAATGTTTTCCAGGGAATCGTCAGCCAGGTCCGCGAAGGCGCGGTGAATGCAGAGGTGACCCTGGCCCTGACCGGCGGTACCGAGCTGGTGGCCGTGGTCACCCTCGACAGCGTGAAGAGCCTGGACCTGGCGCCGGGCAAGCCGGCCGTGGCCCTGGTCAAGGCACCCTGGGTGATGGTGATGAGCGCCGCTAGCGGGCTGCGCCTGTCGGCGCGCAATTGCCTGGCCGGCACGGTCGAGCGCGTCAGCGATGGCGCGGTCAATGCCGAGGTCGTCATCGCGCTGCCCGGTGGCAGCCGCGTGGTGGCCATGGTCACCCGCGACGCGGTGCAGGAACTGCAGCTGGCTCCGGGCGTGGCCGCCACGGCAGTGTTCAAGGCGTCTCATGTGATCCTGGGTGTCCCGGCCTGATCCTTGGGGCAGCGGAGCCGATCCGCCAGGGCGTTATAGCATCAAGTATATAGCGTGAGACAAAAGAAAACGCCGGCAGGTTTCCCGGCCGGCGTTTCGCTTGGCGCTTAGGCCAGCTTCTTGTACTTGACCCGCTTGGGCTGGGCCGCGGCCTCGCCCAGGCGCTTCTTGCGATCGGCTTCGTACTCGGTGTAGTTGCCTTCGAAGAAGACCACGTTGGAGTCATCCTCGTAGGAGAGGATGTGGGTGGCGATGCGGTCGAGGAACCAGCGATCGTGGGAGATCACGATGGCCGCGCCGGGGAAGTCCAGCAGGGCGTCTTCCAGGGCGCGCAGGGTTTCCACGTCCAGGTCGTTGGAGGGTTCGTCCAGCAGCAGCACGTTGCCGCCTTGCTTGAGGGTCAGCGCCAGGTGCAGACGACCGCGCTCACCGCCGGAGAGGTCCTTGACGAACTTCTGCTGGTCGGCGCCCTTGAAGTTGAAGCGACCCACGTAGCTGCGCGAGGGCACCTCGTAGTTGCCGATCTTGATCACGTCGGAGCCGTCGGAGACCTGCTCCCAGACGGTCTTGGTGTCGGACAGGTTCTCGCGGCTCTGGTCGACGCTGGCCAGTTGCACGGTATCGCCGATCTCGATGCTGCCCGAGTCCGGCTGCTCCTTGCCCATGATCATGCGGAACAGGGTCGACTTGCCCGCGCCGTTGCCGCCGATGACGCCGACGATGGCGCCCTTGGGCACCACGAAGCTCAGGTCGTCGATCAGCAGGCGATCGCCGTAGCCCTTGCTGACGTTCTTGAACTCGATGACCTTGTCGCCCAGGCGCTGGCCGGCGGGGATGTAGATCTCGTTGGTCTCGCTGCGCTTCTGGAATTCCTGGGACTGCATTTCCTCGAAGCGCTGCAGACGGGCCTTGGACTTGGACTGGCGGGCCTTGGCACCGGAGCGCACCCATTCCAGTTCGGCCTTCATGGCCTTGGCGTGGGCGGCTTCCTGCTTGGCTTCCTGGGTCAGGCGCGCGGCCTTGGATTCCAGCCAGCCGGAGTAGTTGCCCTCGAAGGGGATGCCCTGGCCACGGTCCAGTTCCAGGATCCAGCCGGCGACGTTGTCGAGGAAGTAGCGGTCGTGGGTGATGGCCACCACAGTGCCAGGGAAATCGTGGAGGAAGTGCTCCAGCCAGGCCACCGAGTCGGCGTCCAGGTGGTTGGTGGGTTCGTCCAACAGCAGCATGTCGGGGGCCGACAGCAGCAGGCGGCACAGCGCCACGCGGCGCTTCTCGCCACCGGAGAGCACGCCGACCTTGGCGTCCCAGGCCGGCAGGCGCAGGGCATCGGCGGCGACTTCCAGCTGGCGGTCCAGATTGTGGCCGTCGGCGGCCTGGAGGATGGCTTCCAGCTTGGCCTGCTCGGCGGCCAGGGCGTCGAAGTCGGCATCCGGCTCGGCGTAGGCGGCATAGACCTCGTCCAGGCGAGCCTGGGCCTGCTTGATCTGGCCGACCGCTTCCTCGACCACTTCACGAACCGTCTGCTCGGGATCAAGTTTCGGTTCCTGCGGCAGATAACCCACATTGATACCGGGCATCGGACGCGCTTCACCTTCGATCTCGGTATCGACGCCGGCCATGATACGCAGCAGCGTCGATTTACCCGCACCGTTCAGACCGAGCACGCCGATCTTGGCGCCGGGAAAGAACGACAGGGAGATGTTCTTGAGGATTTCACGCTTGGGCGGCACGACCTTGCCGACCCGATGCATGGTGTAGACGTATTGAGCCATGGTGGGACCTTGGGACCGGAATGAAAAACAGGGGACACAGTATGGCGTCAGCAGCGAACGCTGTCGAAACCCCGGGCGACGAAAGCGCACGCGGTAAGCACCTGGAAAAAACCGGCGGAGAGATCGTCTGCCGCTTTATCATAGGCCATCCCTGCCCCGCGGAATCGGGCGCAGCCGAATGGCCATCGCCTCTGCAGGAACGCAGTCCGTCGTGAACAGCCCGCCCTCCACGCTGCCGGAAGAGCCGCTCGCCCCCGCCTCGCGACGCCTCACCCGCGGCCTGCTCGTCCTTTCGCTAGTGGCCATGCTGGCCCTGATGTTCTGGCAGGCCTTCGCCAGCGTGGCCGAGCGCGAGGCCCTGCGGCGCGAACAGCTGGATGGTCTGACCCGACAACTGGCCAACACCGTCGAATTCGGCCTGGCGCTCAAGGCCCAGGCGGTACGCACCACCCTGCGCTGGTCGCTGGACCCCACCCTGCCGCTGGCCCCCAATCTGCTGCTCAGCCTCAAGGACTTCTTTCCCGGCCTGCAGCAGGTGCGCTGGCTGCCGGCCAACGCCACCCTGCGCGCTGCACGCCTGGGTGACTCGCCGGACGCCGCCTTCATCCAGCAGCTGATTGAGCGCGCCGGTCAGGCCGACTTCCGCTACGGCTACCACGCCCAGGCCACTGCCGCCCCCCTCTATGTGCTGCTGGCCGGCGATCCGCAATTGCAGGACGGCTGGTGGGTGCTGACCAGCGCCCCCCTGCTCGAACCCCTATGGCGACCCACCCGGGTGCCGTCGGGCCTCGACTGGCGCCTGGAAGATCGCGCCCAGGGCACCCTGCTGTTTCGCGGCGGGGCGATCCCGGCGGCGGACAGCAGCGATGAAGTACGCCAGGCGCTGGCCTACAGCGATTGGCAGGTGGTGGGCAGCCATCCCACCGAAGACATGGGCACCACCCTGCTGGGAGCCTCCTTCGGCCGCCTGGCGCTGTTCAGCCTGTCCGGCCTGGTGGCGGTCATCCTGCTCTACCTGCTGCTGCGCGAAGAACGCGGCCTGCGCGCCCTGACCCTTGCCTCGCGACGCGGCCTGCGCCTGGCCGGCATCGCCCTCAACGGCATCGAGGAAGCTGTATGCATGACCCAGGCCGACGGTCGCCTGGTCCATGTCAACGCTACCGCCGCCCGCCTGCTGGGCATCGCCGCCGATGACGCCCAGCAGTTCTTCCTCGCCAGTCTGTTGCCCGAGGTAGTGGCCCTGACGCCCGCCGAGCGGGACAGCGGCGCCCTGGTCGCCCTGACGGTGGAAGGCCAGCCCCGCCGCTTCGCGGTCAGCTGCCATGCCCTGGCGGACAGCCAGCCCAGCGCGCGCGTCCTGCGCGACCGCACCCAGACCCAGGACGGCTACGTCTGGGTGCTGCGCGACGTTACCGAGCAGCAGCGCAACCTGGAGACCATCCAGACCACTCGGCAGCGCTACGAAAGCATCTTCAACGGGGTGCACACCGGCATCTGCGTGGTCGATCTGAGCGCCATCTGGCCCCGGATGCGCGACCTTGGGCTGGAGCGCCCCGAGCAGCTGGCGGAGTTGTTCGCCCGCCAGCCCGATGTGCTGGACACCTTGGGTCGCCAGGTGCGCATCACCGAGATCAACCAGCGCGCCCTGGAAATGCTCGGTATCAGTCACCTCGACCAGGCCTGGGAGCGATTGGTGGGCGACTCCCGCGTGCAGCTCGGCGGCAAGCGCTATCGTCTGCTGGCCGGCCTGCTCTCCGGCCAGCAGGTGCTGGAGCTCGAGACCTGCATCAGCACCGCCGAGGGTGACCGCCACCTGTGGCTAAGCATGCACCTGCCGAGCGATCCCCAGCACCTCGATGCCACCCTGCTGAGCCTCACCGACATCACCCAGCGCAAGCTCGGCGAATTGCGCCTGCTCGAGCGCGACAGCTTCTGGTCCAACCTGATCAGCGCCATCCCCGACACCCTCTACACCTACGACGTGGCCAGCGGCGAGCTGACCTACGAGAGTCATTCCCTGGCGCTCAAGCTGGGCTATCCGCCGGAGGCCTTCGCCAGCCTCGGCCAGGCGCGCCTGCACCCGGACGATGTCGAACTACATGCCCGGGTGCTGAGCATGCGGCCGACGCTGTCCAACCAGCCCAGCAACAGCCTCCTGCGCTGGCAGCATCGCAACGGCGGCTGGCGCTGGTTCGATGTACGCGAACAGCGCCTCACCAGCGCGGCGGACGGCAGCGCGGCGAGCGTGGTCGGCCTGGCCCTGGATGTCACCGACATGGTGCGGGCCAGCGAACGGCTGCGTGACAGCGAGAATCGCTATCGGCAACTGGCGGAAAGCATCAGCGACGTCATCTTCACCACCGATGCCCAGCTGGTGCTCAACTACCTCAGCCCCTCGGTCGAGGAGTTGCTCGGCTATCCGCTCGCCGAGTTGCAGCAGCGCCCCCTGGCCGAGCTGGTGGTACATTCGCGCCAGCTACAGGAGGTCCGGCGCACCCTGCAACGGCTGCTGCGCAGCCTCGACGATCCGCGCGCCCTGGCCGAGTTGCGCCGCGAGCACTTCGCGCCCCTGGTGCTGGACTGTCTGCACGCCCAGGGGCATACCCTGCAGATCGAGCTGCGCCTCAAGCCGCTGTGGGACGACCACGAGCGCTTCGCCGGCCTGCTCGGTATATGCCGCGACATCTCCGCCCAACGCCGCACGGACAAGGACATGCGCATGGCGGCCACGGTGTTCGACCACTCGGCCGGCGCCATTCTGGTCACCGACCCGGCGGGCTACATCGTGCGGGTCAACCGGACCTTCACCCGCATCACCGGCTTCAGCCCCGAAGAGGTGTTCGACCAGCAACCGATGATGCTCTGCGCCGACAAGCAGGAAGCCAACCAGCTGCAGCATGTGATGCAGCAGCTGCGCACCGAGGAGAGCTGGGAAGGCGAACTCTGGCAGCGCCGGCACGACAACGAGCCCTATCCCTCCTGGGTCGGCATCACCGCCATCCGCGACGACGACGGCGACCTGATGAGCTATGTCTGCTTCTTCGTCGACATCAGCGAGCGCAAGGCCAGCGAAAGACGCATCCATCGCCTGGCCTACTACGACGCCCTGACCCTGCTGCCCAACCGCACCCTGTTCCAGGACCGCCTGCACAATGCCCTGCAGCAGAGTCGCCACAACGGCAGCTGGGTGGTGCTGATGTTCCTCGACCTCGACCGCTTCAAGCCGATCAACGACAGCCTCGGCCACGCCGCCGGCGACCGTCTGCTCAAGGAGGTGGCCATGCGCCTGACCGCCTGCGTCGGCACCGAGGACAGCGTGGCGCGCATGGGCGGCGACGAATTCACCCTGCTGCTGTCCGGCCTGGAAACCCGCGAGGTCGCCCTGGCCCAGGCGATCCGCGTCGGCGAGCAGATCCTTACCCAGCTGTCCGAGGCATTCGTGCTCGAAGGCCGCGAATTCTTCGTCTCCGCCAGCATCGGCATCGCCCTCTCGCCGCAGGACGGCCATGAGCTCAGCCAGCTGATGAAGAACGCCGACACCGCCATGTACCACGCCAAGGAGATGGGCAAGAACAACTTCCAGTTCTACCAGGCCGAGATGAACGCCCGCGCCCTGGAACGCCTGGAACTGGAAGCCGATCTGCGGCACGCCCTGCTGCAGGGCGAATTCCGCCTGCACTACCAGCCGCAGTACCGCTGCGACAACCGGCGCCTGACCGGGGTCGAGGCCCTGTTGCGCTGGGAGCATCCGGTGCGCGGCCACGTCTCGCCGGCGGAATTCATCCCGGTGCTGGAAGAGATCGGCCTGGTGGTCCAGGTCGGGGACTGGGTGATTCGCGAGGCCTGCCGGCAGATGCGCGAATGGCACGCGGCCAGGGTGCGCATTCCCAAGGTCTCGGTGAATCTCTCCGCGCGGCAGTTCAGCGACGGCCAGCTCGGCCAGCGCATCGCCGCGATCCTCGCCGAGACCGGCCTGGCGCCGGCCTGCCTGGAGCTGGAACTGACCGAGAGCATCCTGATGCGCGACGTCGGCGAGGCCCTGCAACTGCTCGGCGAACTCAAGAGCCTGGGCCTGTGCATCGCGGTGGATGACTTCGGCACCGGCTATTCCTCGCTCAACTACCTCAAGCAGTTCCCCATCGACATCCTCAAGATCGACCGCAGCTTCGTCGACGGCCTGCCCCACGGCGAGCAGGATGCGCAGATCGCCCGGGCCATCATCGCCATGGCCCACAGCCTCAATCTCTCGGTGATCGCCGAGGGCGTCGAGGAACCGGCGCAACTGGAATTCCTGCGCACCCATGGCTGCGACGAGGTGCAGGGCTTCCTCTTCGACCGTCCGCTGCCGCCGGATCTGCTGCGCGAACGGCTGGAGCACCAGGGGCTGTTTCCGGTCCTGACATGAGACCGATGGCGCCACCGCATGACCGGCGCTCATACCTCAGAGTTCCCGCGATGGGGTAGAATACTACCCCTCACGAGCCCGATCGGGCTCGCTCTTCGCCATGCCTCAGGGGACCCTGCCGCCATGTTCAGCCGTGAAACCACCCTCGCCCGCTTCGACGCCGACCTGTATGCCGCCATGCAGCAGGAAGCCCAGCGTCAGGAAGATCACATCGAGCTGATCGCTTCGGAAAACTACACCAGCCCGGCGGTCATGGAAGCCCAGGGCAGCGTGCTGACCAACAAGTACGCCGAAGGCTATCCCCACAAGCGCTACTATGGCGGCTGCGAATACGTCGACGTGGTCGAGCAACTGGCCATCGACCGCGCCAAGCAGCTGTTCGGCGCCGACTACGCCAATGTCCAGCCGCACTCCGGCTCCCAGGCCAACTCGGCCGTGTACCTGGCGCTGATCGAAGCCGGTGACACCATCCTCGGCATGAGCCTGGCTCACGGCGGCCACCTGACCCACGGCGCCACCGTGTCCTCTTCCGGCAAGCTGTACAACGCCGTCCAGTACGGCATCGACGAGCAGGGCCTGATCGACTACGCCGAGGTCGAGCGCCTGGCCCAGGAGCACAAGCCCAAGGTCATCGTCGCCGGCTACTCCGCCTACTCCCAGGTGCTGGACTTCGCCCGCTTCCGCGCCATCGCCGATGCCGTGGGTGCCTACCTGTTCGTCGACATGGCCCATTTCGCCGGCTTGGTCGCCGCGGGTGTCTACCCGAATCCGGTGCCCTTCGCCGACGTGGTCACCAGCACCACCCACAAGACCCTGCGCGGTCCGCGTGGCGGCCTGATCCTGGCCAAGGCCAACGAAGCCATCGAGAAGAAGCTCAACTCGGCGGTCTTCCCCGGTGCCCAGGGCGGCCCGCTGATGCACGTCATCGCCGGCAAGGCCGTGTGCTTCAAGGAAGCCCTGCAGCCCGAGTTCAAGACCTACCAGCAGCAGGTGATCAAGAACGCCCAGGCCATGGCCGGCGTGTTCATCGAGCGTGGCTTCGACGTCGTTTCCGGCGGCACCGACAACCACCTGTTCCTGCTCAGCCTGATCAAGCAGGAAATCACCGGCAAGGACGCGGACGCCGCCCTGGGTCGCGCCTTCATCACCGTGAACAAGAACTCGGTGCCGAACGATCCGCGCTCGCCCTTCGTCACCTCCGGCCTGCGCATCGGTACCCCGGCCGTCACCACCCGTGGCTTCCAGGAAGCCGAGTGCCGCGAACTGGCCGGCTGGATCTGCGACATCCTCGGCAACATGGGCGACGAAGCGGTGATCGACGCCGTCCGTGAAAAGGTCAAGGCCGTCTGCGCCCGCCTGCCGGTGTACGGTCGCTAAGGTTTCACCTGCTTTCCCCCTCTCCCCCTGGGAGAGGGCCGGGGTGAGGGAACCACCAAGAAAAGAGCCCCGACCAATCGGCCGGGGCTCTTTGCCTTTCCAGAAGGGTCGCCAAGGCAGCCAAGCCAGCTCTTGCCGTACGCTGGAAGCCTCCGAAAACGAAAAACCCCGGCCAGTGCCGGGGTTTTTCGTTGTCAGGCGTCGATCAGGCCTTAGAGGACCTGCAGATCGCCCAGGCCGTCCAGGTAGCGCTCGGCGTCCAGCGCCGCCATGCAGCCGGCGCCGGCCGAGGTGATGGCCTGGCGGTAGGTGTGGTCGGCCACGTCGCCGGCGGCGAACACACCCGGCACGTTGGTGGCGGTGGCATTGGCCTCGCGACCGCCCTTCACCACCAGGTAGCCGTCGTGGGTCTCCAGCTGGCCTTCGAACAACCCGGTGTTGGGGGTATGGCCGATGGCGACGAACAGACCGGCCACCTGCAGCTCTTCGCTGCTGCCGTCGTTGTTCTTGATGCGCACGCCGGTGACGCCCATGTTGTCACCCAGCACCTCGTCGACGCTGGCGTTGAGCTTGAGCGCCATCTTGCCTTCGGCGACCCGGGCGCGCAGCTTGTCCTGCAGGATCTTCTCGGCGCGGAAGGTCTCGCGACGGTGGATCAGGGTCACCTTGCTGGCGATGTTGGCGAGGTACAGGGCTTCCTCGACCGCGGTGTTGCCGCCGCCGACCACCGCCACCTCGCGGTTGCGATAGAAGAAGCCGTCGCAGGTGGCGCAGGCGGACACGCCCTTGCCCATGAAGGCCTCTTCGCTGGCCAGGCCCAGGTAGCGGGCGCTGGCGCCGGTGGCGATGATCAGGGCGTCGCAGGTGTAGGTAGCGCTGTCACCCTTGAGGGTGTAGGGCTTGCCGCCAAAGTCCACAGCATTGATGTGATCGAAGACGATCTCGGTCTCGAAGCGCTCGGCGTGCTCGCGCATCCGCTCCATCAGCGCCGGACCGGTCAGGTCGTGGGGATCGCCCGGCCAGTTGTCGACCTCGGTGGTGGTGGTCAGCTGGCCGCCCATCTGCATGCCGGTGATCAAGAGCGGCTTGAGGTTGGCACGGGCGGCATAGACCGCGGCCGTGTAACCGGCCGGACCGGATCCGAGGATGATGAGGCGCGAATGGCGCGAGTTGCTGACTTCAGACATGACATTCTCCCTGCCGGGGTCTCCGGCAGACCTAAGAGTAGAGTGGCCGGCGCGCCCTGTGGGCATGCCGGCCGGTGTGCGTGCGGAACCGTTCCGCAAGCGCCGGTCGCTCCTGGCGACGGCGCGACCGGCGCCGATAGGCGGACACCGGGTCCAGGGATGGGGCTCAGCGTACCGGGTGCCGCCCCTCCACAGAAGCGACCATTCTAAATCCAGACCATAGGGCGCGCCTATGTCGACCGCTTCGGCCAGAGAGCCCTGAGGTAAGCTGTGCCTTCCCGCCACCTGTCAGGAATCTTCATGGCTGTCGCTCCGCTGTCCGGCTCCGCCTACTTCGCCGAAGGGCTGCGCCTGGTGACCCGCCCCGGCATGCGCCGCTTCGTGGTCATCCCGCTGACCATCAACCTGCTGCTCTACGCCGCCATTCTCACCTTTGCCGTGCGCGGCTTCGAGGGTTGGCTGGAGCAGCTGATGCCGAGCCTGCCGACCTGGGCGAGCTTCGTCGAATGGCTGCTCTGGCCGCTGTTCGTGCTCCTGCTGCTGGCGATCATCTTCTTTACCTTCACGATGCTGGCCAACCTGGTGGCGGCGCCCTTCAACGGCTTTCTGGCGGAAAAGGTCGAGGTCATGGTGCGCGGCCAGGACGACTTCCCGCCGTTCAATCTCACCGAACTGGTCACCATGGTGCCGCGCACCCTGCAGCGCGAACTGCGCAAGCTGGGCTACTACTTGCCGCGCGCCCTGGGCCTATTGGTGCTGACCTTCATCCCCGGCCTCAACCTGGTCGCCGCGCCGCTGTGGATCCTGTTCGGCGTCTGGATGATGGCGGTGCAGTACATCGACTTCCCCGCCGACAACCACAAGCTGGATTTCCGCGCCATGCTCGCCTGGCTGCGCACCCGCCGCCTGCGCTGCCTGGGCTTTGGCGGGGTGACCTACCTGGCGCTGCTGGTACCCGGCCTGAACGCCTTGTTCATGCCCGCCGCGGTGGCCGGGGCGACGCTGTTCTGGGTACGGGAAGAAGGCAACAAGGCCTTGCCGCAAGCCGGCGCCTGAGCCTTTCGCCCTGCTGGGCAGGCCTTGGCCAAACGAGGAGCGCTGTATGGATTTCAACGATCCAGGCTTCGCCGAACTGCTGGACGCCCTGCATGATGGCGTCTACATCACCGACCACGAGGGTCGCACCCTCAAGGTCAACCGGGCCTACGAACGCCTCACCGGATTGGACGGCAGCCAACTGGTCGGGCGCTGGATGCAGGATCTGGTGCGTGAGGGGGTGATCTCGCGCTCGGCCTCGCTCAAGGTGATCGCGGAGGGGCAGCCCTTCTCCCTGATGCAGCGCCTGGTCAACGGCAAGCAATTGCTGGTCAGTGCCTCGCCGATCTTTGCCGCCAGCGGCGAGATCCGCTATGTCATCAGCACCGTGCGCGACATGACCGAGTTGCTGCGCATGAAGCATGAGCGAGATGAACTGCAGCAACTCAAGCAGCTGCGCCACAGCACGGCGCAACTCCATGCGCGCCAGCTACCCTCCTCGCTGCTGAACGCCGGCGTGGCCACCGATGAGCTGTTCGACCTGGCCTATCGGGTCGCTGGGCGCGATGTGCGGGTATTGCTGCAGGGCGAGACGGGGGTGGGCAAGACCCTGGTGGCCCAGTTCATCCACAACCAGAGCAGCCGCGCCGCCGAGCCCTTCCTGTCGCTCAATTGCGGCGCCCTGCCGGAGCCCCTGGTCGAGGCCGAGCTGTTCGGCTATGCGCCGGGGGCCTTCACCGGCGCTTCGAGCAAGGGTAAGCGCGGCCTGCTGGAGCTGGCGAACCACGGCACGCTGTTCCTCGACGAGATCGGCGACCTGCCGCTGGCCTTGCAGGTCAAGCTGCTCAAGGTGCTGGAGGAAGGCCGCTTCATCCCGGTGGGCGGTCTCGAACTCAAGGAGGTCGATGTGCGGATCATCAGCGCCACGCACCGGGATCTCCAGCGCATGGTCGCGGCGGGCCAATTCCGCGCCGATCTCTTCTACCGCCTCAACGTGGTACCGCTTTGCATTCCGCCCCTGCGCGAGCGGCGCGATGAGATCCGTCCGCTGCTGGAGCATTACCTGGCACATTTCAACCAGCGCCATGGCCGGCAATTGCACTGGAGCCTGGAGGCCCTGGAGCTGCTCGAACAGTACGCCTGGCCGGGCAACATCCGCGAGTTGATCAACGTGGTGGAGCGGCTGGTCGCCCTCTGCGTGGGCGAGCAGATCGGCAGCCTCGACCTACCCAGCGAATGCCAGGCCCCGCTGCAGGACGACACCAATCCACTCAGCCTGCGCCGCCTGCTCGAACGCACCGAGCGCCAGGCCATCGGCCAGGCCCTGCAACGCTTCAAGACCACTCGGCTGGCGGCCAAGGCCCTGGGTATCAGCCAGGCGACGGTGGTGCAGAAGATGAAGCGCTGGGAGCGCGATTAGCTTTCCGATCAAAGCCGGTCGTGGCGATTGGGAAACGATTCGCCAACTACGGGTGGCGATCCGCTCTGGCACCCGCCTGGCCAGGGCTGGCGCGGCTTGCGCAGTAGTGGCACGGCTTTGGCTATGACCGGGAGACCACCCACAAGAACAAGCAGGTATCCCATGTCCCTTTCCGCCTTCCGTATCGCCGGCCGGTTGCTGACCGGCACCGAGGCACTGGACCGTCTGCCGCTCGAATTGAGCCGCCTGAACATCCACCATCCGCTGATCGTCACCGATGCCGTTCTGTTGCGCTCGGGCACGGTCGAGCATGTGATCCAGCGCCTGGAGGGCCGTGGCTACGGGGTCTACGACCGGGTCCAGCCCGAACCGGAGATCGCCATCGCCGAGGACTGCACCCAGGTCTATCGCGAGGGCGGCTACGACGGCCTGATCGGGGTCGGCGGCGGTAGCGCCATCGACATCGCCAAGAGCGTTGCCGCTTACGTCAACCATGACGGCCCGCTCGAAACGCTGTTCGGCACCGATCAGGTCAAGCGCAAGGGTCCGCCGCTGATCGCCATTCCCACCACCGCCGGGACCGGCTCCGAGGTGACCAACGTCGCGGTGCTGTCCGACAAGCAGGCCCACCTCAAGAAAGGCATAGCCTCGGATTTCCTGCTGCCCGATGTGGCCCTGGTCAGTCCGCTGATGACCCTGACCTGCCCGCGCGGGGTAACGGCGGCCAGTGGCGTCGACGCTCTGGTGCATGCCATCGAGGCCTATCTGTCGCTGAACGCCTCGGCGATCACCGATGCCCTGGCCCTCGGCGCGATCCGCCTGATCAGCCAGGCCCTGCCCAAGGCCTATGCCAATCCCGACCACCTGCAGGCTCGTGAAGACATGGCCAACGCCAGCCTGATGGCCGGCATGGCCTTCGGCAATGCCGGGGTCGCCGCCGTGCATGCCCTGGCCTATCCCCTGGGCGGACGTTTCAACATCGCCCATGGGGTGAGCAATGCGCTGCTGCTGCCCCACGTAATGGCCTGGAACAAGCTGGCTTGCCTGGAGCGCTTCCGCGACATCGCCGAGGCCATGGGCGAGACGGTGACCGGCCTGTCCGACCGGGAGGCTGCGGAGGTGGCGGTGGCGGCCATGCGCGCCCTTTGCGCCGCCGTGGAGATCCCCAAGGGAATGCGCGACTTCGCGGTGCCGGAAGAGGCCATTCCGGCCATGGCCGAAGAGGCCAGCAAGATCGATCGCCTGATGCGCAACAACCCGCGCAAGCTCAGCGTGAGCGACATCGAGCAGATCTACCGCGCTGCCTACTGATGCCGTCGGCGGCCCCGTGCCGCCCGCTCGTCCCTTGCCAAGGAGCCCCTAATGCAGCTCAAAGATGCTTCCCTGTTTCGCCAGCAAGCCTATGTCGACGGTGCCTGGATCGACGCCGACAGCGGCGCCACCGTCAGCGTGGACAACCCGGCCACCGGCGAGACCCTGGGCACCATTCCCAAGCTCGGCCGCG
>NZ_NKID01000004.1:0-531208 GCF_002256045.1 Pseudomonas sp. PGPPP4
TCTACACCACCACCAGTGGCGGCCCGGGCTTCGCCTCCACCAACCTCGCCTACCTGATCTATAACCAGGCCCTGCTGCAGTTCGACGTCGGCCTGGCCTCCGCCGGCGGCCTGATCGCCGTGCTCATCGCCAACATCGCCGCCATCATCCTGGTGCGGATGCTTGGCAAGAACCTGACCCAACAGTGAGGACCCCGACATGCTGACGCTCAAGCAATCCCGGCGCCTGCAGAGCCTGCTGCTGGGCCTGCTCGCCTGGCTGGTGGCCCTGGTGCTGTTCTTCCCGATCTTCTGGATGGTGCTGACCAGCTTCAAGACCGAGATCGACGCCTTCGCCACGCCGCCGCAATTCTTCTTCATGCCCACGCTGGAGAACTACCTGACCATCCAGGCGCGCAGCGACTACTTCCACTTCGCGCTGAATTCGGTGGTGATCTCCTTTGGCGCAACCCTGCTCAGTCTGTTGCTGGCGCTGCCGGCGGCCTACTCGATGGCCTTCCACGAGACCCGCAACACCCAGCGTCTGCTGCTGTGGATGCTGTCCACCAAGATGCTGCCGGCGGTCGGGGTGCTGGTGCCCATCTACCTGCTGGCCAAGCAGTTCGAACTGCTCGATAGCCGGTTGCTGCTGATCGCCGTCTACACCCTGATCAACCTGCCCATCGTGGTCTGGATGGTCTACACCTACTTCAAGGACATCCCCAAGGACATCCTCGAGGCGGCGCGCCTGGATGGCGCCACCACCTACCAGGAAATCGTCCGGGTGCTCTTGCCGATCAGCAAGGGCGGCATCGCCTCGACCATGCTGCTGTCGCTGATCCTCTGCTGGAACGAGGCCTTCTGGTCGCTGAACCTGACCTCGTCCAACGCCGCCCCGCTGACCGCGCTGATCGCCTCCTACTCCAGTCCCCAGGGACTGTTCTGGGCCAAGCTGTCGGCCGTCTCGACGCTGGCCTGCGCACCCATCCTGATCTTTGGCTGGATCAGCCAGAAACAACTGGTGCGCGGCCTGTCGTTCGGCGCCGTGAAATGAGCCGTCGCTGCGCTACTGCGCTTGCCGATCCGGCGTCGGAAGGTCGCTCGAAATGCTCATTTACCCACGTAAACTGCGCTTCCTCGCGACCTTCCTCCTTGTCTCGCCTTCGCTCGCGACGCGCAGCGACGGCTCAAATAACAAGAGGATTCCTGTCATGGCCAATCTGAAAATTCGCAGCCTGCGCAAGGGCTTCGACTCGCTGGAAATCATCAAGGGCGTCGACCTCGACATCAACGACCGCGAATTCGTGGTCTTCGTCGGCCCGTCCGGGTGCGGCAAATCCACCCTGCTGCGGCTCATCGCCGGTCTGGAAGAGGTCACCAGCGGCACCCTGGAACTGGACGGTCGCGACATCACCGAGGTCTCGCCAGCCAAGCGCGACCTGGCCATGGTGTTCCAGACCTACGCCCTCTATCCGCACATGAGCGTGCGCAAGAATCTGTCCTTCGCCCTGGACCTGGCCAAGATCGACAAGCAGGAGGTGGAGCGCAAGGTCACCGACGCCGCCCGCATCCTCGAGCTGACGCCGCTGCTGGAGCGCAAGCCGCGCCAGCTCTCCGGTGGTCAGCGCCAGCGGGTGGCCATCGGCCGCGCCATCGTGCGCCAGCCGAAGATCTTCCTGTTCGACGAACCCCTGTCCAACCTGGACGCCGCCCTGCGCGTGCAGATGCGCCTGGAGCTGGCGCGCCTGCACCAGGAATTGCAGGCCACCATGATCTACGTGACCCACGACCAGGTGGAAGCCATGACCCTGGCGACCAAGGTGGTGGTGCTCAACGGCGGCCGCGTCGAGCAGGTCGGCTCGCCCCTGGAGCTCTATCACCATCCGGCCAACCTCTTCGTCGCCGGCTTCCTGGGTACGCCGAAGATGGCCTTTCTCAAGGGCAAGGTGGCGGCCACCGACGCCCAGGGCGTGGAAGTGGAACTGGCGGCCGGTCCGCGCCTGCACCTGCCGCGCCGCGGCGACGACCTGGCGGTCGGCAGCCCGGTGACCCTGGGCATTCGTCCGGAACACCTGCGCCTGGCCGCCGACGGCCAGTTGCCGGTGATCAGCGATGTGGCCGAGCGCCTGGGCAGTGACACCTACTGCCACATGGTCACCGAGGCCGAAGAGCCGCTGACCGTGCGCGTCCCCGGCGACTGCGCCGTGGCCTATGGCGAACGCCAGCGCCTGGCCCTGGACGTGGACTTCTGCCACCTGTTCGACGAGCAGGGCCGCGCCGTGGCGCCGCTGCTGCGCAAAGCCGCCTGACCATCCCCCTCCTTCCAGCCCCGGCGCTCTGCGCGCCCGGGGCGCCGCCTTGCAGGATCGCCATCGTGAAACTCAATCGCCAGCACCTCGAACAACTGCCCGACTACATCGCCAAGCCTGGCTACGCCGCCTGCCAGCTGCGCCAGGGCATCGTCCACATCGGCGTCGGCGGCTTCCACCGCGCGCACCAGGCCATCTACACCGAGGCCCTGCTGAACCAGGGGCGCGACCTGGACTGGAGCATCTGCGGCGTCGGCCTGCGCGCCGAAGACCGCGCCATGCGTGATGCCCTGGCCGGCCAGGACTATCTCTACACCCAGGTGGTGCTGGCCGACGAGCCGGACACCGAGGTGCGCGTCGTCGGCGCCATCAGCGGCATGCTGCTGGCCGAGGACGGCACCCAGACGCTGATCGACAAGCTGGCCCATCCCAGCACCCGCATCGTCTCCCTCACCATCACCGAGGGCGGCTACTGCATGGATGACAGCACCGGCGAATTCAACTTCAAGCTGCCGCTGATCCAGCACGACCTCCAGCATCCGGGCGATCCGCGCAGCGTCTTCGGCTTCCTGCTGGCGGCGCTGGCCAAGCGCCGCGCCGAGGGCACCGGGCCCTTCACCGTGATGTCCTGCGACAACCTTCCGCACAATGGCCAGGTCACCCGCAAGGCCCTGCTGGCCTACGCCGCCCTGGTGGACGAAGAGCTGCACGGCTGGATCGCCGAGCACGTCAGCTTTCCCAACGCCATGGTCGATCGCATCACCCCCATGACCAGCACCGCCCATCGCGCGGCGCTGCTGGCCGAACACGGCGTCGAGGATGCCTGGCCGGTGGTCTGCGAGCCCTTCCTGCAGTGGGTGCTGGAAGACAAGTTCGTCGCTGGCCGTCCAGCCTGGGAAGACGTCGGCGTCCAGTTCACCGATGACGTCACCCCCTATGAAGAGATGAAGATCAAGCTGCTCAACGGCAGCCACCTGGCGCTGACCTACCTTGGCTTCCTCAAGGGCTACCGCTTCGTCCACGAGACCATGGCCGATCCGCTGTTCGTGCGCTACATCCGTACCTACATGGACGCGGACGTGACGCCGCAGCTGGCCCCGGTGCCCGGCATCGATCTTGACCAGTACAAGGACACCCTGATCGAGCGCTTCTCCAATCGCGCCATCGCCGACCAGCTGGAGCGGGTCTGCTCGGACGGTTCGTCGAAGTTTCCCAAATTCACCGTGCCGACCATCAACCGGCTGATCGAGGACGGCAAGGACCTGGATCGCGCCGCCCTGGTGGTGGCCGCCTGGGCGGTCTATCTGCGGGGCGTGGACGAGACCGGGGCGACCTATCGCATTCCCGATCCGCGCGCCAACTACTGCGAAGAGCTGGTGCAGGATCAGAAGAATCTCACCGAGCGCCTGCTGGGCGCCGAGGAAATCTTCGGTAAGCACATCCCGAAATCCGCGGCCTTCGTTGCCGCCTTCGAGCGGCAGCTGTACAACTTGCGTACCCATGGGGTCAGCGCCACCTTGCAGACCCTGCTCGGCGACTAGCCTTGGCAAAAAGCTGCCTGGGCAGCGTCGATGATCAATACGAGCCCAAACAACAACAAGGAGCGGCCAGGCATGAAGTTTCTCGGGATAGACTGCGGCACCCAGGGCACCAAGGCGGTGATCCTGGATGTCGAGCGCGGGGTGGTACTGGGTGAAGGCAGTGCGCCTCATCCCCTGACCGAGGGCGCCAATGGCCGCCGCGAGCAGAATCCGGCGGACTGGATCCGCGCGCTGGTAGCGGCCACCCGCGCCGCCCTGGCCCAGGCCGGCAGCGACGGCCAGGACATCCTCGGCATCGGCGTCTCCGGTCAGCAGCACGGCCTGGTGCTGCTCGACGACAGCGGCAAGGTGCTGCGGCCGGCCAAGCTCTGGTGCGACACCGAATCCACCCCGGAAAACCAGCGTCTGCTGGAGCATCTGGGCGGCGTCGAGGACTCCATCGAGCGCCTGGGCCTGGCCATCGCGCCGGGCTACACCGTCTCCAAGCTGCTCTGGACCAAGGAACAGCACCCGGAGGTGTTCGGCCAGATCGCCCAGGTGCTGCTGCCTCACGACTACCTGAATTTCTGGCTGACCGGACGCGCCGTGGCCGAATACGGCGACGCCTCGGGTACCGGCTATTTCAACGTACGCTCTCGCCAGTACGACCTGGAGCTGCTGCGCCACATCGATCCCAGTGGACGCCTGGAGCGCGCCCTGCCGGAGTTGATCGAAGCCGACCAGCCGGTCGGACGGCTGCGGCCGGAGGTCGCCAGCCAACTGGGCATCAATCCCCAGGCGCTGGTCTCCAGCGGCGGCGGCGACAACATGATGGGCGCCCTGGGCACCGGCAACAGCCGCGCTGGCCAGATCACCTTGAGCCTGGGCACCTCGGGCACCCTCTATGGGTATTCCGACGAACCTCGCATCAGCGAGCACCCCGCGGTTGCGGGCTTCTGCTCGTCCAATGGCGGCTGGCTGCCGCTGATCTGCACCATGAACCTGACCAACGCCAGCGGCCAGATCCGCGAGTTGCTCGGCCTGGACCTGGCCGAATTCACCCGTCTGGTGGCGGAGTCGCCCATCGGCGCCGAGGGGGTGCTGATGCTGCCCTTCCTCAATGGCGAACGGGTCCCGGCGCTGCCGACCGCTACCGCCAGCCTGCATGGCCTCACCGCCACCAACCTGACCCGCGCCAACCTGTGCCGGGCAGTGGTCGAGGGGGTGAGCTTTGCCCTGAGATACGGCTTCGATCTGCTGCGTGACCTGGGCATGCCCGGCGATACCTTGAGACTGATCGGCGGCGGCGCCAAGAGCCCGGTGTGGCGGCAATTGATCGCCGATCTGATGAACACCCCGGTGGTCTGCCCGGTCCATGGCGAAGGCGCGGCCCTGGGCGGCGCCCTGCAGGCCGCCTGGTGCTGGAGTCGCGAACAGGGCCGCCCGGAGTCGCTCGACAGCCTCACCGAGCGCTGCGTGCACCTGGACCCGGCCAGCCGCGCCGAACCGGATCCCGCGCGGGTCGCCGAGTACGAGGCGGCCTACCAGCGCTATCGGCAGCAATTGCGCGAGAGCTACGGGATCGCCTAGCGGATAGAGGGGGTGGAAAACGCCAGGCGGTTTTCCACCCTGCTGAAATTCGGCAACCAACCCGTCGTAGGGTGGACAAGGGCGCAGCCTTGTCCACCAGCCTGATCGCGCGTGGAAAACGCTACGCGGTTTTCCACCCTACCCGGTAGACAGGCGCTCAGCCCTTGCCGATCGGTACGAAGGGCGCGTCCAGCAGGCGCGCCAGATCCGTCGGCGCCAGGGCCACTTCCAGCCCCCGGCGCCCGGCACTGACATGGATGCTTGGCAAGGCCGCCGCGGAGGCGTCGATGAAGGTACGCAGCCGCTTCTTCTGCCCCAGCGGGCTGATGCCGCCCACCAGGTAGCCGGTGCTGCGCTGGGCCTGGTCGGGCTTGGCCATCTCCAGTTTCTTCACCCCGGCCGCCTGGGCCAGGGCCTTGAGATCCAGGGTGCCGGCGACGGGCACGATGGCTACCAGCAACTCCTGCTTCTCGCTTGCCGCCAGCAGGGTCTTGAACACCGTCTCCGGTGCCAGACCGAGTTTCTCGGCGGCTTCCAGGCCATAGGAGGCGGCCTTGGGGTCATGGTGGTAGCTCAGTACCTCGTGGGGCACCTGGCTCTTCTTGAGCAGTTCTATCGCCGGGGTCATGCCAGCACTCCTTGGGGATCGGCCACCTCCGCCCGCCCGCGGCCCTGAGCCTTGGCGCGGTAGAGGGCGAAGTCGGCCGCCTGCAACCAGTGGGCGACGTCATCGTAGGCGCGGTCGAAGCCGGCGATGCCGCAGCTCAGGCCGACGCGCACGTTCTGGCGGTCGCCGGGGCCGCCTGCCTGCATGTCGTGCAGACGCTCCTGCAGCCGCCGGATCAGATCCAGGGCCCGCTCGGGCGAGGTGTCGGGCAAGAGGATACCGAATTCATCGCCGCCAAAACGACCGGCGAGATCGCTGGTGCGGATGGTCCGCGCCAGCAGACCGGAAAACTGGCGCAGCATCTCGTCGCCGGCCTGATGGCCGAAGCGGTCGTTGATGAGCTTGAAGTTGTCCAGATCGATCATCACCAGGCTGGCCGCGGCGCCGCTGCGTTTGCAGCGGGCGAATTCCCGCTGCAGCAACTGATCCCAGTGGGTTCTGTTGTGCAGCCCGGTCATGCCGTCCTGCTTGCTGATCAGCTCCAGCTCCTGCTTGCGCCGCGACAGCTGCTGCGCCAGGCGAAAGCTCACCAGGCCCAGGGCCCAGGGATAGGCGATGATCATCGGCAGGCAGGCATAGATCTGTGCGGTGGAGGTCTGGATGGCGATCGGATGGCGCAGCACCACGAGGCCGACCAGGATGCCCGCCAGTTGCGCGACCAGCCCGCGGCGCCAGAAGGCCAGGCCACCGGCGCCGAGCATGTTGAGACCGGTCATGGCGAGCAGCGTCACGCTGGGCAGCAGATTGAAGCCCATGCTCGCCGCCCAGAAGCTGGCCGAGCCACAGTCCAGCAGCAGGTTGCCCAGCTCGGCGCGATAGGGGTCTCGAGCGCGGACGGCGCGCCAGTAGGCCAGCGGCGACCAGAGCAGCGCATTGGCCAACAGCAGGATCCACAGTCCAATGGATACCGGCTGGGTGAGCTGCACCGAAACGATGCAACTCAGGCTGAGCAGCAGACCAATCGCACGGGGTAGCCAGAGCCGCCGGGCAAAATTGCGGCCACGGGTGAGCACATCTGGCATTGACGATCCCCACTGCGACGGACGATGGAAGGTCGCGCATTATCAGTGGACAAGGCAAAACGCCAGCGACCGCGACCTGAGCGTCGTTTTCCGATACTTGCGACGCCTCTGAACACTGCCAGAAGGAAACATCGGGTGACACGCACACCGGACGAACAGCCTTGAACCTCGGCCTGACCGGCCTCATCCAATGGTCAGGCCCGTCAAAAAGAGGAAGCCGCATGCAAGTCCAAGTCAACAGTGACCACAACATCGAAGGCAGTGCCGGTTTACAGAATTGGGTGGCATCCGTGGTGGAAGACCGCCTGGATCGCTTCGACGAACTCCTGACCCGCGTCGAGGTGCACCTCAACGACGAGAACGCCGGCAAATCGGGCGCCCAAGACAAGCGCTGCCAGATGGAGGCCCGTATCAAGGGCCATCAGCCGCTTTCGGTGACGCACAAGGCCGAATCCCTGGAACAGGCGGTGGATGGCGCAGCCGACAAGCTGCATCGGGCCATCAGCAACCTCTCCGGCAAGCTGGAAAAGAAGCGGCTGTCGGGCGGAGAACTCAACGATCCCCTGGCCCTGGAAGATTCCGCAGAATTCCAGGATTCGCTGCGGCAGGACGAATTCCTCGAACGGGAGCAACTGGCTCACGATCACCAGTTGAAGTGATGCGCCGTTAGACGCTAGCGTTCAACCGAGGCCGCTCCCTGAGCGGCCTCGCTGTTTTCCACCCCGGCACAAGGAAGCCCCATGCCCTCCCCCTTTCGCGTCGCCCTGATCGGTTACGGCTTCGTCGGTCAGACCTTTCATGGCCCCCTGCTAGGCTCCATCCCTGGGCTCTCTCTGGAACTGGTGGCCTCACGGGATGCCCCGCGTGTTCAGGCCGATCTGCCCGGGATACGCGTCACCGCGGATTACCTCGCAGCCGTGCGGGATCCGGCCATCGACCTGGTGGTGATCGCCTCACCCAACCAGACCCATGCGCCCCTCGCCAGCGCCGCCCTGGCCGCCGGCAAGCACGTGGTGGTCGACAAGCCCTTTACCGTGACCCTGGCCGAAGCCCGGCAACTCGCTGCGGAAGCCGAACAGGCCGACCGGTTGCTGTCGGTGTTCCAGAACCGCCGCTGGGACAGCGATTTCCTCGGCTTGCAGGCAGTCCTGGCCAGCGGCGCCTTGGGTGAGTTGACCAGTCTGGAATCGCGCATCGAGCGCTTTCGTCCCGAGGTGCGGACGCGCTGGCGCGAAGCCGCGCTACCCGGCAGTGGCCTCTGGTTCGATCTCGGTCCCCATCTGCTGGATCAGGCGCTCTGCCTGTTCGGCCTGCCCGAGCGCCTGCAGGCGCAGCTGGTGCGGCAACGACCCGGCGCGCTCACCGACGACTGGTTCCAGGTGCAGCTGGACTACGGCACCCGCCAGGTGACCCTGAGAGCCGGGATGCTGGCCGCCGGTGGCGTGCCACGCTTTCTCGCCCAGGGCACCGCGGGCAGCTGGATCAAACAGGGTGCGGATCGCCAGGAGGACGCGCTCAAGGCCGGCGTGCGCCCCGGTGGTCCCGACTGGGGCCAGGATCCGGATTCGGGCTGGCTGATCGACGCCAGCGGCAGGCGCCAGGCGCTGCCGACGCCGGCGGGCGATCACCGTCGCTACTACCTCTCCCTGGTCGAGGCCCTGGCCGGGCGCGCCGCCAATCCCGTCACCCCGGCCCAGGCCTGCGCTCTGATGGCCCTGCTGGATGCGGCGCAGCGTTCCTCGGCGGAAGGTCGCGCGCTGCTGCCCGAACTCAGCGCGGCGGAACGCACGGCCTACTGACCGACCACCCACTGCGGGCGCCGCCCGACCAGGCGCTCGCCCAGCTGGCGCAGGGTGCGCGACAGGCGGCGCTCGATCCACTCGTAGCTGGCCCAGGCCAGCAGCAGGATCACCGGCAGGCAGACCGCCAGGGTCTGGTAGGGGCTGAAGCCCCACTGCTGGTGCAGCCAGTAGTCGCCCAGCCAGAGCACGATGACGTGCACCAGATAGACCGAATAGGACCAGTCGCCCAGTGCCTTGCACAGCCGCGAGCCGGCGAACCAGGGTTCGAGGATCACGCAGGCGCCGACCAGTACCGCACTGGGCACGCCCCAGGTCAGCAGGCGCCAGGGATGATCGGCGGGAAAGGCCACCAGGCAGGTCAGCGCCGCCAGGGCCGCGACCAGGGCCAGGGGTTTGGGACCGCGCAGGGCGCCACGGCGATAGAGCGCTGCCAGGCTCACCCCCAGCAGGAATTCGAAGATGATCGGATTGCGATAGAAGCTGCTGACAAAGGACTCGCGGGCCAGCACCAGGCTGACCAGGATCACCAGCAGGCTGACCACCCCAATGCGCCAGCGCTCGGCCACGCCGAAGGACAGGGCGAACAGCAGGTAGAACAGCATCTCGAAGTTGAGCGTCCAGCCCACCGGCAAGATCGGATAGTGGCCGAAGCCCGCCGGATTCTCGCTGGGAATGAAGAACAGCGAGAGCAGCAGTTCGCGCGCGGCGACGCCGTAGATGGGCATCACGTCGCTGGCCAGATAGAGGATCAGCGCCGTCACCGCGGTGTACAGCCAGTAGGCAGGGACGATGCGGGCGATGCGGTGCCAGAGGAAGGTACTGCGCCTGAGCGGTCGGCCTGCGGTGGACAGGTGGATCACGAAGCCGCTGAGCACGAAGAAGATGTCGACCCCGACCTGTCCCCGGGTGGAGAGCAGATGGCCGCCGAGGCTGTCGGCGTGGAAATCGAAGAACACCTGCATGAAGTGATGGAAGACCACCAGCCAGGCGGCCAGGGCCCTGAGAGCCTGCAGTGAAACCAGCATCGTAGAACCTTTCCCTCCTCATCCCGCCAGGCACGACCCAGCGCTGCGCCGTCATTGTGGACGGCATGGGCTGCTGGGGCGTTCGTGGGAAAAGGCTGGATTGCACCGGTTCACAGGCTGAACGGCTCGATGCCCGACCCGTTCAGCGGCAGTTCAGGCGGCTGGGCTCATTGCAGGCTGAACCGCCAGGCGCGGTGGATCTTGGGATTGCGCGCGAAATCCGGATCCAGGGTGCTGGCGCTGATCTCTTCGACGCGATAGCGCTCGGCGAGACTCGCATCCAGTTCGAACTTGCGGAAGTTGTTGGAGAAATACAGCACCCCGTTGCGACTCAGGTGGGCCATGGCCGAGTCGAGCAGGGCAACGTGATCGCGCTGGACGTCGAACACCCCTTCCAGGCGCTTGGAGTTGGAAAAGGTCGGCGGGTCGACGAAGATCAGATCGTATTCGCCGCGATCGTTTTCCAGCCAGTGCAGGACATCGCCCTGTTCCAGGCGGTGCCGCTCGGAAAAGCCGTTGAGCGCCAGGTTGCGCCGGGCCCAGTCCAGGTAGGTCCGCGAGAGGTCGACGCTGGTGGTGCTGCGCGCCCCGCCCACTGCCGCCTGCACCGTGGCGGCGCCGGTGTAGCAGAACAGATTGAGGAAACGCTTGCCCTGAGCTTCCTGACGCAGCCGCAGACGCAGCGGACGGTGATCCAGGAACAGCCCGGTATCCAGATAGTCTGTGAGGTTGACCAGCAGCTTGGCGCCCGCTTCTTCCACCTGCAGGAATTCACCCTGGGCGGCCTGGCGTTCGTACTGCTTGGTGCCGCTCTGCCGTTCGCGGCGCTTGACCACTACCAGCGACGGATCGATGTTCAACGCCTGGGGAATGGCCGCCAGGGCGTCGAGCAGGCGCGCCTGGGCCTTGTCCGGGTCGATGGAGCGCGGCGGTGCGTATTCCTGCACGTGCACGCGATCGCCATAGAGATCCACCGCCACCGCGTATTCGGGCATGTCGGCGTCATACAGGCGATAGCACTGCACGCCCTGGCTGCGGGCCCACTTGCCGAGCTGCTTGAGATTCTTCTGCAGCCGATTGGCGAACATCTGCCCGCCTTCGCTGAGCTTGGCCGGCTCCGCCGCCTGGGCATTGGCCGGGCGCTCGCCACTGCGACTGCCGGTGACGAACTGGCGGGTCTCCACCTCGAACATCAGCAGCTTGCAGGGCAAGGCGCCGTTCCAGAAGGCGTATTGCTTGTGACTGCGGATGCCCATGCGCTTGCCCAGTTCGGGCGCTCCGGTAAAGACCCCCGCGCGCCAGCCCAGGCAGGCCTGACGCAGGCGCTCGCCAAGATTCTGATAGAGGTACAGCAGGCTGGCTTCGTCACCCAGGCGCTCGCCATAGGGCGGGTTGCAGATCACCAGGCCGGTCTGGCCCTTGTCCGGACGCGGCTCGAAGCTGGCGACCTCGCCCTGGTAGACCTTGATCCACTCGGACAGACCGGCCCGCTCGATGTTGTTGCGCGCCGGCTGGATCAGCCGCGGATCGGCTTCGTAGCCGCGGATCCAGGCGGGCGTCCTGGCCAGGCCAGCGGCGGCTCGCGCCTCGGCCTCCTGGTGCAGTTGCTGCCAGAGGGCGGGCACATGGCCCAGCCAGCCGGAAAAGCCCCAGCGCTCGCGGCGCAGGTTGGGGGCGATGTCCGCCGCCATCAAGCCGGCTTCGACCAGGAAGGTGCCCACCCCGCACATGGGGTCGGCCAGGGCGCCACCGGCCGCGGCCAGGGCCGGCCAGCCGGCACGGATCAGCACCGCGGCCGCCAGGTTTTCTTTGAGCGGCGCCGCGCCCTGCTGCAGGCGATAGCCGCGCTGGTGCAGGCTCTGGCCGGAGAGATCCAGCGAGAGGATGGCCTGGCCGCGCTCCAGGTGCAGGTGGACGCGCAGGTCCGGGGCGATCTTGTCCACCGTGGGGCGCTGCCCGGTGCGCTCGCGCAGGCGGTCGACGATGGCGTCCTTGACCTTGAGGGCGCCGAAATGGGTGTTGTCGATGCCCGCGCCCTGGCCGCTGAAGCCCACCGCCAGGGTGCCGGTGGGCGCCAGGTGTTCTTCCCATTCCACCCCGTGCACGCCCAGGTACAGCCCCTGGGGGTCTTCCACCGGGAAGCGCGCCAGCACCAGCAGCACCCGGTTGGCCAGGCGCGACCAGAGGCACAGGCGGTAGGCATCCGCGAGACTGGCTTCGCCGCGCACCGCCGCGGTCTGGCTGCGGGCTTCCTGCAAGCCGAGGCCCTGGGCCTCTTCCAGCAGCAGGGTCTCGAGTCCCTTTGGACAGGTGAGGATGAGTTGTTGCATCGCGGACATCGTTGAATCCATAGGTTAGCGCAAGGAACTTTCTGCCTTTGGTCGGATTGACCGATGAGGACAGCCCCTTGCGTGAAAGTTTGACTGCGTCTCAACAAGCCGCAGTGACGGCATTCCAGCGGCGGTTTATCGCCATTTCATTTCGATTTGATTACGGCTTATAGCTAAAAGGTCGTTCCCAGCTGGAGCGCCATTGGTTAGTAATTGACCACCCGCAGCGCGAAGGTGCGGGGCGGATGTCAGGACGCCGGCTCTGGCATCCAGGCCTGCAACGGGCCATGGACAATCTGCAAGTCAACCTACGAGGGCACTACCCTATGAGAAGACTCAAGCGTGATCCAATGGAACGAGCTTTCCAGCGTGGTTATCAGCACGGCATTGTGGGCAAATCGCGGGACCTCTGCCCCTTCACCCAGGACGCCGTCCGGCAGGCCTGGCTCAATGGCTGGCGTGAGGGCCGTAGCGACCAATGGGACGGCTACGTAGGCACCGCCGGTCTTCAACGCATGAATCAACTTCAAGCCGTAGGCTAATTCGATTTCACTAGCGGAAGCCCAGGGCTTCCACAGCGTTCTGGTTGTTTTCCAGTCAGATCCTCTCCCAGGATCAGGGACCCGGTCCCACGGGGGCTCCCAGCGAGCCCCCTCCCCCTCAGGGGCGCGCTGCCGCGATGGCATCCACGGCTTCGCGGATCAAGGCCGGTCCGCGATAGATGAAGCCGCTGTAGAGCTGCACCAGACTGGCGCCCGCCGCGATCTTTTCCGCCGCATCCTCCCCCGACAGGATCCCGCCCGCCGCGATGATCGGCAGTCGGCCGCCCAGCTCGCCGGCCAGTACCCGCACCACATGGGTGCTCTTCTCGCGCACCGGGGCGCCCGACAGGCCGCCGGCCTCGGCGGCATAGGGCAGATTCTCCACCCCTTCGCGACCCAGGGTGGTGTTGGTGGCGATGATGGCGTCCATCCCGGCATCGCGGATCGCCTGGGCGGTCAGCACGATCTCTTCATCGGTCAGGTCCGGGGCGATCTTGATGGCGATGGGCACGCGGTGGCCGTGCTGGACCGCCAGGTCTTCCTGGCGCTGGCGCAGGGCTTCCAGCAGGCTCTTGAGCGCATCGCCGAATTGCAGGCTGCGCAGGCCGGGCGTATTGGGCGAGCTGACGTTCACCGTGATGTAGCTGGCATGGGCATAGACCCGGTCCAGGCCGATCAGGTAGTCGTCCACCGCCCGTTCCACCGGAGTGCTGGCATTCTTGCCGATGTTGATCCCCAGTACGCCCTGGAAGCGCGCGGCCTTGACCCGTTCGATCAGCGCATCCACGCCCGCATTGTTGAAACCCATGCGGTTGATGATGGCGTCGGCCTGCTCCAGGCGGAACAGCCGCGGCTTGGGATTGCCCGGCTGCGGCCGTGGCGTCACGGTACCGATCTCGATGAAGCCGAAACCCAGACCGGCGAAGCCGTCGATGGCGGCGCCGTTCTTGTCGAGTCCGGCGGCCAGGCCCACGGGATTGGGAAACTCCAGGCCCATGACCTGGACCGGTAGCCGACTCGGCCGCCGGCCGAGCCCGGTCAGGCCCAGACGACCCGCGGCACCGATCAGGTCCAGCGCCAGATCGTGCGATCCTTCGGGAGACATTTTGAAGAGCAGAGGACGGAGCGCGTCGTACATGGCGGACTCACAGGCGATTCGGAAAGCGCGCATTATACAGGCTTGCCACCGGCCATACGTCGCTCGCTCCGGAGGCGAACGGTCACTCGCACAAAAGATCCTACCTTTCGGGAATCATTTGACAATAGCGCGGTCTTTGCCACGCTAGACTCGGTCGTGCAGTTCCTATCCGCCCCGGAGACCTCATGAGCAACAGTGCCAACCTCCTGGGCAGCCCCTGGTCTGCGCTGGCCTTGCATCTGCATCCTTCCCTGGCCAGCCGCCGGATCCAGCGTTGCCTGGAACGCCTGGCCGACGCCTTCGTCCCCTTGCCCGCGCCTACCGACAGCCTTTGGTGGGATGAAGGCCATCCGCTGCACCTGCTGCTCGGCCTGCCCCGCGCCGCCCTGTCCGGACCGACCCAGGAGATCAAGGGCCACGCCCATGCCCTGCTCAGTCAGCTGGTGGTCGCCGATACGCTGCAGGCCGCCGCCCTCGACCTGCGTGCCATCGATGGCCTCTGCCAGCGCCTCGGCGAAAGCACGCTCGATACGGCGGTACAGCTGGAGGAACTGGCCGCCCTGCCCGCGGCGCGCGAGCAGGTGCGGATCATCGGCTATCGGGATTTCCAGGCGGCGCTCTATCGCACCTTGCCGAATCTGTCTGCAGAACAGCCCCTGCGTCTGCGCCAGGCCAGCTGGCGGGGTACCCGACTGTTCCTGGAAAACGATACGGCCACCACCCTCGCCTTCGCCAGCATCATCGCCTACGCCCGCATCCGCGGGATCGCCGTAGAGGTGCCGGCGCAGATCCAGTGCCTGCGCCTGGATCCGGCGGCCATCGACCGCCTGCAGGAGGCTTTCGCAGTCTATGCCCTGCCCAATGCGGTCTGGAACCACCCCGACTTCATCCAGGTGCTGCTGGGCCTGAAGCTCGACTATGCGCGCCTGCCACTGCCCGCCCCGGGCCAGGATCTGGAGTGGTTGCTGCTGCCCAGCGAGGTGGCGAGCACCCGGGTCCTCAGCGAGATTCTCGAACGCCTGGGCGCTGCCGAGGTGATCGGCTACCTGCAGGCGCTCTAGAAACCGCTCAGGGGGCGGCTACCGCCGGCGCATGTCGCTGCCCCGCCGCCAGAAAGACCTCGAAGGCCAGCCGCTGGCCGGCCAGCATCGCCGGATGCAGGCGCGCATCGCTGCCCGCCTCATCCAGACGCTGCAGAAAGCCTGGCCAGGCGCCCTTGGGCGGCACGTGACCCAGATAGGCCCGGGCGTCGCGCACCGCCTCGTCGGGACTCTCGCCGGCATGGCGATCCAGCATTCGCGACCCCAGCCGAGACCCTTCGAGGACATAGGCCACCCCCCAGCACTCGCCTTCGTCGAGCAGGCGCTCGAGGACGACGGGTTCGGGCTGCTCGGCGGCCAGGCGCTGCAGATCCTCCGCCAGCACCCCGGTGCGGCGACGCTCCGCCCAGTCGGGCAGCAGGCGCTGGATGCCGGAGCGCTCCAGCAGGTCTTCCAGACCGATCAGAGCCTGGGCATGGGCCTGCAGAAAGGCGGTGTAATGCAGCCGGGTCTGCAGCGCATAGCGGCCAAAGGTCGCATCGACCTGCTCGTGCAGGGCACCGCCCTCGGCGCGCAACATTTCACGGATGGAGGACACGCAAATACCTCAAGTTGGCGCCGGCCTTCATAGCGGCGAAGGCTGGGGCTTCTCGCCGCGCAGGGCGGCCTGCAGCCGGGCTGCCAGGTCGGCCTCGCGAAAGGGCTTGGGAACGATGAAGGATTGTTCGGGATCGAGTTCGCCCAGTTCGGCATAGCCGGTGATGAAGACCACCGGCAACTGCGGCAGCCGCTTGCGCACCTGGCGGGCCAGTTCGGCACCGTTCATGCCGGGCATGGCGAAATCGGCCAGCAGCAGATCGATCTGGGGATCGCGCTCAAGTGCACTCAGGGCGGCGAAGCCATTGCTGGCCTCCACCACCTGATAGCCGAGATCGGCCAGCAGCGCGGCGGTCACGTTGCGTACCGCGTGGTCGTCGTCGACCAGCAGGATGCGGCGCTCGGCGGCCTGCTCGTCGCGCCCCAGGGCCGGTAGCCCGATCGGATCCTGGGCATCCTCCGCCTCGGTACGCGGCAGATAGACCAGCACCGTGGTGCCACTGCCCATCTGCGTCTCGATGCGGACCCCGCCACCGGACTGCTTGGCGAAGCCGAACACCTGGGCCAGGCCCAGACCGGAGCCCTTGCCCACCTCCTTGGTGGTGAAGAAGGGTTCGAAGGCCTTGGCCAGCACCTCTTCGCTCATCCCGGTACCGGAATCCTGCACCGCCAGCAGCACGTATTCGCCCGGTTCGGGTTCCTCGGGACGCTGCGGCGGCTCGCTGATGGTCTGGTTGGAGGTGCTCAGGCGCAGGGTGCCGCCGACCGCCATGGCATCCCGGGCATTGATCGCCAGGTTGAGGATGATGAGTTCGATCTGGGTCGGATCGACCAGGGCGTGCCAGCAATCGGCGCGCAGGTGGGTCTCGATCCAGACACTGCCGCCCATGGTACTGCGCAGCAGCTCGAGCATGCCCTCGACGGTTTCATTGAGCTTGACCGGCTTGGGCGCCAGTCGCTGGCGACGGGAAAAAGCCAGCAGCTGGGCGGTGAGCTTGGCGCCCCGCTCGCCCGCTTCGCGGATGTTCTGCACCCGCCCCTGGGTCTTGTCGCTGGCCGCCAGGCGCGTCAGGTCGCGCTCGAGGAAGCTGGCGCTGCTGAGCACCACGGTGAGCAGGTTGTTGAAGTCATGGGCCACGCCCGCCGTGAGCTGACCCACGGCTTCCAGTCGCTGCATCTGCTGCAGGGTCGCCTCGACCCGCTCGCGCTCGTCGATCTGCTCGCGCAGCTGGCGGTTCGCCGCCGCCAGCTCTTCCATCGCCAGGACTTCCGAGGAGATGTCGCGCCCGGAGCAATAGGTCATGCCGGCATCCGGTACCGCCGTCCAGGAAATCCAGCGATAGCTGCCGTCACGATGGCGGATGCGGTTGACGAAACGCTGGCTGGTCGCGCCGGTGGCCAGCTGCTTGAGTTCGTTGTCGGTGATGAAGCGCTCGTCGGGATGCACCAGCGCCAGCAGCGAGGAGTCGAGCAACTCCACCCGCGACCAGCCCAGATTTTCTTCCCAGGCCGGATTGAGCGCCACCAGGGTGCCGTCGGGCTTGCACACCAGCAGCAGATCGCGGGTGAGGTCCCAGGTCCGATCGCGCTCCCGGGTCCGCTCTTCGACGCGCTCGCCGAGACTGACGTTGAGCCGCTCGAGCTTTTCCGCGGCATCGCGCTGCTGGGTGATGTCGAGCATCACACCCAGAAAGCGGGTGCAGACGCCAGCGTCGAAGAAGGGCTGGCCGCGGGTCTCGACCCAGCGCTGGACGCCGTTGTCGAGGCGGATGCGGTATTCGCTGCGGTAGTCGTCGTCGCGCTCAGCGGCGCTCGCCTGGCGTACCGTATGCAGAAAGCGCTCGAGGCCATCGCTGCCGCACAGTCGCTCGAACACGTCAAGATCGACCACGGCATCGGCCGGCAGGCCGAACATGGCTTTGCAGCGCTCGTCCCAGATCAGGGTGCGACTGGTCGGCAGATATTCCCAGGTGCCCAGCCGGGAGGCGTCCATGGCCAGCCGCGACCTGACCTCCAGGCTGTGCAGGGCTTCTTCGGCGCGGCGCCGCTCGCGGCGCTCGTGCACCACCAGCAATGCCCGCTCGACGGCCTTGGCCAGGAGCTCCATGCTCTGCTTGAGCACATAGTCGTTGGCACCCAGGCGCATCATCTCCACGGCGTGCACCTCACCAAAGATGCCCGAGACGAAGATGAAGGGCGTTTCCGGTGCCAGCGCCCGCGCCACGCGCAGCGCCTCGGCGCCGGAGAAGCCCGGCAGGATGATGTCGGAAAGGATGATGTCGTAGGTCTGCTGGCTCAGGGCCAGGGTGAGACCGGTACGCTCGTAGACGATCTTGGATTGCAGCTCGAAGCCGTGCCTTTCCAGCTCGATCAGGATCAGCTCGGCGTCGAGCTTGCTGTCCTCTACCAGGAGGATCTTGATCTGTTTCGAGAGGGGCATAAACGGACGTCGGCCTTGGATCTGTTCGCTCAGGGGAGCCGGGTCGCGCATATCTGCCGGTCGCGGATGACTGGATACGGATGCACTTATCTTCACTCGCTAACGGCCAATGCGCCTGGCGACACGGCGCGATCCTGGCGGCGGCTCGTTGAGTACGGCCCAGAACACGCCGAGGTCACTGATCGCGGCAACGAAATCACGGAATTCGACCGGCTTGACCACGTAGGCGTTCACGCCCAGTTCGTAGGCCTTTTCCAGATCGGGCTCCTCCCGCGACGACGTCAGCATGACCACGGGGATGCTGCACAGCTCCGGGGTACCACGCACCAGGTCCAGCACCTCGAGGCCATCGACCTTGGGCAGCTTGAGATCCAGCAGCATCACGGCGGGATTGCCCGGCTCGCGATCGGCATAGGGCTCGCGGCGCAACAGGTAATCGACCGCCTCGGCGCCGTCACGCAGGACCACGACATCGTTGGCCAACTGGCTGCGCTCCAGAGCCACCAGGGTGAGCTCCAGATCGTGCGGATTGTCTTCGACCAGCACAATGGGTTTGAGCATGAATAGAACTACCTTTTGTGTACCGGCGACGGTCGTTGTTTGGGAAGGGCGAAATAGAAGGTCGCGCCCTCGCCGATGGCACCTTCGGCCCAGACGCGACCGTCATGGCGCTCGATGATGCGTCTGACACTGGCCAGACCGATGCCGACCCCTTCGAACTCATCGGCATGGTGCAGGCGCTGGAAGACGCCGAACAGCTTGCCCACATAATCCATGTTGAAACCGACGCCGTTGTCCCGGACAAAGATGATGTCCTCGGAATCGCTCGGCAAGGTGCCGATCTCGATCACCGCCGGCTCTTCGTAGCGACTGTATTTGATGGCATTGGCCAGCAGATTACGCAAGGCGAGATGGACGAAGGCGGCATCAGCGATGACGACAGGCAGGGGGCCGATGTGCCACTCCACCTGCCGCTCGGCATAGTCCGGCGCCATCTCTTCGCGGATGGCTTCCACCAGGGCGGTGAGATTGACGTCGGAATAGCGGATCGCGGCCCGCCCCATCTGCGAGAAGCTCAGCAGGTTGTCCACCAGGCTGCCGGCGAAGCGCGCCGACGAACCGATGTTCTCCAGGAAACGCCGCCCCCGGTCCGACAGCTTGCCGCCCTCGATGTCGCCGAGCAGCTCGGCATAGCCGGCGATGTGGCGCAGCGGCGCCCGCAGGTCGTGGGACACGCTGTAGGAAAAGGCCGCCAGTTCCTTGTTGCTGCGCTGCAGCTCCTCGGCCAGTTCGGCCATCTCCTCGGCCTTGCGCAGGACGATCCCGCGCACCGCGTTGCGCAATTCGATGGCGCTTTCCAGCTCTAACGGCGACCAGGGAAGCGACAGGCCGCGCACCGTCTCCTGCCAGAGCACGAAGCTCTGCCGCGGCGACAGGCGCCCGTCGCTGCCTTCCTGCTTGGTCGGCCGGCCGGCCCAGTTGACCACCTGCACCAGTTCGCTGCGGAACCAGATCAGGTAGTGGGAATGCAATTCGGAAATGGGTACGGCGAGCACCCCGGCCGCATGCTGGGCCAGTTGGGGGAGCTCGGCGATGTCCTTGGCCAGGTTGTCGGTGACGAAGTGGTCCTTGACGTTGACCGACAGCCACTCGACCAGGCTGTCCACCACTTCCCGCGGCGGTACCTGGCCAATCAGCTCGGTCCCGTCGGAGGAGATGATGGCGGCGCCCTGCGCCCGGGCGAAATCCAAGAAGACCTGCGGCAGCTCCAGCAGACCCTGGCAGACGCTGTCGCGGTCGGCCATGGTCGAGAGCATCTGCACCATAGCCTGGCGCAGCGCCAGCCGGCGATCGGATTCCGCATGGGTCTCGGCGGCATCGATCTGCAGCGACAGCACCCGGCCGAACAGCTCGCAGGCGGTGCGCGTCTGGAAGGACACCCGCTGGGGCTGACGGTCGTGGCAGAGCACCAGGCCCCAGAGGCGATCACCGACCACGATGGAGATGGACATGGACGCCAGGGTGCCCATGTTCCTCATGTACTGCAGGTGCACCGGCGACACGCTGCGCAGCTGCGCGAAGCTGAGATCCAGCGGCTGCCCGGTCAGCGGATTGGTCTGCGGCTGCAACGGCGAGGGCTGGTAGTAGGCGTTGCCGATCACCCGGATGCGGTTGGCCAGGTACAGGCGACGCGCCTGGGCGGGAATGTCCGAAGCGGGAAATCTCAGGCCCAGATAGCTGGGTACGCCGGGATCACATTCCTCGGCCAGCACCTGCCCATGACCGTCCTCGTCGAAGCGATAGATCATGGTGTGGTCGAAACCGGAAATACGCTTGGCTTCGCGCACCGCGAGCTTGGCGATGGCGTCGACGGTTTCGGCCTGATGCAGCTGTTCGATGAACACCCGCACCATGGGATAGAGGGTATTGAGACCGAGCCGGCTGTCCACCGGCGCCTCGAATTCGACGATCAGTACCCCGCCGAAACGGTGCATGAACAGCGCGAAGGTCTGCTGCCGCGGCCCCAGGGTCACATCGCCCTGATAGATGGGGTTCTGCTCTTCCTGGGTCAGGGCGTCAAGCATGGCCGGCAGATCCCGTTCCGGCAGCAATTCGTCTAGGGTGCGACCCAGCACCTCCTCCACGGCGACCCCGAGGTACTCGCGGACGTTGGCACTGGCCTGGACGATGCGCAGATCCGGCTCTTCCACGGCGAACAGGAAGCCATGTTCCTGGATACTGCCGGGAATATGGATCGGCTCGTTGGCGCAATCGGCCAGAGCGTCGGGCTGCGTCTTGGAGGGTGACTCGAGCGCCAAACCGGGAACCTCGTGTGATCGGAAAGAAGCGCAGGAACAGCGGTGCGCCGAAACGGAAACAAAGGTCATTCAGACTATCAGACCCTGGGCAGGAGGCGAAGCGAAACGGCGCGCAGGCCGGAAAGCGGCCTTCATGGCGACACACTCTCGGGGCGCGCTGGAATCTTCTCCGCCAGCCTTCGGTCGGAGCTGTTTTAGCCCCAGGATCCTGTCCATGTCCCTGCGCCGCGCCCTCCCCCTGGTCGCCCTGCTGCTGAGTCCGCTCGGTCAGGCCGAGCCCCTCTACGGCGAACGTCTCGAAGGCTTCGACTACGACTACCCGGTCAAGACCTTCAGCTTCGACTCCCAGCGCCAACCACTGGAAATGGCCTATCTCGACGTCGCGCCGAGCGGAAAACCGAACGGCCGGACCCTGGTGCTGTTGCACGGCAAGAACTTCTGCGCCGGCACCTGGGCGCAGAGCATCCAGGTGCTGAGCACTGCCGGCTATCGGATCGTGGCCCCGGACCAGATCGGCTTCTGCAAATCCAGCAAGCCGGCCCACTACCAGTACAGCTTCCAGCAACTGGCCGCCAATACCCGGGCCTTGCTCGACCACCTGGGCATCGCCCGGGCGACCCTGATCGGCCATTCGACCGGCGGCATGCTCGCGACCCGCTACGCCCTGCTCTATCCCGAGGCCACCGAACAGCTGGTGCTGGTCAACCCCATTGGCCTCGAGGACTGGAAGGCCCTGGGCGTACCCTATCGCAGCGTCGACCAGTGGTACGCCCGGGAGCTGAAGACCTCCGCCGACGGCATCCGCGACTATGAGCGCAGCACCTACTACGCCGGCCAGTGGTCCCCGGCCTACGAACGCTGGGTGACGATGCTCGCCGGTCTCAACAACGGCCCCGGTAAGGAAAGGGTCGCCTGGAACTCGGCCCTGATCTACGACATGATCTACAGCCAGCCGGTGGTCTACGAATTCGCCCGACTGCGCATGCCCACCCTGCTCATGATCGGCCAGCGTGATACCACCGCCATCGGCAAGGACGCCGCGCCGGCCGCCATCAAGGCGCAGCTGGGTCACTATCCAGAACTGGGCAAGGCGGCGGCGCGGCGCATCCCCCGGGCGACCCTGGTGGAATTCGAGGACCTGGGCCACGCGCCCCAGATGCAGGCGCCGGAGCGCTTTCACCAGGCCCTGTTGCAAGGGCTGAGCGCCCTCCAGGCACCCTCGACACAACCCCAGCCCTGATCGAATCCGAACGTTGAAAAAAGGCGGCGTACCCGAGGGTACGCCGCCTTTTTTCATGCCCTGTCAGACGACGCTGCCCACGAACGCCATTCGTGGGCAGCGCCTGTCTCAGGCGCTGCTGCTGGCCAGATCCGCCAGTTCACGACTGGCGACGCTGTACATCGCATAGTCCTGACCGCTGGCATTGCGCAGATCAACCAGCAGACCCCGCCAGCGCTCCACGGCTGCCCGATGGCGCTCCAGCCACAGCGAGAGGCGCGCTTCCGGATCGCTCGGCGCCTCGCTCAGGTTGAGCATGGCGATGGTGATGGTGCGCTGCTGCACATCCACCTCGTCGCGGAAGGCCTCGCGCGCCAGCGCCTGCCAGGCATTGGCCACCGGCAGCTGGTTGAGCTGCTGCTGGTACCAGGCCAGGTCCAGCACATCACCCGCGGCGAACCAGGTGGCTGCCACTTCCAGCGGATCCTGGGCGGTGACCTCCGCGGCCTGGATCACCGGCAGCAGGGTATAGATGTGGTTGGTCCCGGCGACGACCCGCGCCAGCAGCTCGGGCACGCCCGCCTCGGTATAGGCGCGGAAGCGCTCTTCCCAGTCCTGGCGCGGCTCGCCCTGCAGCAGTTCGTCCAGGCGCACCCCCAGGGCGGCGATGCGCGGCCCGAAGAAGGCCGCCACAGCGCCGGCATCCAGGCCGCTGCGATGGCTGCGCAGGAACCAGCGGGTCGCCCGCCGGCCCAGTCGCATCAACTCGCTCATCAGGCGCAGTTGCAACTCCGCCGGCACCTGATGATCCAGGGCTTCCACCTGACGCCACCAGTGCGGCAGATGCAGGACGTCGCGCATCACCACATAGGCGCGGGCGACATCGGCCGCACTCATGCCGGTGGATTCGCACAGGCGCTGCACGAAGGTGATGCCCATGTGATTGATCAGGTCGTTGGCGATCTGGTTGGCGACGATCTCGCGCTTGAGGCGATGGCGCGCCATGGCCTCGGGGAACTGCTCGGTCAGGCGCTGCGGGAAGGCGCCCTGCATGTCCCGGGCGAGGTAGTCGTCGTCCGGCACCGAAGAGGCCAGCAACTGTTCCTTGAGATCGATCTTGCTGTAGGAGATCAGCACCGACAGCTCGGCCCGCGTCAGGCCCTGCTCCTTGGCCGCGCGCTCGGCGAGCACCTCGTCGCTGGGCAGGAATTCGAGGGTACGATCCAGCTTGCCACGCCCTTCGAGGTCGACGATCAGCCGCTGGTATTCGGCCAGGTGCGTCCGCGCCCGGTATTCCGCCAGGGACAGGGCACCGGTCTGCATGTAGTTGTTGGCGACCACCAGTTCGCCGACCTCGTCGGTCATCTCGCCCATCAGGGTATTGCGCTGCTTGACGGTCATGTCGCCGGCGGAGACCACGTCGCCCAGCAGGATCTTGATGTTGACCTCGTGGTCGGAGCAGTCCACGCCGCCCGCGTTGTCGATGAAGTCGGTGTTGCAGGCACCGCCGTGCAGACCGAATTCCACCCGCGCCAGCTGACTCATGCCCAGGTTGCCACCCTCGCCGATGACCTTGGCGCGCAGGTCGCAGCCGTCCACGCGCAGGGCATCGTTGGCCTTGTCGCCGATGTCCGCGTGGCTTTCGAAGCTGGCCTTGACGTAGGTGCCGATGCCGCCGTTCCAGATCAGATCCACCGGCGCCTTGAGCAGGGCGTTGATCAGCTCGTTGGGCGTCAGGTGATCGGCCTGCAGATCGAAGCGCGCCTTCATCTCCGGGCTGATGGCGATGCGCTTGGCACTGCGCGGGAAGATGCCGCCGCCCTGGGAGATCAGGCTGGCGTCATAGTCGGTCCAGCTCGACCGCGGCAGGTTGAACAGCCGCTCGCGCTCGACATAGCTGCGCTCGGCGTCCGGATTGGGATCGATGAAGATGTGCAGGTGGTTGAAGGCCGCCACCAGCTCCAGGCTGCGCGAACGCAGCAGGCCGTTGCCGAAGACGTCGCCGGCCATGTCGCCGATGCCCACCACGGTGACCGGATCGGTCTGGACATCAATGCCGCGCTCACGGAAGTGGCGCTGCACGCTGACCCAGGCGCCCCGCGAGGTGATGCCCATCTTCTTGTGGTCGTAACCCGCCGAACCACCGGAGGCGAAGGCGTCGTCGAGCCAGAAGCCATAGTCCCGGGCGATGCCGTTGGCGATATCGGAGAAGGTCGCGGTGCCCTTGTCGGCCGCCACCACCAGATAGGGGTCGTCGCCGTCGTAGCGCACCACGGCAGCCGGCGGGACCACTTCACCGTCTTTCAGGTTATCGGTGATGTCCAGCAGACCGCTGATGAAGATGCGGTAGCAGGCGATGGCCTCGGCCTGGATCTCGTCGCGGGAGCCGCCGGTGGGCAGGCGCCGTGGCACGAAGCCACCCTTGGCGCCCACGGGGACGATCACCGAATTCTTGACCTGCTGCGCCTTGACCAGGCCCAGCACCTCGGTGCGGTAGTCTTCCTCGCGATCCGACCAGCGCAGGCCGCCGCGGGCGACGTTGCCGAATCTCAGGTGCACCCCTTCCACGCGCGGGCTGTAGACGAAGATCTCGTAGCGCGGCACCGGGCGCGGAAGCTCGGGAATGGCCTTGGGATCGAGCTTGAAGCTGAAATAGGCCTTGGGCTTGCCGCCGGCGTCGGTCTGGAAGACGTTGGTTCTCAGGGTCGCCTTGATCAGGTCCAGGTAGCGCCGCAGGATGCGGTCCTCGTTGAGCACCGCGACATCGTCGAGGGCGCTGAGGATGGCCTGCTCCAGACGCTGCTGCTTGTCGTCCAGGTCTTCGCTGGTCATGCGCCGCGCCAGGTAGAACTTCATGCGGAACAGCCGCACCAGTTCCCGGGCGATGTCGACATGGGCGTTGAGGGTGGCGGCGATGTAGCCGATGTCGAAGCCGATGCGGATCTGCTTGAGGTAGCGCGCATAGGCGCGCAGCACCGCGACGTCGCGCCAGGGCAGCCCGGCGGTCAGCACCAGGCGGTTGAAGCTGTCGTTTTCCGCCTGCCCGTCCACCACCTGGACAAAGGCGTCCTGGTAGGTGTCGTTGAGTTGCTGCAGATCCAGCTCCAGACCGGCCACGGTGGTGAAGGCGAAGTCATGGATCCAGTAGCGGCGGCCATTGCGATGGCGCAGCTCGTAGGGGAATTCGCCGAGCACGCGCAGCCCGAGGTTTTCCAGGATCGGTAGGACGTCCGACAGCGCCAGGGGCGTATCGGCGTGATAGAGCTTGCAGTGCAGGATGTTGTCGCCGGTCTGGGTCAGCGGCTGGTAGAAGCCCATGGCCAGACGGCGCTCGTCGCTGAGCGCCAGCAGGTGGCGCATGTCCACCACGGCCAGGTGCGGCGCGAAGCGCTCGCGGTAGCCGGCCGGAAAGCCCAGCGGATAGTCGGCCAGGATGGAGGTGCCCTGGGCTTCGCCGAAGCTGTCCACCATCAGGCTGGCGAAGTCGTCCTTCCAGCTGCGGCAGGCCTGCACCATCTCCTGCTCCAGGCGCGCCGGATCGACGTCCTGCGGCTGCAGCGGATCGACGCGCAGGATGAACTGCACCCGCGCCAGCACGGATTCGGAGAAGAAGGTCCAGAATTCGCAGTCGGTGCCATGCAGGCGATCCATGAGGATCTGCTGCATGCGCTGGCGCACCTCGGTGGAATAGATGTCGCGCGGCACATAGGCCAGGCAATAGAAGAACTGGCCATAGGGATCGCGGCGCAGGAAGACGCGCACCTTGCTGCGCTCCTGGATCTGCACGATGGCCATGGCGGTGCTGAACAGGTCGTCCACAGGGGTCTGGAACAGATCGTCCCGCGGCAGGCCTTCGAGGACCTGGGCCAGTTCCTTGCCCAGGTGGGCGCTGCTGTCGAAATCGGCGCGGCGACGCACCTCGTCGACCTTGCGGCGGATATAGGGAATCTCGCGCACGCTGTCGTTGTAGACGCTGGAGGTGTAGAGGCCCATGAAGCGGTGCTCGCGCACCACCCGGCCACTGGCGTCCACTTCGCGCAGGGAAACGAAATCGGGATAGGCCGGGCGATGCACCCGGCTCGGGTCGGCTGCCTTGGCGAAGGACAGCAGCACCGGTTCGCGCAGATAGCGCAGCGGCTCCCCGGACAGAGTGATTTCGGCGGTCTCAGGGCGACCGCGCAGGCGTCGCGACAGGCCGAGCAGGGAGTCGGGCACATAGCGTTGCACCGCAGTCTCGCCGTCGCCTTCGACGGTGAATTCCTCGTAGCCGAGGAAGGTGAAACGGTCGTTGCGCAGCCAGTCGAGGAAGGCCTTGACCTCGGCCAGTTCGCCCTCCTCCACGCCAGCCGGACGCCGATCCAGCCAGCTCAACAGGTCGGCGACCTTGGCCTTCATGGCGGCGAAGTCGCCGACGGCCAGGCGCACCTCACCGAGGATCTCCTGCAGCGCCGCCTCCAGGGCGCGCAACTCGCTGGTTGCGGCACAGCGGTCGATCTCGAGGAACATCAGGGCTTCGCGGGTCACCCCTTCGCCCTGCTGGCCTTTGGGCAGCAACTCGAGCAGACGACCCTGGGCATCCCGGCGCACGCTGAGAACGCTGTTCTGCAGGGTATGGACGCTGTAACCCTGGCGATTGAGCTCCATGCGCACCGAGTCGACCAGGAACGGCGAATCGGCGTGCAGCACCTCCACCACGGTGTGGCTCGATTGCCAGCCGTGTCGTTCGTAGTCCGGATTGAAGACCTGGACCCGCGGCTCGGACGGATCGAAGACATCCAGCAGACGCCAGGCCGACAGTACGCAGCCGACCAGATCGGAGAGCCGACGCTGAGTGAGCTCTTCCAGCGGGACGATGCCGAAGAACTGGGCGGTGAAGCGCTCCAGCTGTTCGAGGGCATCCCCTTCGACATGGGCCGCGAGGGCATTCTTGAGTTGTTGTTGGAAATCCGCTTGGCTGGCAGCGGTGAAAAACGCCATAACCGTACTCCGTCCTGAAGGTGCTGTGGGCTTCGCTCCGCAGAGGACAGGCCTCTCCCGGAGCGAGTTCCACAGGGGACGAGGCCGGACTGCACCAAAAAAGTGCAAAGATGCAGTGCGGCTAGAGTAGCCAACAAAGACAGCTATGCACGTACGTCAGCGCGACAACAAGATTCAGCTGCGGAACGGATCTCAATAGTGTGGGGGCGGCGCCTCGTCCGGCAGCCCACCGCCACCCGAACTCTGCAGCTCGGCCTGGCGCTCGGCCAGGACGCGAATCTGGGCCGCGCAGCGATCCAGCGCCCGCTGCTGCTCGACGATGATGTCGTTGAGGGTCTGAATGGTGTCGTCCTGGAAGGCCTGGCGCATTTCCAGGTCGGCGATACGGTCTTCAAGGGTCATGCCTGTGTCTCCTCCGCGAGCAGCACCCGCCAGCGTTCCGCTGCGGCATGGCCGGCTTCCGCGGTATGGGGCTCGCGTGGCGAGTGCCCCCATACCGGGCCGGGCCAGGCCGGATCGCCCTCCTGCCGCAACAGGACGTGCAGGTGCAATTGCCTGACGACGTTGCCCAGAGCACCGATGTTCAATTTTAGATCCGGCTGCGCGTGGCGCAACACCTGGGCAACAAGTGTCACCTCTCGCCACAGTTGTGCCTGATCCTGGGGTGACAGGTCGAGGATCTCGGTAACACTTTCGCGCCGGGGTACCAGCACCAGCCAGTCATAGCGCCTGTCGTTCAGCAGCAATACCTGACACAGCGTCAAGGACGCCACTTCCAGGGTATCTCCGGCCAGCCGTGGGTCTATTTGGAACATCTCATCTCCTGCCAACACCTGTCGGCACTAAAAGTGTGCACAGCTTTGTGCAAGTGAAACCTTTGGTGTCACAAAGGTGCAACCAACCCTTCCGAAACTGCCCATTGCCCGGGGAGCGGAGCAGCGATAGACAGGCGGGCTCAGGGATTGAGCGTTTGTGCACGCTTTTTGCTATCACGATCCGGGTACGACGATCGGACGGGAACTCTTAAAGAGCTTTCTTAAGAGTCACGGTTAATCCGCTCATCACACGCAAAATTTTGATGAAGCCTATCGCCCCTCCGAGAGAGGTGCTATATGTGCCGCCATTAGAACAAACAGCCACGGCTGACACGATGGCTGACTTTCAACCCAAAGGAGCATTTCTGATGCAAGCGATGAAGTGGAGCATTCTCGCCCTGGCCGTAGCCGCAGGGACCACTCAACTGGCTTTCGCCGACCAGCAGTCCGAGTCCAAGGGCTTTGTCGAAGACAGCAAGCTGAACCTGTTGAACCGAAACTACTACTTCAACCGTAGTGCGGAAACGCAGCGATCCGTAAATGCTGATGGTGACAAGGTGCCACATGACGGGCGCAACTGGTCCCATGGCTTCATCCTCAACTACTCCTCTGGCTTTACCCAAGGCACCGTGGGTGTTGGTGTGGATGCCAGCGGTTATCTTGGCCTGAAACTGGACGGCGGTGCTGGTCACTCCAACTCTGGCAACCTACCTATCGAAAACGATCGTAGCCCAGCAGACGAGTACTCGTTTGCTAACGCAGCGGTCAAAGTGCGTGTGTCCAATACTGTATTGAAGTACGGCTACCTGCAGCCTACGTCTCCGGTCTTCGCTCTAGGCGGTAGCCGCCTGTTCCCGGCCACCGGCACTGGCTTCATGCTGACCAGCGAAGAAATCGACAAGCTGTTCTTCGAAGCTGGTTACTTCACCGATGCCCGCGACGGTGTTAACACCTTCCACAATGGCTCGATCGGCACCAGCTATTCTGGCGCAGTAGCGAATTCCGCAGCTTACGCTGGCGGTAAGTACGCATTCTCGGATCAGTTCAGTGCATCGCTGTACTACGCAAAACTGGAAGATGTCTGGAACCAGTACTACGCGAATGCCAACTACGTACAGCCGCTGACAGCCAACCAGTCGCTGACCTTCGACGCTAACTACTACTACACCAAAGACACTGGCAGCGCCAAAGCAGGTGACATCAGCAACAACACCTACTCCTTGGCAGCGGCTTACAGCGTTGATGCTCACACGTTTACCCTTGGCTTCCAAAAGGTGAACGGCAACACGCCCTTCGATTACGCTGCAGTAGCGGGTACCAATGGCGGCGGGGACGGCATCTTCCTGGCTAACTCTATTCAGTACTCCGACTTCAATGCGCCTGGCGAAAAGTCCTGGCAGGCTCGGTATGACCTTAACATGGCCACCCTTGGCGTACCTGGCCTGAGCTTCATGACTCGTTATGTCCGTGGTACCGGTATCGAGGACAGCACCAACGGCTTCTATGGCGCTTACGCCGACGGTGCGGAAGAAAGAGAGACCAACGTAGAAGCCAAATACATCCTGCAAAGCGGTCCTGCTAAGAACCTCTCTTTCCGCGTTCGCCAAACCTGGCACCGTGGTGATGCCACCACTGGTGGCGATGTCAACGAGTTCCGCCTGATCACCGAGTACCCGCTGAGCATCCTGTAAGGGATAGCGTACCTCGCACGATCCAGCAGCCCGGCATTCGCCGGGCTGTTCTTTTCCGGCCTCCGGTCGGCGCCACCCGCGTCCCTGTACGCCCTGCCCCACCCCGCCGTACAATGCCGGTCCCGTCTCGATGCCGACAGACCGCCTAGCCATGCGTACCAGCCAGTTCCTGCTGTCCACCCTCAAAGAAACCCCTTCCGATGCCGTGGTGATCAGCCACCAGCTGCTGCTGCGTGCCGGCATGATCCGCAAGCTGGCCTCGGGTCTCTATACCTGGTTGCCGCTGGGCCTGCGCGTGCTGCGCAAGGTGGAAGCCGTGGTGCGCGAAGAAATGAACGCCACCGGCGCCCTGGAGGTGCTGATGCCGGCGATCCAGCCCGCCGAGCTGTGGCAGGAATCCGGTCGCTGGGAGCAGTACGGCCCCGAGCTGCTGCGCCTGAAGGACCGTCATCAGCGCGATTTCTGCGTGGGCCCGACCCACGAGGAAGTCATCACCGACCTGATGCGCAACGAGTTGAACAGCTACAAACAGCTGCCGATCAACCTGTACCAGATCCAGACCAAGTTCCGCGACGAGATCCGCCCGCGTTTCGGCCTGATGCGCGGCCGCGAGTTCGTGATGAAGGACGCCTATTCCTTCCACCTAAACCAGGCGTCGCTGCAGGAAACCTACGACGCCATGTACCAGGCTTACTGCAACGTCTTCAGTCGCCTGGGTCTGAATTTCCGTCCGGTGCAGGCCGACAACGGCTCCATCGGCGGCAGCGGCTCCCACGAATTCCATGTGCTGGCCGGTTCCGGTGAAGACGACATCGCCTTCAGCGACACTTCCGAATACGCCGCCAACATCGAGAAGGCCGAGGCCCTGCCGCGGGAGACCGCGCGCGGCGCCGCCACCGAGGAATTGCGTCTGGTCGACACCCCCGACACCAAGACCATCGCCGATCTGGTGGAGAAATTCGGCCTGGCCATCGAAAAGACCGTGAAGACCCTGGTCGTGCGTGGCGCCGAGGAAGGCACCCTGGTCGCGCTGGTGGTGCGTGGCGATCACGAACTCAACGAGATCAAGGCGGCCAACCTGCCGGAAGTCGCCAGCCCCCTGGTGTTCGCCACCGAGCCGGAGATCCGCGCGGCCATCGGCGCCAGCCCCGGTTCCCTGGGCCCGATGAATCTGTCGATCCCCTGCATCGTCGATCGCTCGGTCGCCCTGATGAGCGATTTCGGCATCGGCGCCAACCAGGAAGACAAGCACTACTTCGGCGTGAACTGGGAGCGTGATCTGCCGCTGCCCCAGGTCGCCGATCTGCGCAACGTGGTGGCCGGTGATCCGAGCCCCGATGGCCAGGGCACCCTGGTGATCAAGCGCGGCATCGAAGTGGGCCATATCTTCCAGCTGGGCACCAAGTACAGCGAGGCGATGAAACTGTCGGTGCTGGGTGAGGAAGGCAAACCCACCACCCTGACCATGGGCTGCTACGGCATCGGGGTGTCCCGCGTGGTCGCCGCCGCCATCGAGCAGAACCATGACGAGCGCGGTATCCGCTGGCCGGCTGCCCTGGCGCCCTTCCAGATCGCCCTGGTGCCGATGAAGTACGAGAACGCCGCGGTGAAGGAAGCGACCGATCGCCTCTACGGCGAGCTGAAGGCCGCCGGCTTCGATGTGCTGCTGGACGACCGCGACAAGAAGACCAGCCCTGGCGTGAAGTTCGCCGACATGGAGCTGATCGGCATCCCCCATCGCCTGGTGGTGGGTGAGCGCGGTCTCAACGAAGGCCTGGTCGAATACAAGGGCCGTACCGACAGCGACAGCCAGAACGTCGCCCTGGCCGAGATCGTCGGCTTCCTCAAGGCCCGCTGAGGGCTACCGCTCCAGGTCAGGCGTCCGTGCGCCTGACCTGGAAGTCGGTCAGGCCTGTACAGGCCACCTCCTCCAGCTCCACCCCGGTCACCTCGGCCGCTGCCGGTCCCTGCCATAGCCAGAGCTCCATTTGGGCGAGCGCCTCGACCGAACCTTCCAGGTGGCATTCCACCCGGCCATCCGCCAGATTCCGCACCCAGCCGGTGACGCCCAGTCGCTGCGCCTCCTGCCGCGTGCTCTCGCGATAGTAGACGCCCTGGACGCGGCCACTTATCAGGCCATGACGTGCCGATTTTGCCATCATCGCGGGGCTCCTCGTTCTTCCAGCACCGGCGCGACCTTGAGCCACTGGGCCACGCTTCCGGCGAGCAGTTCATGACGCTGTGCCTGCAGCCGCGCGAAGGCCTCCTGCAGCTGTGGATACCAGTCACCGGGAAAGCGTTCGGCAGGCGGCCAGCAATCCGGCGCCGGCGGTGCCCAGGGTGCGCGATCCAGCAGATCCAGCAGCGCATAGCCATGTAGGTCGCGGCAGAGCACCCAGTGGCCGCTGTCGTTCTGGCACACCAGGCGTTCCTGCTGCAGGAACGCCAGCACCGCATGCCATTCATGCTCCGGCAGCTTCCAGCCCGCCTGGTGCAGCCGCCCCAGATGCAGACTGGAACCGCTCTGCTGCCTTTCCAGAAAGGCCCGTAGCACGGCGAGCAGGATGAAGAAGGCCGGCAGCGGCGCGCGGCGCCAGTGATGGGTGGTGGACAGGCTGCAGACCACCTCCGCGCCGAGCAGCACGATCAGCCAGCAGACATAGATCCACACCAGGAACAGCGGCACCGTGGCAAAGGCGCCATAGATCAGCTGGTAGCCGGGGAAATAGAAGACATAGAGGCCGAACAGACTCTTGGCCGCCTCGAACAGCACCCCGGTCAGGGCTCCGCCGATCAGCGCATGGCGCAGCGGGACCCGGGTGTTGGGCACGGCGGCGTACATCAGGGTGAAGGCGGCGATGCTGAACAGCAGCGGCGTGACCTTGAGCAGCGCCTGGGCGCCGGACATGCCGTAGGAGCCGAACACCAGGGCCACCGAGGCCAGGTAGGTGCTCATGGCGAAGCCGGCGCCCAGCAGCAGGGGCCCCAGGCTGAGCACCGCCCAGTAGAGCAGGAAGCTGGAGACCCCGCGCCGCGGAATGCGTACCCGCCAGATGTCGTTGAAGGTCTTTTCCACCGTCACCAGCATGAAGAAGGACGTCACCGCCAGGAGGGCCACGCCCAGCCAGGTCAGGTGCCGCGCCTGCTCGATGAAGTTGCGCAGGTACTCTTCCAGGGTCGCCCCGGTGGAGGGCACGAAATTGCGGAAGATGAAGGCCTGGATCTGCACTTCCGTGCCCTGGAAGGCGGGTATCGCCGAGAGCATGGCGAAGGTGACGGTCATCACCGGGACCACCGCGAACAGGGTGGTATAGGTGAGGGCCGCGGCATTGTTGGGGGCGCGGTCTTCGATGAAGCGGTCGGCGAGGTAGCGAACGAAGGACAGCAGTTCACGCAAGCGGGCCGGCATTGGCGGTTCCTCGAAAGGCACGGTCAAGGGCTGGCGCGGCAGTCCTCGCCAACCCGCTACAATGGGCATCTTACCTTCTATGGATCAGCCCATGAGTGAAATCGTCCTCTATCACAATCCGCGCTGCTCGAAATCGCGGGCAGCCCTTGCGCTGCTGCAAAGCCGCGAGCTAGCCGTGTCCGTGGTGCCCTACCTGGAAACGCCGCCGGATGCCGCCACCCTGCGCGCGCTGCTCGCCAAGCTGGGCCTGGAGGCGCGCCAGTTGCTGCGCACCGGCGAGGACGCCTATCGCGAATTGAACCTCGCCGATCCGGCGCTGGACGACGCAGCCCTGATCGCGGCCATGGCCGCCCATCCCAAGCTGATCGAAAGACCCATCGCCGTGCACGGCGAACGCGCCGTCGTCGGTCGTCCCCCCGAGCGTGTCCTGGAGATCCTGCAATGACCCCCGAAGCCTATGTCCTGGTGCTCTACTACAGCCGCCATGGCGCTACCGCCGAGATGGCCCGCCAGGTCGCCCGCGGGGTGGAGATGGGCGGCATGGCCGCGCGCCTGCGCACCGTGCCGGCAGTCTCCGCCGAGTGCGCCGCCGTCGCTCCGGCGGTGCCCGAGCAGGGCGCGGTCTACGCCACCCTCGACGACCTGCGCGATTGCGCGGCCCTGGCCCTGGGCAGTCCGACGCGCTACGGCAACATGGCCGCCGCCATGAAGTACTTTCTCGACGGCACCAACAGCCTCTGGCTGACCGGCGCCCTGGTGGACAAGCCCGCTGGCGTCTTCACCTCCACCGCCAGTCTGCATGGCGGCCAGGAGAGCACCCTGCTGTCCATGGCCCTGCCGCTGCTGCACCACGGCATGCTCATCACCGGCCTGCCCTACAGCGAAAGCGCCCTGCTGGAAACCAAGGGGGGCGGTACGCCCTATGGGCCGAGTCATTTCGCCGGGGCGGATGGCAAGCGCGCGCTGGACGAGCAGGAGACGGCGCTGTGCCGGGCCCTGGGCAAGCGCCTGGCGACCCTGGCGGGTCGCCTGCAGCAATAGCGGTAGCCGGCGCGGCTACCAGCCCATGATTTCCTTGACGAAGGGAATGGTGAGCTTGCGTCGCGCCTGCAGCGACGCCTGATCCAGGCGTTCAAGCATGTCGAACAGGGCGTCCATGCTGCGGGTGTTGCGCGAGAGGATGAAGCGACCGACCTCGTCGGTCAGGTGCAGGCCGCGGCGGGAGGCCCGCAGTTGCAGGGCGCGCAGCTTGTCTTCGTCGGACAGCGGGCGCAACTGGAAGACCAGCGCCAGGGTCAGGCGCGACTTGAGATCGGCCAGCTGCACCGGCAATTGCCGCGGCGAGGCGGTACTGGAGATCAGCAGTCGCTTGCCGGCATCGCGCAGGCGATTGAACAGATGGAAGAGCGCCTCTTCCCAGCGCCGCTGCCCGGCCAGGGCGTCGAGATCGTCGAGGCAGACCAGCTCGCACTGTTCGAGGTTGTCGAACAGCTCGACGCCGTAGTCGGCCAGTTCGCCCATGGGCAGGTAGATGGCGCGCTCGCCCAGTTCTTCCAGGCGGTGACAGGCGGCCTGCATCAGGTGGCTGCGGCCGGCACCCGCGCCGCCCCAGAGATAGATCAGGCTTTCCGTCCAGCCGGCGTCGGCATCGCAGAGACGCTCGACATAGCCGAGCGCCGCGGCATTGGCGCCAGGGTAGTAGTTGACGAAGGTGGCGTCGTCACGCAGACGAATGCCCAGGGGCAGCTGTAAAGGCATCATGCCGGCTCGAACGGCTCTTGGCAGTTTCGCGAGGGCGCCAAGTCTAACCAAATCCCGGGCCCCTCGCAGCAGCCGCTTCAGTCTTGGGTGCCAGCCCTCACGGCCAGCGGAAATACAGGGTGTTCCGCGCCGGTTGCGCGGCCGGCGCCTGCTGAGCCGCGGGCGGGGTCGGAGCAGCCGTGGCATCGACGGGTGCAGCCGGGGTCGCCGGTGCCGGAGCGGCCGGCGCCGTAGCAGGCTGCAGACCGGCAAGACCGAGTTGCGCCTGCAACTGGTCCGGATTGGCGGTGAGGTCGTAGGTCAGCTGGGTGCCGTCGACCTTGACCAGCCGACTCGACAGGGGCTCCAGTACCTTCTGCAGCTGGGCATAGCGTTCGAAGTTGGAATTGTCGGCCACCAGGGTCAGCGGCTGGGTCGTGCCCGGGCGGGAGACGAATTTCTTTGACAGGCGCGCGGCGACATCCTGCAGCACCGCAGCGGCCAGGGCATCCTGATCGGCGGCCTGGCTGCTGCCCTGTTCGGCGGCACCGTTGTTCCACAGGCGCCACTGGGCCTGCCAGCCATTGCCTTGGGGTTTGGCGTGGACGGCCAGCAGGGCATTGGCGCCGTAGCGCTCGGAGGCCTGGCGCAGGGCGGTCGGATCGCTGGCGTCGATGTTGGCGGCGGTGCCGGCGAGTTGTTCGTTGAGGTCGGCCAGCGGCAGACGGATCGGCAGACCGGCGCGCTGGGCGCCGCGCTGGACCCCGGTGCTGGCGGGCTGGCCGTCACCGACCAGGGTCGCCCCGCTGTCGGCGTCGTTGAGCCACCAGATCATCACCACCGGACGATTGGCGCCCCATACCGAGAGACCCGCCTGACCCAGGGCCCGCTCGGTGGCGGCCGGATCGAAGTTGACCACCAGCACCTCTGGCGGACCGGCGTCGTAGCCGTACTGGCTGATCAGGGATTCGGGCGCCGCCAGGGCGCTGGCCAGCGCCGGGGTCTGGCCGGCCTGGGGGTTGCCGGTCAGGCGCCCGGCCAGGACCTGCAGGGCGCGCTTGAGGGCGGCATTGCGCTCGTCCGGCTGTTGCGAGGTCACCGGCTCGCGGACCTGGTAGAGGTTGTCCACCACCTCGGCGCGGGCGAGCGGACTCAGGACCAGCAGCGAAGCGAGCAACGGAAGGACGAGACGGCGCATGGCGATTCCATAGAAGGGGCAAGGGGCATACCTTAAAAGCCGCCTGACCCGCGAGCAAGGGCACTGGGTCGCGGGCTGCTTATAAGGTAGCGGCGGGGACTACCCGCCCGGCGAAAGGACAGGCGATCTGGCTCAGACCACGGCAGGCTGGCCGGGTGCCATCGCCGCCCGGACCGGAGGCCGCGGCGGGCCGCGTGCTTTGGCACGGCTTCTGGTAAAATCGCCCGCCTCATTGCCGGCTGGCGCCAGCCGGCTCGTTTCGCCATTAGCCAAAGGCCAGGATTCATGAGCAAACAACCCCAGCTGAGCTACAAGGACGCCGGTGTAGACATCGACGCCGGTGAGGCTCTGGTAGAACGCATCAAGGGCGTCGCCAAGCGCACCGCCCGCCCGGAAGTCATGGGCGGCCTGGGGGGCTTCGGTGCCCTGTGCGAGATCCCGGCAGGCTATCGCCAGCCGGTACTGGTCTCCGGCACCGACGGTGTCGGCACCAAGCTGCGCCTGGCCATGAACCTGGCCAAGCACGACAGCATCGGCATCGACCTGGTGGCCATGTGCGTCAACGACCTGGTGGTCTGTGGCGCCGAGCCGCTGTTCTTTCTCGACTACTACGCCACCGGCAAGCTCAACGTCGACGTCGCCGCCCAGGTGGTGACCGGCATCGGCACCGGTTGCGAACAGGCCGGCTGCTCCCTGGTGGGCGGCGAGACCGCCGAGATGCCCGGCATGTACGAAGGCGAAGACTACGACCTGGCCGGCTTCTGCGTCGGCGTGGTGGAGAAGTCCGAGATCATCGACGGTTCCAAGGTGGCCACTGGCGACGCCCTGATCGCCCTGCCCTCCTCCGGTCCGCACTCCAACGGCTATTCGCTGATCCGCAAGATCATCGAGGTGGCCGGTGCCGACATCGAGAACATCCAGCTCGACGGCCAGCCGCTGACCGAGCTGCTGATGGCGCCCACCCGCATCTACGTCAAGCCGCTGCTCAAGCTGATCAAGGACACCGGTGCGGTCAAGGCCATGGCCCACATCACCGGCGGCGGTCTGCTGGACAACATCCCGCGCGTACTGCCCGAGGGCGCCCAGGCGGTGCTCGACGTGGCCAGCTGGCAGCGTCCGGCGGTGTTCGACTGGCTGCAGCAGCAGGGCAACGTCGACGAGACCGAGATGCACCGCGTGCTGAACTGCGGCGTGGGCATGGTCATCTGCGTGGCCCAGGAGCAGGTCGAAGCCGCTCTGCAGGTGCTGCGTGCCGAGGGTGAGCAGCCCTGGGTCATCGGCCGCATCGAACAGGCCGCCGAGGGCGCCGACCAGGTCGTGCTGAACAATCTGAAACAGCACGGATGAGTCAAGCCGACTGCGCCGTGGTGGTGCTCATCTCCGGCCACGGCAGCAACCTGCAAGCCCTGATCGACGCCGCGACGCCGCCCGTGCGGATCGCGGCGGTGATCGCCAACCGCGCCGAGGCCTATGGCCTGGAGCGGGCCCGGCAGGCCGGGATCGCCACCCAGGTGATCGATCACCGCGAGCATGCCGATCGCGAAGGCTTCGATGCGGCCCTGGCGGCCGCCATCGACGCCCAGGGCGCCGATCTGGTGGTGCTGGCCGGCTTCATGCGCATCCTCACGCCCGCCTTCGTGCGGCGCTACCAGGGTCGCCTGCTCAATATCCATCCTTCGCTGCTGCCCCTGTACAAGGGCTTGCACACCCACCAGCGCGCCCTCGATGCCGGCGATGCCTGGCACGGGTGCAGCGTGCACTTCGTCACCGAAGAGCTGGATGGCGGTCCGGTCGTGCTGCAGTCGCGGGTGCCGGTACGTTCCGAAGATTCGGCGGAGAGCCTTGCGACACGGGTACACGCCGCCGAGCACCTCCTTTATCCTGTGGCCGTGCGGTTGTTTGCCGAAGGTCGTCTGCGGCTGGGTACCCTGGGTGCCGAGCTGGACGGCGAGGCGCTGCCGCCTACCGGGGCCGAGTTGCCGTCGCTGACGGCCGCGGCCTCCCCTTCCTGATCCAAGGAGAAACTGATGCGACGTCTGTTGTTCCTATTGGCCACCCTCTGCAGCGCCTCGGCCTTTGCCTTCGACCTGCAGCCGTTCACGGCCAGCTACACCGCCGACTGGAAGCAGATGCCGGTCAGCGGCTCGGCCGAGCGCTCGTTGCAGAAGGAAGCCGATGGCCGCTGGGAGCTGAAGTTCGAGGCCTCCATGCTGGTCGCCGGTCTCAACGAATCCAGCACCTTCCGCCGCGAAGGCGAAGCCTTTCTGCCGGATACCTACCAGTACAAGCGCAGTGGCCTGGGCAAGAGCCGCGAGAGCGAGCTGACCTTCGACTGGGCCGGCAAGAAGGTCACCGGCAAGGACAAGGATGATCCGGTCAGCCTGACCCTGGATCGCGGTCTGCTGGACAAGTCCACCTACCAGCTCAAGCTGCAGCAGGACGTGGCCGACGGCAAGAAGAGCATGAGCTACCAGATCGTCGACGGCGACAGCATCGACACCTACGACTTCCGCGTCATCGGCCCGGAGCGCATCCGCACCCCGCTGGGTCTGCTCGACACCATCAAGGTCGAGCGCGTGCGCGACCCCACCAAGAGCAGCCGCAAGACCGAGCTGTGGTTCGCCAAGGACTGGGACTATCTGCTGGTGCGTCTCTACCAGCAGGAGAGCGACGGCAAGGAATACCAGACCAGCCTCAAGGAAGGCACGGTCAACGGGCGCACGGTGAAGGGCGCCAACTGATCCAGTCTGCAGGCAAAGCGCCCTCTTCGGAGGGCGTTTTCTTTTATGCGCCAAGGCAGGTGTGATGGCTGCCTGGTGACAGTCGAGTGAGTATCCAGCAGCCTTCCTCGGGCAGTGTGCCTCTTCTCCTATCGCGGCCATGGGCCGCTCCTACATGCTGGCAGGATTTTGTAGGAGCGGCCCATGGCCGCGATGCCGACGCAGCGAAACGACAACCGCAGGCGCGACAGATTGTCGCAGAAGTTGTAACAACTTGTTGCCGAGATACGCCTTGGTCCAGAAGCGAAACGCTCTAGTATGGGTTTTCAAGCCCTGCCGTAGCGCGGGCTCGACCAAGGAGATTCAGCATGACCATTACCGTAACCGAACGTGACGAAGACCATATGTCCCGCGAAGCCCGTGGCCTGGGCATGCATCTGTGGGACGTGAAGCAGGAAGGGGAACTGGTCGGCGTCTATCAGAGCGAAGCCGCTGCCCTGGAATACAAGGAGCAGATCGAACACGAAGGCGCGTCGCACGCCGAGTGAGTCGAAGGATCTTTTTACCGACTGCCTGAAAAAGGCCCGCCTCTTGGAGGCGGGCCTTTTTCGTTTCAGGGTGGAGCGAGGGGTTGGGGTAGGTTGGGTTGAGCGGAGTGAAGCCCAACGTTATCGGGGTCAACGGTGTACCTGGCACCCCTCACCCCAGCCCTCTCCCGGGGGGAGAGGGGGCGGTTCAGCGCGGCGGGACGCTTTGGTAGGTTGGGCTGAGACGGCTTCATCGTCGAAGCCCAACATGGCTCCAACCTCGGCCCTAGTGCACCAGCTCGTCGGCGAACACCTTGTCCAGGGTGATGGGCAGATCGCGGACCCGCTTGCCGGTGGCGTGGAAGATGGCGTTGGCGATGGCTGCCGCCACTCCGACGATGCCGATCTCGCCGATGCCCTTGGCGCCCAGCGGATTGACGATCTCGTCCTTCTCCTCGACGAAGATCACCTCCAGCTGCTGGATGTCGGCCTGCACCGGGAAGTGGTACTCCGCCAGGCTGTGGTTCATCCAGCGCCCCTCGGTGGTGTCCATCATCCCCTCTTCCTGCAGGCCCATGCCGATGCCCCAGACGATGCCGCCAGCCACCTGGTTCTCGCCGGTCTTGAGGTTGAGGATGCGACCCGCAGCCACTGCGGTGACCACGCGACTGACCTGGACGCTGCCGAAGTCTTCGTCGACCTTGACCTCGACGAACACCGCCGAGTGGGTACCGGTGGCGTAGTTGTCGCGCTCCTCCGCCGGTTCGGCGCTGGCCAGGGTCTCCATCGACGGCGAACCCGAGGCCCTGAGGATGGCGGTGAAGTCGACGCGCTGGGCCGGATCGGTCTTGAGGCTGATGCCGCCGTCGGCGAACACCACCTGCTCCAGCTCCGCCTTGGCCAGCGGCGAGTTATCCATTTCCTTGGCCGCATCCAGCAGTTGCTGACGCAGCTGGTCGCAGGCCAGCTTTACCGCGGTGCCCACCGAGGACACGGTGAAGGAACCGCCTTCCAGGGGTGCCTTGGGCAGGGTGGAATCGCCCAGCTTGAAGGTAACCTTGTCCAGCGGCAGGCCGAGGTTTTCGGCGGCGATCTGGGTCATCACCGTATAGGTGCCGGTGCCGATGTCGGAGGTGGCGCTGGCCACCACCAGGCTGCCGTCGATGTTCATCACCGCCTTGGCGGTGGCGGGTTGCTGCATGGCTTCCCAGACCCCGGTGGCCATGCCCCAGCCCACCAGCTGGTTGCCGTCGCGCATAGAGCGTGGCGCCATACTGCGCCGCTCCCAGCCGAACCGCTCGGCAGCCTGGCGATAGCACGCCAGCAATTCCTTGCTGGAATAGGGCTTGCCCTTGGCCGGATCGGTGTCGGTGAAGTTGCGGATGCGCAATTCCAGTGGATCGGTGTCGGCCGCATAGGCCAGTTCGTCCATGGCGCTTTCCAGCGCATAGACACCCAGCACCGCGCCCGGGGCGCGCATGTCCAGGGGGGTGTAGACGTCCAGCGCGGCCAGTTGATAGGCCAGCTTGACGTTGGGGCAGGCATAGAGCGACGCCGACCAGACCAGCACCATTTCGGTGAAGTCCTCGAAGCGCGAGGTGATGCCCAGGGCGCTGTGATCGATGGCCTGCAGCTTGCCGTCGCTGTCGCAGGCCAGCTTGAGCTGCTGGTAGGTCTCGGGACGGTAGCCGAAGGTGAACATCTGCTGGCGCGTCAGGGTCACCCGCACCGAGCGCTTGAGTTGCAGCGCGGCCATGGTCGCCAGCACCAGCTGGTACTGGGGACGCAGACCGGAGCCGAAGGCGCCGCCGACGAAGGGCGAGATGACCTTCACGTCGCCCTCGCCCAGCCCGAAGATGTTGCTGACGAACTGGGCGCTGTTCTGCACGCCCTGGGTCTTGTCATGCACAGTCAGCTTGCCGTCCTTGTGGTAGATGACGGTGGAGGCATGCATCTCCATGGGGTTGTGGAATTCCGCCGCGGAGTGGTACTCGGCCTCGATCCGTACGGGCGCCGCGGCCCAGGCCGCCGAGGCGTCGCCGCGGTTGTCCGGCAATTCCATGGGCGCTTCGTGGGCCTGGCTGCGGGCCTGGGCCAGGTCGGTGGCGTGGTCTTCCTCGCTGTACTGGGCACGGATCAGCGAGGCGGCGTGGCGCGCGGCCTCGAAGGTCTCGGCCACCACCAGAGCGATGGGCTGGCCGCTGTAGAGGATGCGATCGTTGTACAGCGGCCGGAAGGGCTTGCCGTCGGCCGCGTCCATGTCGGTGTAGCTTTCATCATAGCTGGCCATCTTGGGTCGGTTGAGATGGCTGAGCACCTCGAGCACGCCCGGCTGGGCCAGGGCCTCGCTGACATCCAGGCCGAGCAGGCGACCCTTGGTGATGGTGGCGTTGACGACGAAGCCGAAGGCCAGATCAGGGACGCTGAATTCGCCGGCATAGAGCGCCTGGCCGGTGACTTTTAGCGGACCGTCGACGCGGGGAACGGCTTTTTGCAGATGGACGACGGTCATTGCAGGGTACCTCCGGCGGCTTCGGTAAGGGCACGCACGATGGCGCGGCGGGCCAGTTCGATCTTGAAGCTGTTGTGGGCGAAGCCCTGGGCGCCCTGCAGCAGGCGATCGGCCAATTGGCCAAAGGCCGCCTTGTCCGCCACCTGACCGACCAGCGCCTGCTCGGCCTCCGGCAGGCGCCAGGGCTTGTGGGCCACGCCGCCCAGGGCGACGCGGACCTGCTTGATGCGCTCGCCGTCCAATTCCAGCGCGGCTGCCACCGAGACCAGGGCGAAGGCATAGGAGGCGCGGTCGCGGATCTTCAGGTAGGCGCTGTTGGCCGCCAAGCTCTCGGCCGGCAGGGTCACGGCAGTGATGAGTTCGTCGGCGGCGAGGTTGGTGTCGCGCTCGGGGGTGTCGCCGGGCAGTCGATGGAAGTCGGCGAAATCGATGACCCGCTCGCCGTTCGGACCGCTCACCTCGACCCGGGCTTCCAGCGCGGCCAGGGCGACGCACATGTCCGAGGGATGGGTGGCGATGCACTGCTCGCTGTGGCCGAGGATGGCGTGGATGCGATTCTGCCCCTCGCGGGCGCCGCAGCCGGAGCCGGGTTCGCGCTTGTTGCAGGGGGTGCCCACGTCATAGAAGTAGTAGCAGCGGGTACGCTGCAGCAGGTTGCCGCCGGTGGAGGCCATGTTGCGCAGTTGCGGCGAGGCGCCGGCGAGGATGGCCTTGGCCAGCAGCGGATAGCGCCGCTGCACTTCGGGGTGGTAGGCGACCTCGGCGTTCTTGACCAGGGCGCCGATGCGCAGCCCGCCTTCGGTGGTGGTCTCGACCTCGCGCAGGGGCAGGCCGTTGACGTCGATCAGCTGCTCGGGGCGCTCGACGTTTTCTTTCATCAGGTCCAGCAGGTTGGTGCCACCGGCGATGAAATGTGTCTGGGGGCCATGCTGGCGGATGGCGTCGGGCACGGCGTTGGGCTTGGCATAACCGAAGCGGTTCATTCGCGGCCCTCCCCTTGCTGGCAATCAGGACGCGCCCGCTCGATGGCGGCGCGGATGTTGCGATAGGCGCCGCAGCGGCAGAGGTTGCCGCTCATCTGCTCGGCCACCTCGGCTTCACTGTGGGCGTGACCTTCCTTGAGCATGCCGATGGCCGAGCAGATCTGCCCCGGGGTGCAATAGCCGCACTGGAAGGCGTCTTCGGCGACGAAGGCGGCCTGCATGGGGTGCAGCTGGTCGCCCTGGGCCAGGCCCTCGACGGTGGTGACCTCGGCGCCGTCCTGCATGACCGCCAGGGCCAGGCAGCTGTTGATGCGGGTGCCGTTGACCAGCACGGTGCAGGCGCCGCACTGACCGTGATCGCAGCCCTTCTTGGTACCGGTGAGATCGAGGTGGTCGCGCAAGAGATCGAGCAGCGTGGTCCAGGGCTCCACGGCCAGCTGCAGCTGCTTGCCGTTGAGGGTCAGGGCGATGGTATGGGACTCGGGTTCGGCCAGGGGCTGGAACTGGCGCGCGGGGGTAGCGTTCATGGCGGACCTCACGGTTAAAGCCGCGGGGTGCAGATTGCCCCCGTGGTCGGAATCAGGCGGTGACAGCGAAAGGCCACCTCAGGTAAGGGACTGCGCCCGACCGGAAGCGGTTCAGCACCCCTGCCCAGCGGTATTCAACGTCACGTTGAGGGTTGTTCAGCGAAGCGTTGGAAAGCCCGTTCCAGAGGGCTTCGCCCCGGCCAGGACACATCTGGTATGGCGCTCCGCTGCGCCAGCGGCCCAGTGGCCTGAACCCCATAGGTTCGGGGGCAGTCATCAGAACGCCCGTGATGTGCCCCCAACGATGAGAATCCGACCATGGCTTCCGACTCCGATGCACGCTGGCGCCTGTCCCGGCGTCAGTTCCTCGGCACCTCCGCGGTGCTGGTGGCGACCAGCGCCATCCCCGGCTACGCCTTCGCCCAGGCCAGCGGTGGTGCGCCCCTGACGCCCCAGGCCATCGCCGCCCGCCTGCCGCAACTGCTGCCGCTGACCCTGCAGATCAATGGCGAGGCGCGCCGGCTCCGGGTCGACAGCCGCACCACCCTGCTCGATGCGCTGCGCGAGAACCTGCACCTGACCGGCACGAAGAAAGGCTGCGACCATGGCCAGTGCGGCGCCTGCACGGTGCTGGTGAACGGCCAGCGCATCAACAGCTGCCTGAGCCTGGCGGCCATGCACGAAGGCGACAGCATCACCACCATCGAGGGCCTGGGCAACGCCGAGCGCCTGCATCCCATGCAGGCCGCCTTCCTGGCCAAGGACGGTTTCCAGTGCGGCTATTGCACCCCGGGACAGATCTGCTCGGCGGTGGCCCTGCTGGACGAGGTCAAGGCCGGCATGCCCAGTCACGTATCAGCGCGCCTCGACGGGCCGATGAAGCTCAGTGAAGAAGAGATCCGCGAGCGCATGAGCGGCAACCTCTGCCGCTGCAGCGCCTATCCCAATATCGTCGCGGCCATCCAGATGGCGGGGGGCCAGGCATGAGGGTCTTCGACTATCAGCGCGTGCAGACTGAAGCCGAGGCCAGCCGCCGGGGCGCCCAGGCCGGCAGTCGCTTCATCGCCGGCGGTACCAACCTGCTGGACCTGATGAAGCTGGAGATCGAGACCCCCAGCCAGGTGCTGGACATCAATCGCCTGCAGCTGGACCAGATCAGCGCCACCGCGGACGGCGGCCTGCGCATCGGCACCCTGGTGCGCAACTCCACCCTGGCCGCCGACGCCCGGGTGCGCGAACGCTATCCGGTGCTGTCCCGCGCCCTCTTAGCCGGCGCCTCGGCGCAGTTGCGCAACAAGGCCACCACCGGCGGCAATCTCCTGCAGCGCACCCGCTGCTCCTACTTCTACAACACCGCCATGCCCTGCAACAAACGCCAGCCCGGCAGTGGTTGCGCGGCGCTGGGCGGCTTCAATCGGATGAACGCGGTGATCGGCGCCAGCGACCAGTGCATCGCCGTGCATCCCTCCGACATGGCGGTGGCCATGCGGGTGCTGGACGCCACGGTGGAGACCCGCGAAGCCACTGGCCGCACCCGGCGCATCCCCCTCGCCGACTTCCATCGCCTGCCCGGGGACACCCCGCAGATCGAAACGGTGCTGCAACCCGGCGAACTCATCACCGCCGTCACCCTGCCGCCACCACCACCGGGTATCCAGGTCTATCGCAAGGTACGCGACCGCGCCTCCTATGCCTTCGCCCTGGTGTCCATGGCGGCCATCGTCGAGTTGGATGGCAGCCGCATCCGCAGCGGTCGGGCGGCCTTCGGCGGCCTGGCGCACAAGCCCTGGCGGGTGGCAGCGGCCGACCAGGCCTTTGCCGGCCAGGCGGTGGACAGTGACCTGGCCGCCGTGGGCGATGCCCTGCTCGCCGGCGCCCGTGGCTATGGCCACAACGACTTCAAGCTCGAGCTGACCCGCCGCATCCTGCGCGCTGGCGTAGCCGATGCCCGCCAACAGGCCTGAGGACAGCAGCATGGAAATGAACCAACCCGCCGGCCGCAACCTCATCGACGAGAATCGCGGCGGCCTGATCGGCAAGCCCGTCGACCGCGTGGACGGCTTGCTCAAGGTCACCGGCCAGGCACCCTACAGCTTCGAGTTTCGTAACGATCGCGTGGCCTACGGCTTCATCGTCGGCGCCACCATCGCCAAGGGCCGCATCAGTCGGCTGGACACCGCGGCTGCGGAGAGCGCGCCGGGCGTGCTCAGCGTGCTGACCTATCGCAACGCGCCGCGCCAGGCGGCGCGCGAGCCGAACAACAGCGGTCGCTTCACCCGGCCCAAGCCCTATCTGGACAGCGACCAGGTGCGCTATTTCGGCGAGCCGGTGGCCTTCGTGGTGGCCGAGAGCTTCGAGGAGGCGCGCCTGGCGGCGGCTCTGGTGGAGATCGACTATGCGGCCGAAGCGGGCGTCTTCGACCTGGCCGCCAACCTCGGCCAGGCGGTCAAGCCGCCGGATGGCGACCAGCCCACCGACACCGCCTCGGGCGATGTCGACGCCGCCTTTGCCCGGGCGCCGATCAAGCTCGACGAGCGCTACACCACGCCCTACCACATCCATGCGCAGATGGAGCCCCACGCCAGCCTGGCCCAGTGGGACGGCGACCGGGTGACCATTTATTGCTCCACCCAGTTCGTCGAGCAGGCGCAGAGTTGCGTGGCCAATACCCTGCAGCTGCCCAAGGAAAACGTACGCATCGTGGCGCGTTATATCGGTGGCGGCTTCGGCGGCAAGTTGCCGATCTATGCCGACGCCCTGATCGGCGCCATGGCCGCTCGCGCAATCGGCCGGCCGGTCAAGGTCACCCTCACCCGCCAGCAGATGTTCCAGATCACTGATCACCGCTCAGCCACCATCCAGCGCATCCGCCTGGGCGCCGACCGCGATGGCCGTATCCAGGCGATGGCCCACGAAGGCTGGTCCCATTCCGCCCGCGGCCTGACCTACTACGAGCCCACCGGCCTGTCCTCGCGCACCCTCTATGCCGGCAACGACCGCCTGGTGGCGCACCGCATGGTCGAGCTGGATCTGCCCGAGTCCGGCTCCTGCCGGGCGCCCGGCGAAGCCGTGGGCATGCTGGCCAGCGAGAGCGCCATGGACGAGCTGGCAGTCAAGCTCGGTCTCGATCCCATCGAGCTGCGCATCCGCAACGAGCCCAGCCAGGATCCGGAAAAGCACATCCCCTTCTCTTCCCGCAAGCTGGTGGAGTGCATGCAGGACGGCGCCCGCCGCTTTGGCTGGAGCAGGCGCCAGGCCACGCCTGGTCAGGTGCGCGACGGCGACTGGCTGATCGGCATGGGCATGGCGGCGGCCAGTCGCGCCAACATGCTCAGGCCGTCCCAGGCCGGGGTGCGTCTGGAGGCGGACGGCTCGGCCACGGTCAAGACCTCCATGACCGACATCGGCACCGGGACCTACACCATCCTGGCGCAGATCGCCGGCGAGTCGCTCGGCTTGCCGGTGGAGCGGGTCAAGGTGCTGCTGGGCGACAGCGACGACCCGGCCGGGGCCGGCTCCGGCGGCTCCTTTGGCGCCGCCAGTTCCGGTTCTTCGGTCTATGTCGCCTGCGAGAATCTGCGCCTGAAAGCGGCGGATGCGGCGGGTCTGGATCCGGCCAGTGCCCGCTTCGTTGGCGGTCGCTTAATCGCCGACAACGGCAGTCGCGACCTCGCCGAACTGGCGCGCCAGCACGATCTCCAGGCCATCGGCGAGATCAAGCCGGGGCAGACCCTCAAGGACTATTCGCAGCAGGGCTACGGGGCCTTCTTCGCCGAGGTGGGGGTACATGCCCTCACCGGCGAGATCCGCCTGAGACGCATGCTTGGGGTGTTCGCTGCCGGGCGTATCCTCAACGAGAAGACCGCCCATTCGCAGATGCTGGGCGGGATGATCTGGGGCGTGGGCAGCGCCCTGCACGAAGACGGGGTGATCGATACGCGCCACGGGCACTTCGTCAACCATGATCTGGCCGACTACCACTACCCCTGCCACCTGGACATCCCCGCCATCGAAGCCCATTTCCTGCCGGAAGTGGACGACAAGGCCAATCCGCTGAAGATCAAGGGGGTCGGCGAACTGGGGATCTGCGGCGCCGGGGCCGCCCTTACCAACGCCGTCTACAACGCCTGCGGGGTGCGCATCCGCGACTATCCGCTGACGGTGGACAAGGTGCTGGCGGGGCTGAAGACGACGTGAGGACGGGCGGCGCGGTTCAGCGCGCCGCCTTGCCCCCTGCCCGGGTCGCCAGCAGCACCCCACCGATAGCGATCACCATGGCCACCCAGGCCAGTGGCGGCAGGGTCTCGCCCAGCAGCAGCCAGGCGCTCAGGGCGGCGCCCGGCGGTACGCAAAAGAACAGCGCACTGACCCGCGCCGCCTCGCCAGCGCGGATCATCCACACCAGCAGGCTGATGGCCAGCAGCGAGTTGGCCAGCACCAGATAGGCCAGGGCACCGATGAAGGCCGGTGCCCAGTGCACCGGGCTGTGCTCGAACAGCAGCGCCAGAGGTGCGCAACACACCAGGCCGACGCTGTACTGCACCAGATTGTTGGTGACCGGATGCTGGGCCACGCCCAGGCGCTTTTCGTAGAGCACGGCGCTGGTCATGCCCAGCAGCGCGCCGACCGCCAGGCAGATGCCCGGGACGGACTCCACGGCCACACTGGCCCGGGCCAGGATCACCCCGATGGCGCCGAGCAATCCCAGGGCCAGCCCCAGCCACTGCAGCGGCGTCACCCGCTCGCCCACCAGCAGGGGTGCGCCCAGGGCCACCAGGATCGGTTGCAGCGAGGCGACCATGGCCACCACGTTGGCCGAGGCACCCAGCACCAGGGCGCCATAGCTCATGCCGAAATAGACGCCCTGGATCAGAAAGCCCACCACGGCCAGATTCGCCCATTCCCGCCGGGTGCGCGGCAGCGGCGGACGCAGGATCAGGAAAGCCACCAGCAGCACGCTGAAGGCCAGCGCATAACGCATCGCCAGCAGGGTGAAGGGCGGCGCATAGGCCAGGCCCACCTTGGACACGGCGAAGCCGGCGGACCACAGGGCCAGGAACACCAGGGGGATGAGGCGCAGCAACCAGGGATTCAGCGAGGTGGACGACATCGGATGCTCAGGGCCAGGCGAGTCAGCGGGACGCGACTCGCGAGCGGGAAGGATAGCTGACGATCAGCAGACCGCTGAGCACCAGGGCCGCGCCGGCGAGAAATCCCGGTCCCGGGGTCTCGCCCAGCAACCAGACGCCCATCAGCACACCGAACAGCGGCGTCAGCAGGGTCAGCACGCCCAGGGGCGCGGCGCGATAGCGACTGAGCAGCACGAACCAGCCCAGCAGGCTGATGCCGGCGACGATGAACACCTGGAAGGCCAGGCTCGACCAGGCCAGGGAATCCAGCCCGGCCAGATCCAGGCGCTTGCCGAGCGGCAGGGCCAGCGCCAGCAGCACCACGCCGGTCACCCCGAGTTGATAGAACAGGGTGCGCAGTGGCGGCGCCTCGGCCAGGGCGCTGCGGCGGATCAGTACCGTGGTGGCGCCCCAGGCGGCGCCGCCGGCCAGGCCGATCAGATCGCCCAGCCAGCTGGTGCCGCCGCTCGGCTTGCCGATCAGGAAGGCGCAGACCACCCCAGTGGCCGCCAGCAGCATGCCCAGCCATTGCCGCCCCGACAGCCGCTCCCCGGGCACCAGCCAGTGCAGACCGCAGGCGGCGAACAGCGGCGCCGTGTAGATGAACACCACCATGTGCGCGGCGCTGGTGTATTTCAGGCCCACCGCCATGCAGAGAAATTCGAGGGCGAACAGCGACCCGGCGAGCAGCCCGGGGATCAGCGTCTGGTCGCGGCCCAGGCAGCGGATGCCGCGCCAGCGCGCCAGGCCATAGAGCAGCCCGGCCGCCAGCAGCGAGCGCCAGCCGATCTGCAGCAGCGGATCCACCTGCTCGGCGATGGCCTTGATCGCCGTCTGCTGCAGGCCCCAGACCAGGCAGAGCACCAGCATGACCAGCACGGCGGGGAGATCCAGCTCCTTGCGCATGAGCGTCGCTCCAGGAAAAAGTGAGCCTGCATGGTGAAGGTGGCTGAACAGGTCGGACAAACGATGTTTAATGGGCGTCAGGCTCAGGAAAACTAAGGCTTGTCTGAGAAGTCGCCGAGCGAAGGTCAGGCAAGGCAAAAATCGGTGAGGAAGCGGAGTTTACGAGTGGTAAATGAGCATTCCGACCGGGCTGGCGATCCAGCCGGTTTTTAACGCAGCATGACCGAGCGCAGGCACTTTTCAGACAAGCCGAGGCTGCCGTGACCACCGCCCTCCCCCTCAATGCCCTACGCGCCTTTGCCGCCGCCGCGCGACACCAACACTTTGCCAAGGCCGCGGACGAGTTGCACGTCACCGCCGGCGCCATCAGCCGGCAGATCCGCCTGCTCGAGGAAGAGCTGGGGCAGCCGCTGTTCGAGCGCCTGGCCCAGGGGGTGCGCCTCACCGTCCAGGGGCGCGCCCTGGCGTCGGAGATCGCGCCGCACCTCGACGGCCTGACCCGCGCCGTCGCCCGGGCGCGGGTCAAGAGCAGCGTCCTGACCGTCAGTGCGCCGCCCACCTTTGGCCAAGAATGGCTGCTGCCGCGCCTGGAAGACTTCCAGCGCCAGCATCCGGATATCGAGGTCTTTCTCGATGCCTCCTCCGCCATCGTGCCGCTGGGTACCGAGGGCGGTGCCCAGGCGGCGATCCGCTATGGCCGCGGCGACTGGCAGGACGGCGAGACGCGCCTGCTGCTGCGCGAATGGATCTTTCCGGTGTGCAGCCCGACGCTGATCCCGGCGCCACTGGCGGAACCCGCCGCCTTGCTGGCCTATCCGCTGCTGCATGCCGAATGGCCCGGCGGCTGGCGTTCGGGCCGGCCCAGCAGCCGTTTCAACGCCTGGCAGGACTGGTTCGCCAGCCAGCAGGTACCCCTGGGCGAAAGTCTGCGCGGTCCGCGCTATTCGCTGAGTGGCATGGCCCTGCAACAGGCCGCGGCCGGCAAGGGCGTGGCCCTCGGCGGCTGCGTGCTGGCCCAGCGCCTGCTGGCCAGCGGCGCCCTGGTCCGCCCGCTGCCGGATCGGTTCAACCAGCTGTCGACCCAGGCCTACTTCCTGGTGTTGCCCAAGGGCCCGGTAGACGCGCCGGTACAGCGCTGGATCGACTGGCTGCTGGTGCAGATCCGCCAATTCCGCGAGACCCAGGGCGAGCCGCAGGAGACCGGCGGCGCCTGGTGAGAGCCGCGCTTTTACGGCAGTCTAGGCGCTCCGCCCCTGCAATAGTCAGCCTGCATGAACACCTGTCGCCTGTCCGCCCTGCTCGCCCTGCTGCTCTCGACCGCCGCCCTGGCCGCCGAGCAGCCCCCGGCCGACTGCGATCGCCAGGGCGGCGAGGCGCAGCTGGCGGCCTGCGCCGCCGGGGATCTGGCCCTGGCCGAAGCCCGGCTGGCCGACGTCTACGGCCGCCGCCTGGCCGCGCTCTCCGCTGCGCAACGACCCGCCTTCGAACGCCTGCAGCAGCTCTGGCAAAGCGACCGCGCACCCCGCTGCGCTGACGCGACGCGCGGATTCCAGGGCGCCATGCAGCAGCTGCAGTATCTGAGTTGTCTGAAGTCGGTGACCCTGCTGCGGCTGGACGATCTGCAACGGCAACTCCCGCGGCGCGACTGACGCTTCGTCGCCACCGCTGCTGTCCGGCGCCGGAACTCACTATCATGGCGCCCCGCTGTTGGAGTTCGAGATGTACGAGCGTTACCTGCCCCTGCTGGTCCCGGCCGGACTGCTGCTTCTGGGGGCTTTGTGGTGGTGGCAGCGCCGGCGCCAGGCCGCCTTTCCCTATCGCCAGGTCGAAGCCCTCTTCACCCCCGCCGAACAGGCCTTTCTCGCGGTGCTCGACGAAGCCGTGGGCGACGACTACCGGGTGTTCGGCAAGGTGCGCATCGCCGATGTGGTCCAGACCCTGCCGCTGCGCGATCGCCGCCGCTATCTGATCGCGCAGAATCGCATCAACTGCAAGCACTTCGACTTCGCCATCTGCCGCCGCGACGACCTCGCCGTGCACGCCGTGGTCGAACTCAACGACAGGTCGCACCTGCAGCGCCATCGCCAGCAGCGCGACCGCTTCGTCCGCGCGGTGTGCGATGCCGCCCAGTTGCGCTTGGTGGAGATCCCTGCGGCGGCGCGCTATTCCGCCACCGCCGTACGCGACGCCGTGTTCGGCGGGCGCCGTCCGCGCCAGCGAACCGCAGTGCCCAGCCAGCCCCTCGCGCCGGAATGCCCGGAATGCCAGGCGCCCATGGTCCGCCGCCGCGCGCGCAGCGGTCGCCACCAGGGCCGGGAATTCTGGGCCTGCTCGAACTATCCGGATTGCCGCGGCCTGCTCGACATCGACGACTGACCAAGGGGCCCTTGCCATGCGCTATCCCACCACCCCGGACGGACGCTACTTCGTGGTCAGGGGCCGACTCTGGCGCTGCACCGACCCCAGCCTGCCCGCCGACCGCCGCGACCTGCTGACCCATGAACTGATGGATGCCCGCCGTCAGGTGGGCGTGGCCAAGCGTCAGGGTGACGAAGCCGCCCTGCGCAGCGCACGCGCCGCGGTGGACGCCGCCAAGCACGCCCTGGGCGAGCGCGGACCGGTCTGGTGGACCGATGGCGCGCCCGACTACAACCGGCGGATGGCCAGGAACACCCCCTATGCCGACTGGTACCGGCAGCTGGATGCCAAGGCTTCCTGACCCGCGCAGCGCGGCGTAAGGTGAACGGCCGACTCCTCTTGCGAGCACCGCTCTTGCGTATCCGTCCCGCCTTCGTCACCGATCTCGCCGCCGTCTGCCGGCTGGCCGAGCAACTCGCCGAGCAGCATCACCGGCAGGCCCCGGCGACCTTCGCCGAACCCTCCGGCGGCTGGCGCGACCAGGACTACTGGGCCGCCCAGCTGGAGCCGGAAGACGGGGTGCTGTTCGTCGCCGAGGCCGGTGACGAACTGGTCGGCTTCGTTACCGCGCGCCTGTCCGACACCCGCTCGATTTCCTTTCTGCAGCCGCTGATCCTCTGCCGGATCGGCACCCTGGTGGTGTCGGCCTGCCACCGACGGCTGGGCGTGGGTGCCCGGCTGCTGGACGCGGTGGAAGCCTGGGCGCGGGACAACGACGTCGACGAATTGCGCCTGGAGGTCATGGAATTCAACGAGGACGCCCAGGCCTTCTATGCCCGCCAGGATTTCCGGGGGCAGTCGCGGATATTGGCCAAGGCGTTGCGGTAAGGTGGCTGCACCGCGATCGCGGTTATGACGGTCCGCGGAGCTGATGGATGCCAGAAGATGGATTATTCGTTGTCCGAGCAAAACCTTATCGCGGCCATGGGCCGCTCCTACAGAAGCGTCAAGCCCCGTAGGAGCGGCCCATGACCGCGATAAGCAACGTCATACAGTTCTGGCTGCATCGACAGACCGCCGTGGTCACGATCGACCCAAGCCAAAGCCCTACACACTCTCCCGACTCACCAACTCGAATCCCAGGTCCACGCAGGTCGGTTGGCTGCGGCCGTCGAGCAGCCCCAGCAGGAGGGTCGCGGCCTGGCGCCCTACCGCGGCGCGGGGGGTCTGGATGGAGGTCAGCCGGGGGACCGTGTGCGCCGAGCCGGGCAGGTCGTTGAAGCCCAGCACCGAGATCCGTTCGGGGATGGCGATGCCCAGCCGCTGCGCCTCGAACAGCGCGCCTTGCGCCAGGTCGTCGTTGCAGAAGAACAGGCCGTCGACATCCGGCCGCCGGGCCAGCAGCTCGCGAAACTGCCGGGCGCCCAGCCCCACGGACGACGGCTGCGGATCCAGCACATCCAGACTCGGGTCATAGCAGCCCGCCTCGCGCAGCACCTCGCGAAAGCCCTCCCCTCGGGCCAGCGCCCGCGGGTCGAGCTGGGCGGCCACATAGCCCAGGCGCTTGCGTCCGGCCGCCAGCAGATGCCGCGCCGCGGCGGCCCCGGCGGCGCGCTGGGAAAAGCCGACGCTGGGCACCGTCCCCGCCGGATCCAGCTCCATCATGTGCACCCGCGGCACCCCGCTGGCCGCCAGCAGCTGGCGCGCGGCGTCGGTGCGGTCGAAGCCGGTCAGCAGCAGTCCCCGGGGCTGATAGGCCAGGTAGTTGCGGATCAGCTTTTCCTCTTCCTCGGGATCGTAGTGGTAGTTGCCGATCAGCACCTCCAGGCCACGGGGACGCAGGACCTCGTGGATGGCCTCGAGGGGCTCGATGAACAGGTGGTTGGACAGCGAGGGCACCAGCACCACCACCGAATGCCCCTGGGCCGAGGCCAGGGCACGAGCGGCCGGATTGGTGACATAGCCAAGGCGCGCGGCGGCCTCCTGCACGCGGGTGACCAGCTCCGGTGCCACGCTGGCGACACCTCGCAGGGCACGCGAGGCCGTGATGGGGGAAACACCGGCCTGCAGCGCCACCTCGGTGAGGGTGGGCCGACCGGAACTACGAGAACCCGTTCGATTCATTGTTATGGTTTCAGACTTGTCAGAGACGGAGAACGCGCCTAAGGTAGCGCTGTCTCAGCAGACACTACAAGCCTGACGTGGTCTTCCGCACCGCGTCGGCATTCGGCCCAACAAGATCGACAAGAACTGGAAGCCGCTGCCTTTTTCGCTTTTCGGGGTAGCGCTGTCTCCAGACCGGAGGTGATGATGAACACTCCCATTCCCGCACTGGTGGTCATGGGCGTCGCAGGCTGCGGCAAGAGCAGCATCGGCGCGGCCATCGCCGAGCAGGACGGTGGCCGCCTGATCGAAGGCGACGCCTTCCACCCCGCCGCCAACATCGCCAAGATGAGCGCCGGTATCCCCCTCGACGACGGGGATCGCGCCGGCTGGCTGACCCGCCTCGGTGAAGAACTGGCCGCTGCCGTGGCCGCGGGCGAACGCCCGGTACTCACCTGTTCCGCACTCAAGCGCCGCTATCGCGACCAGCTGCGCCAGGCCGTGCCCGGTCTCGGCTTCGTCTTTCTCGAACTGACCCGCGAGACCGCCGCCCAGCGCGTGGCCAATCGCCCGGGGCACTTCATGCCCGCCAGCCTGATCGACAGCCAGTTCGCCGCCCTCGAAGCACCCCACGGTGAACCGGCTACGCTGGTAGTGGACGCACGCGACACCCTGCCCGCCATCGGCACCCAGGTGTCGGCCTGGTGGAACACCTCGACTCGCCTGGCCCAGCCGGCCTGACGAGACAGCGCTACCCATTCCAACCCTTAGAGTCTGTTCAAAGTCTCGCGAGCTAGAGACAAACAAGGCGAAAAGGACTGAGGAAGCGGAGTTTACGAATGGTAAATGAGCATTCCGAAGCCATTTTCAACGCAGTTTGGCCGACGCGCAGCAGACTTTGAATAGGCTCTTACAACGCCCACAACAACAATAGGAGAGGCGCCATGTTCGGCATGGACCACAACAGCTTCCTTCTGCTCGACGCCGCGGTCACCATCGTCGGCCTGGTGCTCCTGATCACCAAGTTCAAGGTCCATCCCTTCATCGCCCTGACCATCGCCTCGGGCTTTCTCGGCCTGACCTCCGGCATGCCGGTGGAAAAGGTCATGAAATCCTTCCAGGACGGCTTCGGCGGCGTGCTCGGCTTCGTCGGCATCCTGCTCGGCCTGGGCACCATGCTCGGCAAGCTGATGGCCGATTCCGGCGGCGCCGACCAGATCGCCCAGACGCTGATCCGCGCCTTCGGCATCAAGCGCGTGCACTGGGCGATGATGTTCGCTGCCTTCCTGGTGGGCATCCCGCTGTTCTTCGAGATCGGCTTCGTGCTGCTGGCGCCCCTGGTGTTCATCGTCGCCCGCCGTACCGGGTTGTCGCTGGTCAAGCTGGGCATCCCGCTGCTGGCCGGCCTGTCCGCCGTGCACGGCCTGGTACCGCCGCACCCGGGTCCGCTGCTGGCGGTCGGGGTGTTCGGCGCCGACATCGGTAAGACCATCTTCTACGGCCTGATCGTCGGCCTGCCCACCGCCATGATCGCCGGTCCCATCTTTGGTGCCTGGATCGCCAAGCGCATCCCCGGTTCGGCCAATCCCGAGCTGGTCGCCCAGATCGCCCAGGAGACCGACAACCGCAATCTGCCGGGCTTCGGCATCACCGTCTTCACCGTGCTGCTGCCGGTGATCCTGATGCTGCTCAAGGCCTTCGCCGACATCTTCTTTGCCGCCGACAATCATTTCCGCATCTGGATGGACTTCATCGGCCATCCCATCACCGCCCTGCTCGCCGCGCTGCTGCTGAGCTTCTACAGCTTCGGCACCGCCTGCGGCTTCTCCCGCGAGAAGATCGTCAAGCTGCTCGACCAGAGCCTGGCGCCGGTGGCGGCCATCGTGCTGATCGTCGGCGCCGGTGGTGGCTTCAAGCAGATGCTGGTGGCCAGCGGTGTCGGTGACGTGATCGGCAACCTGGCGGTGCAGACGCAGATCTCGCCGATCCTGCTGACCTGGCTGGTGGCGGCGGTGATCCGCGTGGCCACCGGTTCCGCCACCGTGGCGACCATCACCGGCGCCGGCATCGTCGCCCCCGTGGTGGCGCTGATCCCCGGCGTGAACAAGGAATTGCTGGTGCTGGCCGCCGGCGCCGGTTCGGTGATCCTCTCCCACGTCAACGACGCCGGCTTCTGGCTGGTGAAGCAGTACTTCAACATGACCGTGGCCGAGACCTTCAAGACCTGGTCGATGATGGAGACCATCCTCTCGGTGGTGGCCCTGGCCTTCATCATGCTGCTGTCGCTGTTCGTCTGATCCTCGCTAGATCGGGGTGGCCCCCGGCCGCCCCCCCTCCACCACGAAGCTCGCCCGGGTGCCGCGCCTGGCATCCGGGCGGGTTCGGTCGCTGATGGTGCGCAGGTCCACCTGCAACCGCTCCCGCGTCAGCTCCAGGGCCAGATAGCCACGCTCCCGGCTGTCGAAGAAGCGCACCTGGGGATTTTCCGGCAACAGCGCCTGGAAGCGGCGGTAATCCGGTCCGTCCGAGGTGACGGAGGTGCCGACGAATTCGCTCGCCACCACTGGGCTCCGCTCGTCCTCCGGATCGCGGTGCAGATCCGTCACCCAGAAGGAATGGATATCCCCGCCCAGGGTCACCGGATTGGGCAGGCGACTTGCAGCCATGGCCGCCAGCAGGCGCTCCCGCGTGGCCGGGTAACCGTCCCAGCCGTCGGTCCAGCGCGCCGGGTCGCCATTCGGCAGGCGCTGGCGCAGGGGTGCCAGCAACAGGTCCTGGGCAATGAGATTCCACCGAGTACTGTTACGGCGAAAGCCATCCATCAGCCAATCCTCCTGCGCCTGCCCGAGCATGCTGCGTGTGCTGTCGCGCAGGCCGGGACAGTTCGGGGCAACGAGATGGCCACCCCGGGTCCGGGTCGTCGCGCAGGCCGGTTCGCTGCGGTATTGCCGGCCATCGAGCAGGTGGATATCCGCCAGGTCGCCAAAGCGCCACCGGTCATAGAGGTGCAGCGCGCTGCCCTGGATGCGCCAGGCGCGCAGCGGGGCGTGTTCGCGAAAAGCCTGGTAGGCCGCCTGCCGTCGTGCGGCGAAGGCGGCCAGACTGACTCGGGGATCCGCCGACCAGGGACCGGAATAGTCGTTCTGCACCTCGTGGTCATCCCAGGTCAGCAGGCTGGTGACATGGGCGTGCAGGTACTGCAGATCGGGATCGGTGCGGTACAGCGCATGGCGCCGCCGATAGCCGGCCAGGTCGCGGGCTTCCGGCAGGCCGTGGCGGCGGACCGCTGGCAGCAGCAGCGGCACATTGGACTCATAGATGTAGTCGCCGAGGAACAGCGCCAGGTCCGGCTGCTCGTCGGCCATGTGCCGATAGGCACTGAAGAAGCCCTTCTCATAGTGGGAGCAGGAGGCCGCCACCAGCTTGAGACGCTGCGGCGCGCTGGCCGGCGGCGGCAGCGTGAGGGCGCGACCGATGCGACTCTGATGCCCCAGGGCGGTGAAGCGGTACCAGTAGGGTCGCCCCGGCGGCAGACCGACCAGGGTGATAGGTACGCTGAAGGCCGCCTGGGGCTGCGCCTGGACCGTACCGCGCTGGATCACCTGACGCAGCCCCGGATCCAGGGCGACTTCCCATTGCACCTCGACCGGGGTACGCAGACCGCCCAAGCCATCCTCGGCCAGGGGATCCGGCGCCAGGCGGGTCCAGATGACGAAGCCATCGGCAGCGGGATCGCCACTGGCGACGCCTAGGGTGAAGGGATCCGGTTGCGGCTCACGCGCGCTGCATCCGGCGAACCAGGGCGCGCTCAGACCCAGGCCGAGCAGACCCAGCGCTTGACGTCTAGAGGAGTTCATCCAGGCTCCGCGAAAAGAGGCCAGGGTGACTCAGGCAAATGACAGCGCTATGTCGCCCGGCTCACGCCAGCGGTAATTCTTCCAGGATCATCACCTGGGGCGCCTCGGTGAGCAGGCCGTCGAGATCGCTCAGCAGCTGCTTGAAGTGCGCGGTCTGCTCGTGCTCGGCCAGGGCCTCGCGGCTGGCCCAGCGCTCGATGAAGACATAGCGGCCCTCGTGGCTCGGATCGCGGTGCGGGGTATAGAAATGGCAGGCAGCCTCGGCGCGGGAAGGGGCGACGATGGCGCGCAGGGCGTTTTCGACGGCGGCCGCCTGGCCGGGCTTGGCCTGCAGGATGGCGACGACGCGGATTTCACTGGTCATGCAAAAAACTCCGGAAAGGGTGCCTCAGCATGCCGCCTGGACACCCTGAACGCTACCGGGTCGACGACGCGACCCTGGCGCTGTAGATCACTGCTTGGCTTTGACGATCTTGCCGATCACCGCGTTGCTACGCTTTATCAGCACATAGTCCGACCCAATCTTGACCCACTGACTGTCTTCCCCAGGCTGCTCCAGACCGTGCTTTTTCCAGTCCTTGATCACGTACTCGTCACGGATGTACTTACGCGGCGCTCGGCCACCCTCTTCGAGTTCAAAGGTAGGATGATCAGGATCATGCGTGACCTTTTCTTCCCCCTGGTTGGCGTCCTTCTTGTTGACCTTGGTCTGATACTGCGGACTGGTGGGCTCGGAAGCTTCCTTGTCGGCGGCCGGCTTGGTTGGCGTCATGGACTCGGGCGCGGCCTGGACGTGGAGGGCGCCGGTCAGGACGACGGCACCAAGGGCCAGGGAGAGCAGCGATTGCTTGATCATGGGGTGTTTCTCCTCTGCATTCGAGGTTTTGACCCCTAGGCCAACGGAAAAGCTCCACGAATACCTACGGCTGCGCCTTTGGTCTTACCGGCGTTCGTCCTGGTCGACCTTCACCAGGGTCAGCACCGGCGGCAACTGGCGAGAGCGCTGAGTGGAAAAGGCGTCCAGCGAGCAGCTCAGGCGATAGGACTGCTGGCTGAGGCGCGAGGCCTCCTGACGCAAGGTCAGGAAATTGAGGAAATAGCGCTGGTGCTGGCGCTTGGCCTGGCTACCGCGTTCGAGCAGGCGCCGGGCTTCCGCCATGGCCATGATGTGGCTATCGGTCACGTCCTTCATGCAACGGCTTCCTCGTGGCGATGACGATTATCGAACCTGTCCCCTCTCGACTGTAGCAGCCTGCCCGGAAGACGGTGGTGAATCCTTTGACTTTTTATCGGCAAGCCAGGGCTGGCGCACCTTGCAGGACCTCAGGCAGAGTAGCCCGACCCCCCTGGCCTGAGGCGCCGCATCTTGGAACGCTGGAAGATTCTCGCCGGCCTGGTGAGCTTTACCTTTTTCATGGAAAACCTCGACGCCACCGTGATCGCCACGGCCCTGCCGCAGATGGCGGCGTCCTTCGGCCGTGATCCGGTGGACCTCAATCTGGGCATCAGCGCCTATCTGCTGGCCATCGCCGTGGGCATCCCGGTCAGTGGCTGGATCGCCGAGCGCTTCGGTCCACGACCGGTCTTTACGCTGGCTATTGGCGTCTTCACCCTGGCCTCGCTGCTGTGCGGGATGGCCCTCTCCCTCGAGCAATTCATCGCCGCGCGCATCCTCCAGGGGCTCGGCGGCGCGCTGATGGTGCCGGTGGGGCGGCTGGTGGTGCTGCAGGTCACCGAAAAGCACGAACTGGTGCGCGCCATCGCCCTCATCACCTGGCCAGGCCTGGTGGCCCCCGTGCTGGGCCCGCCCCTGGGCGGCCTGATCACCACCTATGCCGACTGGCGCTGGATCTTCTATCTCAATCTGCCGCTGGGGTCGATCGCCCTGCTGCTGGCCTGGCGCCTGGTGCCCGCCGACCTGCCAACCCAGCGCCATCCGCTGGACTGGCGCGGCTTCCTGCTGCTGGGCGGGGCCTGCGTCGCCTTCATGTGGGGCGTCGAACGGCTCGGCCAGAACCACGGCAGCCTGGGCAGCAACCTGGCCTGGATGGGGATAGGGCTGATTCTCGGCACCAAGGCGGTGCGTCACATGACGAAGATCGAACGTCCGCTGATCGATTTTGGCACACTGCGGATTCCCACCTACCGCGCCGCCATTCTCGGTGGTGGCCTGTTCCGCATCACCATCGCCACCGCGCCCTTTCTGCTGCCCCTGATGTTCCAGCTGGCCTTTGGCCTGGACGCCTTCCAGGCCGGCCTGCTGCTCCTGGCGCTGTTCGCCGGCAACCTGGCGGCCAAGCCCTTCACCACCGCCGCCATGCGCCGCTTCGGCCTGCGCACCATCCTGACCATGAACGGCCTGCTCAGCGCGATCAGCCTGCTGGCGTGCGGCCTGCTCACCCCGGATTGGCCGCTGCCGCTGATCGTGCTCCTGCTATTCGCCAGCGGGGTGTCCCGCTCGCTGCAATTCACCGCCAGCAATGCCCTGGCCTTCGCCGACATCCCCAAACCCCAGCTGAGCCATGCGTCCACCCTGTTCAGCACCAATTTTCAGCTGGCCATGGGCTTGGGCGTGGCCATCGCCGCCCTGCTGCTGCGCGCCTCGATGGAGTGGCACGGCCACCTCGATCCGCAGTTGTCGGACTTCCGGCTAGCCTTTTGCATAGTGGCCGTGCTCGGCATCCTGAGCACCCTGGATGCCTTCCGCCTGGCCCGCAACGCAGGCGATTCGGTCAGCGGGCACACCGCGAAAAGCTGACCGACCGGACAGTGCTCGACCCGATGCCGATTTGGGGGTAAGTCTTAGTGCCTTACCCGTGTTAACCGACCTGTTATGATGCGCGCCGTTTTTTCCGATCAGACCGGCGCGCACGAGGCATCCCATGCTGGAAAGACTCTTCCAACTCAAGGCCCACAACACCTCTGTCCGCACCGAATTGCTGGCTGGGGTGACCACCTTCCTGGCCATGGCCTACATCCTGTTCGTCAACCCGAGCATCCTTGGCGCCACCGGCATGGACAAGGGCGCGATCTTCGTTGCCACCTGCCTGGCCGCGGCCATCGGCTCGGCGCTCATGGGACTCATCGCCAACTACCCCATCGCCCTCGCCCCCGGCATGGGCCTCAACGCCTTCTTCACCTACACCGTGGTCCTGCACCTGGGCCATACCTGGCAGGTGGCCCTGGGCGCGGTGTTCCTCTCGGCGCTGATGTTCTTCCTGCTGTCGATCTTTCGCATCCGCGAATGGATCATCAACAGCATCCCGCTGCCGCTGCGCTCGGGCATCGCCGCCGGCATCGGCCTGTTCCTGGCGCTGATCGCCCTGCAGACCGCCGGCATCGTGGTGGGTAATCCGGCGACCCTGGTGGGCCTGGGCGACCTGTCCAAACCCGGTCCGCTGCTGGCCATCCTCGGCTTCTTCCTGATCGTCGTGCTCGAGGCGCGCAAGGTCACCGGCGCGGTGCTGATCGGCATCCTGGTGGTCACCGTGATCGCCATCGCTCTGGGCGTCAGCGCCTTTGGCGGCCTGGTCTCCATGCCGCCGTCGCTGGCCCCGACCTTCCTGCAGCTGGACATCCGGGGGGCCCTGGACGTCGGCCTGATCAGCGTCATCTTCGCCTTCCTGTTCGTCGACCTGTTCGACAACTCCGGCACCCTGATCGGCGTGGCCAAGCGCGCCGGCCTGATGGGCAAGGACGGCCATCTGCCGAAGATGGGCCGCGCCCTGATCGCCGACAGCTCCGCCGCCATGTTCGGCTCGCTGCTGGGCACCTCCACCACCACCAGCTACATCGAATCGGCCGCGGGCGTCTCCGCCGGGGGTCGTACCGGCCTCACCGCCGTGGTGGTCGCGGTGCTGTTCCTGCTGGCGCTGTTCTTCGCTCCCCTGGCGGGCAGCGTGCCGGCCTTCGCCACCGCGCCGGCGCTGTTCTTCATCGCCGTGCTGATGACCTCGGGCCTGGCCGAGATCGAGTGGGACGACCTGACCACCGCCGCCCCGGTGCTGGTCACCGCTCTGGCCATGCCGCTGACCTATTCCATCGCCAACGGCATCGCCTTCGGCTTCATCACCTGGACGGTCATCAAGCTGCTGTCCGGCCGTACCCGCGAGCTGAATTCGGCGCTGATCGTGCTGTCGATCCTGTTCGTCATCAAGCTGGGCTGGTTCAACGCCTGACCCGCCACCCTCGGGGCCCTGGTCCCGAGGGTTTCCCCGCCTCATCGTCTCTCCGGATCTACCATGTCCCAGCCTTCCTTCGCCCCCGCCGACTACCAGACCCAACTCGATGCCAAGGCCGGTCGCCTGCGCGACCTGCTGGCGCCCTTCCAGGCGCCCGAGCCGGAGGTCTTCGCCTCGCCGCTGCAGCACTACCGACTGCGCGCCGAATTCCGCCTGTGGCGGGAGAACGAAGAGCGCCACTACGCCATGTTCGCCCCGGGCGACAAGCACACGCCGATCCTCATCGAGGACTTCCCCATCGCCAGCCAGCGCATCAACGACCTGATGCCCCGGCTCAAGGCCGGCTGGCAGGCAGACGTGGCGCTGTCGTTCAAGCTGTTCCAGGTGGAATTCCTCACCACCCTGAGCGGTGATGCGGTGATCACCCTGGCCTACCACCGCCCGCTGGACGCCGCCTGGCAGGCCGCCGCCGAGCGCCTGGCCGCCGACCTCGGCGTCAGCCTGATCGGTCGCTCCCGCGGTCAACGCCTGGTGATCGGGCGTGACCATGTGATCGAGGAGCTGGAGGTGGCCGGCAAGACCTATAGCTATCTGCAACCCGAGGGCGGCTTCACCCAGCCCAATGGCACCGTCAACGGGAAGATGCTGAGCTGGGCCCATACCGCCCTAGGCGAGCGCGACGACGATCTGCTGGAGCTCTATTGCGGCAATGGCAACTTCACCCTGCCGCTGGCCAGCCGGGTCCGCAAGGTGCTGGCCACCGAGGTGAGCAAGACCTCGGTCAACGCCGCCCTGCACAACCTGGCCAGCAATGGCGTGGACAACGTCAGCCTGGTGCGCCTCTCCGCCGAGGAACTGACCCAGGCGCTCAACGAGGTCCGTCCCTTCCGGCGCCTGGCCGGGGTGGATCTCAAGAGCTATGAGTTCGGCACCGTCTTCGTCGATCCGCCGCGCGCCGGCATGGATCCGGACACCTGCGAACTGACCCGCCGCTTCGAGCGCATCCTCTACATCTCCTGCAACCCGGAGACCCTGGCCGAGAACATCGCCCAGCTGCAGGACACCCACCGCATCACCCGCTGCGCCCTGTTCGACCAGTTCCCCTGGACGCACCACATGGAGAGTGGGGTGTTGCTGGAGCGGCGTTGAGCATCGAGCCAGCCCGCGTGGAAAAGGCTGCGCCGTTTTCCACCCTACGCCGCAGCTGAGCGCCTTTCTCCCTTGGGAAGAGGGTTGGGGTGAGGGAAGCCAACAAGCCAAGCCACCCTTGTTGGGCTTCGCTGCGCTCAACCCAACCTACACGAGCCCCAGGTGGCGCACCCTCTACCTCGGGGAGAGGGCTGGGGTGAGGGTCCCCTTACTCGTGAAATTCCGCCACGGTCTCCCGACGGCCATAGAGGAAGGCGTCCGCTACATGGCGCAGTGGGGCCACGTCGACGTCGGAGCGATTTGCGGCGACCAGTTCGGCGAAGCGGGCATAGAGACCGGCGTACTCCTGATCCGGCCCCTGGTGGCTCAGCTGGCCGTCCAGATAGAGCTCGCTGCCGCCCTTGCTCAGGGTCAGGCGACCCGCATCGGTGTCGACATGGATGTCCCAGGTCTGGGGACCGGTCTGCAGGAAGTCGAAGTCGGCGGCGATGGGCACCCCGGCGCTGTCGACGAAGGCCAGTTGCGCCGCCACTGGGGTCTGGCAGTTGCCGGGCACCTGCAGCGTCGCCTCCTTGAGAAAGAACGGCCGCGGCAGGATGGCGGTGACGATGGACAGGGCATTGATGCCCGGATCGAAGACGCCCATGCCGCCCGGTTCCCAGATCCAGGCCTGCCCCGGATGCCAGACGCGCACGTCTTCCTTCCACTCGATCCGCACCGCCTGGATGCGCTTGCCTTCCAGCCACGCGCGGGCCGGCTGCACGCCCTGGGCATGGCGGGAATGCCAGGTGGCGAACAGCGAAAGACCGGCCGCCTCGGCCTGGCGGGCCAGGGCATCCACCTCGCTCAGGGTCGCCCCCGGCGGTTTTTCCAGCATCACGTGCTTGCCCGCGGCCAGGGCCTCGCGGGCCTGTTCGTAGCGCACCGCCGCGGGCGCGCAAAGCGACACGGCGTCGATCGCCGGACCGTCTTCGAGCAGGGCGCTCAGGCTGGGATAGTGGGCGACGCCGTCGAGCTGGGCATTGCGGCTGGCCACGGCGACCAGCTCGTAGTCGGGATTGGCGGCGAGCGCCGGCAGGTGCTGGTCACGGGCGATCTTGCCCAAACCGACGATGGCTATTCTTATCATGATCGTCCTCGGTAAACGGTAGGAAACCGCCACCTAGGATCGGGCAATCATCACACCAAAGCAACAGCTTCGCGGTCGGTCTGCAGGCTCTCGCGCAACTCCAGCCAACTGCGCAGATTGGCCCCCTCGCGGCCCTTGCGCCACATCAGCCAGGTGGTGGCCCGGGCGAAGCGTGCCTGGATTTCGTGACGCTGCACCCGCTCGCGACCGGGCAGGCTGTCGAGCATGGATTCCGGCATCAGCGCCACTCCGCCGGTGATCACGCAGGCCAGCATGCTGTGGTAGGACTCGATCTCCATCACCGGTCCGCTGGGCACCCCGGCGGCGGCGTACCAGGTGTCCAGGTAGCGACGATAGGAGCAGCCGGCGCGAAAACCGAACACTGGGCGCCCCGCCACGTCGGCGGGCGAACGCACCGGACCGAGTTCCAGCCCGGTGATCAGCACTAGGCGCTCCTCGAACCAGGGCTGGCCTTCCAGCGCCGCGTCGGGCGCCGGGCCGTCCACCAGGGCGGCGTCCAGGCGCCCGGCCAGCAGGCCCTCGACCAGTTCGCCACTGGGGCCGCTGTGCACCTGCAGATTCACCTTGGGATAGCGCTGGTGATAGCGGGCCAGCAGCCCCGGCAGGTGGATGGCCGCGGTGCTGAACATGGAGCCCAGCACAAAGGTACCGGCCGGCTCGCCGCCCTGCACCGCGCTGCGCGCCTCGTCGGCCAGGGCGAACAGGCGATGGGCGTAGTCCAGCAGCCGGTGGCCAGCGGCGGTCAGGTGCAGCCGTTGGCGCTCGCGCAGGAACAGCTCCGCCCCCAATTTGTCTTCCAGCTGGCGCAGGCGCGTGGAGAGATTGGACGGCACCCGATTGAGCCGCTCGGCGGCCTTCACCAGGGAACCCTCCTCGGCCACCGCCTGGAAGATGCGTAGCTCTGCGAATTCCATGAATCACCACCCTTCTCTTTAGCTGAACATCTATTTCTCTATTATTCGTTTTTATTGATTAACTTCAAGGCCTAGGCTGTACCCATCCGCTCGCTACTGGAGTCTTGCGATGACCGCCACCACCCGCCTGCTGGCCTGCCTGCTGGCCCTGGCCACCGCCATGGGCATCGGCCGCTTCGCCCTCACCCCCGCCCTGCCCCACCTGATCGCCGAGGGCCAGATCGACCTCACCGGCGCCAGCCTGCTGGCCGCGGCCAACTACCTGGGCTATCTGCTGGGCGCCCTGGATGCCCTCTTCGCCCGCCGTACCCATGCCCGGCTGGTCGGCGGCCTCTGGCTCTGCGCCGGCCTGACCCTGGCGTCGCTGCTGGCCGATGGCCTGGCCGCCCAGGCGCTGCTGCGCTTCGGTACCGGGCTGGCCAGCGCCTGGGTACTGGTGATGGTGACCGGTCTCAGCCAGCCCCTGGCCGCCGAGGCCGGCCGGCCGCGCCTGGGCGCCCTGGTCTTTACCGGTCCCGGGGTAGGCATCCTGATCAGCGGTCTGATGGCCCTGGTCAGCAATCGCCTGGGCGGTGACTCCAACCAGCTGTGGCTGAGCTACGGCCTGCTCGCCAGCGTGGCGACCCTGGCGCTGCTGCCCCTGCTGCCACGGCGCGGTCCGGCCACCCCGCTACCCAGCGCCGCCGCGGCGCCGGCCAAGCGCTCCCCGGCCTTTAATCGCCTGATCCTGGCCTATGGCCTGGTGGGCGTCGGCTACATCCTGCCGGCGACCTTTCTCTCGCAGATGGCCGCCAGCCGCTTCCATGGCCAGTGGCAGGCCGACCTCTTCTGGCCCGGCTACGGCCTGGCCGCGGCCCTGGGCGTGGTGCTGGTCAGCCTGAGGCGCCCGGGCACCGATACCCGCCGCTGGCTGATCGCGACCCTCTGGCTGCAGGCCGCGGGCGTGCTGCTCTGCCTCCTGCCCGGTAGCCTGGCGCTGTTCCTTGGCGTGCTGCTCTGCGGCGGTCCCTTCCTCGCCTGCATGCAGTTGGTGATGCAATACGGCCGCGAGCTGGCGCCGGCCACGCCGCAACGCAACGCCGGGGTGCTCACCGCCAGCTTCGCCACCGGCCAGTTGCTCGGTCCGCTGCTCGGCGCTGCCAGCAGTCACTATGCCGGCGATCTGCAACCGGCCCTGGTGATCGCCGCGCTGGGTCTGCTGTTCGCTGGTCTGCAACTGCGCCGCGCCCGGGCGTCGCTACAGCGCTGCGTCGCCTGAATCGTTTCCGCTGCGGCCATTCGTCACAGAAGTAAAACTGGGTGGTTCCTTGTTTTGAAATATTTCGCCGTTCCTGAGTACAGTGGTCGCCGCGCCTCATAGAGGAGGCGCCTCAGGCGCTCGCCATCCACCCTACAAGGAATACAACACTCATGATCAAGGCCTCCGATCTGGTCGTTCGCTGCTTGGAGAACGAGGGTGTGGAATACATCTTCGGCATTCCCGGCGAAGAGAACCTGGACCTGCTGGAATCCCTGCGTCGCTCCTCGCAGATCAAGCTGATCCTGACTCGCCACGAGCAGTCCGCCGGCTTCATGGCCGCCACCTACGGCCGCTTCACCGGCAAGACCGGTGTCTGCCTTTCCACCCTCGGTCCAGGTGCCACCAACCTGGTCACCGCCGGCGCCTACGCCTACCTGGGCGGCATGCCGATGCTGATGCTGACCGGCCAGAAGCCGATCAAGAAATCCAAGCAGGGGCGTTTCCAGATTCTCGACGTGTGCCGCATGATGGCGCCGCTCACCAAGTACACCCACCAGTTCGCCTCCGCCGACAACATCCCGTCGCGCATCCGCGAGGCCTTCCGCCTCGCCGAGGAAGAAAAGCCCGGCTCCGTGCACCTGGAACTGCCGGAAGACATCGCCGACGAGCACACCGAGAGCCTGCCGGTCCCGCCGAGCCTGAGCCGTCGTCCGGTCGCCGAAGCCAAGGCCATCGCCGCCGCCGTCTCCAAGCTGGAAAACGCCCGCAGCCCGGTGCTGGTGCTGGGCGCCGGCACCAACCGCAAGATGACCGCGCGTGTCCTGCGCCAGCTGATCGAGAAGACCGGCATCCCTTTCGTCACCACCCAGCTCGGCAAGGGCGTGGTCGACGAGCGCCATCCGCGCTTCCTGGGCAACGCTGCCCTCTCCGCCGGTGACTTCGTGCACCGCGCCCTGGAGTCCGCCGACCTCATCGTCAACATCGGCCACGACGTGATCGAGAAGCCGCCGTTCTTCATGACCCGCGGCGGCACCGAGGTCATCCACATCAACTTCCGCTCCGCCGAAGTCGATCCGGTGTACTTCCCGCAGGTCGAGGTGGTGGGCGACATCGCCAACGCCATCTGGGAGATCAAGGAGCGCATCGAGGTCCAGCCCACCTGGGACTTCGATCGCCTGCTGACCATCCGCGAAGCCAACGAGGCCCATGTCGCCGAAGGCGCCACCGACGACCGCTTCCCGGTCTATCCGCAGCGCTTGGTAGCCGATCTGCGCCACGTGCTGCCGTCCGACGGCATCGTCGCCCTGGACAACGGCATCTACAAGATCTGGTTCGCCCGCAACTACAAGGCCTACATGCCCAACACGGTGCTGCTGGACAACGCCCTGGCCACCATGGGCGCCGGTCTGCCGTCGGCCATGGCCGCGCGCCTGGTGCACCCCAACACCCCCATCGTGGCGGTGTGCGGTGACGGCGGCTTCATGATGAACAGCCAGGAGCTGGAAACCGCGGTGCGCCTGAAGATGAACCTGGTGGTCATCATCCTGCGCGACGACGGCTACGGCATGATCCGCTGGAAGCAGGCGCAGATGGGCTTCGAGGACTTCGGTCTGGACTACGGCAACCCGGACTTCGTCCGCTACGCCGAAAGCTACGGCGCCCACGGCCATCGCGTGGAAAGCGCGGCGGCCTTCGCGCCGCTGGTGCAGCACTGCCTGGACACCCCCGGCGTGCACGTCATCGACTGCCCGGTGGACTACTCCGAGAACGACCGCATCCTGCACCAGGACATCAAGGAGCGCAGCGCGGCGGTGTGATCGGCGGGCTCCGCCCATCCAGAGAACGCCCCGGCCTAGCGGTCGGGGCGTTTTCATTTCTGCTGGAGAAAGTACCCAGCCCTCTGCCACCCCTTGGTCAACGCCATATAGTCAAACCAATAGCTGACAAGACCCTGACAGAACGGAAGGTACGATGTAGGACCTCCTCGCACCCTGCCGACTGTCCTCGTAATCGCGCAGCCTATCGCCCAAATTCGAACATTACGGCGATTCAGGCTCTATTAGGCAGCCTTTAGGAATCGTAGTAATCGAGGCATCCACCCCCGTCCTTGAGCCGACCGTCCGACTGCCCTGATCTCGACGGCGTGGCGGATCGGGGGATCCGGCCGCTGAGGCCGAATGCCAATGGCGATTTCTCCAGGCCAATCCGTGGTTACCCGCACAAGATGCCAAGCGCCCCCTTCGCGCCGGCCGGTCCCGCCGGCTGGGTGACGAATCGACAGAGGCTGCCGTAACCGCGAAGCATGAGGCGCCAGGCTACCGAGCCGGCGCCTTCCACCGCGCCGCTATCCAGGTAGTCCACATGCAGCAAAATGGCTGGAATCCACTAAGTAATCTCACTGTCAGGGCCAAGCTGGGCCTTGGCTTCGCCCTGCTCATCGGCATGATCCTGCTGGTGGCCTATACCGGGTGGGCCGCCACCGATACCCTGCGCGATCGCAGCGAGCGCATGAATGACATCGCCACCTACAGCACCGTAGCTCGCGACATGCGTATCGAACGGCTGGTTTACCTCACCAAGGCCGATGACGCCCAGGCGGCCAAGTGGCTCGCCGCACTGGAAAAGACCGAAGGCCAGTTGCACAGCATCGTTCCGTACTTCAACGCCCCCGTTAACCGGACCCTGCTGGACGAGGCGGACAACGCCCTCAAGCGTTATCGCGACTTCTACAATCAGACGATCGCCGCCACCCGCGAGCGGGAAAGCATCCGCAAGACCGCCAGCGCCTCGGCGGAGACAGCCAATGCCCAGCTGCTGACACTGGCCGAAGCAGCCAATGGCGAGACCGGTCGTCCGGCGGATCGCCAGCAGGTGGCCGCCCTGTTCATCGGCGTGCAGCGCATGAGGATCGATTTCCGTGGCTACGCCACCACCCCCGGCAAGGACAGCGAGCAGACGGCGCGTACCTCGATCGGCGCGGCGCTCACCCAGGCCAAGGCGCTCGGCGCCACGGCGTTGCCCACCGAGGCCGTGCAGAAGCTCGTCAATGAAATCACCGGCTACGGACAACGTCTCGACCAGCTGGTGACGGCGCAAGCGCAGGTAGACCAGGCTCAGGGCGGTATCACCACCACCATTACCACACTGCTTTCCGTCGCCGACAAACTGACCGCGATCCAGCAGGACTTTCGTGAGGCCGATGCGGCCAGTGCCCGTCAGTTGCTGCTGATCTGGCTGGCGGTCGCCATTGTCCTGGGCTCGGCCTGTGCCTGGCTGATCACCCGCTCCATCGTCAAGCCGCTGCAGGACACCGTGGCCCTGGCCGAAAGCGTCGCCAACGGCGATTTCACTCATCAGCAGGCGGTCACCCGCAAGGATGAACTGGGCGCCCTGCAGACCAGCATGCAGCGCATGACCGGCAACCTGCGGCGGCTGATCGGCGAGGTGCGCGACGGGGTGGTCCAGGTAGCCAGTGCCGCCGAACAGCTGTCGGCGGTCACCGAACAGACCAGCGCCGGCGTGCAGTCGCAAAAGGTCGAGACCGACCAGATCGCCACCGCGATGCAGGAGATGACCGCTACCACCCACGAGGTGGCGCGCAACGCCGGGGACGCGGCCAAGTCCGCGCTGGAGGCCAGTCGCCAGGCCCAGCAGGGCGAGCAGTCGGTGAGCAAGGCGGTCAGCCAGATCGAGGTGCTGGCGCAGGAAATGGAGTCCACCAAGGCGGCCATGGCCACCCTGCGCGGCCATGCCGACAGCATCGGCGGCGTGCTCGACGTGATCAAGGCGGTTTCCGAGCAGACCAATCTGCTGGCGCTCAATGCCGCCATCGAAGCCGCTCGCGCCGGCGAGGCAGGCCGCGGCTTTGCCGTGGTCGCCGACGAGGTTCGCGGCCTGGCCCAGCGCACTCGCTCCTCGACGGACGAGATCGCCCAGCTCATCACCGGCCTGCACCAGAGCACCGATCGCATGGCGACGGTGCTCGACCACAATGTGCAGCTGACCGACAGCAGCGTCGGCCTGTCGCGCGAGGCGGGCGAGATGCTCAAGCGCATCACCCAGTCGGTCAAGGACATCGAGTCGATGAACGAACAGATCGCCTGCGCCGCCGAGCAACAGAGTTCGGCCGGCGAAGAGATCAGCCGCAACGTCACCAACGTCCGCGACATCTCCGACCAGACCGCCGCCGCCAGCGAGGAGACGGCCTCTTCGAGCATGGAGCTGGCCCGCATCGGCGTGCGTCTGCAGGAGATGACGGCGCGCTTCAAGGTGTAGGTCTGGCGCCGGGGGCCTCCCTCACCCCGACCCTCTCCCATGGGGAGAGGGGGCGCACCCGGTGTGGCCCGCGTAGGGTGGAAAACGGCGCAGCCTTTTCCACGCGGACGAGCCCACTGCGATAGCGGCTTCACTGCAAACCAACCTGCAGATCGCTCACCCCGCCCCTCTCCCCAGGCAGAGGGGCGTACCCGCTATGGCCCGCGTAGGGTGGAAAACGGCGCAGCCTTTTCCACGCGAAAGAGCCTGCTGCGATAGCGACTTCGCTGCAAACCAGCCTGCAGATCCCTCACCCCGTCCCTCTCCCATGGGGCGAGGAGGCGTACCCAGTGTGGCCCGCGTAGGGTGGAAAACGGCGCAGCCTTTTCCACGCGAAAGAGCCCGCTGCGATAGCGGCTTCGCTGCAAACCAGCCTGCAGATCCCTTACCACGCCCCCAGGTAGAGGGGCGCACCCGCTATGCCCCAGCGCAGGGTGGAAAACGGCGCCGCCTTTTCCACCCTCGGGTTCCCCTACTCCAGGCTGGCCTCCTCCAGCAGCCACCGCTCGAAAAGCGCCAGCGTCGGATCGACAGCCTCCGCGGGCCGGGTCACCAGCACATAGCGCTCGCGCAATTCGGGCATGGCCGGCCAGGGCGCCTGGAGGCGGCCGGTGGCCAGGTCTTCCTCGATGTAGCGCTGGGGCACCAGGGCCATGCCGAAACCGGCCTTGGCGGCTTCGATCAGCAGCGAATAGCGATCATAGGTAGGGCCGGTCGCCTGGACACCCAAGGGCAGTCCGGTGAGCGCGGCATAACGACGCCAGCTGTGCGGACTCTCCCGCTTGTGCAACAACGGCAGACTGGCCGGCGGATGATCGGCCAGTCGCGGATGACAGACCGCGACCAGTGGCGCCTCGAACAGCCGCTGCACCCTCAGGCTCTGCCAGGCCGGATGCTCGTAGTTGATCGCGGCATGCAGGCCGCTGTCTTCCAGGGCGAAGGGCTGCGTCCGCTCGCGCAGGTTGACCTGGATCTCCGGATGGCGCTCGTGGAAACGCGCCAGGAGGGGGATCAGCCAGCGACCGGCCAGGGTCGGGATGACGCCGATTTCCAGCGTCGTGGCGCCGCGGGCCTGGGCGATCAGTTGCTGGGTATGGCGCTCGATGTCGGCGAGCGCCGTGCGCATCTGCGCGGCATAGCCGGCACCGGCGGCGGAGAGCTCGACGCGATTGCCGATCCGATTGAACAGCCGGACACCCAGCGCAGCCTCCAGCTTGGCGATCTGCCGGCTGATGGCGCCCTCACTGAGCGCCAGCTCCTGCGCGACCCTGGCGAAGCTGAGATGGCGGGCAGCCGCCTCCAGGGCTACCAGCGCCGTGGTGCTGGGCAGGCGTCTAGTCATCGGCGGTCATCCTTGGCGGCGGGGCGGCACAGGATGACGCCAGGGCAAGCTGCCTTGCAAAAAAATCCGTAACGCTCGCCGGCCAGCGCCTCCTAGCATGAGCGGATCTCAAGACCCAGGAAGCGCGAGCCATGATGACGAGGACGTCCACCTTGAACAGGGTCGACCGGGTTCTGCTGGGCATGGGTCTGGTGATTCCTGTCTGGCTGACGATCGGTGTAGGACTGACCGCCCTGGCCTATCCCGGCTATAGCCATGTCGACCACGCCCTGAGTCGGTTGGGCGCCATCGATGCGCCTACCCAGGGCTTTTCCGCCTGGATCAACAACCTGCCGCTCGGCGTGCTCTTCGTGCTGGTGGCCCTGGGCCTGGCCCGGCGCTTTCGCGGTTCGCACCTGGCTTGCCTGAGTGCGGCCCTGATCCTGCTGCATGGCCTGGCGAGCTTCGCCACCGGCGTCTTTCCCTGCGATCAGGGCTGCGCCCCGGTGCAGCCCTCGCGCTCGCAAACGCTGCACAACCTGGCGGGCCTGGTGATGTTCCTGTCGCTGACCCTGGCCAGCGCACTCTGGGGCTGGCTTGGCAGGCGCCTGCTGGCCTCGCCAGGCTTTGCCTGCTTCTCGATCCTCTGTACCGCGCTGGCGCTGGTCACCGCGGCCCTGATGGCGGGAGCGGTCACCGACGGCCAGGGCTTCGGCCTCTACCAGCGCCTCAACTACGCCACGGGCGTCTGCTGGCTCGCGGTCCTGGCCTGGCTGGCCCGGCACGAACGCGGGTAACCGGCGGCCAGCGGCGAGCGCCACGGCGGACGCCTCAGGCCTGCACGGTCAGGGCGACCAGCCGCGCCACCAGCGGTCTGACCAGCAACACGCAGACGAACGCCGCAGGCATCGCCACCTGATAGGCATTCATCACATTCCTGAAGTAATAGGCATCGAACCCGAACTCGGCCAGGGTGATCACTAGGCACATCAGCAAGGCCATGATGGTCGACATATAGAGGGCGAACACATAGGGCGTCACGCCCTTGGGCAGGCGTCGTCTGGCGGTAAGCGCTGGAGTCTGGGAATTCATCGGCTAGTCTCTGGTGGATGGGCGAGGCCAAGCTAACAAGCAGCGGAACCGGCCGGTAGCCGCGTCGCCGTTGGTTCACCTTCAACAGAAATCAACGAATACAGCGATAGGGATCTCGTGGACATCCTGGGTTTGATCAGTACCTATATCAAGGTCGTGGAAGCCGGCAGCATCGCCGGGGCTGCCCGTGGCCTGGGCCTGAGTGCGACCGCGGTGAGTCAGAGCCTGGCCCGGCTGGAGGCGCATCTGGGCGTGCGCCTGCTGTCGCGGACCACGCGCCGCCTGGCCATGACGGAAAGCGGGGCCCGCTATTTCGACAAGGTCCGGCACATCCCGCAGGAGGTCGAGAGCGCCGCCCAGTCGGCGACCCTGGCCAGCGAACCCCAGGGAGCGCTGCGGGTGGCGACCACCGCCGCCTTCGGCCGGCATCTGCTGGCGCCGCTGCTGCCGGCGTTCAAGCGCCGCTATCCGGGCATCGACATCGAATTGATCGGCTCCGACCGGCGCCTGGATCATCGCCTGGAACAGATAGACGTCAGCCTGAGGATCAAGGCGCAGCTCAGCGACAACCTTGTCGCCCGACGCATCGCGTCCCGGACTTTCCTGTTCTGCGCATCGCCCGCCTATCTGGCGCACGCGGGCACGCCGCGCACTCCGGAAGACCTGCAGCAGCATGCCTGCCTGCTGTTTCGCTATCCCACCGACGGTCGCTATCTGCCCTGGCGATTCGAACGCGAAGGCCAGGTGTTCGAGGCAGCCACGCGCCCCGGCTTCGTCTGCGACGACATCGACATGCTGGCGCAGATCGCGGTGAACGGCGGCGGCATCGCGCGCCTGGCGGACTTCGTCGCCCTGCCGCTGATCGAGCGCGGGCAGCTGATACCGCTGTTCGGCGCGGATGGCCAGGGCGCCACGTCGGCCCAGTCGGAAGCCATGGACATATATGCCTGCGTCGCCGAACGTTCGGCGCTGACCGGCAAGGTGCGCGCCTTCATCGACTTTCTCGAAGAGGCGTTGCCGCCCAAGGCCGTCTAGCCGGGCTCGCGGGTCCTGGTCGCGATCCTGACCAGGGCCGCTCTCTCAGGCGCGCAGTACCAGGGTGGTGATGTCGGTGTGACGCAGCATGTGAGAGGTCTGGCTGCCCAGCAGGAAGCGCCTGGCGGCAGAATGGCTGTAGGCGCCCATCACCAGCAGGTCGGCCCGAGTGGCATGCACCCGGTCGGGAATCGCCTCCTCCGGATGCCCGGCAACGAGATGCGTCGTCACCGTGCTGCCACAGGACCTCAAGAGATCCGCAGCGGCTTCCAGTCCGGCCAGTCGGGCCGGGGTGGTGTCGCCGACCTGCAGGATCTCGCCCTCGAGCCCCGACAGCAGCAGACTCCTGGCGACGCGCAACAGACCCTGGTGAGTGGTTTCGCTGCCATCGTAGGCGACCAGATAGCGCCGGGGCTCGATGAAATCGGCAGCGCAGACCAGGATGGGCCTGTGCAGCATCCGCACCACCGTTTCCAGCTGGCTGCCGATCCCACGACTGCCGGAGTGCTCACCGCGCTTGCCGATCACCAGCACGCCCAGCTCGGCCTCCAGTTCGCGCAGGGTATCCGCCAGATAGTCATGACGCTGGAGCGTCGTCGGCGCCGTCGCCACCCCCCGCGCGTGCAACCGCTGCAGGGCTCCGGCCAGCAGCGCCTCGCCGTCGGCCCGCGCCAGGCGGGCACGCTGCTCGTCCAGCCGGGCCAGCGCTTCGAGCAGGTGCTCGCGCGAGCCGAGGCCGATGGCGCCGCTGGTGTCAGGTGAGGTCGGATAGAGGCTGCGTTCCAGGACGTGCAGCAGGGTGATGGGCAGCGCAAGGCGGTGGGCCAGCCAGGCGCTGTGGTCGCAGACACTGCCCGCCAGGGGCAAGCCGTCGATACAGGCGATGATCTTGCTCATGGGTGTCTCTCCTCAATGGCCCAGCAGTTCGCTGCCGGCCCCCGGCTTGTCGTGGATGCCGAAGCGATCGACCAGGGTCGCGCTGGCCTGGTCGAGGTCGAGCACCTGCACGGTCACGCCTTCCCGGCGATACCTGAGCACGACCTTGTCCAGGGCGGCGACGGCGGTGATATCCCAGAACTGGGCCGCCTTGAGGTCGATGCGCACCTCGTCGAGCACCTCCTTGAAATCGAAGGCGGCGAGGAAGGCCGCGGTGGAAGAGAAGAACACCTGGCCCTGCACCTCGTAGCGGCGTACGCCGGGCGCCTCCAGGCGAGAGATGATGGTCAGCTGGTGCCCCACCTTGTTGGCAAAGAACAGCGAGGCCAGCAAGACCCCGACCAGCACGCCGAGCGCCAGGTTGTGGGTAGCGACCACGACCACCACGGTAGCCACCATCACCAGATTGGTGGAAAGCGGATGACGCCGCAGATTGCGGATCGAATCCCAGCTGAAGGTGCCGATGGAAACCATGATCATCACCGCGACCAGGGCCGCCATGGGGATGCGCGCGAGCCAGTCGCCCAGGAACACCACCATCAGCAGCAGAAAGACGCCTGCACAGAGGGTGGACAGCCGCGTACGGCCCCCGGATTTCATGTTGATCACCGACTGGCCGATCATGGCGCAGCCCGCCATACCACCCAGCAGACCCGCAGCGATGTTGGCGATCCCCTGGCCCTTGCACTCGCGATTCTTGTCGCTGGGCGTATCGGTGATGTCATCGACGATGGTGGCGGTCATCAGCGACTCCAGCAGGCCGACCACGGCCAGCGCCAGCGAATAGGGCAGGATGATCAGCAGGGTGTCTAGGGTCAGGGGCACCTGCGGCCAGAGCAGTACCGGCAGGGTATCGGGCAGCTGACCCATGTCGCCCACCGTGCGAATGTCCAGGCCCAGGGCCAGGGAGACGGCGGTCAGCACCAGGATGCAGACCAGCGGCGACGGCAGCATCCGGCCCACCACCGGCAACAAGGGGAACAGATAGATGACGCCCAACCCGGCGGCGGTCATGGCGTAGACCTCCCAGCCGACATGGGTCAGCTCGGGCAACTGGGCAAGAAAGATCAGGATCGCCAGGGCGTTGACGAATCCCGTCACCACGGAGCGGGACACGAAGCGCATCAGCGCGCCCAGGCGCAGATAGCCGGCGGCGATCTGCAGCACCCCGGTCAACAGGGTGGCGGCCAGCAGGTACTGCAGGCCGTGTTCCTTGACCAGGGTCACCATCAGCAGCGCCATGGCGCCCGTGGCCGCCGAGATCATCCCCGGCCGACCGCCGACGAAGGCGATCACCACGGCGATGCAGAAGGAGGCGTAGAGCCCCACCTTGGGATCGAGCCCGGCGATGATGGAAAAGGCGATGGCTTCCGGGATGAGCGCCAGGGCGACCACCAGGCCGGACAGCACGTCGTTCTTCACATTGGAGAACCAATGCGTCTTGAGGGTATGCAGCATAGATAACTCGCACCTGTGCCTGACCCATCGAGCAGGTGGCAAACGCCGGATCAGGCGTGAATGTCAGGGTGGGCAGCCGCCACGTCGCGGGCGCGACAGGACGGCAAGCGTCCTTGCAACAGGCAAGGACGAGGAAGGCGCGAGCTATGGGGGACTGGGTTGCCAGTCAGGAGAAGGGCATTGCATAGGTCGAAGATAGCACGAAAGCGAGTGCGCCTGTAGACCGCGCCGGGATCTGGCCCCGACGCCGAGCCTTGACCTGGCCCTATCTGCCCCCGCCGTCGCTGATGAAATAGGCGGCACGGTCGCTCCCCTCGGGTAACTGGTCCTGCGCCCTGGTGATCAGGCCGATGTCCTTGGCGGCCGCGTAATTCAGATGTCGGCTGTTGCTTTCGGAGGACAGCAACGTGGCGAGGGCGTCCGGCGCCAGCTTCAGACAGCTCTTGTAGATCTCGCTGAATTTCAGGTTCGCCCGCTCCGCATCCTGCACTGCCTGTCTGGCCTGATCAGGCTTGATGAATCCGTTGGCGGCTATCTCCGCCGCAGCCGGATGCAAGAGAAAGCTCGAGAGCGGTTCGGCATAGCGATCCGTGGCCGCGCAATAGATCATCGTGGCCGCGGAATCGGTAGCGGCCGCATTGATGACATTGACATGCAAGGGATAGTGCCGGATGAACTCGTAGGCGACATAGCCGGCATTCATCATGCCGCCGCCACTGTTGAGATGGAGATTGACGTTCTTGGTAGTGGGATATTTGAGTGCTATGTCGCTCAAGGCGGCCAGCAGGGAGCTGACCGAACGATCGTTGATGCCGCTGTTGAAGTACACCGACGCGGTATCGGCAGTGGTCGCACTGCCTTCCCCGCGGATGACGGTCATGTCGGCCGCAGCCTCCGTCAGCCAGCTCGCGGTCAGCAGCGCCAGGACGACCCTGGGCAGCCGTGGCGCACGCGTCGAACGTCTCATCCCCGCTCGCTCCCTTTTCGGCATCAGGACTGAAAAGGTAGATGGCACGTCTTAAGGCCGGCTTAACCCACCGGGGTGCGCAGGTCCGCGCTGCCCTCAGTCCTTTTTCAGCAGCCCGGCCAGCCCGGCGAAGGGATTGTGGGTGGCCTGGGCCATCTTGGGCGAGCTCAGGGAGCTGTCGCTGAAGTACTGCTGATCGGTGTAGCGACTGTGCTCGTTGTCGTGGCAGTACAGGCACAGCAATTCCCAGTTGGAGCCGTCCTGGGGATTGTTGTCGTGGTTGTGGTCACGGTGGTGCACGGTCAGCTCGCTCAGGCGCTTGCCGGCGAATTCGCGGGCGCAGCGACCGCAGACGTGGGGATACATCTTCAGCGCCTTGTCGCGGTAGCCGCGTTCGCGCTCACGCTGGGTCTCGGCGAGGATTCGATCCAGCTTCGAGGTATCGGTAGCCATGCTGCACCTGGGTGGTCGGGTAGAAAGGCGCAGTATAGCCTGGCCCGGTCTTCCAAGTGAGCGTCGGCGTCTGGATCGGGCGGTTGATCGCCCAAGCATCCGGGGCGCGCGGCGAAGTCCTGCAATCCGTCTTCGCTGCGGCCCACCGTCGCCTCAGAGGCGCATCCCCACCGCCAACCGATTGAAGGCATTCATCAAGGCCACGGCAAAGGTCAGGTCGGCGATTTCCGCGTCGCTGAACTGCGCCTTGAGCGGTTCGTAAGCCACATCGGGCGCGCCCTTGTCGGCGACAGCGGTCAGGGTCTCGGCCCATTCCAGGGCGGCACGCTCGCGGGCATCGAACAGTTCGCTGATCCGCCAACCGGCCAGACGATCCAGCTTGGCCTGGGTAACACCCGCTTTGCGCAGGGTTTCGGCATGCTTGCCGAGGCAGAAGGCGCAGCCATTGATCTGAGAGATGCGCAGATAGATCAGCTCTACCAATTCCTGGCCAAGCGAACTCTGCGCCAAGGCCTGGCCCGTGGCGATCAGGCCCTGGTAGGCGGCGGGAGATAGGGTGGAAAACGGCAGTCGCAGTTGGCTCATGATTCACTCCAGAGTGGTAGTGGCAGGGTTGGCGAGATGGCGGAAAGGCACCTCGCGGGAGAGTTGTTCACGGGCGCTCGCCAGGGTGTCGGCCACCTCGGCGGGGTCGCCGACCAGGCCCTCCAGATAACTGAAGTGCAGGTCGAACAGCCCGAGCGTGCCCAGGGCATGGCGCATGTAGGAGGTCAGGAAATCCGGCTGCCGTGCGCGTGGCCCGCGGTGATGACCGCCCGAACTGACCAGCAGATAGACCGGCCGGTCGGCCAGCAACCCGCGCTTGCCCTCGGCGGTGGACTCGAAGGTGCGGCCGATGCGCAGCACGAAGTCCAGCCACAGCTTGAGCGCCGCCGGCAGGGTGAAGTTGTGCAGCGGCGTGTTGATCAGCAGCAGGTCACTGGCCTCCAACTCGCCGATGAGGATTTCGGACAGGGCGAATACCGGCGTCTCCGGTGGCGTGCGCCGGGTCAGGGCCTCGGCATAGTCGGCGCTCAGGGGCGGCAGCGGCGCGGTGGCCAGATCCCGCTCCAGTACCCGCAGGCGGGGATAGCCTTGGCGCAGGGCAGCCAGGAGTTCGCCGGACAGCCGATGCCCCTGGGAGGCAGCCGGGCGCGGACTGGCATTGAGGTAGAGAGCGGTCTTCATGCCGGCAGCTCTCCGCTCAGGCGCTCGGCGAAATGCAAGCCGCGGGCGAGCAGGCCCTGACGGAAATAGAAGCGTTGGGCCAGGGGCATGTGCAGCCCGGTATCCAGGATCAGATGGGAGCAGCCGCGCTCCAAGGCCTCGCGACGGACCGCCGCCAGCAGCCGCCCACCCAAGCCATCGCGCTGGCGGGCCGGCTGTACCACCAGATCGTCCACATAGAGGAAACGACCGTAGAGCAGATTCTCCAGCTCGCGATAACCGGCCAGGCCGACCACCTCGCCCTCCTCCAGGGCGGCCAGCAGCCGATAGCCCTGGGCCGCCTGGCGTTGGAGTTGCGCCTGGTAGCGCTCGGCGTCGGCGAGATGGGGGCGCAGCACCTGCATCAGCGCCAGGCTGGCCGGGCAAAGGGGATGATCGGGCGGCAGTGGCTGGAAGGTCAGGGCCATGGTGAGGGTCTCCAGGAAAGATGCCGCCACTCTAGGCCGCCAATGGCCTAGGCTATAGAGCCAAGAAAGCTACAAACGACCAGGCCATGACCCTGAACGCCGCCCTCGACAGCCGCCTTGCCCTGCCGCTCTATCGCCAGCTCTACCAGCGCTTCCGCCAGGCTTTGGACGAAGGCCAGCTGCGGCCCGGTGACCGGGTGCCGGCCGTTCGCGCCCTGGCGGCGGAGTTGAACGTGGCCCGGGGCACGGTGGAGATGGCCTACCAGCAGCTGATCGCCGAAGGCTTTCTGCTGCCCCGCGGTCCGGCCGGGACCATCGTCTCGCCGCAGTGGAGTCGCCCGGCCGTACCGCCACCGGCCGTACCCCCCACGCCGATCGCCTCGGCGACCCATGCCGGCGGCGCGCCGCTGCCCCTGCAGCTAGGCCTGCCGGCGCTGGACGCCTTTCCGCGCAAGCTCTGGACGCGCCTGGCCGCGCGCCAGTTGCGCAGCCAGGGCCTGGAAGGACTGGTCTATCCCGATGCCCGCGGTCACGCCGGCTTGCGCGCCACCATTGCCACCTACCTGGGCCTGTCCCGTGGGATCGCCTGTCGTCCGGAGCAGGTGTTCGTCTGCGCGGGCTATCGCGCCTGCCTGGATCTGGTCGTCCAGACGCTGCTGGCGCCCGGTGACGCCTGCTGGTTCGAGGAGCCCGGCTATTTCATCGCCCGCCGGGCATTGCAGGACGCCGGCCTGGCACTGGTGCCGGTTCCGGTGGACGCGGCGGGACTGGATGTCGCCGCCGGTCTCGCCCGGGCACCCGCGGCCCGTTGTGCCCTGGTCACCCCCAGTCACCAGAGTCCGCTGGGCGTGTCCCTCGCCCTGCCCCGGCGGCTGGCGCTGCTGGATTGGGCGGGGCGGCAGAACGCCTGGATCATCGAGGACGACTACGACAGCGAATACCGCTACCAGGGTAAGCCACTGCCCGCGCTCAAGAGCCTGGACGATGGCGGTCGGGTGCTCTACACCGGGACCTTCAGCAAGGTGCTGTTTCCCGGTCTGCGCCTCGCCTACCTGGTGGTACCGCCCGCCCAGGTCGCCGCCTTCGGTCGCAGCGCTGATCGGTTGCACAACCACGCGCCCCTGCTGCTGCAGGGCACGGTGGCGAGCTTTCTCGAAGAAGGGCACTTCGCCCGCCATCTGAATCGCATGCGCAGCCTCTATCGGCAACGCCGCCAATGGCTGGCCGAGGCGCTGACGAACGCCCTGGGCGACGCGACGCGGATCGACCTGCAGGCCGGCGGTCTGCACCTGCTGGCCCGCCTGCCCCAGGGCGACGATCGCAGCTGGGCGGAGGCTGCCCAGGCCGACGGCCTGGCGGTCCAGGCCCTGTCGCGCTGGTACCTGGAGACGCCCAGTGCCCAGGGCCTGCTACTGGGATTCACCAATGTCGCCAGCGTGGGGGAAGCCGTAGTCCTGGCCCGGCGGCTGGCTCAGCTGGCGCCCTGACCGCTCGCTGTTCGTCTCGGCCCTTCGCCGTCCCGTCATCAGGGGCTGCCCCGAAGCGCAAAAATGTTTATTGCGTCACATAAAACTTTTTCAGGCGCAACCGCTCAAAGACCAGGCTCGGAGGCTCTAGCCTGCCACTCTTGATCGGAAAGCCTGCCTTTTTCGGCACCTAGTCCGCAGGGAGCGGTACGAGCGGAGTCACCTGCGATACCTGCACTACCTGGAGCCACGCTTCCCCGCCGTCCACGCAAGACACGGATTAGTCGCGTTTCCCTCCGCTCGTTCGCGGTACTCCCATAAATGTTGCCCTCTGGGCGTGAGTCGACAACCTGGCGCGTGAGGCCTTCCCATGCTGCAACAGCTGACCATCGCGAACAAACTCAGACTCGGCTTCGGCGCCATTCTGGTCATTATCCTGGCGCTGATCCTGGCGGCCTGGCAGGGCTTCAACCAGGTCAACCAGGCCGTCCGGCAGAACATCCACTCCTACCATGTCCTGCAGGATTCCGACGCGGCCCTGCTGGCGCTGGTCAACATGGAAACCGGCATGCGTGGTTTCGCCCTGACCGGCAAGGAGGAGTTTCTCGACCCCCTGAACAAGGGCGAACAGCAGTTCGCCGAGCAGTTGCAGGAGCTGACTCAGCTCACCCGCGACAACCCCGCCCAGCAAGCCGATCTGACCCAACTGGGTCAGGCCAAGCAGCAATGGAACAACGAATCCGTGCAGCAGATCCTGACGCTGCGGCGGCAGGTCAATGCCGGCACCCAGCCGCTGGATGCCTTGACCGCGCGCATCGCCACAGCTCAGGACAAGGGCAAGATGGACGGCATGCGCGACGTGCTGGCGCAGATCAAGGCCCGCGAGAGCCGGCTGCTGGACAGCCGTACCCAGTCGATGGATGACGCCAAGCAACAGGCCATGGCGATCCTCATCAGTGGCGGTATTCTCGCCGCACTGCTGGCCCTGGGCATTGCCTGGTCGCTGTCACGTACCATCGTGGGTCGGCTGGAGCAGACGGTCGCCATCGCCCGCACTATCGCGGCCGGGCAGTTGGATTCGCCGATTCCCACGGGTGGCCGCGACGAACTGGGCCAACTGCTGGCCGCCTTCGGCCAGATGCAGGACAAGCTGCGCGGCATGATCCAGGGGATCAAGCAGGGCACCGACCAGTTGGTGGCCGCCTCCCACAGCATCTCGGCCAATTCCCAGCAGCTGTCCGCCGCTGCCCAGGAACAGTCCAGCGCCGCTTCCAGCATGGCCGCTACCGTGGAAGAGCTGACCGTGAGCATCAACCACGTCTCGGACAACGCCGGGGAAGCCCACGACCTCTCCAGCCAATCGGGCCAACTGGCCCAGGACGGTGGCCAGACCATCCAGGCCTCGGTGGACAGCATGAGATCCATCGCCGGTACCGTGCAGTCCTCGGCCACCCGTATCGGTGAACTGGGCGAGCACTCCGAGCGGGTGTCCTCCATCGTCAGCGTGATCAAGGGCATCGCCGACCAGACCAACCTCTTGGCGCTGAATGCCGCCATCGAGGCGGCACGGGCCGGCGAACAGGGACGTGGCTTCGCCGTAGTGGCCGACGAGGTGCGCCAGCTGGCGCAGCGCACCACCAATTCCACCCAGGAGATCGCCGCCATGATCGAGAAGATCCAGGCAGCGACCCAGGCGGCCATGAGCGACATGGAAGTGGGCGTGCGCCAGGTCAATGGCGGGGTCGACCTGGCCAACCAGGCGGGTGAGGCGGTGGTCAGTATCAACACCTCGTCGGACAAGGTGGTGCGGGTGGTCAACCAGATCTCCCTGGCCCTGCGCGAGCAGACCGCCGCCAGCCACGACGTCGCCCGCACCGTGGAGCGCCTGGCGCAGATGGCCCAGCAGAACAGCGAAGCCATCGGCGAGACGGTGCAGACCGCGGTGTCCCTGGACGCCCTGGCCAACGACCTGAATCGCCAGATCAGCCAGTTCCGCTGCTAGCGTCAGGCCTCCCCGCACTGCGTCTCCTTCGATCCCGGCACCTGGCCGGGATCGCCTCGCCGAAACACCTCGCAACATTCTCCTAGCGCAACGGTCACAAAGGCGTCTCCCTCAAGGCCTGCGCCCTGCATGAAAACCCCGCGTCCCGCCGATCGTCTCCCCCGCCTCAACCAGCTGCGCAATCTGAAAATGGCCCGTTCCGCCCACGCCTATGTGCGCGGCAGCACGGTGCAGTTCTACGAGTGGCTGCACAGCCAGCCCGGCCGCAATCTGCCCAATGGGCCAGCGGTGTGGATCTGCGGTGACTGCCACGCCGGCAACCTCGGCCCCACCGGCGATCTGCACGGCTCCACCGACGTCAACATCCGCGACCTGGACCAGACCGTGGTCGGCAATCCGGCCCATGACCTGGTACGCCTGGCGCTGTCGCTGGCCACGGCGGCGCGCGGCTCCGACCTGCCGGGGGTGACCACCGCGCGGATGCTCGAAGAGATGATGCGCGGCTACGAGGTGGCCTTCGAAGATGATCTCGAACGCGAGGTCCCGCGCCCCGCTCAGGTCAAGGCGGGGATGCGCAGCGCGGTGCAGCGCACCTGGAAGCACCTGGCCAAGGAGCGCATGGAGAACACCCGCCCCAAGCTGCCGCTGGGCAAGCACTTCTGGCAGCTGAGCAAGGACGAGCGCCAGGCCATCGCCGAGTTGTGCGAGACGCCCGGGATCCATGCCCTGGTGACCTCGCTCAAGGGCCGCAGCCACGACAGCCGCGTCGAACTGCTCGACAGCGCCTACTGGGTCAAGGGCTGCAGCTCCCTGGGGCTGCGCCGCTACGCCGTGCTGCTGGGCGTGGACGACGGCGATGACCAGGACTACTGCCTGATCGACGTCAAGCAGGCGGTAGCCGCCGCCGCTCCGCGCGTGGCCCATGCCACCATGCCCCGCGACAACGGCAAGCGGGTGGTGGAAGGCGCCCGCCAGCTCTCCCCAGCCCTGGGCAATCGCATGCTGGCGGTGCGCATGCTGGATCACTCCTTCTTCATCCGTGAATTGCTGCCCCAGGATCTCAAGCTGGAACTGGACGAACTCAGCGCCCGCGAAGCCATGAGCGCCGCGGCCTACCTGGCCCGGGTGGTCGGCCGCGCCCACGCCCGGCAGATGGACCTGGCCACCCGCGTCGAGTGGATGAGCGATCTGCAGCGCAATCGCACCCGCACCCTGGATGCCCCCTCCTGGCTGTGGAGCAGCGTGGTGCAACTGGTGGGCGCCCATGAAATGGGCTATCTGGCCCACTGCCGCGCCTATGCCCTGGAGCATGCGCAGGACTGAGGCCACCGTGAGACCGGCCCGAGGCTAACCGCCTCGGGCCGCGCTTTTCGCTCCCGCCCCTTCCCCGCCGCCTGCCCGGTCCAACCCGGGAGCGGCAGGCGGCGCCCACCTGACCCTCAGCCACCTGCCCGCCTCGTCGATCCGCTTGATCACGCATTGTGCGACCTTCAGCCTTTAAATAAAATGAGACGCTTTATCATTTAAGACCGGCGCTCGCGCCAAGGATCTTCCATGCGCCCTGCCCTGTCTTCCGGCTCGCCCACCGTCGCCCTGGATCGGCTCTATCGCGATCATCACGGCTGGCTCAGCGGCTGGCTGCGCGGGCGGCTGGGCAACGCGCCAGATGCGGCGGACATCGCCCAGGACACCTATCTGCGCATCCTCAGCTCCGGACGGCTGCCGCTGCGTGAGGACTCGCGGCGCTATCTGGTGCAGGTGGCCAAGGGGCTGGTGATCGACCTCTGGCGACGCCAGGAGGTGGAGCGCGCCTATCGCGAAGCCATCGCCCATCTGCCTGAGGCCCAGGTGCCTTCGCCAGAGACGCACTGGCTGATCGTCGACGCCCTGCTGCGCATCGATGCCATGCTCGACGGCCTGCCCGGCCCGGTACGGGAGGCCTTTCTGCTGGCGCAATTCCAGCGGTTGACCCTGGCCGAGATCGCCGTGCGGCTGGATCTGGCGGTGATCACCGTACGCCGCTACATCCAGCGCGCCCTGGTGGCTTGCCTGGTGGCCGGCGAAGCATGAATCCGCCCGCGCCGCAGTTGCTCAAGGAAGCGGCCGAGTGGCTACTCGCGCTGAACTTCGATGACACCGACGAGGCGCAGCGCCAGGCCTTCGAGCGCTGGCGGGCGCAGAGCGAGGCCCATCGCGCGGCCTGGGCACGGGCCGAGCGGGTCATGGGTACCTTCGCCAGCGTTCCGCTGGATATTGGCCAGCAGGCGCTACGCCGCGCAGGTGCCCGGGCCCTCAGCCGGCGGCGCACCCTGCGCCTGCTCACCGCCCTGCTGGTGGGAGCTCCCAGCGGCTGGCTGGCCCTGCGCACCCTGCCGTGGGATGCGCCGGGCGCCGAACTGACGACCGCCATCGGCGAGCGGCGCTCACTGGTGCTCGCCGATGGCAGCCAATTGGTGCTGAACAGCGACTCCGCCCTGGACGTGCGCTTCGACGAAGGCATCCGTCGCCTGCACCTGCGACGGGGCGAGGTACTGGTGACCACCCATGCCGATCCGGTCGTGCCGCGCCGGCCCTTCGTGGTCAGCCTGGCGCAAGGCGAGGTCGAAGCGCTGGGTACCCGCTTCAGCGTGCGACGGGATGAGGGTCTCTGCCAGGTCGCGGTCTTCGCCCACGGCGTGGAGCTGCGTCCGCAACGAGGCACTGCGGTGCGGCTGACTGCCGGACAACAGGCCTGGTTCGATGCCCTCGGCGTGCAGCGCCGCGCCCTGGTGGACGAGGATGCCAGCCTCTGGACACGCGGCATGCTGGTCGCCCACGACCGCCCGCTGGCCGAGGTGCTGGCCGAACTGGGTCGTTATCGCCCTGGCCTGCTGCGCTGCGACCCGGCCGTCGCCGGGCTACGGGTGTCCGGCGCCCTGTCCCTGGACGATACCGATCAGGCCCTGCTGGCGCTGCAACGCACCCTGCCGATCCGCGTCAGCCGCCGCACCCGCTACTGGGTGGCGGTGGGCGCGCCCTGACCGTCAACGACGCCGCAAAAAAAGTCCGCGCTCCCTGAGCACTTTGCCGCGCTCGTCCGGGATAGCTGCAGACACCCTCATGGGGAGCGGTGGCAGCCCGCACCTGGTGCGCTTTAGAGGACGGCAACACGACATGGCAAAGATCCACCGGCAGCAACCCGGCACCCGACGCTTCACTCCACTGATCCTGGCCGTCGCCCTGCAGGGCATGCCCCTGGCCGGTACCGGACTAGCCCTGCTACCCCTGCCGGCCCTGGCCGCCGCGGAGGGGCGTGACTACCGGATTCCCGCGGGTCCGCTGAACGCCGTGCTGGCGCGCTTCGCCGCCACGGCCGGCGTCCAGCTGGTGTTCGACCCGGCGCCGCTGGCCGGTCGCAGCAGTCCGGGGCTGCAGGGCCGCTATACCCTCGACCAGGGCTTCGAGCACCTGCTACGTGGCAGCGGCTATCGCTGGAGCGAACGCGGTGCCGGTATCTACGCCCTGGAAGGCGGCAGCGCCGAGGCCGCCCTGGCCATGCCCGAGACCACCATCCAGGCCAGTGCCGCAGGCGGCGGCGCCGATGTCGGCTACCGGCGTCCTGTCAGCACCAGCACCACGCGCCTGGGCCTGAGCGAACGCCAGACGCCCCAGGCGATCACTACCCTGACCCGGGACCAGGTCGAGGACTTCCGCCTGCAGAGCATCAAGGAAGCCCTGCGCGCCGCCCCGTCGGTGACCGTCGAGCAGACCGAGACCGATCGCACCCAGTTCACCTCACGCGGCTTCGACATCAACAGCTTCCAGTACGACGGCATGGGCATGCCCTTCGTCAGCACCACGCTGGTGGGCGATCAGGATCTGGCGGAATACGAGCAGGTGGACGTCCTGCACGGGGCCAATGGCCTGATGAGCGGCACCGGCAACCCCTCCGCGGCAGTCAACTTCGTCCGCAAGCGGCCCACCGCCGAGTTCCAGGCCAAGCTCGGCGCCAGCGTCGGTTCCTGGGACAACCGCCGGGTGGATGCCGATGTCTCCGGCCCTCTGACCGAGACCGGCAACGTACGTGGCCGCTTCATCTACGCCCACGACAAGGGCCATTCCTGGCTGGACCGCTATGGCCACGAAAAGAACATCGCGGCCGGTCTGGTGGCCTTCGATCTCAGCGACGCCGACACCCTGACCCTGGGCTTCTCCCAGCACAACAGCGACGCCAACGGCAGCTCCTGGGGCAACCTGCCGCTGGCCGATGTAGACGGCAATCCGCTGCACTACGGCCGTCGCAGTTCCAGCATCGGCCAGGACTGGACCTACTGGAATCTGGATACCCAGCGCGTCTTCGGTGAATTCACCCACGACTTCGGCAACGGCTGGCAGGGTACCCTCACGGCGACCGGCGTCACCGAGCGGCAGAACGCCGACATGTACTACATCTTCGGCGTCAGCGGCGACGACGCCACCGCCTTCGGCGATCACTCCGCCAGCAAGGCGCACCAGCTGATCGGCGAGGCCAGGCTGTCCGGTCCCTTCGAACTGTTCGGCCGCGACCACGAACTGACCCTGGGCGCCAGCTACGGCCGGACCCACCAGAAGTTGCGGGAAAAGATCCTCGCCGAGGACGGCTACTACCCTACTACCCTCTCCGGCTCCCTGGCCGGCGTTCCCGAGCCGTCGCTGCAATACACCGACGACATCGGCCATACCCAGGACTTCACTGATCGCCAGAAGAGCCTGTTCGCCGGTGCCCGCTTCAATCTGATCGACGACCTGCACTGGATCGTCGGTGCGCGGATGCTCAGCGCCGATGCCAGCGGCCTGAGCTACGGTGACGACTACTACACCCGCGCCCATGGCGAGGTCACCCCCTACACCGGCCTGGTCTACGACCTGAGCCCGCAATGGAGCCTCTATGCCAGCTGGACCAGGATCTTCAGCCCGCAACACAGTTTCGGCCTGGATGGCCGGCTGCTCGATCCCCTGGAAGGCAAGAGCCTGGAAGCCGGAATCAAGGGCGGCCTGTTCGACGATCGCCTGAGCCTGACCGCCGCGGTGTTCAAGACCGCGCAGCGCAACGTGGCCGCCACCTCGGTGCTCGCCGGTTCGCGCTATCTCTACGACACCACCGATTACCGCAGCCATGGTCTGGAACTGCAGGTCTCCGGCGAGGCACTGCCCGGCCTGGACCTGCTGGCCGGCTACACCTATGTCCGCATCGACGACACGGACGGTGAGCGGGCACGCAAATTCGTGCCCAGCCACAGCCTGCGAGGCCTGGCGACCTATCGCCTGCCAGCTCTGCCCCAGGCCAAGGTCGGCGCGCGGCTGAGATGGCAGAGCGGTATCGAAAACGACAACAACAGTCGTATCCACCAGAACGCCTATGCGCTCGTGGATGTGCTGGGCAGCTACGATTTCGACGAACACTGGAGCACCCAGCTCAATCTCAACAACCTCACCGACCGCAAATACCTGCTGTCGCTGTACAACAACGCCACCAGTGGCAACTACGGTGCGCCGCGCAACGCGACGCTGTCGGTCAGCTACAACTTCTGAGCCTGCTGCAGGCGGCGACGAGACCTCTGTCCCGTCGCCCGCCATCGCCCAGCGATCCTTTGCCCCCTGACGCGGTCCGAGTCTGCACGCTCTCAGCTAAGGTTTCCGCCCGTCATGCCTTCTTCCCTCCGTCCCGGTTTCGTCTCCGTCCGCGGTGCTCGCGAGCACAATCTGAAGAACGTCGACGTGGACATCCCCCGCGATGCCCTGGTGGTCTTTACCGGGGTGTCCGGCTCGGGCAAGTCGTCGCTGGCCTTCGGCACCCTCTATGCCGAGGCCCAGCGCCGCTACTTCGAATCCGTGGCGCCCTATGCGCGGCGACTGATCGACCAGGTCGGGGTACCCCAGGTGGAGGCCATCGAGGGCCTGCCGCCGGCGGTGGCCCTGCAGCAGCAGCGCGGCCAGCCCAACAGTCGTTCGTCCATGGGCAGCGTGACCGGGCTGTCCAGCCTGGTGCGGATGCTCTATTCCCGCGCCGGGCGCTATCCCGCCGACCAGCCGATGCTCTATGCCGAGGACTTCTCGCCCAACACGCCCCAGGGCGCCTGCCCCGAGTGCCACGGCCTGGGCCGGGTCTACGAGGTGACCGAGGCCTCCATGGTGCCGGACCCCTCGCTGACCATTCGCCAGCGCGCCATCGCCGCCTGGCCCACCGCCTGGGGCGGGCAGAATCTGCGCGATATCCTGGTCACCCTGGGCTATGACGTCGACATCCCCTGGCGCGACCTGCCACAACAGCAACGCGACTGGATCCTCTTTACCGAGGAGCAGCCCACCGTCCCGGTCTATGCCGGCCTCACCCCCGAGCAAACCCGCGCCGCGCTCAAGCGCAAGGCCGAGCCCAGCTACCAGGGCACCTACACCGGGGCGCGGCGCCATGTGCTGCACACTTTCGCCAACTCCCAGAGCGCCAAGATGAAGCAGCGCGCGTCGCGCTTCATGATCGGCCAGACCTGCCCGCTGTGCCACGGCAAGCGGCTGACCCGGGCGGCGCTCTCGGTGACCTTTGCCGGCCTGGACATCGGCGAGCTGTCGCGGCTGCCGCTGGACGACCTCACCGTACTGCTGCGCCGGGTCGCGGCCGGCGATTTCGACGAGGCGGAGGATGCCCGCGTGCTGGACGCCAAGACCGGCCAGCAGGATCGCGCCCGGCGCAAGGCTGCTGGCGGCAGCGACCACGCTGGCGCACCGGACGTGCGCCGGACTCCCGATCTGTCGCCGGAGAAACGCCTGGCCGCCCAGCGCATGGCCAGCGAATTGCTGGAACGGCTGCAGACCCTGACCCGTCTCGGCCTCGGTTACCTGGCGCTGGAGCGCAGTACCACCACCCTCTCTTCCGGCGAGTTGCAGCGGCTGCGCCTGGCGACCCAGCTGGTGTCCCAGCTGTTCGGCGTGGTCTATGTGCTGGACGAACCCTCTGCCGGTCTGCATCCGGCCGATGGCGAATCCCTCTTGGAAGCCCTCGACGGCCTCAAGGCCCAGGGCAATTCGCTGTTCGTGGTGGAGCACGACCTGGCCACCATGAAGCGCGCCGACTGGCTGGTGGATGTCGGTCCCGCGGCTGGCGAAGGCGGTGGTCGGGTGCTCTACAGCGGTCCGCCCGCCGGTCTCGCCGAGATCGAGGAATCGGTGACGGCGCGCTATCTGTTCGCCGCGCCGCAACGCGGGACCCGGCCACCGCGCGAGCCCCAGGGCTGGCTGCGCCTGGCCGGGGTCACCCGCAACAATCTGCAGAGCCTGGACGCCGCCTTTCCGCTGGGCTGCCTGACCGCGGTGACCGGCGTCTCCGGCTCGGGCAAGTCCAGCCTGGTCAGCCAGGCGCTGCTGGAACTGGTGGGCGCCGAGCTGGGCCAGCGCGCCGCCGAGGACAGTGACGAGGCAACGGAGCTGGAGGCCGATGCCCTGCTCGCCACCACCGGCCAGGTGGTCGAGGGTCTCGGCGGCATTCGTCGCCTGGTGCCGGTGGACCAGAAACCCATCGGCCGTACCCCACGCTCCAACCTCGCCACCTATACCGGGCTGTTCGACGGAGTGCGCAAGCTGTTCGCCGCCACCCCAGAAGCCCAGGAAAGAGGCTTCGATGCCGGGCGCTTTTCCTTCAATGTCGCCAAGGGCCGCTGCCCAACTTGCGAAGGCGAAGGCTTCGTCAGCGTCGAGCTGCTGTTCATGCCCAGCGTCTATGCCGCCTGCCCCACCTGCCAGGGCGCGCGCTACAACCCCGAGACCCTGGAGGTGCGCTGGCAGGGCAAGACCATCGCCGAGGTGCTCGGCCTGACGGTGGACGAGGCCCTGGCCTTCTTTGCCGAGGAAGCCCCGGTGGCGCGAGCGCTGCGGGTACTGGCCGACATCGGCCTGGGCTATCTGCGCCTCGGCCAGCCGGCCACCGAACTTTCCGGCGGCGAGGCCCAGCGCATCAAGCTGGCCACCGAGTTGCAGCGCACCAGCCGTGGCACCACCCTCTATGTGCTGGACGAACCCACCACCGGCCTGCACCCGGCCGACGTGGAGCGCCTGATGCGCCAGCTGCACGGCCTGGTCGACGAAGGCAATACAGTGGTGCTGGTGGAGCACAATCTGCAGGTGGTGGCCGGCAGTGACTGGCTGATCGACATCGGCCCCGGCGCCGGCACGGCCGGTGGTCGCATCGTCGCCAGCGGCACGCCCCGCGCGGTGGCGGACGATCCCGCCAGCCCCACGGCGCCCTATCTGCGCCCCCTGTTCGACTAGCTGGCCAGCGGTGCCAGGCTGCGGCGACAGGCCGCCAGCACCAGCAGGGAAGCCACCGCCGCCAGGGCACCGAACTGGAAGGTGGCGGCGGAACCGAGGAAGTGCCAGAGCGCGCCGGCGATGCTGCTGGCCAGCAACAGGGCGATGCCACTGACCAGGTTGAACAGGCCGAAGGCGGTGCCGCGCAACTCGGCCGGGGCGGTGCGGGCGACCATGGCGGCAAGCAGCCCCTGGGTCATGCCCATGTGCAGGCCCCAGAGCACGATGCCCAGCGCCAGACCGCTCCAGCCGCTGCTCAATGCCAGCGCCAGGTCAGCCAGGATCAGCAGCACCAGGCCCCAGGCCAGCAGCGCGCGGTGACTGACCCGGTCGGACAACGCCCCAAGCGGATAGGCCGACAGCGAGAACACCAGGTGCATGCCCACCATCACCAGCGGCACCAGCGCCAGGGGTACGCCCACCTGCTCAGCCTTGAGCACCAGGAAGGCTTCGCTGAAACGCGCCAGGGTGAAGACGCCGCCGAGCAGCGCCACCTGCCAGAAGGCCGCCGACAGCTTGCGCAGCTGGCTGCGCGTCAGCGGATTGGTGCGCGCCTGGACGATGGCCGCCCTGGGTTCGTCCAGGCCGAAAACCAGCAGGGCCACGGCGATGAAGGCCGGGATCACCGCCACCCAGAACACCGCGCGGAAATCGTTGGCCCAGAGCAGCATCAGCCCCACCGCCAGCAGCGGGCCGAGAAAGGCGCCGAAGGTGTCCAGCGACTGGCGCAGGCCATAGGCGGCGCCACGGATCTCCGGCGGTGTCACATCGGCCACCAGGGCGTCGCGCGGCGCGCCGCGGATGCCCTTGCCGATGCGATCCATGAAGCGCGCGCCGAACACCAGACCGGCACCGCTGGCCAGGGCGAACAGTGGCTTGCTCAGGGCGCCCAGGCCATAGCCCAGCACCGCCAGGCCCTTGCGCTTGCCCAGGTAGTCGCTGAGTACGCCGGAAAAGATCTTGGTGATGAGCGCGGTCGCCTCGGCCACCCCTTCGATAATGCCGATATAGAGCACGCTCAGGCCCAGGCCGGTGGCCAGGAACAGCGGCAGCAGGCTGTGGATCATCTCCGAAGAGATGTCCATGAACATGCTCACTCCACCCAGAATCCAGACCCCTCGGGGTATCCGTCGCCAGCTCGCCGTCATCGTCACGCCCCTGTCCCCCTCGATCCCGTCCATCCCTGCCTGGCGGCAGGCAAACCGGTCGAAACTAGCATGACGATTGCCTGAGTCTCTACGGAAGAGACATCCCCCGTTACACTGGGCGCCGCTCCTTTCCTCGAGGCCACCCCATGAAAACCCTGCTGGTCATCGGCATCGGCGCCGGCGATCCCGACTACCTCACCCTCCAGGCCGTCGCCGCCCTCAATCGCGCCAGTACCTTCTTCCTGTTCGACAAGGGCACGGAAAAGGACAGCCTGATCCACCTGCGCGAAACCATCTGCGCCCGCCACATCCGCCAGGCGGACTATCGCTTCGTCACCGCGCCCATCCCCGAGCGTCGCCGCGAAGGCGACTACCGCCAGGCGGTGGACGACCTCAACGCCGCCAAGCAGGCGCTGATGGTGGAGATGATCGAGCAGGAACTGGCGGACGACGAATGCGGCGCCTTCCTGGTCTGGGGCGATCCGGCGCTGTACGACAGCACCCTGCGCATCCTGGCGGCGATCCGGCGCGAAGGTCGGCTGGACTTCGACTACGAGGTGATCCCCGGCATCTCCAGCGTCCAGGCCCTGGCCGCGCGCCACCGGGTGCCGCTCAATCGCATCGGCCAGGCCCTGGAGATCACCCCGGGCCGGCGCCTGGAGCGCTTTCCCGCGCACCTGGACAGCCTGGTGGTGATGCTCGATTCCCACGAGGCCTATCGCCGCCTGGACGAACCCGGCCTGCACATCTACTGGGGTGCCTATGTGGGCACGGCGGACGAGATCCTTATCGCCGGTCCGCTGCAGGAGGTGGCCGAGGAGATCCACCGGGTGCGCAGCGCCGCGCGTGAAGAGCACGGCTGGATCATGGACACCTATCTGCTCTGTCGGGGCCCGGCGGACGCCTGAGGGTTGTCCAACCGTCGATCCAGATGCAGGGTCTGCCAGGGCAAGGCCGTCTCCCGCACGACGACCTGAAAGCCCTGGTCGAGCCAGAAGGCCTCGGCCCCGGGCAGGAAGGGATGGGTGTGCAGGTAGAGGCGCTCGACCGCGTCGCGCCGCGCCTGGGCCAGCAGCGCCGCGAACAGCCGCCGCGCCAGGCCCTGGCGCCGCTGCCGGGGCACCACGAACAGTCGCACCACCTCCACCACCCGCTCGCCGGGATAGGCCAGCTGGGGAAAGCGCCGATCGTAGGGCCGATAGGCGATGCTGCCGAGGGGCTCTCCAGCGGCGTCTCGGGCGAGCAGCAGGCAGCCACGACCCGCGCCATAGTGGTCGGCGAAGCGCTGTAGATCCCGGGGTACGGCCGTCGCCTCGACCCGGCTACCGAACAGCTCGCGATAGCTTGCCAGCAGAAAGCCCAGCGTCTCGTCATCCGCCACGGAGAGCCGTTCGAGGGTAATGGGTGGCGCTTCGCTCATGGTCCTGTTCGTCTCTCCAGCAGCGGCAGGGGCGCGACATTTCGGCGCAGGTTCGCGCCGGCCGGGCTGTGCGCCGCCTGCGACGATGATACAGTCCCCCGTCATGATAACCGTCCGTTCCCCGCGCGCTTCGCTCGCCTGGATGCTGCTCGCCTGCATCCTGCTGAACGGACTCGTCTGCGCCCTGGGCCATGGCCAGATGCTGGCGCGCTTCACCCTGCCGATCCTGCCGCCGCTGGCCCAGGCACACGAGCATCATCACGGCCTGCACGTCCAGACCGCCCAGGGCGACATGGCCGGCATGCACGCGGGTCTGCCGGGCGGCAGCGTGACGACGCTCTCCCCTACGGGTGATTGCGTCTTCGCCGCCACCCTGTTCCTCGCCACGCTGGCCGCCGTCGTGCTGCAGTGGCTGCTGCGCCCCGGCGATCCTCATCGTCCTCGCTACCAGAGCGCCCTGCCGCCGCCACCGCGCGCACGGCGCTCCACGCTGCATCCCCAGGCGCCCTGACACCCCGGTCGCGGAAAGCTGCTGTCCTCTTTTCCGTAATCCCGCACGCGGCCTCTTGCTGGCCGCGCGTCGCTCCGTGGTGAACGCTATGACTTCGCACCCCTCCACTCCGGCCGCCAAGACGCCGGGGCCGCTGCTGCAGCTGTTGGCGCGGCTGCATTTCCTCATCGGCCTGTTCGTCGGGCCCTTCCTGCTGGTGGCCGCCGCCAGCGGCCTGATCTATGCCCTCACGCCGCAACTCGAGGCCCATCTCTATGCCGAGGCCCTGCATACCCCCAGCCGCGGCAAGCCCCTGCCGCTGGCCGAGCAGATCCATATCGCCCAGGCCGCGGTAGGTCCCACCCTGACCCTGGGCGCGGTGCGCCCCGCGCCGGCCGAGGGCGACACCACCCGGGTGATGTTCAACGATCCGTCGCTGGGCGAGTCGACCCACCGCGCGCTGTTCATCGATCCGGTCACCGGTGCCATCCGCGGTGACATGGCGGTGTACGGCACCAGTGGCATCCTGCCGCTGCGCACCACCATCGACCAGTTCCACCGCAGCCTGCTGCTCGGCGAGCCTGGTCGTCTCTACAGCGAGCTGGCCGCCTCCTGGCTGTGGGTCGCGGCCCTCGGCGGCCTGACCCTGTGGCTGGTGCGTCGCCGCCAGCGCCGCCCAGCTAGCGGCCTGCGCAGCCTGCATGCCAGCACCGGCGTCTGGCTGCTGGGTGGCCTGCTGTTCCTCTCCGCCACCGGCCTGACCTGGTCGCGCTTCGCCGGCGACAACATCGGCTTGCTGCGCGCCCACTACGGCTGGTCCACGCCGGGCGTGAAAACCGCCCTGGGCACCGCCCCCGCGCCGGCCATGGCCCATGACGAGCATGCCGATCACCATGGCGCTATGCACATGGAAAAGGCGCCGGCTCTGGATCCGGCCACCTTCGACGGGGTGCTGGCCAGCGCCCGCGCCGCCGGCATAGACGCCGGTAAGCTGGAGATCCGTCCGGGGCGCAGCGCCGACAAGGCCTGGACGGTCAGCGAGATCGACCGCCGCTGGCCGACCCAGGTGGACGCCGTCGCCGTCGACCCGACCAGCTTCAAGGTGGTCGATCAGGTGCGCTTCGCCCAGTACTCGCTGCCGGCCAAGCTGACCCGCTGGGGCATCGACGCCCACATGGGCGTGCTGTTCGGCTTGGCCAACCAGCTGGTGCTGGCAGCCATCGCTCTCGGGCTGCTGGTGATGACCGTCTGGGGCTATCTGCTCTGGTGGCGCCGCCGGCCCAGCCGCGATCCGGCGCAACCCGGGCTGCTCGCCCTCTGGCGGCAGCTGTCGCCGCTGCCGCGTCTGCTGGTGCCGGCGACGGCCCTGCTGATCGGTCTGTGCCTGCCGGTGCTGGGCGGCAGCCTGCTGCTGTTCCTGCTGCTGGACATCCTGCTCGGCCTGCGCGGCCCGGCACTGCGCACGGAGGCCGGCTCGGCCTGAGCTGGGCTGGGTGGTTGTTGGGCTTCGCCCTGACCTAGTCGTAGCGTGGAAAACCGCGCAGCGTTTTCCACCTGTGCCCACCTCGGACGCGTGGACAAGGCTGCGCCGTTGTCCACCCTACACGCACGCCGCCTCCCGCTCGCACCAACCACCCCCTCTCCCTCTGGGAGAGGGTTGGGGTGAGGGCCCGCCCCAAATCGCAGTCGTAGCGTGGAAAATCGCGCAGCGTTTTCCACCTGTGCCCAAGCCGAACGGGTGGAATGCAGTCTCCCGCCCACACCAAACCACCCCCTCTCCCTTTGGGAGAGGGTTGGGGTGAGGGCCCGCCCAACACCCATCGTCACCCCAGGAACCGCCTCCCAGACCATCCATCGGCACACCCTATCCGACGCTGGCGCACCCCAGCGAGACGCTTATAGTTATCGCAATCCCCATCCTTCGAGGATCTGCCATGCCCCATCTGTTGCACGTGATAGGTTCGCCCCGCCAGGATCGCTCCGCTTCGCTGGAAGTCGCCACTGCCTTCATCCAGGCCTGGCAGGGCAAACACCCCGATGCCGAGGTCGATACCCTCGACGTCTGGCAGTGCGACCTGCCGGAATTCGACGGTCCCATCCTCGACGCCAAGTACGCCGGCATCCAGGGCGAGTCCCTCAGCAGCGAGCAGGAGCATGCCTGGAAGGTGGCCAAGGCACTGGCACAGCGCTTCAAGGCCGCCGATGTACTGGTATTCGGCGTGCCCTGCTGGAATTTCGGCATCCCCTACAAGCTCAAGCAGCTGTTCGACGTGGTCAGCCAGAAGGACCTGCTGTTCACCTTCGACGACCGCGGCCTCAACGGCCTGCTCGGCGGTCGCCAGGCGCTGGTGATCGCGGCCCGCGGTGCGGCCCTGGATCGCCAGGAGCACCAGGAGTCCTATCTGCGCACCTGGTGCGAGATGGTCGGCATCGATCGGATGCACACCGTGGTGGTGGAAAAGACCTTGTTCGGACCGGAAGTCGACCAGGCGTCGCGCGACCAGGCCAAACAGGACGCCGTGGCCCTGGTGAGCAGGCTCTGATCGCTGACTGCAGGGGCCACCCTCACCCCAACCCTCTCCCCAAGGGAGAGGGGGCAGATCGGCGCGGGCGGACGGGCGCGTAGGTTGGGTTGAGCACCGCGAAGCCCTACCCCCTCCCCGCGCCAGGTCCCTCAGCGATGCCGCGTCGTCGAGCTCAGCTTGTACCTGTCGCCCGGATGCAGCAGCCGCACATAGCTGACCAGGTGCTCGTTCGACCAGGTGCGGCGGATCATCGACAGGCAGGCCGCGCCCTCGGCGATGTCCAGCCAGCGTGCGGTCTGGGCGGTGGCCAGCACCGCCTCGACGATATGCTCCACATCGCTGATCGGACAGCTGGCCACCAGCACCTCGTTGGGCGTCTGGCGGCTGAAGTCGCTTTCCAAGTAGTGCGGCACCCAGCGCGGATTGACGTAGCGATCCTCCAGCTGGATGGGCAGGCCGTTCTCGCGGTGCACCAGGATGCTGTGAAACACCTGGCTGCCGATCCGCAGGCCCAGGCGCAGGGCCACCTCGTCGTCGGCGGCGATGGCCTCGCTGCGCAGCACCTCGTTGGAATAGACATGCCCGCGGGCGCGCACCTCGGCGGCGATGTTCATCACCTCGTGCAGCGAGGACTCGGCCTTGCGCTCGATGACGAAGGTCCCGAGGCCGGCCTGGCGCGTCAGGTAGCCCTGCTGCACCAGGCGGGTGATGGCCTTGTTGGCGGTCATGCGGCTGACGGCGAAATCCCGCGCCAGCTGCTCCTCGGTGGGGATCTGGTGATGCACCGGGTAGGCACCACCCTGGATGCGTTCGAGCAGGAAGTCCTCGATCACCTTGTAGCGTGGGGGTGTCGTGCTGCTCACGCGAGCTCCGAGCCGGAAAATGGAAAGCCGATGATAACGCGCGGTCCGGCGCTCTGGCTGCCGGACCGCGTCATCCTCAGAGACTGGGCAGCAGCCGCGGCGTGACCAGCCCGTTCAGGCAGCCGCTGGCCAGCAGCGCGCTGGCCGCCTCGATGTCGGGGGCGAAGAAGCGGTCTTCCTGGTAGTAGGGCACCCGCTCGCGCAAGAGGCTGCGCGCCTTTTCCAGGCGTTCCGAACTCCTCAGGCCATGCCGGAAATCCAGGCCCTGGCAGGCGCCCAGCCACTCGATGGCGAGGATGCCGCGCACGTTCTCGGCCATGACCCACAGCCGCTTGCCGGCATTGGGCGCCATGGACACGTGATCTTCCTGGTTGGCCGAGGTGGGCAGGCTGTCGACGCTGGCCGGATGCGCCAGGGCCTTGTTGTCGCTGGCCAGGGCCGCGGCGGTGACTTGGGCGATCATGAAGCCGGAATTGACCCCGCCGTTCTCCACCAGGAAGGGCGGCAGCTGGGACATGTGCCGATCCATCATCAGCGAGATGCGCCGCTCCGACAGGGCGCCGATCTCGGCCAGCGCCAGGGCCAGGTTGTCGGCGGCCATGGCCACCGGCTCGGCGTGGAAGTTGCCGCCGGAGATGACGTCGCCCTCTTCCGCGAACACCAGCGGGTTGTCGGACACGGCGTTGGCTTCTACCTCCAGCACCTCGGCGGCCTGGCGCAACTGGGTCAGGCAGGCGCCCATCACCTGGGGCTGGCAGCGCAGCGAATAGGGATCCTGGACCTTGTCACAATTGGCGTGGGAGCGGGACACCTCGCTGCTGTCAGTGAGCAGCTCGCGATAGGCCGCGGCCACGTCGATCTGGCCACGCTGGCCCCGCGCGGCATGGATACGCGCATCGAAGGGCGCCCGGGAACCGAGCATGGCCTCGACGCTCAGGCCGCCGCAGACCGTGGCCGCGGCGAACAGATCTTCACCCTCGAACAGCCCGCGCAAGGCATAGGCGGTGGACACCTGGGTGCCATTGAGCAGTGCCAGGCCTTCCTTGGCGGCCAGGGTAATGGGTTCGAGGCCGGCTACCGCCAGCGCCTCGCGCGCCGGCAGCCACTGGCCCTGGTAGCGCGCCTTGCTCTCGCCAATCAGCACCAGCGACATGTGCGCCAGCGGCGCCAGGTCACCCGACGCTCCCACCGAGCCCTTGAGCGGAATGTGCGGATAGACCTCGGCATTGATCAGGGCGATCAGCGCCTCGATGACCTGGCGGCGAATGGCGGAGAAGCCGCGGGCCAGGCTGTTGACCTTGAGCAGCATGATCAGCCGCACCAGGTCGTCGTCCAGCGCCTCGCCCACACCGGCGGCATGGGACAGCACCAGGGAGCGCTGCAGCTTTTCCAGATCCGCCGGCGCGATCCGCGTCGAGGCCAGCAGGCCGAAGCCGGTGTTGATGCCATAGGCGGTCCGGCCTTCGGCCAGGATGCTTTCCACGCAGGCCACGCTGGCGTCGATGGCGGCATAAGCGGCGGGATCGAGCTCCATGCGTAGCGGCTGCAGATAGGCCTGGCGCAGCTGGGCCAGATTGAGGGTGCCGGGTTTCAGGATAAGGGTGTTCATCGATCAGACTCCTTTGCCGATCATGGGCAGATTCAGACCCTGCTCGCGGGCGCAGTCGATGGCGATGTCATAGCCGGCGTCGGCGTGGCGCATCACCCCGGTGGCCGGGTCGTTGTGCAGTACCCGGGCGATGCGGGCGGCGGCGGCGTCGGTGCCGTCGCAGACGATGACCATCCCGGAATGCTGGGAAAAGCCCATCCCTACCCCACCGCCGTGGTGCAGCGAGACCCAGGTGGCACCGCTGGCGGTGTTGAGCAGGGCGTTCAGCAGTGGCCAGTCGGAGACGGCATCGGAGCCGTCCTGCATGGCCTCGGTCTCGCGGTTGGGGCTCGATACCGAGCCGCTGTCCAGGTGGTCACGCCCGATGACGATGGGCGCCTTGAGCTCGCCGCTGCGCACCATCTCGTTGAAGGCCAGACCCAGCTTGGCGCGCAAGCCCAGGCCGACCCAGCAGATGCGCGCCGGCAAGCCCTGGAAGGCGATGCGCTCGCGGGCCATGTCCAGCCAGCGGTGCAGGTGGGCGTCATCGGGGATCAGTTCCTTGACCTTGGCGTCGGTGCGATGGATGTCCTCGGCGTCGCCCGACAGCGCGGCCCAGCGGAACGGACCGATGCCGCGGCAGAACAGCGGGCGGATATAGGCCGGCACGAAACCCGGGAAGGCGAAGGCATCGGCGACGCCGGCTTCCTGGGCCATCTGACGGATGTTGTTGCCATAGTCGAAGGTCGGGACGCCCATCTTCTGGAAGTCGAGCATGGCCTGGACGTGCACGGCCATCGACTGCTTGGCCGCGGCGACCACGGCAGCCGGATCGGTCTGGGCGCGATCACGATACTGCTCCCAGCTCCAACCGGCCGGCAGGTAGCCGTTGAGCGGATCGTGGGCGCTGGTCTGGTCGGTGACCATATCCGGGCGCACGCCGCGGCGGACCAGTTCGGGCAGGATTTCGGCGGCATTGCCCAGCAGGGCGACGGAAACCGCGGCGCCGGCGGCGGTGTGCCGGGCGATGCGCGCCAGGGCATCGTTCAGGTCGCTGGCCTGTTCGTCCACATAGCGGGTCTTGAGGCGGAAATCGATACGGCTCTGCTGGCACTCGATGTTCAGCGAACAGGCGCCGGCCAGGGTCGCGGCCAAGGGCTGGGCGCCGCCCATGCCGCCGAGGCCGGCGGTCAGCACCCAGCGGCCACGCAGGTCGCCCTGATAGTGCTGGCGCCCGGCCTCGACGAAGGTCTCGTAGGTGCCCTGGACGATGCCCTGGCTGCCGATGTAGATCCAGCTGCCGGCGGTCATCTGGCCGTACATGGCCAGGCCCTTGGCATCCAGTTCGTTGAAGTGCTCCCAGCTGGCCCAGTGCGGTACCAGGTTGGAGTTGGCGATCAGCACCCGCGGGGCATCGGCGTGGGTCTTGAACACCCCGACCGGCTTGCCCGATTGCACCAGCAGGGTTTCGTCGTCACCCAGCGCCTTGAGGCTCTCGACGATCTTGTCGTAGCACTCCCAGTTGCGCGCCGCGCGGCCGATGCCGCCGTAGACCACCAGCTCCTGGGGGTTTTCCGCGACCTCGGGATCGAGATTGTTCATCAGCATGCGCAGCGGCGCCTCGGTCAGCCAGCTCCTGGCATTGAGCTGAGTGCCGCGGGGGGCGCGAATCTCACCTTCACGAAAACGGGTCATGGGATCTTCCTCTCTTGTTGTTCGCGGCAGGCCTTAAAGGTCCAGTGCCAGGGTATGGATCAGCCGCGCCGCGACCCGGGCCGTGCGGCCGTCCTGGTCGAGTGCGGGATTGAGTTCGGCCACGTCGGCCAGGCGCAACTTGCCGCTGGCCTTGAGCCGACGGATCAGCGGCTCTAGCAGTGCGAGGCTGACGCCATGAGCGGCGGGGGCGCTGACCCCGGGCGCCTCGCCCGCCGGCAGCACATCCAGGTCGAAGGTCAGATAGAGGGCATCGCAGCCGGCGGCGAAGGCGTCCAGCTCGGCGCCGATGCGCTCAAGACTGCCCTCGCGAATCTCGTGGTCTTCACGGATCAGCACGTCCAGCTCGGCGGCACGCCTGAGCAGGGTGCGGGTATTGGCCGCCAGGCTCAGGCCCAGGCAGGCATAGCGGAAGGTCCAGCCGTGATGGGCGCAGTGAGCGGCGATCTGGGCGAAGGGCGTACCGGAGGTGGGGCCCCGCGTCGGATCGCGCAGATCCAGGTGGGCATCGAAATTGACGATGCCGATGCGTGGCTTGGGAAGCGTCTTGGCCAGGTGCAGCGCCAGGCCCGACCAACTGGCCCAGGCGACCTCGTGGCCGCCGCCCAGCACCACCGGCAGATGACCGCCGTCCAGCAGACCGCACACGGCCCCGGCCAGGCGCGTCTGAGCGCCTTCCAGATCACCATCGGCGCAGCGGACATCACCGGCGTCATAGGCTGGGCCCTGACGCTGCCAGGCCACGTTGGCCAGGGCCCGCCGCAGCGCGACGGGACCCTCGGCAGCGCCCACGCGACCCTGATTGCGCCTTACCCCCTCGTCGCAGGCGAAACCCAGCAGCGCCATACCCGGCGTGCTGTCCGCGGTCAGCGGCTGGATGCACTGGTGCCAGCGCAAGGCGTCGGCTTCTGGATCGGTACGGCCAGTCCAGAGCTCCAGGGTCTGGCGATCAGCGAACATGCTGCACCTCCCCACCAAAGACGCGCTGCCGCAGGCGGCCCGGGCGCACCTCATAGGCCAGCTCCGCCGGCTGACCGACGTCCCACAGGCAGAGATCCGCCGGGGCGCCCACCTGGATACGGCCAAGTTCCGGACGCCCCAGGGCCTGGGCCGCATGGGCGGTAATGCCGGCCAGGGCTTCGCGGGGGGTCAGGCGAAACAGGGTGCAGCCCAGGTGCGCGATCAGGGTCGGCAGATAGAGCGGCGAGGTGCCGGGATTGGCATCACTGGCCAGGGCCATGGGCACCCCGTACCGACGGAGCAATTCCACCGGCGGATGCTGGGTTTCGCCCAGCATCAGGAAGGCACCGGGCAAGAGCACGGCGACGGTACCGGCGGCGACCAGGGCGCGCACGCCGGCTCCGTCGAGGTATTCCACGTGATCCGTGGACAGGGCGCCCAACCGGGCGGCCAAGACGCTGCCACCCAGATTGGACAACTGCTCGGCATGGGCCTTGATCGGCAGACCGTGCTCGCGCGCCGCCAGGAATACCCGCTCACACTGGGCCGGCGAAAAGGCGATGCCTTCGCAGAAGACATCGACCGCATCGACCAGGCCCTCGGCCACCGCGGCCGGGATCATCTCCCGACAGACCAGGTCGACGTAGCCGTCGGCATCGCCTTGGAATTCCGGCGGTACGGCATGGGCACCTAGCAGGGTAGTAATCACCCGTACCGGCAGCGCCTCGCCCAGCTGGCGGGCGACCCGCAATAGCTTGAGTTCGTCGGCCACCGTCAAGCCATAGCCGGACTTGATCTCCACGGTGGTGACACCCTCGTCGGCCAAGGCCTGCAGGCGCGGCAGGCTCAGGGCGAAGAGGTCCGCCTCGCTGGCTGCCCGGGTGGCCCTTACGGTGCCGAGGATGCCGCCACCGGCGCGGGCGATTTCCGCGTAGCTGGCGCCCTCCAACCGCTGCTCGAATTCTCCGGCACGCTGACCGGCATGGACCAGATGGGTATGGCAATCCACCAGGCCGGGTGTCAGCACCCCACCCTCCCCGGTTAGTTCGGCGCCCTGGGCCAGCTCGGAACAAAACTCGGACTCCGGCCAGACACCGGCAATCTTGCCGTTTTCAACCCAGACCGCCATGGGCTTGGGCAGGGTCTGCAGGCCATCGAACAGGGTGACGTGACGCCAGAGCAGCGATTGGGTAGCGGCGGACATGATGACCTCTCCGGTTAATGTATATACATTTAATGCAGAGCCGATCGCCCGTCAAGCACGCGAAGCTTCTCTTTGCCTACGGGGCCAGCAGAATGCTGATAGCGAGGCAATGGAAGCCCGGCACCGGGGAAAGGCGACATTCGATTTGTATAGACAATAAGGGTTGAGGGAGAACTCTTGCCACGTAGTTCCGGTGGAAAAGGCTGCGCCGTTTTCCACGCTACGGCGCTGCAGGCAGGCGTTTCGTAGATAGCGCTAAACGCCTACTCGGACCACCCCCTCTCCCCGCGGGAGAGGGCTGGGGTGAGGGCGCCCCTCGCCACGCAGTCCCGGTGGAAAAGGCTGTGCCGTTTTCCACGCTACGGGGCTGCAGCAGGCATTTCGTAGATAGCGCTGAACGCCTGCTCGGACACCCCCTCTCCCCGCAGGAGAGGGCTGGGGTGAGAGCGACCCTCGCCACGCAGTCCTGGTGGAAAAGGCTGCGCCGTTTTCCACGCTACGGCGCTGCAGGCAGGCGTTTCGTAGATAGCGCTGAACGCCTGCTCGGACCACCCCCTCTCCTTGCGGGAGAGGGCTGGGGTGAGGGCGCCCCTCGCCACGTAGGCCCGGTGGAAAAGGCTGCGCCGTTTTCCACGCTACGGCGCTGTAGCCAGGCGTTTCATAGCGGGAATGCTTGCCAAGCCAAGCACGCTATAGCGGCGTCACCGTCACCTCGACCACCGGATCGTGGTCGCCGCCGCCGAGGATCACTCCGCGCAGCGGCGAGACGTCGGTGAAGTCGCGGCCCCAGGCCAGGGTGATGTGCTCCAGATCCGGCAGGACATCGTTGGTGGGATCGAAGTCGACCCAGCCCAGCAGCGGGCAATGCACGCTGACCCAGGCGTGGGAGGCGTCGGCACCGATCAGCCGGGGTTTACCAGGCGGCGGCCGGGTCAGCAGATAGCCGCTGACATAGCGCGCCACCAGCCCCAGGGCGCGCAGGCAGGCCAGCATCAGGTGGGCGAAGTCCTGGCAGACGCCATGGCGGTGCTCCAGCACCTCGCGCAGCGGCGTCGCCACCTGGGTGGCGGTGGCGTCGAAGCGGAATTCGCGGTGGATCTTTTCCATCAGCGCCCGGCAGCCCAGCAGCAGGGGGCGGCCCGGCGGGAAGCAGTCCTCGGCGAAGCGGGCGAAGATGGCGTCCAGGGGCACCGCCGGGGATTCGAAGCGGAAGTGATGGACGTCCAGCGGCACCCGGGCGGCGGGATAGCGCAGGCCATCGCGCACCCCTTCCCAGGCGGGCGAATCCGCCAGCCCGAGACCGGCGCGGGAGTCCACTTCCACCTCCAGCTCGGTGCCGACATAGAGTTCGTCGTGGGGCCGCTCGAAGGACAGCCGGGTCAGCGGATTGCCAAAGGCGTCCCAGGCGTCCTGGCGCTGGGTCGGCTGCGGCAGGATCACCAGTTGCCGGGACAGGCAGCGCTGCCAGGCGCAGTCGCGCGGCAACAGGTGCAGCAGCTGCTGCGACAGCGACACCGGCGCCTCGTAGCGATAGTGGGTGTCGTGCTGGATGCGGTAGCGGACCTGGTTCATCACATGGATACCGTGCGCTGGCTGACGGCGTCGACATGGGCGAAGCAGCGATAGATGACCCGTTCGGACAGCTGGCTGCTGGCCTCGGCGATCTGTCGCAGCAGGCGCGCCAGCCCCTGCTGCACCTCGACCCGGCCGGCGTCGCCGAACAGGGTGTTCTCCAGGGTGCCAAGGTCGAAGCGACGCAGGCGGTCGTAGGTATCGTGCAATGCCGGATCGCGGGGCAGGCCGTAATAGCGTTCCAGGTGCTCCACGGCGTTGATCAGGGCATGCAGCTGGAAGCGGATCGAATAGGGGTTGTGCTCGTGCAGCATCAGCAGGTCCAGCACCGGGATCAGCTGGGGCGCCGCCTGGTAGCGCGAACGATAGGTGATGATGCTGTTGCCCAGTTCCAGCAGCCATTCCAGGCCGGCCGCATCCCAGGTGGCGCCGCCTTCGAGGAAGTGCGCCAGGCTGCCGGCGAGAAATTGCACCCGTTCGATGCGCCGGCCGATCATCAGAAAGCGCCAGCTCTCGTCGTGGGTCATGTCGTCGAAGGTGAAGCCGGCCACCGCCGCCAGCGCCATCACCAGGCGGTTGAGGCTCTGCAGCGCCTCGCCCGGCTCGCTGCCGACCTGGCCCAGGCCATGGGCCTCGCGCTCCACCTCGCGGATGGCGCGCCAGTTCTCCGGTGACAGCCGGCCGCGGACCTGGGCCGCGGCCCAGTGCAGCCGTTGCAGATTGGCGCCCAGGCCGCTGGGAAAGTCACCCGGCCCCAGGGCGGCGTGCAGTTGGTCCGCCAGTCGGCCGCCGGCCGGCAGCAATTCCAGGGCCGTGGCCAGATCGATGGCCGACTGCACCGCCGGCCCGCCGTCGTCGGCGTCCAGGTAGCGACTCAGGACGATGCGCAGCAGGCGCGCGGCATCCTCGCAGCGCTCGCTGTAGCGACCGTACCAGAACAGATTCTCGGCGGTGCGCGAGGGCAGGAAGGGATCCTTGCGCACCAGGTCGCGCACCCCCAGCACCCGTGCCCCGGGCACCTCGGCGGCGCCGCGACTGCCGCCCAGCACCCAGGTGTCCTTGCTCGACCCGCCGCGCTGCATGGACACCACCGCGGCGCCTTCATGAGCGACCCGGGTCAGCCCCCCGGGCATCACCCAATAGCCGTCTTCGCTGGCCACCGCATAGACGCGCATGCCGATGGCCCGCGACTGCAGACTGCTGCCCTGCCAGACCGGCGCCTGGGACAGCTGGATGCGTTCCTGGGCCACATAGGCATGGGGCGTGGCCAGGATGCGCGCGCGCAGTTCGGCCAGCCCCGCGGCATCCAGCGCCTTGCCGAACACCGGCTCGAAGCCCTGGGCCGGATAGGCCGGCTTGATCACCAGCTCCGCCAGCCGCGCCAGGGCCGCTTCGCGCACCGGCGTCTCGCCGCACCACCAGGTGGCGACGGAAGGCAGCGCCAAGGTCTCGCCCAGCAGGGCCTGGCAGACCCCGGGCAGGAAACCCAGCAGACCGGGCGACTCCAGCAGCCCGCTGCCCAGGGCATTGGCCATGATGACGTTACCCTGGCGCACCGCTTCCAGCAGACCGGGTACGCCCAGCGCCGAATCGGTGCGCAATTCCAGCGGATCGCAGAAGTCGTCGTCCAGGCGGCGGAACACCGCGTGGACGCGCCTCAGCCCGCTCAGGGTCTTGAGATAGAGGCAGGCGTCGCGCACCGTGAGGTCCTGGCCTTCCACCAGCGGAAAGCCCAGTTGCCGCGCCTGGTAGAGGTGCTCGAAGTAGGTCTCGTTGTAGCGCCCCGGCGTCAGCAGTACCGCCAGCGGCGCTTCCTCGCCGGTGTCCAGGCCGGTGCTCAGGGTGCGTTGCAGCGCCTGGAAGTAGCCGTTGAGCGGCTGGACCTGCAGATCGCGGTGCAACTCGGGAAAGGCCCGCGCGACGATGTGGCGGTTCTCCAGGGCATAGCCGGCGCCGGACGGCGCCTGGGTGCGATCGGCCAGCACCCACCAGCGACCGTCGGGCGCCCGCGCCAGGTCCACCGCATAGACGTGCAGCCAGGTATCGCCCGGCGGACGCAACCCCTGGCAGGCCCAGAGAAAGTTGTTGTGCCCGAACACCAGCTCCGGCGGCAGCAGCCGCTCGTGGAGCAGGCGCTGCTCGCCATAGAGATCGCCCAGCACCCGATTCAGCAGGCGCGCCCGCTGCGCCACGCCGGCGGCCAGGGGCGCCCACTCCTCCGCCGAGATCAGCTGGGGCAAGAGGTCCAGCGCCCAGGGCCGGTCGCTGCCCTTGGGATCGGCGTAGACGTTGTAGGTCACGCCGTTTTCCTGGATCTGCCGCGCGATCAGGGCCTGGCGCTGGTCGAGCTGGGCGGGTCGCAGTCCGGCCAGGTGCCCGTAGAAGCGCCGCCAGGACGGCCGCACGCCGCCCCGCGGACTCCAGAGTTCGTGGTAGCTGCCGGTCATGTCGCTGGCATTGCGGGAAGCGTTCGGGGGCATGGTCAAGGGACGGCTGACAGGGTACGGAAGCGGATTCGGACGGCGCGCAGCGGCGGGGGCGCCGGAGCGCCCGCGCCCGTCTCGATGGTCACTAGGGTAGTGGTGTGGCTCGGGATGCGCCACTGCAAACGCGGGCCACCGCGGCCAGCGAAGCGTCAGCGGGTGCCGGGACCGATCCTAGAGCCCTCGCCGGTCGTCCCAGGCGACGAACAACCTGGAACTCCAGGGTCTGGCCGCTCTACTAATTCGCTAGCAAGACGCCAGCGCTCCGCCGGCGTCCGACGCGGCCGCTCTCGCCAGGTATCAGCCCCCATGCGCAATTTTCTCGGAAGCTACAGTTCCAATCGTCAGCAACGCAACGCCCTGCGCGCCCTGCCCGTCCAGCGCAAGGTCGCCAACTGCACCTGCGGCCAGGCCATCTTCTTTCCCAACAGCGAATGCCTGGCCTGTGGCAACGCCCTGGGCTACGCCCCCGACCAGGGCACGCCGACGGCGCTGCTGCCGGGCGAAGGCGGTCTCTGGCAATTGCCCGAGGCCAGTAGCGGCCTCTATCGCCGCTGCGCCAACCTGGACACGCCCGCCGCCTGCAACTGGCTGGTGCCGGCCGATTCCGGCAACGAATTCTGCGTGGCCTGCCAGCTCAATCACACCATTCCGGATCTGTCCTTCGAGGGCAACGGCGAGCGCTGGCGCAAGCTGGAGCTGGCCAAGCGGCAACTGGTCGCCCAGCTGCTGGGCCTGGGGCTACAGGTGATCCCCCAGACCGTGGATGCCGAGCACGGACTCGCCTTCGACTTTCTCGCCCCCGACGCCACCGGCACCCCCACCACTGGGCACGCCAACGGCCTCATCACCCTGAACATCCTCGAAGCGGACGATGCCCACCGGGAAAAGGTCCGCGCCGACATGCACGAGCCCTATCGCACCCTGCTCGGCCATTTCCGCCATGAGGTCGGTCACTACTACTTCGATCGGCTGGTCGCCAGGACCGACTGGGAAGAGCCCTTCCGCGCCCTCTTCGGCGACGAGCGCGCCGACTATGGCGAAGCCCTGCAGCGCCACTATGAACAGGGCGCACCGGCCGGCTGGGAGAGCCAGTACGTCAGCGCCTACGCCACCATGCACCCCTGGGAGGACTGGGCGGAGACCTGGGCGCACTACCTGCACATGATGGACACCCTGGCCACTGCCGCCAGCCTGGGCATGAACGCCGGCAGCCTGCAGCTGGACTTCCAGCCTTTCACCCGCGAGGCGCTGTACGAGGCGGAAGACCGCAGCGACGACGAATTCCTCGGCTTCGCCAATGCCTGGATCGAACTGGCGGCGATGCTCAACGAGCTGTCCCGCAGCATGGGCCAGCCGGATTTCTACCCCTTCGCCCTGCCCGCTCCGGTGATCGCCAAGCTGCACTTCATCCACAAGGTCATCCACTCGGCCCAGCCCAGTCTGCTGGAACGGGGCCTGGCCACGGACGACACGGCAGCCGGCGCCGCCCTGGGCGCGACCCTGTGATCCTCGTCCTGCTCAGCCGAGCAGGACGATACTCCAGACCACGGCAATGATGATCATGGCCACGAACTGCGCGGCACTGCCAAGATCCTTGGCGTTCTTCGACAGTTCGTGCCAGTCCAGGGAAATGCGATCCACCACCGCCTCGATGGCGGCGTTGAACAGTTCGACCACCAGCGACAGCAGGCAGACCGCCACCAGCAGCGCCCGCTCGCCGCGACTCACGTCCAGCCAGAAGGCCAGGGGTACCAGCACCACGTTGAGCAGCACCAGCGAACGAAAGGCCGCTTCCTGGCGAAAGGCCGTGCGCAGGCCGGCCAGGGAATAGCCGGTGGCGTTGATGACCCGGCGCAGACCGGTCTTGCCTTTGTAGGGAGAGATCACGAAACAAGCTCCATCCAGCAGGGGCGAACCGCCGCCGCGCGTGGACGGCAGGTGCGGAAAAGGGAAAAGCGGGCAGTCACGCCCAGGCCGGGCGCCGCTGCCAGCGGACGTCAGCCGGACGTGCTCTCCAGCTGCTGCAGCAGCAGGGCCGCCTGGGTGCGGGTGCGCACGCCGAGTTTACGAAAGATGGCCGTGGCATGGGCCTTGACCGTGGCTTCGGAGACATTCAGCTCGAAGGCGATCTGCTTGTTGAGCAGCCCCTCGCAGAGCATGGTGAGCACCCGGAATTGCTGCGGCGTGAGACTGGCGAGGCCGGCACTGGCGGCCTTGGCCTCCTCGCTCAGGGCGGCGGCGCCTTCCACCTGCGGTGGCCACCAGGTATCGCCATCCAGCACCTGACTGACCGCCTGTTGCAGGGTGCTCAGATCGCTGGACTTGGGAATGAAGCCACTGGCGCCGAACTCCCGCGCGCGCTGCACCACGGCGGGTTCTTCCTGGGCCGAGATCATCACCACTGGCACCTGAGGATACTGGCCGCGCAGGAGGACCAGTCCGGAAAAGCCATAGGCGCCGGGCATGTTGAGATCGAGCAGGACCAGATCCCAGTCGGTGCGCTCGGCCAGGCAGGCCTGGAGTTCGGCGATGTCGGCCACCTCGGTGAGCCGCGCCTGGGCACCCAGCCCCAGGGTCAGGGCCTGCTGCAGCGCGCTGCGAAACAGCGGATGATCGTCGGCGATCAGGATCTGGTAGGCAGCCGCCATGGTGTAGCTTTCCTTGTTGTCGTGAGCGCCCCCATCGACCAGGAAGCTGGCGCACGGGCTGCACGCAAGCATGCCGAACGGCGCGGACGGGAGCAAGGCCGGGTGGCTCGCCGACGGTAGGCAAGGCCCTGCGGTTTGCGGCACAGTTGCCGTTTTGCCCAAGAGATGCCCCATGCCCAGCGCCGCCCTGCGTGCCGATCTGCTCATGCTGCTCACCGCCCTTATCTGGGGCAGCGCCTTCGTCGCCCAGACCGGCGGTATGGAGCACATCAGTCCCTTTCTCTACACCGGCCTGAGATTCGCCCTGGGCGCCCTCACCCTGGTCCCGCTGCTGCTGTTCCTGCGCCGCCGCGGCCGCCAGCAGCGCCTAACCCGCGACACCCTCAAGGGCGGCCTGCTGATGGGCCTGGTGCTGACCCTGGGCATCAATCTGCAGCAGGTGGGGCTGCTGTTCACCAGCGTGACCAACTCCGGCTTCATCACCGGTCTCTATGTCATCGTGGTGCCGCTGCTGGGGCTGCTGCTCGGCCAGCGCAGCCATCTGGGCACCTGGATCGGCGCCAGCCTGGCGGTGGTGGGCATGGGCCTGCTGAGCATCGGCGACAACTTCCAGGTGGCCTCGGGCGATCTGCTGCAACTGGCCGGGGCCCTGGCCTGGGGAGTCCATGTCCTGCTGGTGGGCCACTATTCCAGTCGCCACGACGCCACGGTGCTGTCGATTCTGCAATTCGGCGTCTGCGCCGTGCTCAGCCTCGCGCTGGCGCTGGCGTTCGAGCCGATCCAGTCGACGCGGATCGTCCTGGCCCTGCCCGAGCTTCTCTATGGCGGGGTGATCGCCGCCGGCATCGGCTACACCCTGCAGGTCTTCGCCCAGCGCGGTGCCATCGCCTCCCATGCGGCGGTGATCTTTTCCCTGGAGGCGGTGTTCGCCGCCTTCTTTGGTGCCTGGCTGCTGGGCGAGGCCCTCAGCGGTCGTGGCTACCTGGGTTGCGTCCTGATGTTCGCCGGCATGCTCGCCGCCCAGCTCTGGCCGCGCCAGGCGCCGGTCGAGGTCAAGCCGGTCAACTAGCGCGCAGGGTCTTCAGTTGCTGGCTGGCCGGGCTGTCCGCCGCCAGCGGCAGGTGATGCTTGGCATCCAGGTAGCGCTCGCTGAAGACATCCAGATAGGCCTCCAGCAGGCGTCCGGCCGGTGCCTCACCGGCCAGTTCCAGGCACAGGGCGGCGACCTCGGCGGTGCATAGGTGCTCGCCGCGGGTGGAGCGCCGCAACCGGTAGCGCGACAGCGCATTGGGCTGAAAGCTCAGCACCGGCAGGTGGTCCAGATAGGGACTCTTGCGAAACATCTTGCGCGCCTCGGTCCAGGTGGCATCCAGCAGCACGAACAGCGGGCGCTGACCGGGGGCCAGCGGCAGGCTCTCGACCACCCGCTCGGGCGCGGCGTATTCGCCGGGAAACACCAGCAGTGGTTGCCATTCCGGCTGCGCGAGCAATTCCGGCAGCGCCGGATCCACCGCCGTGCGACTCCAGCCGAAGGCGTGGGTGTCGGCCACCACGTCGGCGATCAGCCAGCCGGTGTTGCTCGGCTTGAGCGGCTCGACGTCGTGCATCAGCAGGCACATGCCGGCCTGGGTCTGGCGCAGGGGACGCAGGTCGCAGAGGCAGTGGCTGGGCGCCAGGCGGCAATTCGGGCAGCGCGCCATGCGCGAGCCACGAGCGATGAAGGGCTTGATGCTGCGCGCCAGGCGCTCCTGGCGCAAACGGGCCACGGCATGCAGAGGGGTGTCGCTGATCGGGGTCATGCCGGGCTCGCGGGCAAAAGCGCAGTTTACCAGAGCGATCGGGATGCCCGCGGCGGCCAGGCAGGTTACCCTGCGCAGACGCCTTGCGAACCCCCGCCCGCGACCACGGTCGAAACGGGCTCCTCTACGCTGGAGAACACGATGCCTCGTTTTGCTTTGCTCGCCCTGACCCTCGCCCTGCCCTTCACCGTCCAGGCGGCCGAGTCGCTCAAGGACCACGAGCTCAACCAGATGCTGCGCAAGGTGGCCACCGAAAGCAGCCAGGGCACGCCCCGCGCCATCAACGAGGACATCCTCGACCGCGGCTACACCGTGCAGGGCAAGCAGCTGATCAACAACCTCAGCGTCCGCCCGGCCCATGCCGCCCGCATGCGCGAGAATCCGGCCACGGTGCGGGTGCAGCTCGCCGAGAGCGTCTGCCAGAACAACGGCTATCGCCAGTTGCTGGCCCGCGGCGCCACCCTGGTCTATGACTTCACCGAATACCAGACCAACAAGCCGGTCATGGTCGAGCGCTTCCAGGCCGCCGACTGCGGCCTGGGCAAGTAAGCGGAGACCGCGGCATGACCGAGGACAGCGACGACAGCTACCTGGCCCGCCATGTGGAGCCCAGCGCCGCGGACCTCGGTCAGCGCATCGACGAATTGCTGGCGCACGCCCTGCCGGGCGGCAGCCCCAATCTCGGCCTCTACCGCGAGATGCTGGTGACGGTGGTGCGCATGGCGCAGACCAATCCGGCGCGCTGGGACGCCAAGATCATGCTGCAGACGCTCAAGGAGCTGGAGCAGGCCTTCCGCACCCTGGAGCGCTTTCGCCGGCGGCGCAAGGTCACGGTGTTCGGCTCGGCGCGGACCCGCATCGATCACGGCCTCTATACCCTCGCCCGCGAACTAGGCAGCGCCCTGGCCCGCCGCGACATGATGGTCATCACCGGCGGTGGCGCCGGCATCATGGGCGCCGCGCACGAGGGCGCGGGGCCCGAAGCCAGTCTCGGCTTCAACATCACCCTGCCCTTCGAACAGCGCGCCAATCCGACCATCGAAGGCACGGATCACCTGCTGTCCTTTCACTTCTTCTATGTGCGCAAGCTGTTCTTTTTGAAGGAGGCGGATGCCCTGGTGCTCTGCCCCGGCGGCTTCGGCACCCTGGACGAGACCTTCGAGGTGCTCACCCTGATCCAGACCGGCAAGAGCCCCCTGGTGCCGCTGGTCCTGCTGGACACCCCCGACGGCCATTTCTGGGACGACACCCTGGCCTATCTGCAGCGCAATCTGCTGGAAGAAGGCTACATCCTTCCCGCCGATCTCAAGCTGGTGCGCCTGGTGCGTTCGCCGGAAGCCGCCGCGGCCGAGATCGAGCACTTCTACGGCAACTACCACTCCACCCGCCGGCGTGACGGCCTGCTGCATATCCGTCTCAAGCACGCCGTGACCCCTGCCTGCCTGGAGCAGCTGGCCGCGGATTTCGCCGACCTCTGCCGCACCCCGGGCTTCACTCAGCTGGCCCCGGGCGAAGGCGAGGCCGACGAAGCGGAATTCGCCCACCTGACGCGCCTCACCTTCGACTTCCACGGCCGTCACTATGGCCGTCTGCGCGAACTGGTGGACGAACTCAATCGACCGGAGCATTGGGCAGCCAAGTAGCTTGGGTTGAGCGCAGCGAAGCCCAATGATCCGCGGCGCCTGACCTGATGTTGGGCTTCGACGATGGAGCCGTCTCAACCCAACCTACGAGCCTGCCATGGGTACCGTAGGTTGGGCTGAGCAAAGCGAAGCCCAACGATCTCCAACACCAGGGCCGATGTTGGGCTGCACTGTGCTCACCACGAACCTGCGCGACCGAGGTTGATTGCTACCCTCGCGGCCATGGCGGTCCGCCGATGCGGCCGCTCCTACAGACGCTGAGTTGAAGGTAGGAGCGGCCCATGGCCGCGATAGCGCTGAGCTCGATTCCTCTCCTGGCGAACGCACGGGAAATAGCGCCTTCTTTTCCATTCGGCATCAACGCGACGCGCGCCCTCACCCCAACCCTCTCCCTCAGGGAGAGGGGGCTAGCCGTTTTCCGCAATCAGTCGCTCACCGCGGGCGGGATGGACCTGCAGGCCGGCGCTGGGCGCAGCGAAGCCCGGCACCCCAGGCACTATCGCCGGCTCAGCACCCGGTTGATCCCGTCCATGGCATAACCCCGGTAGGCCAGGAAGCGACCCTGCTTGGCGCGCTCCTTGGCGTCGGCCGGCGGTGTACCGAACTTCCGGCGCCACACCTCTTCCAACTGCGCCTGCCAGTCCACGTCCGCTTCGCGCAGGGCCGTTTCCACCTGCTCTCTTTTCAGGCCACGCTGGCCCAGTTCTTCGCGGATCCGCATGGGCCCGTAACCGGAACGGGCACGGCTGGCGATATAGCTCTCCAGATAACGGCTTTCATCGAGCAGGCCATCCTCGGCCAGGCGATCCAGCACCGGGCCGAGCAGGCTTTCCTCGGCCCCGCGTCGCCGCAGCTTGCGCGACAGCTCTTCACGGCCATGCTCGCGACGGGCCAGGAGGTCCATGGCGGCGAAACGGATGGCAGCGGTGGTATCCAGTGGATTGCCCAAGGGTGATCCTCCTTATGCGAAAACCCCCGCACGGGGCGGGGGTCGTCTAGAGCACGGGCCGGCGATCAGAAATCGACGTCAGCGTCTTCTTCAGCGGCCACTTCGGCCTTCTGATTGGTCGGCTGGCTCAGCAGCTTCTCGCGGATCGCCTTGTCCACAGCACCCTTGATCTCGGGATTGTCTTCCAGGAACTTGGCGGCATTGCCCTTGCCCTGGCCGATCTTGCTGCCCTGGTAGCTGTACCAGGCGCCCGACTTCTCGATCAGACCCAGCTGCACGCCCAGATCGATGATCTCGCCGTTCAGGTAGATACCCTTGCCGTAGAGGATCTGGAACTCGGCCTGGCGGAACGGCGGTGCCACCTTGTTCTTGACCACCTTGACGCGGGTTTCGCTACCGATCACCTCGTCGCCTTCCTTCACCGCGCCGATGCGGCGGATGTCGAGACGGACCGAGGAGTAGAACTTCAGGGCGTTACCGCCGGTGGTGGTCTCGGGGTTGCCGAACATCACACCGATCTTCATGCGGATCTGGTTGATGAAGATGACCAGGCAGTTGGCGTTCTTGATGTTGCCGGTGATCTTGCGCAGCGCCTGGGACATCAGACGCGCCTGCAGACCCACGTGCATGTCACCCATCTCGCCTTCGATCTCGGCCTTGGGCACCAGGGCGGCCACAGAGTCGACGATGATGACGTCGACCGCGTTGGAGCGCACCAGCATGTCGGTGATTTCCAGCGCCTGTTCGCCGGTATCCGGCTGGGACACCAGCAGGTCGTCGACGTTGACGCCCAGCTTGCCGGCGTAGTCCGGGTCCAGCGCGTGTTCGGCGTCGACGAAGGCGCAGGTGGCACCCTGCTTCTGGGCCTGGGCGATGACCGACAGGGTCAGGGTGGTCTTGCCCGAGGACTCGGGACCGTAGATTTCGACGATCCGGCCCTTGGGCAGACCGCCGATGCCGAGGGCGATGTCGAGACCCAGGGAGCCGGTGGAAATCGCCGGAATGGCCTGGCGATCGTGATCGCCCATGCGCATCACGGTGCCCTTGCCGAATTGCTTTTCGATCTGTCCCAAGGCCGCGGCCAGGGCACGCTTTTTGTTGTCGTCCATTAGATTCCTCTCGGAGAAAGAAGGGCCAGACGGCCGTGGATACCTGTATAAGTGAACAGTATTAAACCATAGTCGCCCCCTGGTTGCTACACCTGAGGGGCTTTTTCCTCGGTCAGAAACGCCAATAAAACCTCCAGCGCGCGGACCTGGGTCTGCTGGCGAACGGCGGCGCGATCGCCGGCAAAGACCTGCCGTTCAGTGCGCAATTTCTCGCCGTCGCGCCAGGCCAGCCAGACGGTGCCGACCGGCTTGCCCGGCACCGCGCCACCCGGCCCGGCGATCCCGCTCACCGCCACGGCGAAGCGCGCCCTGGCGCGCTGTTGCGCACCCAGCGCCATGGCCGCCACCACCTCTTCGCTGACCGCCCCGACCTGTTCGAACAGCGCCTCGGGCACGTCCAGCTGCAGGGTCTTCTGGCGATTGGAATAGGTGACGAAGCCGGCCTCGAACCAGGCGGAGCTGCCGGCGATGCGGGTAATGGCTTCGGCGATACCGCCACCGGTGCAGGATTCGGCGGTGGTGACCTGGGCGCCGGCCGCCTGCAGGGCTTCACCCAGGCGTTGGGCCAGGCTGTCGAGGAGGTCCATCGAGAGCTTCCTGTGCAAAGAGACTTAGAAGGTGACCGCGGCAAGCGAGCGGCTGCGGCGACCACTGGTCGGCCTGCACCTTAGACCGGCTTGCCGCCGCGCGTGAGAAAAGATTTACTGAAACCGGTTTCAGGCACCTACAAAATCCTAACAGCGGTATGCCATGAACGATGTCTACCTTCCCGGTCCGCGCGCCACCCGTGCGACCATCGCCGAAGTGGCCGCCGCCGCCGGCGTGTCCAAGGCCAGCGTGTCCCGCTACATCAGCGGTGATCGCCGTCTCTTGTCCGACTCTCTCGCCGCGCGCATCGAGCAGGCCGTGGTCGCCCTCGATTTCCAGCCCAACCAGATGGCTCGTGGCCTCAAGCGCGGTCGCAGTCGCCTGATCGGCATGCTGGTGGCCGACCTGCTCAACCCCTACTCCACCGCGGTCATGCATGGCGTCGAAACCGCCTGCCGCCAGCAGGGCTATTCGCTGCTGATCTGCAACACCGACCAAGATGCCCGCCAGGAGCGCCAGCAACTGGCCGCGCTGCAGTCCTACAGCATCGAAGGCCTGATCGTGAACACCTTCGGCCAGCACGCCGCCGACCTGCGCCAGCTGGGCAGCCGCCTGCCGCTGGTGCTGCTGGATCGCGAACTGCCCGGCGTCGAGGCCGATCTGGTCGGCCTCGACAATCACCAGGCCATCGCCACCGGGGTCGCCCACCTGCAACGCCAGGGCTATCGCGACCTGCTGCTGGTCAGCGAACCCCTGGACGGCACCAGCTCCCGCCGCCAGCGCCTGACGGCCTTCGACACCGCACTGGCCGAACACCCCGACTGCCGTGGTACCCATTGCGCCCAGGCTGACGATGCCCTGGCGCTGCAAGCCGCCCTCGCCGCCTTCCTGGCCGCTCCCGGTCCCGGTCCCAAGGCGCTGCTCACCGCCAACGGCGTGGCGACCCTGGCCACCACCCTGGCGCTGCAGGCCCTGGGCGAGCCCCTGTTCGAGCGTCTCGGCCTGCTGGCCCTGGATGATCTGGATTGGTTTCCCCTGGTGGGCGGCGGTATCAGTGCCCTGGCCCAACCGACCCATGCCCTGGGCGTGGCTGCCTTCGAGCGCCTGCAGCGGCGTATCGACGGCGATCGCAGCGCCCCGGTGCAGCAGACCTTTGGCGCGGAGCTGCGTATCCGCCAGTCAACGCGCGCCAGGCGCTAGCGGCACCTTTCGTCTTTTTGCCCGTCTTTCTTTGAAACCGGTTTCAGGAGAACAACAATGCCACCGGAGATCGCCATCACCACCTCGGCCTTTGGCGCCGACGGGGTCCGTGCCCAGGGTCAGGCCGCCTGGCTCGATCTGATCGCCGCCGCGGGAGCCTCCCATGTGGAGATCCGCGCCGAACTCTTTACCGAGGCTCCCGACTTCGCGGCCCTGGGCGCCGCCATCCGGGCCGCCGGCCTGGGCTGCGTCTATTCCGTCCCCCTGGAGCTCTGGCCCGAAACCGACGCCGCGCTCTCGCCGCGCCTGCCCGACGCCCTCGCCGAGGCCCGCCTGCTGGGCGCCGACACGCTCAAGGTGTCCCTCGGGCACTATCGCGCCGCAGCCGAGCTGGCGGCGCTCGCCCCCCTGCTGACCGACGCCGGCCCTCAGCTACTGGTGGAAAACGACCAGACTGCCCAGGGTGGCCGGATCGAACCGCTGCGCGCCTTCATCCAGGCGGCGCGGGCAGCGCAGCTGCCGGTGGCACTGACCTTCGATGTCGGCAACTGGCGCTGGCAGGACGAAGACCCGCTGCAGGCCGCCCGCCTGCTCGGCCCGGACGTCCGTTACCTGCATTGCAAGGCGGTACGCCGGCGTGCCGGTGGCCTGCATGCCGTGCCGCCGGAAGCCGCGGACCTGCTGGCCTGGCAGGGGCTGATGACGCACTTTCCCAGCGGCCTGCGGCGGGCCATCGAATTTCCCCTGATGGGTGCGGATCTGCTGGCCGAGACCCGTCGCCAGGTGGCGGCGCTGCGCACCCTGGATGCCCAGGTCCAGGAGGCGCGCCGGCATGGCTGACATCGACATCCTCGCCTTTGGCGAAACCATGACCATGTTCGTCGCCGAGACACCGGGCGAGCTGGCCACGGTCGGCCAGTTCGGCAAGCGCATCGCCGGTGCCGACAACAACGTGGCCATCGGCCTGAGCCGCCTGGGCTTCAAGGTCGCCTGGCTGTCGCGGGTCGGCGATGACTCCTTTGGCCGCTTCGTGCGCGCCAGTCTCGAAGCCGAGGGGCTGGACTGCCGCCGCCTCACCGTCGATCCCCGGCACCCCACCGGCTTCCAGCTCAAGTCTCGCGCCACCGATGGCAGCGATCCGGTGGTCGAGTACTTCCGCCGCGGCTCGGCGGCCAGCTACCTCAACATCGAGGAAGACTTCGACCCCAGCCTGCTCCAGGCGCGTCACCTGCATGCCACCGGTATCCCGCCAGCGCTGTCGCCCAGCACCCGCGCCTTCAGCCGCCACCTGCTGCAGGCCATGCGCGACGCCGGCCGCAGCATCTCCTTCGACCCCAATCTGCGGCCGTCGCTGTGGGACAGCGAAGAGCAGATGCGCCGTGAACTCAACGACCTCGCCGCCCTGGCCGACTGGGTGCTGCCCGGCCTGGCCGAGGGCCGCCTGCTGACCGGCTACGACACCCCGGCGGACATCGCCGCCTTCTACCTCGACCGTGGCGCCAAGGCCGTGGCCATCAAGCTCGGCCCCGAGGGCGGCTACTGGCGCACGCCCGACGCCGAGGGCGAGGTCCCCGGTGTGCCCGTGGCCGAGGTGGTCGACACCGTGGGCGCCGGCGATGGCTTCGCCACCGGCTTCGTCAGCGCCCTGCTCGACGGTCTCGACGTCGCTGCCGCCGTCGCCCGTGGCAACTGGATCGGCGCCCGCGCCGTGCAGGTGGTCGGCGACATGGAAGGACTGCCCTACCGTCACGAACTACCCTGATCTACACCCCTACAAGAACAATCAAGCAGGTGACCCCATGAACGCCTCTTCTCTCGCTCCACGCCGCTGGTGGTATCTGATGCCGGTGGTCTTCATCACCTACAGCCTGGCCTATCTCGATCGGGCCAACTACGGCTTCGCCGCCGCCTCGGGCATGGCCGACGACCTGGGCATCACCCCGGCGATGTCGTCGCTGCTCGGCGCCCTGTTCTTTCTCGGCTATTTCTTCTTCCAGGTGCCCGGCGCCATCTACGCCGAGAAGCGCAGCGTCAAGCGGCTGATCTTCTGGAGCCTGATCGGCTGGGGCGGCCTGGCGACCCTGACCGGCATGGTGCCCAACGTCACCCTGCTGATCGCCATCCGCTTCCTGCTCGGTGTGGTGGAGGCGGCAGTGATGCCGGCGATGCTGGTCTATCTCTGCCACTGGTTCACCAAGCGCGAGCGCTCCCGGGCCAACACCTTTCTGATCCTCGGCAATCCGGTGACCATCCTCTGGATGTCGGTGGTCTCGGGTTATCTGATCCATGCCCTGGACTGGCGCTGGATGTTCATCATCGAAGGCCTGCCGGCGGTGATCTGGGCCTTTATCTGGTGGCGGATCGCCGACGAGCGCCCCAAGGATGCCAAGTGGCTCGATCAGGCCGAGAAGGCCCGCCTGGAAGAAGCCCTGAAGGCCGAGCAGCAGGGCATGAAGCCGGTCAAGAACTACGCCGAAGCCTTCCGCTCGCCCAAGGTCATCCTGCTGTCCCTGCAGTATTTCTGCTGGAGCATCGGCGTCTATGGCTTCGTCATCTGGCTGCCCTCGATCCTGCGCAAGGGTGCCCAACTGGACATCGTCCAGGCCGGCTGGCTGTCTTCGCTGCCCTACCTCGCCGCCGTGCTGGCCATGGTCGGCGTGTCCTGGGCGTCGGATCGCCTGCAGAATCGCAAGCTGTTCGTCTGGCCGCCGCTACTGATCGCCGCCCTGGCCTTCCTCGGCTCCTTCGCCCTCGGCACCCAGCACTTCTGGTGGTCCTATGCCCTGCTGGTGGTGGCCGGTGCCTGCATGTACGCCCCCTATGGCCCCTTCTTCGCCATCGTCCCGGAAATCCTGCCCGGCAACGTCGCCGGTGGCGCCATGGCGCTGATCAACAGCATGGGTGCCCTGGGCTCCTTTGCCGGCTCCTACCTGGTGGGCTATCTCAATGGTGTGACCGGCGGTCCCGGAGCGTCCTTCGGCTTCATGGGCGGCGCCCTGCTGGTGGCCGTGGTCCTGACCCTCCTGCTGCGCCAGGAGCCGGTCGCCCGCGCCGCGGCGCTCAAGCCCGCCGCCAGTCACTAGAGGAAACGCTGTCCATGAAAAAGAAGGTGATCCACTACAAGGCCCTGTCCCCGGCGCTCACCGCGCGCCTGGAAGAGGCCTTCGACCTGGAATACGTCGACGTCAAGGCGCCGGGCGGCGAAGCCCGGCTGCGCGAGCGTCTGCCCGAGGCCCAGGGCCTGCTCGGCTCCAGCTTCAAGCTGACGCCCGAGTTGCTGGAACTGGCGCCCCGGCTGGAAGCCATCGCCAGCGTCTCGGTCGGATTCGACAGCTATGACCTGCCCTACCTGCAGCGGCGCGGCATCCTGCTCTGCAACACCCCGGATGTCCTGACCGAGAGCGTGGCCGACGCCGCCTTCGCCCTGCTGCTCGCCACCGCGCGGCGCATCGTCGAGCTGGCCGACTGGGTGCGCGCCGGCCAGTGGCAAGCCAGTCTGGGCGAGGCGCACTTCGGTTGCGACGTCCATGGCAAGACCCTGGGGCTGGTGGGCATGGGCCGCATCGGCCAGGCCATCGCCCGCCGCGCCCACCTGGGTTTCGGCATGCAGGTCAACTACACCGCCCACGCCGCCAAGCCCGAGGTGGACGAGCGCTTCGGCGCGCGCTTCCTGCCGCTGCCCGAGTTGCTGGCGAGCTGCGACTTCCTCTGCGTCACCGTGCCCCTGAGCGAGGAGACCCATCACCTGCTGGGCGCCGCCGAGCTCGCGCGGCTACCGGCCCAAGCCATCCTGATCAACGTCTCGCGCGGACCGGTGATCGACGAGGCCGCGTTGATCACGGCCTTGCAGGAAGGCCGCCTGCGCGGCGCCGGCCTGGATGTCTTCGATCAGGAACCCGTGGCAGCGGACTCGCCCCTGCTGCAACTGACCAACGTGGTGCCTACGCCACACCTGGGCTCGGCGACCCGGGAGACGCGCGAGGCCATGGCCCGCTGCGCGGTGGACAATCTGCTGGCCGCCTTGGGCGATCAACGACCGGCGAATCTGGTCAATCCAGAGGTCTGGACGCGGCGCGAGTGAGCCTTGGTCGTCATTTGTGGTCAGACAAGTATCATCCCCACGGAGAACGCCCCATGACCGCCTTCGACGATCCCCAAGCCTTCGTCAACCGCGTGCGCGAGCAGGCCGCCGATGCCGAGCGCAGCGGCGACATCCCGCGCCTGCTGCAACTGGTCAACGAACTGGCCACCGCCTTCGAGCGCCAGGCCCGCAGCACGGCGGCGGACAATGCCGAGGTGGCGCGCGCCGTCGAGGAATTCGAGCGGCACGAGGGCACCTGATCGGCCTGCCGCTCGTGCCGCCTTTCGCTACCGTGACGGACCCGCGTCCCGAGGTCTAGCGCCAGTGCCCATCGCCACCCATATCCTGCTCGGCCGGCTGCTCAAGCTGGCCCCGCGGGACGCCCCGGCCCCCTTGCGCTATCTGGGCGCGACCCTGCTGATCGCCGTCGCGGCCGGCATCCGGCTGAGCCTGGGCATCGACAGCCTGCCCTATCTGCTGTTCATTCCCTTCATCATGGCCGGGTCTTTCTGGTTCGGCCTCGGCCCCGGGATCTTCGCCACCCTGCTATCGGTGCTGCTGGCCGAGACCCTCTTCGTCAAGGCTCCGGCCTATTTCGCGCTGTTCTCCGAGCGCTGGGTGTCCCATGCGCTGTTCGTGCTGGTCAACGTCATCATGGCCATGGTCTGCGCGGCCCAGCGCCGCAGCCTGGAGTCCCTCTATCGCTTCGCCGGCAATCTCGGCGAACAGGTCACCCTGCGCACCCGCCAGCGCGACCTGATCTGGCAGGCCAGCCCCGACCTGCTCTGCACGGCCACCCTCGAAGGCCAGTTGCTGGACCTCAATCCGGCCTGGACCAGCACCCTGGGCTGGAGTGCAGAGCAGCTGCGCCAAGAACCCTTCATGGCCTTCGTCCACGTCGAGGATCGCGCCCGTACCGAGGCGGCGCTGGAGCGCCTGACTCTTGGCGAACCGGTGTTCGGCTTCGAGAATCGCTATCGGCATCGCGACGGCGGCTATCGCTGGCTGTCGTGGAATTCGGTCCTGCAGGATGGCCTCATCTATTCCGCAGTGCGCGAGGTCACGGCTATCCGCGAGCAGCAGGAAGCCCTGCGCCAGACCGAGGAGCAACTGCGCCAGAGCCAGAAGATGGAAGCCGTGGGCCAGCTGACCGGCGGCATCGCCCATGACTTCAACAACCTGCTGACCGGCGTGATCGGCAGTCTCGACATGCTCAGCCTGAGACTCGCCCAAGGTCGCTACACCGATCTCGAACGCTATGCCACGGGCGCCAAGGGCGCCGCCGAACGCGCCGCGGCCCTGACCCACCGCCTGCTCGCCTTTTCCCGCCGCCAGGCGCTGGACCCCACCGCCACCCAGACCAACGTCCTGGTGCTGGGCATGGAAGAACTCATCCGCCGCTCGGTCGGTCCCCAGGTCGAGATCCACATCGAACTGGCCGAGGGGTTGAATCCCACCCTGTGCGATCCCCATCAGCTGGAGAACGCTCTGCTCAACCTGTGCATCAACGCCCGGGATGCCATGCCCGAAGGCGGGACGCTGCGCATCGTCACCGCCAATCGCCGGCTCAACGACGCCCAGGCTGCCGCCCTGGAATTGCCGCCTGGCGACTATGTGACCCTGGCGGTGCTCGACACCGGTACCGGCATGCCGCCCGAGGTCCTGGCGCGCGCCTTCGATCCCTTCTTCACCACCAAGCCGGTGGGCATGGGCACCGGCCTCGGTCTGTCGATGATCTATGGCTTCGCCAAGCAGTCCGGCGGCGTCGCCCATATCGTCTCGGCACCCGAGCGGGGCACCACCGTCACCCTCTATCTGCCGCGCCTGGTGGACGCTCCACCGCCGTCGGTCGAGACGCTGCGCACCGCGCCGTTGCGCTATCCCGCCGGCATGACGGTGCTGGTGGTGGACGACGAACCCCTGGTGCGGACGCTGGTGGACGAAGCCCTGCGCGAACACCGCATCCGCACCCTGGAGGCGACCGATGCCGCCACCGCCCTGCAGGTGCTGGAATCGGACACGCCGTTGGACCTGCTGATCGCCGACGTAGGCCTGCCGGGCGGGCTGAGCGGCTGCCAGCTCGCCGCCCTGGCCCGCGAGCGTCGCCCCGGTCTGATGACCCTGCTGATCACCGGCTACGCCGAGGCGGACCTGCCCGGTCAGCCCCTGCCGGTCCCCGGCGTCGAGGTGCTGGCCAAGCCCTTCACCCTGGAAAGGCTCATGACCCAGATCGATCTGCTGCTGGCCACCCGCGAACAACGGCCGCAGGCCTGATGCCGCTACCCTGAGCCGAGCGGGGCCGACAAACGCCGCCAGTTGATGGACAATACGCGGCTATCCACAGGCAACCGGATCGAAACACCCGCATGAGCGATCTCTCCGCGCACACGCCCATGATGCAGCAGTACCTCAAGATCAAGCATCAGCATCCCGAACAGCTGCTGTTCTATCGCATGGGCGATTTCTACGAGCTGTTCTATGACGACGCCCGGCGTGCCGCCAAATTGCTCGACATCACCCTGACCGCCCGTGGCGCCTCGGCCGGCAAGTCCATCCCCATGGCCGGCATCCCCTTCCATTCCGCCGAAGGCTACCTGGCCAAGCTGGTCAAGCTCGGCGAATCCGTGGTGATCTGCGAGCAGATCGGCGACCCGGCCACCAGCAAGGGCCCGGTGGAACGCCAGGTGGTGCGCATCATCACCCCCGGCACCGTCAGCGACGAGGCGCTGCTCGACGAGCGCCGCGACAACCTGCTGACCGCCGTGCTGGGCGACGAACGCCTGTTCGGCCTGGCCGTGCTGGACATCGCCAGCGGTCGCTTCACCGTCCAGGAACTGGCCGGCTGGGAAACCCTGCTGGCGGAGCTGGACCGTCTCAACCCCGCCGAGCTGCTGATCCCCGACGACTGGCCCGCCGGCCTGCCCGCCGAGAAGCGCCGCGGCGTGCGTCGTCGGGCGCCTTGGGATTTCGACTGCGATTCCGCACTCAAGAGCCTCTGCCAGCAATTCGGCACCGGTGACCTCAAGGGCTTCGGCTGCGACAAGCTGGGCCTGGCCCTCGGCGCCGCCGGCTGCCTGCTGGCCTATGCCAAGGAAACCCAGCGCACCGCCCTGCCGCACCTGCGCAGCCTCCGCCACGAGCGCCTGGACGACACCGTCATCCTCGACGGCGCCAGCCGCCGCAACCTGGAACTGGACGTCAATCTGGCCGGCGGTCGCGACAACACCCTACAATCGGTGGTGGACCGCTGCCAGACCGCCATGGGCAGTCGCCTGCTGACCCGCTGGCTGAATCGCCCGCTGCGCAATCGCGCCGTCATCGAAGCCCGCCAGGACGCCATCACCTGCCTGCTGGAAGGCTATCGCTTCGAGTCGCTGCAACCGCAGCTCAAGGATATCGGCGACCTGGAGCGCATCCTCGCCCGCATCGGCCTGCGCAACGCCCGCCCGCGCGATCTCGCGCGCCTGCGCGATGCCCTGGCCGCGCTGCCGGCGCTGCAGGACGGGCTGACGCAGATGATCGCCCCGCACCTGCTCGACCTGGCCCGGAGCATCCAGACCTATCCGGAGCTGGCCGCCACCCTGGCCCGCGCCATCATCGACAATCCGCCGGCGGTGATCCGCGACGGCGGCGTCATCAAGCGCGGCTACGACAGCGAGCTGGACGAGTTGCAGACCCTGAGCGAAAACGCCGGCCAGTTCCTCATGGACCTGGAGGCCCGGGAAAAGGCCCGCACCGGCCTGCAGGGCCTCAAGGTCGGCTACAACCGCGTCCACGGCTACTTCATCGAGATCCCCAGCCGCCAGGCCGAATCGGCCCCGGCCGACTACATCCGCCGCCAGACCCTCAAGGGCGCCGAGCGCTTCATCACCCCGGAGCTTAAGGCCTTCGAAGACAAGGCGCTGTCGGCCCAGAGTCGCGCCCTGGCGCGGGAAAAGGCGCTCTACGAAGCCCTGCTCGACGAGCTCATCGGCCACCTGGCGCCGTTGCAGGACAGCGCCGCCGCCCTGGCCGAACTGGACGTCCTGGCCAACTTCGCCGAGCGCGCTCTCAACCTGGACCTGAACAAGCCGCGCTTCGTCGAGGAGCCCTGCCTGAAGATCGGCCAGGGGCGCCACCCGGTGGTGGAACAGGTGCTGGAAACGCCCTTCGTCGCCAACGACGTCACCCTGGACAACGACACCCGCATGCTGGTGATCACCGGTCCGAACATGGGCGGCAAGTCCACCTACATGCGCCAGACCGCGCTGATCGTGCTCCTGGCCCATGTCGGCAGCTTCGTCCCGGCGGCCAGTTGCGAGCTGTCGCTGGTGGATCGCATCTTTACCCGCATCGGTTCCAGCGACGACCTGGCCGGCGGCCGTTCCACCTTCATGGTGGAGATGAGCGAGACCGCCAACATCCTGCACAACGCCAGCGAACACAGCCTGGTGCTGATGGACGAGGTCGGTCGCGGCACCAGCACCTTCGACGGCCTGTCGCTGGCCTGGGCCGCCGCCGAGCAACTGGCGCGACTGCGCGCCTGGACGCTGTTCGCCACCCACTACTTCGAGCTGACCGTGCTGCCGGACGGCCAGCCGAGCGTGGCCAACGTCCACCTCAACGCCACCGAGCACAACGACCGCATCGTCTTCTTGCACCATGTGCTGCCCGGCCCGGCCAGCCAGAGCTACGGCCTGGCCGTGGCGCAGCTGGCCGGAGTGCCGGAAGACGTCATCCTGCGCGCGCGCGAGCATCTCGCCCGCCTGGAAGCGGCCAGTTTCAACGGTGAGGTGGGTACGCCGCTGCCGGTGAGCGCGCCAGCCAAGGATCGTCCGCTACAGGCCGATCTGTTCGCCAGCGCCGTCCATCCTCTCATCGAGGAACTGGAACGCCTGCAGCCGGACGACATCACACCCAGACGGGCCCTGGAGCTTATCTACGAATGGAAAAAGCGTATCTGAGTTAACGGATACGAGGGTTCCGGCAATGCTGCTAGAATCCGCCGCCTTAGCCTGAGGAGAACGAGCAGATGACCTTCGTCGTCACTGACAACTGCATCAAATGCAAATATACCGACTGCGTGGAAGTCTGCCCGGTGGACTGCTTCTACGAAGGCCCCAACTTCCTGGTGATCCACCCGGACGAGTGCATCGACTGCGCCCTGTGCGAACCCGAATGCCCAGCCCAGGCGATCTTCTCGGAAGACGAGGTGCCGGCCGGCCAGGAAGCCTTCATCGAACTCAACAGTGAACTGGCCAACATCTGGCCGAACATCACCGAGAAGAAGGACGCCCTGCCTGACGCCGCCGAGTGGGATGGCAAGCCCAACAAGCTCCCCCAGCTCGAACGCTAGGCCTTGCCTGGAATCTCCAGGCAATAAAAAAGGGGGCGGATCGCTCCGCCCCCTTCGTCCCTGTCCCTGTAATCCTGCCACCGTCCTGGTGAACCTCGTCCTGAGGTGTTCCTGATCCGCGTCCTGCCGATCCGTGTCGTCCCAGACACAGCGCCGATAGTACGCTTCTCCTGAAGGCTGGCAATCTGCCATAGCGCGCCTTTCGATCTCGCCTCGCGCTTCGACCGGAAACAGAAAAACGTTATGTAGCAGGTACTTGGCGTCTTCTCGCGCTGATCAAGCGATGCTTTCTGGCAGCTCCAAGCGATACAGGCTTACGCAGGCTGTAAGCCCTGGCTTACAAGAACACGCAGAAAAAAGCCCGGGAAAATCCGGGCTCCGTTTGGCTGATATTCAGCTAGGCGCGATCAGAACAGCGAATCACTGGACAGGCCGTTGCGTTCGAAGATTTCCCGCAACCGCTTGAGCGCCTCGACCTGGATCTGCCGGACCCGCTCACGGGTAAGGCCTATCTCCTGCCCTACCTCTTCCAGGGTGCAGGCTTCATGACCGCGCAGCCCGAAGCGCCGGATCACCACTTCGCGCTGCTTTTCCGGCAACTCCAGCAGCCACTGGTCGATGCTCTGGTTGAGATCCGAATCCTGCAGCAGTTCGCAGGGATCGGTGGGACGGTCATCGGTCAGGGTATCGAGCAGGGTCTTGTCGGAATCGGGGCCGAGGACCATGTCCACCGAGCTGATCCGCTCGTTGAGGCCCATCACCCGCTTCACGTCCGCCACCGGCTTTTCCAGCAGGGCGGCGATTTCCTCGGGAGAAGGTTCGTGATCGAGCTTCTGGGTCAGCTCCCGCGCGGCGCGCAGGTGCAAATTGAGCTCCTTGACCACATGGATCGGCAGGCGAATGGTGCGGGTCTGATTCATGATCGCCCGCTCGATGGTCTGCCGAATCCACCAGGTGGCATAGGTGGAGAATCTGAAGCCCCGCTCGGGATCGAATTTCTCCACCGCGCGGATCAGGCCCAGGTTGCCCTCTTCGATCAGATCGAGCAGCGACAGGCCACGGTTGATGTAGCGCCGGGCGATCTTGACCACCAGACGCAGGTTGCTTTCGATCATGCGCTTGCGACCGGCGGGATCGCCGCGCTGCGCGAGACGGGCGAAATGCACCTCTTCTGCCGGTGACAGCAGTGGCGAGAAGCCGATTTCGTTGAGATAGAGCTGAGTGGCGTCGAGTGCACGGCCATAGTCGGCCAGCTTGGCACCGCGCAGGACCTGGTTGCCGCGCCCGGACAGGGCCTTGGTCATGGCGGTATCAGCGGATTCCTCACCGAAGGGATTGGAATCGAGAAGCAGGACATCGTCGCCGAGATCGTACTCGGTTTCTTGTTTGTTCTGGATCATCTTGAGTAACCCTTGCTCGTCTGTGCTTCGAGCCAGGGCGTATCGATACGTTGCCGATGCGCCATGACTCGCCCCCAAAGAGCTGCGGGATCGAGTCGGCGCCTAGCGAATCAGCGATTGGGCAAAAACTGCAAGGGATCCACCGGCTTGCCCTGACGGCGAATCTCGAAATGGAGCTTGACGCGGTCGGTCCCGGTCGAACCCATCTCGGCAATCGTCTGCCCTATCTTGACACGCTCACCTTCCCGAACCAGCAACCTACGATTGTGACCGTAGGCACTGACGTAGGTTTCGCTGTGTTTGACGATAACCAGTTCACCATAACCCCGTAGACCATTTCCCGCATAGACCACGGTGCCATCGGCGGCGGCCATCACGGGCTGACCTTCCTGGCCGGCGATGTCTATTCCCTTGTTTAGGCTGCTGCTGGCCGAGAAGCGACTGATCAACGTACCTTTCGTCGGCCAGGCCCAACCGGCGGCGGATTGGGGGACGTCACGGGTCGGCGTCTGGGCCGGTGTCACCGGCGTCGGCGGCGGTGCGGCGGGCAGATTCGGGGTCACCACCGGGGTGGCGGCGGTGGGATTGGAGGTCACGGGCGGCGGAATGGGTACCGGGGTCGCCACCGGATTGCCGGGTGCCGGCGCGGAAGCGACAGGGGTGGCCGAGCCCGTGGCCGGCCGGCGAATGATGCGACTGGACCCCGTGGCGCTGCCGCCATTGCCGAAGCGGATCACCTGGCCGACATGGATGACATAGGGCGCGGCGAGGCCGTTCTGGGCCGCCAGGGCGCGCCATTCCCAGCCGTTGCGCGAGGCGATGGAAAACAGGGTGTCTCCGCGCTTGACGCGATACTGCCCGGAGGTGACCTGGGGCACGCTGCTGCGGCCATCGCCGCGGTCGACCACCGGCGCTCGCGAGCCGTTGCTCGAACAACCCGTCAGCAGCAGGGCCACGAGCAACGTCGCCAGCCAGCCTGAACGCCCTCGTCCTGGAAATCCTTGCGCTCGGGCCTTCACCCGTTCCTCCCGCAGAGTCTGATCATCTACCGTCCGGCCATCCTGCCGGCCTCAAGCGGCCGCTGCCGTCAGGCAGCCTTGGAGCGCGGTACCGGGGTAACGTTCCCTGTCTCTCACTGGGCCAGAGGTCCGTTGAGCAGGGGCACGAAACGGACGGCGTTGAGTTCGTGGCGGACGAAGCCTTCGGCCTCGCGCACGATCAGCAGGAGCTTCTGCTCCTCGTCGACGCCTACCGGGATCACCAGGCGACCGCCAGGGGCCAGTTGGTCGAGCAGCGCCTGGGGCACTTCCCGGGCCGCGGCGGTGACGATGATGCCGTTGTAGGGTGCCAGTGCCGGCCAGCCTTCCCAGCCATCGCCCCAGCGGAACACCACGTTGCGCAGGTTGAGTTCGAGCAGACGCTCCTTGGCGCGATCCTGCAACGACTGGATGCGCTCGACGGAAAACACCCTCTCCACGGTCTGCGCCAGGATGGCGGTCTGGTAGCCGGAGCCGGTGCCGATCTCCATGACCTTGTCCAGCGGCCCGCCGGCCAGCAGCAGCTCGGTCATGCGCGCCACCATGAACGGCTGGGAGATGGTCTGGTTGTGGCCGATGGGCAACGCCGTGTCTTCGTAGGCGCGATGGGCCAGGGCCTCGTCGACGAACAGGTGACGCGGCGTACGGCGGATCACCTCCAGCACCTGGGCGTTGGACAGCCCCTCTTCGTAGAGGCGCTGGATGAGCCGCTCCCGGGTGCGCTGGGAGGTCATGCCGATGCCGTGTCTTTGCATATGCTCTTGCCCCTGAGTCATGCCAGCAGCTCCGTCAGCGCCGACAGGCCGGCGAAGCCCTCGCGGAAGGTGCGATCGAACTGCAGCGGCGTCACCGAGACATAGCCTTCCAGCACGGCGTGGAAGTCGGTACCCGGTCCGCCATCCACCGCATCGCCGGAAACCGAGATCCAGTAACCGGCCTTGCCGCGCGGATTGATCTCGCGCACCGGCGGCTTGGCCTGGGCCCGGTGCCCCAGGCGGGTCAGCTGCAGGCCCTTGATCTGCTCGAGCGGCAGATCCGGGATGTTGACGTTGAGCACGGTGCGCGGCGGCAGATCGAAGCGTTCGTGCAGGGCCACGATGCGGGCGGCGATCTCGGCCGCCACCGCCATGTTGTCGGCACTGCGCGATACCAGCGAGAAGGCCAGCGCCGGACGATCGAGGAATCGTCCTTCCATGGCCGCGGCCACGGTGCCGGAATAGAGGACGTCGTCGCCCAGGTTGGCGCCTAGGTTAATGCCGGCCACCACCATGTCCGGCGTTTCTTCCAGCAGGCCATTGAGGCCGAGGTGAACGCAATCGGTAGGCGTGCCGTTGATGCCCAGGTAGCCATTGGGCAGGCGCTGCGGATGCAGGGGGCGGTCCAGCGTCAGGGCACTGCTCACACCGCTCATGTCATAGAGCGGCGCGACTACCTGGCACTCGTAGTCCGCACGGGCGGAGAGCGCGGCATGCAGCGCGGCGATACCGGGGGCCAGCACCCCATCGTCGTTGGCGATCAGAAGTCGCATGGATGTTCCGTCTGCCCTGCCTCGCCAAGCGTTACCAGCTCGCGAACCACTGCGGTGGCGAAACAGCCGGCCGGCAGGACGAATTCGAGTTGCAGAATGTCAGGAGCGGGATAATGCCACGTCAGGCCGCCGATGGGGAGGCGCAGGATACGCCGTTCATGCGAGAGGCCGGCACCGGCCAGCCAGGCGGGCAGCTCTCCGGCGCCCTCTGCGACCTGCTTTTCCAGGTCTGCGGCCGGCCCCTGCACTGGCGACTCGCCGGCGCCCCACAGGGGACCGGTGGGGTGCAGATCGAGCGCCGCCAGGCGCGGATCGGTCAGATCGGCGGCGGTGGCCGGAAAGTGGCTGCGGCTGTCGGTGAAGGCCAGCAGATCGCCCTCCTGCGCCCGCTTCCAGGAGCCGTCGGCGATACGACCGGCCAGCACCTGATTGAACAGCCAGCTGCGCGCCGCGGACAGGGTGCGCGAACGCCGATTGCGTTGCTCGGGCAGGCGCTGCTCGCGGGCGCACTGCTGGGCGTCGGCCAGGTTGCCGCCCTGATAGCCGAAGCGCTGCGGACCGAAATAGTTGGGCACGCCGCCGGCGGCGATGGCCTGCAGCCGCGCCTCCAGTGCTGCCGGATCGGCCTGGAGCCCGGTCAACCGCAGGCGGAAGCCATTGGCGGCATGGGCGCCGCGCTGCAGCTTGCGGCGGTGGCGACCCTGCTGGAGGATCACCAGCGTCTCGTCGCAGGCGGCCGCCAGATCCGGATCGGCCTTGCCGGGCAGGTGCAGGCTGAACCACTGGCGGGTCAGCGCCTGGCGATCCTTGAGACCGGCATAGCTGATCGCCCGCTGCGGCACCCCGGCGGCGCGCGCCAGGCGGCGCACCGCTTCCTCGGTGTTGAGGCCGCGCTTCTCGACCCACAGCCAGAGGTGCTCGCCATCCCCGCTGAGCGGGATGTCCAGCACCTCGTCCACCTGAAAGTCCTCGGCGCTGGCCTTGAGGATCGCCTGGCCGCAGGGCTCGCCATGGGCGCGCGGCCCGAGCAGCTGGTCTTCGGTCATAGCGGCAGCAGCAGGGCCACGGCGTGCACGGCGATGCCCTCTTCGCGCCCGACGAAACCCAGGCGTTCGGTGGTGGTGGCCTTGACGTTGACCTGACCCAGCTCGACCTGTAGATCCTCGGCGATGGCCTGGCGCATGGCTTCGATGTGCGGCGCCATCTTGGGCGCCTGGGCGGCGATGGTGCCGTCGACGTTACCGACCTGCCAGCCCTGCTCGCGGACCAGGCCGACCACATGACGCAGCAGCACCCGACTGTCGGCGCCCTTGAAGCGAGGATCGGTATCGGGGAAATGCTTGCCGATGTCGCCCAGAGCGGCCGCGCCCAGCAGGGCATCGGCCAGGGCATGCAGCAGCACGTCGCCGTCGGAGTGGGCGACCAGGCCATGGCGGTGGGGAATACGAATGCCGCCGAGGGTGATGAAGTCGCCCTCGCCGAAGGCGTGAACGTCGAAACCGTGACCTATGCGCATGAAGAGAGACGCCCTTGAGACTGACAGGGCGTCGATTCTACCGGCTGGCAACAGCTCCCGTCGCCCTCAGGGGGTCGTGAGCGCCGCCGCATGATGCCGCAGATGGTCGTCGATGAAGCTGGCGACGAAGAAGTAGCTGTGGTCATACCCTGGTTGCAGACGCAGTTCCAGCGGATGGCCCACGGCTTCCGCCGCGCGCTGCAGCGCCTGGGGCTTGAGCTGTTCGGCGAGGAAGCTGTCCTGCTCGCCCTGGTCGATCAGCAGCGGCAGGCGCTCCTCGGCCTTCTCCAGCAGCGCACAGGCGTCCCACTCGGCCCAGCTGCTGCGGTCGTCACCCAGGTAGTTGGAGAACGCCTTGTGCCCCCAGGGGCAATCCAGCGGATTGACGATGGGCGAGAAGGCCGACACCGAACGATAGCGCCCCGGATGGCGCAGGGCGCAGATCAGGGCGCCATGGCCGCCCATGGAATGACCGCTGACGCCGCGGCGGTCCGAGACCGGGAAGTTGGCCTCGATCAGCGCCGGCAATTCTTCCACCACATAGTCGTGCATGCGGTAGTGCCGGGCCCAGGGCTGCTGGGTGGCGTTGACGTAGAAGCCCGCCCCCAGACCGAAGTCCCAGGCCTTCTCGGGATCGTCCGGTACGCCTTCGCCGCGCGGGCTGGTGTCCGGCGCCACCAGCACCAAGCCCAGCTCGGCGGCCAGGCGCTGGGCGCCGGCCTTCTGCATGAAATTCTCGTCGGTGCAGGTCAGGCCTGACAGCCAGTAGAGCACTGGCAGGTCGCTGCGCGCCTCCGCCTGGGGCGGCAGATAGACGGCAAAGGTCATGTCGCAGTCGAGACTGCGGGCGCGATGGCGATAGCGCTTGTGCCAGCCGCCGAAACTCTTGTTGCTGGAGAGCAGTTCGAGACTCATGGTCATCTCCCGTGCAGAGGGCGCCCTAAGAAGCTGTTCACGATCTCGCGAGCTAGAGACAAACAAGGCGAAAATGCCTGAGGAAGCGGAGTTTACGAGTGGTAAATGAGCATTCCGAAGGCATTTTCAACGCCGTTTGGCCGACGCGCAGCAGATCGTGAACAGCTTCTAAGGTGCCCGCCTGGCGATCAGTAATGGACGACGGTGCGGATGCTCTTGCCTTCGTGCATCAGCTCGAAGGCCTCGTTGATCTGCTCCAGGGCCATGGTGTGGGTGATGAAGGTCTCCAGTGGGATCTCGCCGCTCTGCGCCTTGCGTACATAGCCGGGCAGCTCGCTACGGCCCTTGACGCCGCCGAAGGCGCTGCCGCGCCACACGCGACCGGTCACCAGCTGGAACGGGCGGGTGCTGATTTCCTGACCGGCACCGGCCACGCCGATGATCACCGACTCGCCCCAGCCCTTGTGGCAGCATTCCAGCGCCGCGCGCATCAGGTTGACGTTGCCGACGCACTCGAAGCTGTAGTCGACGCCGCCATCGGTCAGCTCGACGACGACCTCCTGGATCGGCTTCTGGTGATCCTTGGGATTGATGAAGTCGGTGGCACCCAGCTCACGGGCGATGTCGAATTTGGACGGATTGATGTCGATGGCGATGATGCGGCTGGCCTTGGCCATCTTGGCCCCGATGATGGCGGCCAGGCCGATGCCGCCCAGGCCGAAGACGGCCACGGTGGCGCCCTCTTCCACCTTGGCGGTGTTGAGCACGGCGCCGATGCCGGTGGTCACGCCGCACCCCAGCAGGCAGACCTTTTCCAGGGGCGCTTCCTCGGGAATCTTCGCCACCGAGACCTCCGGCAGCACCGTGTACTCGGAAAAGGTGGAGCAACCCATGTAGTGGTAGATCGGCTCGCCGTTGTAGGAGAAACGGGTGGTGCCGTCGGGCATCAGGCCCTTGCCCTGGGTGGCGCGCACCGAGCTGCACAGGTTGGTCTTGCCGGATTTGCAGAATTTGCACTGACCGCATTCGGCGGTGTACAGCGGGATGACGTGGTCGCCCACGGCGACCGAGGTCACGCCCTCGCCCACCGCCTCGACGATGCCACCGCCCTCGTGACCGAGAATGCAGGGAAAGACGCCTTCGGAATCCTGGCCCGAGAGGGTGTAGGCATCGGTGTGGCAGACGCCGGTAGCGACGATGCGGATGAGCACCTCGCCGGCCTTGGGCGGCTCGACGTCCACTTCGACGATCTTCAGGGGCTCGTTGGGCGCAAAGGCTACGGCGGCGCGGGACTTGATCATGGTCGACTCCAAAGGGGCGAAAAAACGAGAGGACCAGTTTAGACGCCAGAATTCCTGGAACAATCGGGCATACTGGAATTCATTTTTGCTACAGGGAAACAATCATGGGCTGGGAGGGCATCGACGAATTCGTCGCCGTGGCGAGTACCCTGCACTTCGGACAGGCCGCCGATCGCCTCGGCACCTCGACCTCTCACGTGAGCCGGCAGGTGGCCCGACTGGAAGAACGGCTGCAGGCGCGCCTGCTCTATCGCAGCACCCGCAGCGTCGCCCTCACCGAAGCCGGCCACACCTTTCTGCAGCACTGCCGCCGGCTGCAGGAGGCGCGCGACGAAGCCCTGCGCGAGGTCAGCGATCTATCCAGCCAGCCCAAGGGGCTGATCCGCATGACCTGCGCCGTGACCTACGGCGAGCGCTTCGTCGTGCCCCTGGTCAACGACTTCCTCGCCCGCCATCCCGAGGTGAGTCTGGAACTGGACCTGACCAACCGCACCGTCGATCTCTTGCACGAAGGCTACGACCTGGCCATCCGCCTCGGCCGCCTGGCCGATTCCCGCCTGGTGGCGACGCGCCTGGCGCCGCGGGAGCTCTATCTGTGCGCCGCGCCGAGCTATCTGGAACGCTTCGGCGCCCCCCACACCTTGTCCGAGCTGAGTCGCCATCGCTGCCTAGTGGGCACCAGCGACATCTGGAGCTTTCGCGAAAACGATCGCGAGGTGCTGCACCGCGTCCAGGGCACCTGGCGCTGCAACAGCGGCCAGGCGGTACTGGACGCCGCCCTGCGCGGCTTCGGCCTGTGCCAGTTGCCGGACTACTATGTCCTGCCGCACCTGGCCCGCGGCGAGCTGCGCGCCCTGCTGGACAATCGTCAGCCGCCCAACAGCGCGGTCTGGGCCCTCTACCCGCAGCGGCGCTTTCTCTCGCCGAAGATCCGCCTGCTGGTGGAACACCTCAAACAGGGCCTGAGCACCCCGCGCCCCGGCGCTCGCCACCCATCCGATGGCTGAGTCACGCACGCAAGGCTGGTCGGTGAACAGACAGGCAAGGCGCGTGCGCTAGCCCTCGGCGAAGACCTGTTGCAGTCGCTGCAGGTCTTCGGGAGTGGTGACCTTGATGTTGTCCGCGCGGCCTTCGACCAGGCGCGGCGCATGCCCGGCCCACTCCATGGCCGAGGCCTCGTCGGTGATGGCGGCGCCCGCGGCCAGGCCGGCGCTCAGGGCGTCACGCAGGGCGCCGAGGCGAAACATCTGCGGCGTGTAGGCCAGCCAGACCTGGCTGCGATCCACGGTCTCGCTCACCCGGCCATCGCGGCCGACGCGCTTGAGGGTATCCCGCGCCGGCACGCCCAGGAGACCACCCACCGGATCCTGGGCCAGATCGGCCAGCAACCGGTCGAGATCCTCACGGCGGAGATTGGGCCGCGCGGCATCGTGCACCAGCACCCAGTCACCGTCGGTGGCGCCCTGCTCGCTCAGCAGCAACAGGCCACCCAGCACGGAGTCGGCCCGTTCGCGACCACCGGGGGCGCGCAGGATGCGGGCATCGCGGGCGCAGGCCAGCGTCGGCCACCAAGGGTCTTCCGGCGCCAGGCTCACCGCCAGGCCGCGCAGGCGCGGGTGGTCGAGAAAACAGTCGAGGGTGCGCTCCAGCAGGCTGCGGCCGCACAGGTCGAGGTATTGCTTGGGTCGGTCGGCACGCATCCGCGCACCCACGCCCGCGGCGGGGATGACCGCCCAGAAGGAAGGCAGAAGGGACATTATTTGGATTGCAGGAAAAGGGTTTCGCCTTGTTTGACCATGCCGAGTTCGTGGCGGGCACGCTCCTCGACGGTCTCCATGCCTTTCTTGAGCTCGACGACCTCGGCTTCGAGGATCTCGTTGCGCTCCAGCAGGCGCTTGTTCTCACCATTCTGGTCGGCGATCTGCTGCTTGAGTTCGCGCACCTGGGCGAAGCTGCCATCACCGACCCACAGGCGATACTGGAGACCGCCAAGCAGCAGGAGCAGGAAGGGGAACAGCCAGTAGGGACTTCGCATGGGAGATAACGGATTCGCGGACGGCGGATGCCGCAAAGGCGGCGGCAGAGACGAAAACAGGATAGAAGCCCGGCTCTACGCTTGTAAACTGGGCATCTATCCTGTGGTCCGTCGGACGTGGCGGGAGGCGACGACCTCTGTAATCGCCTCCCCGATCGCGCAGCCCTTAGCTGCGGAACTCGGCACGACCGCGGTAAGGCGCCTTGGCACCCAGCTGCTCTTCGATGCGCAGCAGCTGGTTGTACTTGGAGACGCGATCGGAACGGCACAGCGAACCGGTCTTGATCTGACCGGCGGCGGTGCCCACGGCCAGGTCGGCGATGGTGGAGTCTTCGGTCTCGCCGCTGCGGTGGGAGATCACCGCGGTGTAGCCGGCGGCCTTGGCCATCTGGATGGCTTCCAGGGTCTCGGTCAGGGAGCCGATCTGGTTGAACTTGATCAGGATCGAGTTACCGATACCCTTCTCGATGCCTTCCTTGAGGATCTTGGTGTTGGTGACGAACAGGTCGTCGCCCACCAGCTGCACCTTGCTGCCGATCTTGTCGGTCAGGGCCTTCCAGCCAGCCCAGTCGGACTCGTCCATGCCGTCTTCGATGGAGATGATCGGGAACTGCTCGGTCAGCCCGGCCAGGTAGTCGGCGAAACCGTTGGCGTCGAAGGCCTTGCCCTCGCCGGACAGGTCGTACTGGCCGTCCTTGTAGAACTCGCTAGAGGCGCAGTCCAGGGCCAGGGTCACGTCGGTGCCCAGCTCGTAACCGGCATTCTTCACCGCTTCGGCGATGGCGGCCAGGGCGTCGGCGTTGGAGGCCAGGTTGGGCGCGAAACCGCCTTCGTCACCCACGGAGGTGCTCAGGCCACGGGCCTTGAGCACGGCTTTGAGGTGATGGAAGATCTCGGCACCCACGCGCAGGGCGTCGGCAAAGCTCTTGGCGCCGACCGGCTGGACCATGAATTCCTGGATGTCGACGTTGTTGTCGGCATGCTCGCCGCCGTTGATGATGTTCATCATCGGCACCGGCATGGAGTACTGACCGGGGGTGCCGTTCAGGTTGGCGATGTGGGCGTAGAGCGGCAGGTCCTGGTCTTCGGCAGCGGCCTTGGCGGCCGCCAGGGACACGGCCAGGATGGCGTTGGCGCCCAGCTTGGCCTTGTTGTCGGTACCGTCCAGCTCGATCATGGCGCGGTCCAGGGCCTTCTGGTCGCTCGGATCCTTGCCCAGCAGCAGGTCACGGATCGGGCCGTTGATGTTGCCCACGGCCTTCAGGACGCCCTTGCCCAGGTAACGGCTCTTGTCGCCGTCGCGCAGCTCCAGTGCCTCGCGCGAACCGGTGGACGCGCCGGACGGCGCGGTGGCGCGACCGACAATACCATTGTCCAGGATCACGTCCGCTTCAACGGTGGGGTTGCCGCGGGAATCCAGGACCTCACGTCCCTTGATGTCGACGATGTTAGCCATTTTTGTATCGATCTCCATGTTACCGGTCATTGACGGATCAGCCTTCGGCTGCGCCAAGGGCTTTTGGTTCAAGCCGCCACTACGAGCCTGTCCAAAATTTGCTACGCGTTGGCCACACTGCGCTGAAAAGGCCTTCGGAACGCTCATTTACCAATCGTAAACTCCGCTTCCTCAAGCCTTTTCGCCTTGTTTGGCTCTAGCTCGCAAAATTTTGAACAGGCTCTCAGGCAGTTTCGATCGGCGTGAACGACTTCACCAGCTCGTCCAGCGCCTTGAGCTGGGCCAGGAAGGGCTCCAGCTTGTCCAGGCGCAGGGCACAGGGGCCGTCGCACTTGGCATGTTCGGGATCCGGATGGGCTTCGAGGAACAGACCGGCCAGGCCCTGGCTCATGCCGGCCTTGGCCAGGTCGGTGACCTGGGCGCGGCGACCGCCGGCGGAGTCGGCACGCCCGCCCGGCATCTGCAGGGCATGGGTGACGTCGAAGAACACCGGGTAGCCGAAGCTCTTCATGATGCCGAAGCCGAGCATGTCGACCACCAGGTTGTTGTAGCCGAAGGAGGAGCCCCGCTCGCAGAGGATCAGCTGGTCGTTGCCGGCTTCTTCGCACTTGGCGAGGATGTGCTTCATCTCCTGGGGTGCGAGGAACTGCGCCTTCTTGATGTTGATCACGGCATCGGTCTTGGCCATGGCCACCACCAGATCGGTCTGCCGCGAGAGAAAGGCCGGCAGCTGGATGATGTCGCACACCGCCGCTACCGGGGCGGCCTGGTAGGGCTCGTGGACGTCGGTGATCACCGGCATGCCGAAGGTGGCCTTGAGCTCTTCGAAGATGCGCAGGCCGGCTTCCATGCCCGGACCGCGATAGCTGGTCACGGAGGAGCGATTGGCCTTGTCGAAGCTGGCCTTGAAGACATAGGGAATGCCCAGCTTCTCGGTCACCTTGACGTATTGCTCGCACACCTGCATGGCCAGGTCGCGGGATTCCAGCACGTTCATGCCGCCGAACAGCACGAAGGGCTTGTCGTTGGCGATCTCGATGTTGCCGACGCGGACGATCTTCTGTGCGGTCATGCTCAATCCTTCTTGGCGTAACGCAGGGCGGCGTTGACGAAGCCGCTGAACAGCGGATGGCCGTCACGCGGGGTGGAGGTGAACTCCGGGTGGAACTGGCAGGCGACGAACCAGGGATGATCCGGGGCTTCCACCACCTCGACCAGGGCGCCGTCGCCCGAGCGACCGGAGATCTTCAGGCCGGCGGCCTCGATCTGCGGCAGGAGGTTGTTGTTGACCTCGTAGCGGTGACGATGGCGCTCGACGATGACGTCCTGGCCGTAGCAGTCGTGCACCTGGGTACCGCCGATCAGCTGGCATTCCTGGGCACCCAGGCGCATGGTGCCGCCCAGGTCGGAGCCTTCGGTACGGATCTCGGTGGCGCCGGTGGAATCCTGCCATTCGGTGATCAAGCCGACCACCGGGTGGCCGCTGGCCTTGTCGAATTCGGTGGAGTTGGCGTCTTTCCAGCCCAGCACGTTACGGGCGAATTCGATGACAGCCACCTGCATGCCCAGGCAGATGCCCAGGTAGGGAATCTTGTTCTCGCGGGCGTACTGCACGGTGGCGATCTTGCCTTCCACGCCACGCAGGCCGAAGCCGCCGGGCACCAGGATGGCGTCCACGCCCTTGAGCAGATGGGTGCCCTGCTGCTCGATGTGCTCGGAGTCGATATAGCGCAGGTTGACCTTGGTGCGGCTCTGGATGCCGGCGTGGGTCATGGCCTCGATCAGCGACTTGTAGGCGTCGAGCAGCTCCATGTACTTGCCGACCATGGCGATGGTGACTTCCTGCTCGGGGTTGAGCTTGGCGTCCACCACGCGATCCCACTCGGACAGATCGGCCGGCTTGCACTCCAGGCCGAAGCGCTCGACGACGAATTCGTCCAGGCCCTGGGCGTGCAGCACGGAGGGAATGCGGTAGATGGTGTCGACGTCTTCCAGGGAGATGACCGCGCGCTCTTCGACGTTGGTGAAGAGCGCGATCTTGCGGCGGGAAGAGCTGTCGACGGTGTGGTCGGAACGGCAGATCAGCACATCGGGCTGCAGGCCGATGGAGCGCAGTTCCTTGACCGAATGCTGGGTCGGCTTGGTCTTGGTCTCGCCGGCGGTGGCGATGTAGGGGACCAGGGTCAGGTGCATCAGCATGGCGCGGCGCGCCCCGATCTCCACCCGCAGCTGGCGGATGGCTTCGAGGAAGGGCTGCGACTCGATGTCACCGACGGTGCCGCCGATCTCCACCAGGGCCACGTCGGCATCGCCGGCGCCCTTGATGATGCGTCGCTTGATCTCGTCGGTGATGTGCGGGATCACCTGCACGGTAGCGCCCAGGTAGTCGCCACGACGCTCCTTGCGCAGGACGTCCATGTAGATGCGACCGGTGGTGAAGTTGTTGTTCTGGGTCACCGTGGTGCGGATGAAGCGCTCGTAGTGACCCAGGTCCAGATCGGTCTCGGCTCCGTCATGGGTGACGAACACCTCGCCGTGCTGGAAGGGGCTCATGGTGCCAGGATCCACGTTGATGTAGGGATCCAGCTTGAGCATGGTGACCTTCAGCCCTCTCGCTTCCAGAATGGCGCCCAGGGAAGCCGAGGCGATGCCTTTCCCCAAAGAAGAAACAACACCGCCCGTGACGAAAATAAAGCGCGTCATGAAAATTCCTAGAATCTGCGTTGAGGCGGAGAGCCGCCGATGAAAGCGAGAGCGGTCGGCCTGGCGCCGGACCAATGCACACCGTCCACTCGGGGCGAGCGGAAAATGCGATATAAGACGGGAGCGTAGTCTAGCCTAAAGGTCATCCCAGCTCAAACCCGCCCATGCCGTCTGCGGGCTGCCACTCAAGCCGCCCTCCCCCCGGCAGGCCATCCAGACCGGTCAGGTTGGCCACCGCCAGCAGTTCGTCGCCGCGCCAGAGCAGCGGCAATCGGCCGCGCAGGAACGGCGGCACCCCCTGCTCGTTGAGCAGACGCTTGAGATCGCGACTGCCGCGACCCGGTACGACCAGTCGCTCGCCGCCCTGGCGATAGCCGATTCGCCAGCCGGATGCGACGGCCGGCACGCTGAATCGCAGGCGACCATTACCCTGAAGTTCCAGGATGGTTTCCTGCTCGTTGACGACCTGGGGTAAAGGCGCGACCTGCCAGCCCGCGGGCACCCACCAGATCCGCCCTGCCCCCCGGCGCAGACTGCCACCTTCGAGACGCCAGACCGGATCACCGGCCTCGCCCGCCTCGCGCAATGCCTGCCAACCAGCCCAGTGGGCGCTGTCGGGCTGGCGGGTGAAGCTGTCCAGCCAGACCCGCAGGGCATTGCGCTGGCGCGCCTCGCTCAGGGACTGCAAGGGCGCCAGGGCCAGACTGGGCAAGGGGATCCAGGGAAAAGGCTGTTCGGCGCGCCGGGCCTGCTGCAGATCCTGGCTGGCCAGTTCACCGAGCAATTCGTCGGCTTCGGCCAGATGTCGGGCACTGCGCGCCATGACCTGATCGACGCCCGGCCAGCGGTCGCGTAGCCGCGGCAGCACCTGGTGCCTCAGGTAATTGCGATCCAGCCGGGTATCGGCGTTGCTGGGATCCTCGATCCAGTCCAGCCCCTCGGCTTCGGCATAGGCCAGCAGCGCGCGCCGCGGCTCGTCCAGCAGGGGCCGCCAGAGCCGACCGGCGGCCAAGGAGCGAGTCTCGGGCATGCCGGCCAGGCCCTTGACCCCCGCGCCGCGCACCAGCCGCTGCAGCAGGGTCTCCAGCTGATCGTCGCGATGCTGCCCCAGCACCAGACAGCCCTCCCTGGGCAGCACCCGGGCGAAGGCGGCATAGCGCGCCTCGCGGGCAGCCCGCTCGAGACTGGCGGCGCCATCGGTGTGGACGTGCAGGGTAGCGAGCGGGATTGCCAGACCCTGGCAGACCCGAGTGCAGTGCGAGACCCAGGCATCCGCCGCGGCTTGCAGACCATGGTGCACATGCACCGCCTGCAGATCGGCCAGCAGCCTCTGTTCGCGCAGCTGCGCGAGGAGATGCAGGAGAACGGTGGAATCGAGTCCGCCGGAGAAGCCCACCCGCCAGTGACGGGTGGGCGGCTGCCGCTCCAGGCGGGCGCGCAGCCGATCCAGCAGACTCATGGGGGCGGGATCAGGCGATGCCGTAGCTCATCAGGCGCTCGTAGCGACGCTCCAGCAGCGCCGGCATGTCGTAGCCCTTGAGTTCGTCCAGCTGCTCCAGCAGCGCGGTGCGCAGGCTGTTGGCCATGGCCTGGGGATCGCGGTGCGCGCCACCCAGGGGCTCGTCGATCACCTGGTCGACGATGTTCAGGCTCTTCAGTCGCTCGGCGGTGATGCCCATGGCCTCGGCGGCATCGGGCGCCTTCTCGGCGGTCTTCCAGAGAATGGAGGCGCAACCTTCCGGCGAGATCACCGAGTAGGTGGAGTGCTGCAGCATGTTGAGCTGGTCGCAGACGCCGATGGCCAGGGCGCCACCGGAACCACCCTCGCCGATCACGGTGGCGATGATGGGGGTCTTCAGGCGCGCCATGACGCGCAGGTTCCAGGCGATGGCCTCGCTCTGGCCACGCTCTTCGGCATCGATGCCCGGGTAGGCGCCGGGGGTATCGATGAAGGTCAGGATCGGCATCTTGAAGCGCTCGGCCATCTCCATCAGGCGGCAGGCCTTGCGATAGCCTTCCGGACGCGGCATGCCGAAGTTACGGCGGACCTTCTCGCGGACTTCACGACCCTTCTGGTGACCGATGATCATCACCGGACGGCCTTCCAGGCGGGCGATGCCACCGACAATGGCCGGATCGTCGGCGAAGTGGCGGTCGCCGTGCAGCTCTTCGAAATCGCTGAACAGGTAGTTGATGTAGTCGAGGGTGTAGGGACGCAGCGGATGACGCGCCAGACGAGCCACCTGCCAGCTGGACAGGTCGCTGAAGATGCTCTTGGTGAGCGCCTGGCTCTTCTCCTGCAACCGGGCGATCTCGTCACTGATGTTCAGCGCATTGTCGTTACCGACCAGTCGAAGTTCTTCGATCTTGGCCTGGAGATCGGCGATGGGCTGTTCGAAATCGAGATAGTTCGGGTTCATGGGCATCCGTTAGTGCAATCTAGAGCCAAGGGCCGGGGCGCCTACCTTAAGGGATCGGACGGGACAGGTCGAGACTCCTGCCATGTCACCGGCACCCGCCGCTGGCGAGGGTTGGGACGAAGCGCACGAGGCGCTCGGACTTAACGATAGTTCAGAAAGACGTTCTCCCTGCCGAACTGGTCACGCAGGGTTTGAATCAGGCCATCGGCCGGATCGATCCGGTAGTTCTCGCCGAATTGCAGCAGCGCCCGCGCGGTGGGGCCCTGGTAGTCGATGGTGACCGGACAGGCGCCGCGATGACGACCGCACAACTCACCCAGCCAGCGCAGCCGGTCGCCGGCCAGCGCCTCGCTGCGCACCGCGATCCTGAGGCTTTCCGCCAGGGCGGTCCGGGCCTCTTCTAGCCCCAGCACGCGCTTGGCGCGCAGGCGCAGGCCACCGGAGAAATCGTCCTGGCTGACCTCGCCCTCGACGATCACCAGGGCATCGGTCTGCAAGAGTGCCTGGGCGGCATTGAAGGCTTCGGCGAACAGCGAGGCCTCGATGCGCCCGGACCTGTCGTCCAGGGTGACGAAGCCCATCTTGTCGCCGCGCTTGTTCTTCATCACCCGCAGGTTGACGATCAGCCCGGCCACGGTCTGGGTCTCGCGCGACGGCTTGAGGTCGACGATGCGCTGGCGCGCCAGCCGGCGCACCTCGCCTTCGTATTCCTCGATGGGGTGACCGGTCAGGTACAGCCCCAGGGTTTCCTTTTCCCCGCGCAGACGCTCCTTGAGATTGAGCTCGCGGGCGCGACGGTGGTTGGCATAGACGTCGGCTTCGGGTTCGGCGAAGACGCCGCCGAAGAGATCGACATGGCCGCTGTTGTGGCTGCGGGCGGTCTGTTCGGCCGAGGCGATGGCCTCTTCCATGGCCGCCAGCAGCACGGCGCGATTCTGGTCGATGGTCGCCTGATAGGCCTTGAGCTCGTCGTGGTAGTGCGGCCCCAGGCGGTCCAGGGCACCGGAGCGGATCAGGGCTTCCAGGGTACGCTTGTTGATGCGCTTGAGGTCCACCCGCGCGCAGAAGTCGAAGAGGTCCTTGAAGGGGCCTTCGGCCCGCGCCTCGACGATGGCCTCCACCGGCCCCTCGCCCACGCCCTTGATGGCGCCCAGGCCGTAGACGATGCGCCCACCGTCGTTCACGGTGAACTTGAACTCGGAGATGTTCACGTCCGGCGTGTCGATGCGCAGCTTCATGTGGCGGCATTCCTCGATGAGGATCACCACCTTGTCGGTGTTGTGCATGTCCGCCGACAGCACCGCCGCCATGAAGGGCGCCGGATAGTGGGTCTTCAGCCAGGCGGTCTGGTAGGACACCAGGCCGTAGGCCGCCGAGTGCGACTTGTTGAAGCCGTAGCCGGCGAATTTTTCCACCAGGTCGAAGATGTTGCCGGCCAGCTCGGCATCGATGCCGTTGTTGGCGCAACCCTCGATGAAGCCGCCGCGCTGCTTGGCCATCTCCTCGGGCTTCTTCTTGCCCATGGCGCGGCGCAGCATGTCCGCCTGGCCCAGGGTGTAGCCGCCCATGACCTGGGCGATCTGCATCACCTGTTCCTGGTAGAGGATGATGCCGTAGGTGGGCGCCAGCACCGGCTGCAGGCCTTCGTACTGGTAGTCCGGGTGCGGATAGGCCAGCTCGGCGCGACCGTGCTTGCGGTTGATGAAGTCGTCCACCATGCCCGACTGCAGCGGACCCGGGCGGAACAGCGCCACCAGGGCGATGAGGTCTTCCAGGCAGTCCGGTTTGAGCTTCTTGATCAGCTCCTTCATGCCGCGGGATTCCAGCTGGAAGACGGCGGTGGTCTCGGCCTTCTGCAGCAGGGCGTAGGTCGGCTTGTCGTCCAGTGGGATGAAGTCGATGTTGAGCGGCTCGCGCCCCTCCTCCACTTCCGTGCGGTTGATGGTCTCCAGCGCCCACTTGATGATGGTCAGGGTGCGCAGGCCGAGGAAGTCGAACTTGACCAGACCGGCCTGCTCGACGTCGTCCTTGTCGAACTGGGTCACAAGGCCGTTGCCGTCTTCGTCGCAGGCGATGGGCGAGAAGTCGGTCAGCTTGGTCGGTGCGATCACCACGCCCCCGGCATGCTTGCCGGTGCCGCGGGTGATGCCTTCCAGCTTCAGCGCCATGTCCCAGATTTCCTTGGCGTCCTCGTCGGTCGCCAGGAAGTCGCGCAGCGGCTCCTCCTGCTCGAAGGCCTTCTGCAGGGTCATGCCCACTTCGAAGGGGATCATCTTCGACAGGCGGTCGGCCAGGCCATAGGACTTGCCCTGCACCCGCGCCACGTCGCGCACCACCGCCTTGGCGGCCATGGTGCCGAAGGTGATGATCTGGCTCACCGCCTCGCGACCATAAAGGTCGGCCACGTATTCGATCACCCGGTCGCGACCGTCCATGCAGAAGTCGACGTCGAAGTCGGGCATGGAGATCCGTTCGGGATTGAGGAAGCGCTCGAACAGCAGGTCGTAGGCCAGCGGATCGAGGTCGGTGATCTTGAGTACGTAGGCGACCAGGGAGCCGGCACCCGAGCCCCGGCCGGGACCGACCGGCACGCCGTTGTTCTTCGCCCACTTGATGAAGTCCATCACGATGAGGAAGTAACCGGGGAAGCCCATCTGGATGATGATGTCGAGCTCGAAGTTGAGTCGATCGACGTACTCCTGGCGCTTTTCCTCGTAGTTCGGCGTGGTCTCGCGCGGCCAGAGCACGGCCAGGCGCTCTTCCAGGCCCTCGAAGGACACATGGCGCAGGTAGTCGTTGATGGTCATCCCGTTGGGGATCGGGAAGTTGGGCAGGAAGTACTTGCCCAGCTGGATCTCGATGTTGCAGCGCTTGGCGATCTCGACGGTGTTTTCCAGCGCCTCGGGCAGGTCGCTGAACAGCTCGGCCATCTCGGCCGCCGACTTCAGGTACTGCTGGTCGCTGTACTTGCGCTCGCGTCGGGGATCGTCCAGCGGCCGGCCCTCGCCGATGCAGACGCGGGTCTCGTGGGCCTCGAAGTCCTCGGCCTTGAGAAAGCGCACGTCGTTGGTCGCCACCAGGGCGCCCCCGCAGCGATCGGCCAGGGCCACGGCGGCATGCAGGTGCTCTTCGTCACCGACTCGCTCGGTGCGCTGCACCTCCAGATAGAAGCGATCCTGGAAGACCTGCTGCCATTCTTCGAACAGCTGATCGGCCAGCGCCAGATCGCCTTCGAGCAGCGCCAGGCCGATCTCGCCCTCCTTGGAACCGGACAGGGCGATCAGGCCTTCGCTGGCGTCCTTCACCCAGTCGCGCTGGATGACGATCTGACAGTCCTGCTGGCCTTCCTGGAAGCCACGGGACAGCAGTTCGGTGAGGTTGCGATAGCCCTTGGCGTTCATGACCAGCAGGGTCATGCGGCTCAGGGGCGCGTCGCCTTCGCGACCGGCCAGCCAGATGTCGGCGCCGGCGATGGGCTTGATCCCGGCACCCATGGCCGCCTTGTAGAACTTGACCAGCGAACAGAGGTTGCCCTGGTCGGTCACCGCTACGGCCGGCATCCCGGCGGCCTCGGCAGCCTTGACCAGCCCCTTCACCCGCACGATCCCGTCGACCAGGGAGTATTCCGTGTGGAGACGCAGGTGGACGAAGGATGCGGACATGGCAGAGACCCCTTGATGCATGAGGCGCGAGATTGTACTGGATTGTCGACCCGGGGTCAGAACGCCGCGACGGCCGTCAGTAGGTGGCGATGATCTGGGTGGAGGCCTGGGTCTCGAGGGCATGCCAGGCATCGCGCACCGGCGCGAAGGAGCGCCGGTGGATGGGCGTGGGCCCCAGGCGCCGGAGCGCATCGAGATGTTCGGCGGTGGGATAGCCCTTGTGCCCGGCCAGGCCATAGCCCGGATAGAGGGCATCCAGCACCTGCATCTCGCGGTCGCGGGTCACCTTGGCCAGGATGGACGCCGCGGCGATCGCCGGGACCTGGCTGTCGCCCTTCACCACCGGCGCACTGGGCACCGCCAGCTTGGGACAGCGATTGCCATCGATCAGGGCCAGGCGCGGCTGCACGTGGAGACCCTCGACCGCGCGCTGCATGGCCAGCATGGTGGCGTGCAGGATGTTCAGCCGGTCGATCTCGGCGACCTCGGCGCGGGCCACGCACCAGGCCAGGGCCTTTTCCTGGATCTCGTCGAACAGGGCTTCGCGGCGCGCCAGCGACAGCTTCTTCGAATCGTTCAGGCCGAGGATGGGCTTGCCCGGATCGAGGATCACCGCGGCCGTGACCACGGCGCCGCACAGCGGACCACGACCGACTTCGTCGACGCCGGCGACCAGCGCCTCGACCAGGTTGAAATCCAGGCCCAGTTGCATCAGCCACGCTGCCGCAGGAGATCCAGCACGGCAGCGGCCGCCTGGACCGAGGCATCGCGCCTCAGGCTGTGATGGATGGCGGCGAAGCTGTCGGTCTGTTGCTGCGGCTGCTCCAGCAGCGGCAGGAGTTCGGCCACCAGCCGCTCCGGCGTCGCCTCGTGCTGGATCAGCTCGGGCACCAGCTTGCGCCCGGCCAGGAGGTTGGGCAGCGAGATGTAGGGACTCTTCACCAGCTGCTTGAGGATCAGATAGGTCAGGGGGGCCACCCGATAGGCCACCACCATGGGTCGCTTGAACAGCAGCGTCTCCAGGGTCGCGGTGCCCGAGGCGATCAGCACACCATCACAGGCGGCCAGCACCTCATGGGAACGCCCATCGGTCAGCAGCAGCGGCAGCGGCGGCCGGCCTTCCAGCAGTTGCTCCACCTGCGCCCGCCGCGCGGCATTGGCACAGGGCAGCACGAAGCGCACACCAGGACGTACGGCCAGCAACTGAGCGGCAGCGTCGAGGAACAGGGCACCGAGACGCCCTACTTCACCACCGCGACTGCCCGGCAACAGGGCGACGATCTGCCCCTCTTCCGGCAGGCCCAGGGCCTGTCTGGCCGCCAGGCGGTCGCTGTCCAGAGGGATGGTATCGGCCAGCGGATGGCCGACGAAGCGCACCGGCACCTGCTGTTCTTCGTAGAAGCGTGCCTCGAAGGGAAACAGGGTCAGCATCAGGTCGCAGCCGTCGCGGATCTTCAGCACCCGCTTCTGCCGCCAGGCCCAGACCGAAGGGCTGACGTAGTGCACGGCCGGAATGCCCGCGCGATGCAGCTGGGCTTCGATCTCGAGGACGAAATCTGGGGCGTCGATGCCGATGAAGACATCGGGACGGGCGTCGAGCAATTGACTGATCAGCGCCTTGCGTCGACCCAGGAGTTCCCGCAGGCGGCCGAGCACCTCGACCAGCCCCATGACCGCCAGGCGTTCCATGGGAAATTCGGACACCAGCCCTTCGGCTTCCATCCGCGGACCGCCCACGCCCATGAAGGAGATATGCGGATGCTGCTCACGCAACGCCTGCATCAGACCGGCGCCGAGCAGATCACCCGACGCCTCCCCTGCCACCAGCGCCACGCGCAGCGGGCGCTGGGCGAACTCAGCGGGTGATGCCACGCGTCGCACTCAGGATGGAGTCGCGGAACACCGCCACTTCGGGAAACTGCTGAGCCACCGGCTCCAGCTCGCGCAGGGCGTCATCGACGGTCAGGCCCTGGCGGTAGACCACCTTGTAGGCGCGGCGCAATTCCTTGATGGCTTCGGCCGAGAAACCCCGGCGGCGCATGCCTTCGAAGTTCATGCTGCGGGCTTCGGCCGGATTGCCGAACACCGTGACATAGGCCGGTACGTCCTTGCCAATGGCCGTGCCCATGCCGGAAAAACTGTGGGCGCCGATACGGCAGAACTGATGCACCAGGGTATAGCCGGACAGGATCGCCCAGTCGTCGACATGCACGTGCCCGGCAAGCGCCGTGTTGTTGACCAGGATGCAGTGATTGCCAATCACGCTGTCATGGCCGATGTGCACATAGGCCATCAGCAGGTTGTGATCGCCAAGGGTCGTCTCTTCCCGATCCTGCACGGTACCGCGATGGATGGTGACCCCTTCGCGGATGGTGTTGTGATCGCCGATCCGCAGCCGGGTCGGTTCGCCCTGATACTTGAGGTCGGGCGTATCCTCGCCGATCGACGAGAACTGGAAGATACGGTTGTGACGCCCGATCACGGTCGGACCCTTGAGGATGACGTGAGGCCCGATGACGGTCCCCTCGCCAATCTCGACATCCGGTCCGATGATCGACCAGGGGCCGACCTGGACATCGGCGGCGAGCCGTGCCTTGGGGTCGACGATAGCCCTGGGGTCAATCAACGTCATAGCTTACGTTCCGCACAGATGATTTCAGCCGAGCAGACCGGCTTGTCGTCCACACTGGCGTGGCATTCGAATTTCCAGATGCCGCGCTTGGTGCTGATGAAGCGAGCGTCGAGCATCAGCTGATCGCCCGGCGTCACCGGCTGGCGAAACCGCAGCTTATCCGATCCAACGAAGTAGTACAGGGTGCCATCGGCCGGCGAGGAATTCATCATCTTGAAACCGAGCACGCCGGCAGCCTGGGCCATGGCCTCGACGATCAGCACGCCCGGCATGATCGGATGCTGGGGGAAGTGGCCAGTGAAAAAGGGCTCGTTGATGCTGACGTTCTTGTAGGCACGAATGCGCTTGGCTTCGATATCCAGCTCCAGCACGCGATCTACTAACAGAAAAGGATAGCGATGCGGGAGATATTCACGGATCTCGTTGATGTCCATCATGGTCGGGGAAGGCCTGTTCAGAAAGGGGAAACATCCGATGCAGAATCAAGCATCAGAAGCAGCGTCATCCCGCGAGGTCACGGTAGCAACGATTTTTTCCAGATGTTGCAGACGGCGGGCCATGTCGTCGAGGTGACGAATCCGCGCGGCGCTCTTCTTCCATTCGCCGGCCGGCTGCATGGCCGTACCGGAGGAATAGGCACCGGGCTCGGTAATCGAGCGGGTCACCATGGTCATACCGGTGACGAACACGTGGTCGCACACCTCGATATGACCGACCATGCCCACGCCGCCGGCGATGGTGCAGTGTTTGCCGATCTTGGTACTGCCAGAGATGCCGACGCAGGCGGCCATGGCGGTGTGCTCACCGACTTGGACGTTGTGCGCGATCATGATCTGGTTGTCGAGCTTCACGCCATTGCTGATGACCGTGTTCGCCAGGGCGCCACGGTCGATGGTGGTGTTGGCACCGATCTCGACGTCGTCGCCGATCAGTACGCCACCCAGCTGGGCGATCTTCTGCCACTGGCCGCGCTCGTTGGCGAAGCCGAAGCCCTCGGCGCCGATCACGGCACCCGACTGCACCACGGCACGCTCGCCAATGGTCACGTCGTGATAGAGCGTGACCCGCGGCGCCAGCCAGCTGTCGGCACCGATGACGCTGCGCGCACCCACCACGCAGTGAGCACCCAGACTGACACCGGCGCCGATGCGCGCCTGCGCCTCGATCACCACGTAGGGACCGATGGCCGCCGTCGGATCGACCTGGGCATCCGCCGCGACCAGCGCGGTGGGATGGATACCGGCTGCGCTGCGCGGCTTGCGATCGAACAGATGGGAAAGGCGCGCATAGGCCAGATAGGGATTCGCCAGGATCAGGGCGTCACCGGCGTAGCCGTCGGCGTCCTTTTCCGTCAGCAGCACGGCCCCGGCCTGGGTGTCGGCCAGATAGCGGCGGTACTGTGGATTGGCGAGAAAACTCAACTGCTCAGGACCGGCCTCGGGCAGGGTAGCCAGACCGGTCACCAGGCGCTCGGACGAACCGCGTAACTCCACGGTCAACTGGCGGCTTTCCAGCCACTGCGCCAGTTCGCCCAGCGTAAAGGTGCTATGGCTCATCAACGACCCGCGTTCATGCGCTCGATGACCTGGCGCGTGATGTCGTACTGCGGCTTCACGTCCACCACGGCGCCACGCTCGAGCACCAGATCGTAATCACCCTTCTTCAGCACCTCTTCCACGGCCTTGTCCAGGCGCGGCTTGAGCAGCTTGAGCATGTCGCGATCCGAGGCCGCCTTGGCATCGTTGAGTTCCTTGGACTGGAACTGGAAGTCACGGGCCTTCTGGCGGAAGTCGTTCTCCAGGCGGGTGCGCTCGGCCTGAGCCATCTTGTCACCGCCCTTGTTGAGCTTGTCCTGGATGTCCTTGGCGGAGCTTTCCAGACCCTTGAGCTTGTTCAGCTGGGGACCGAATTTCTTCTCGGAATCCACCGCGTACTTCTTGGCGGCGTCGGATTCCAGCAGGGCCATCTGGTAGTTCAGGACAGCGATCTTGGTATCGGCGAACACCGGAGCGGCGACGAGAACGGCAGCGAACAAAGCGTAACGGGTGTACTTGTGCACAGTTGACTCCTGCGTAAAGCGCAAAGGTGTAGCCTGGGTCAGAACGTCTGACCCAGCGAGAACTGGAAGACCTGCGGATCGGAGTTGTTCGGCTTCTTGACTGGCATACCCAGGCTGAAGCTCAGTGGACCGAGGGCAGTCACCCAGGTCACACCGACACCAACGGAGCTGGCCATATTGGAGAAGCTGACGTCGCCGCAATTCTGCGTGCTGCTCAAGTAGCACTTGGTGCTGAACACATTACCCACGTCCCAGAACAATACGGTCCGCAGGGACTTCTGATCCTTCACGAAGGGCAAGGGGAACAGGTATTCCACACCACCGGTGATCAGGACGTTGCCACCGAAGGCCTCGTCGTTCTCCCGATCGCGATAGCCCTGACCTTGATTAGCATAAGTCGCAGGGTTCTTTGGCGGCGTCGTCCGCGGACCCAGGCTGCTGTCCTCGAAACCCCGTACCGAGTTGAAGCCACCGGCGTAGTAGTTCTCGTAGAACGGCAGGCCATCGGTGCTGCCATAGCCGTCGCCGTAACCCAGCTCGGTATGGAAGCGCAGCGCGGTAGTGTCGGTCAGCGGGGTGAACAGCTGGCCGCGGTAGTCGAGCTTGTAGAAGCTCAGGTCGCTGCCCGGGATGGTGATCTGGCCGGTCAGGCTCTGGGAGGCACCACGGGTCGGCAGCACGCCGCGGTTCAGCGTCGAGCTGGACCAGCCGATGCTGGCCTTGAAGTTGGTGAAGTTGTCCCCTTCGCGCTGGACGAAATCATAGATCTCGTCGGCACTGTAGGTACCCGGATTGATCTCGTCTTTCTGCACGCTCAGACCATAGGTCAGGCGCGAGGTCTCGCTGATCGGATAGCCCAGGGTAACACCGGTACCCAGGCTGTTGATCGAGTAGTAGGAGACGTCGCTGTCGTACAGTTTGCTGTAGTCGGTGCTGCGATAGAAGATGTTGTAGCCCAGGCTCACGCCGTCCGGCGTGAAGTAGGGATCGGTGAAGCTGAAGTTGTAGCGGCTCTGGTACTGGGAACGGGTCAGACCGATACTGACTTGGTTACCGGTGCCCAGGAAGTTGTTCTGGCTGATGGAGCCACCGAGGATCAGACCTGCGCTCTGGGCGAAGCCGATGCTGGCGGTGATGGAGCCCGACGGCTGCTCTTCGACGTTGTAGTTGACGTCGACCATGTCGTCGGTACCAGGCACCTGGGGCGTCTCGACCTTGACTTCCTTGAAGTAGCCCAGGCGCTCGAGGCGGGTCTTGGACTGGTCGATGAGGTAGGTGGAAGCCCAACCGCCCTCCATCTGGCGCATCTCGCGACGCAGCACCTCGTCCTCGGTCTTGGTGTTGCCGCGGAAGTTGATGCGATTGACGTAGGCACGCTTGCCCGGATCGACCACATAGGTCAGGGACACGCTGTGGTCGTCGTCATGGGGCTCGGGCAGGCCGTTGACGTTGGCGAAGGTATAGCCTTCGTTGCCCAGCCGGCGGGTAATCAGGTCCGAGGTGCTGGTCATGACCTTGCGCGAGAAGACCTGACCCGGCTGGACCAGCATCAGTTTGCGCAGCTCTTCCTCCGGCACCTTGAGGTCGCCGGACAGCTTGACTTCGCGAACGGTGTACTTCTGCCCTTCGTTGACATTGACCGTGATGTAGACGTGCTTCTTGTCGGGCGTGATGGACACCTGGGTCGAGGTGATGTCCATGTTGATGTAGCCGCGATCCAGGTAATAGGAGCGCAGGCGCTCGAGGTCACCTGCCAACTTTTCCCGGGAGTACTTGTCATCGTTACGGAAGAACGACAGCCAGTTGCTCGGCTTGAGCTCGAACAGCGAGGTCAGGTCATCCTCGGCGAAGACCGTGTTGCCCACCACATTGACGTGGGAGATGGTCGCCACCTCGCCCTCGTTGATGGTGATCTTCAGCTGCACCCGGTTACGGGGCTGAGGCACTACTTCGGCGTCGATGCTGGCGGAATAGCGACCCTGGGCGACGTACTGACGCAGCAGTTCGTTGCGCACGCCTTCCAGCGTCGCACGCTGGAAGATCTCGCCTTCGGCGAGACCGGCCTGCTTGAGACCCTTCATCAGGTCGTCGCTGGAGATCGCCTTGTTGCCTTCCAGGGTGATGCTGGAAATGGAGGGACGCTCGACCAGGTTCACGACCAGGACGTTGCCGTCACGGCCCAGCTGGATGTCCTGGAAGAATCCGGTACGGAAGAGCGAGCGGGAGGCTTCGGCCAACTTGTTGTCGTCGACGGATTCGCCGACGTTGAGCGGCAGGGCACCGAAGACGCTGCCGGACGATACTCGTTGCAGTCCGTTGACGCGGATATCGGAGATGGTGAAGGACTCGGCGTGTACCTCGCCGATCATCAGCGCGGCTATTACCGCAGGTAGCAGCAGGCGTTTCATGAGTCCCTTTTATTCCAACTGGCAAATAAAGAATCTGCCGCACGGGGCGGCAGATTCGGCAATCAGCAGAGTGTCAGAGGCGACCGAGGTCATTGACCAAGGCCAGCAGCATCACACCCACGACGAGGCTAATACCGATCTGCATGCCCCATGTCTGTACACGCTCGGACAAGGGCCGCCCGCGAATCCACTCGACGAAGTAGAAGACCAGATGACCGCCGTCGAGCACAGGGATAGGCAACAGATTCAGAACCCCCAGGCTTATGCTCAGGTACGCCAGAAAATTGAGGAAATCCCCCAGGCCTGACTGAGCTGAAGCGCCCGCCACTTTAGCAATGGTTATCGGCCCGCTCAAGTTTTTTACCGACAGCTCTCCCAAGAGCATCTTCTTCAGGGAAACCAGTGTCAGCACGCTCATCTGCCAGGTTCGGCTGATACCTTCGCCCACGGCCGCCACGGGTCCGTAGCTGATTTCGCGAACCATTTCCGCTGGCCACTTGACCGGCGCCACACCCGCGCCGAGGTAACCGGTCTCGGCGCTATCGACGCGCCGCGCGCCCAGGCGCAGGGACAGCTCGCGTCGCTGACCCTCGCGCTCATAGCTCACCTTGACCTGCTGATCGGGGTGCGCCCGCACCCAGTCCACGGCCTGCTGCCAGTCAGCGATGGGCGTATCGTTCAGGGCGATCAGGCGATCACCCGCCTGGAGGCCGGCGGCTTTCGCCGGACCGGCCGGATCCAGCTCGGCGAAGATGGCCGGAATCTGCGGCCGCCAGGGCTTGAGACCCAGCGCCTGGATCGGATCCGGATCTTCTGCACCGCGCAGCCAGGCGTCGAGCTGGATGACTGTGTTCTGCTCGGCAGTGGTGCCCGGGACCCGGTAGCTCAGGCGTAGCGGACCGCTTTCACCCAGGCGATCGACCAGGCGCAGATTGACCGCCGACCAGCTGTCTACCGCCGCGTCATCGACCGCGGTCAGTTCGGCGCCCGCCGGGATGCCCGCTGCGGCAGCCAGGGTATCAGGGGCAACCGCCCCCACCACCGGACGCGGCTGCTGGGAGCCAAGCATGGCCAGCACCCAGAAGAACAGGATGGCGAGCAGGAAATTGGCGATCGGACCGGCGGCGACGATGGCGATGCGCTGGCGTACCGTCTTGCGATTGAAGGCGGCATGCTGTTCTTCGGGCGCCACCGGCGCTTCGCGCTCGTCCAGCATCTTCACATAGCCGCCCAATGGGATCGCGGCCACCACGAATTCGGTGCCCTGGCGATCGTGCCAGCGCAGCAGCGGCTTGCCGAAGCCCACGGAGAAGCGCAGGACCTTGACGCCGCAACGGCGCGCCGTCCAGAAATGGCCATACTCGTGGATGGTCACCAGCACGCCCAGGGCGATCAGGGTTCCCAGAATCGTATAAAGGATGGACATTGGCTGCCTCCGCTACCTCAATGTGCAGATTCTGCGGACTCGCAGGCCAGGTGTCGAGGCGCGGGATCAGCGTCTCGACAGCCACTCCCGAGCCAGCTGCCGAGCGGTGCTGTCGGCCGCGAAGACCGCGTCGAGATCGCTGGCCGGACAGGGCTCGACGGCCTCGAGCACCGCTTCGATCAGCCGCGGGATCTCGGTAAAGCCCAGTCGCCCGTCTAGAAAGGCCTCGACAGCGACCTCGTTGGCCGCATTGAGCGTGGCCGGCATGCAACCACCCGCCTGAGCCGCTTCCCGCGCCAACCGTAGGCAGGGAAAGCGCGCTTCGTCGGGCCGCTCGAAGTCGAGCCGACCGATCTCGAACAGGTCCAGTGCCGCGACGCCGGATTCGATGCGCTCGGGCCAAGCCAGGGCATGGGCGATAGGGGTGCGCATGTCGGGATTGCCCAGCTGGGCCAGCACCGAGCCATCCACATAGTCCACCAGCGAATGAATCACGCTCTGGGGATGGATGACCACTTCGACCTGCTCCGGCGTCGCCTCGAACAGCCAGCAGGCTTCGATCAGCTCCAATCCCTTGTTCATCAGGGTCGCGGAGTCCACCGAAATCTTGCGTCCCATGGACCACTTGGGATGGGCGCAGGCCTGATCCGGCGTCACCCCGGTCAGTTGCTCGGCCGGCGTCTCGCGGAATGGGCCGCCCGAGGCGGTGAGCAGGATGCGTCTTACGCCCTTGCGGGCCAGGCCGGGCGTCGCCGGATCGGCCAGGCACTGGAAGATGGCATTGTGCTCGCTGTCGATGGGCAGCAGGGTCGCGCCACTGGCCTGCACGGCCTCGATGAAGAGCGCGCCGCTCATGACCAGGGCTTCCTTGTTGGCCAGCAGTACGCGCTTGCCGGCCTTGACCGCCGCCAAGGTGGGCTTCAGACCCGCCGCGCCGACGATGGCGGCCATGACGGTATCCACCTGGGGATGGGCCGCGATGGCTTCCAGGCCGCCCTCCCCCACCAGGATTTCGGGGCGGGCTTCAGCCCCTTGCAGCAAAGCGGCCAGCTGCTCGGCGGATGCCTGATCCGGCACGGCTGCATAGACCGGCTGAAAACGCCGACAGAGCTCTGCCAGCTCGCTCAGTCGACGATGCCCGCTGAGGGCGAAGATGCGATAGCGATCGGGATGCCGGGCGACGACATCCAGGGTGCTGGCGCCGATGGAGCCCGTCGCACCCAGGACACAAAGCTGCTGGAGACTCACTGGACACCCCAGCCGGCCCACCAGAGCAGCAGGGCGAACAGCGGTACGGCGGCCGTGAGGCTGTCGATGCGATCTAGCACGCCACCGTGCCCCGGCAGCAACTGGCTGCTGTCCTTGAGCCCGGCCTGACGCTTGAACATGCTTTCGGTGAGATCACCCACCACGGAGATCAGCACCACGCAGGCGGCGCCGATCAGAGCCTGCAGGAGGTCGCCCAGGCCCCAGCCACGGACCAGGCCGAGTACCAGGGTAGCCACCAGCGCGGCGGCCAGGCCGCCATAGAGACCTTCCCAGCTCTTGCCCGGACTCACGGCCGGCGCCAGCTTGCGCTTGCCAAAGGCTCGTCCGGAAAAATAGGCGAAGATGTCGGCCAGCCACACCAGCATCATCACCTCGAGAATCAGCAGATTGCCACCCGGTGCCGCCTTGAGCAGCATCAACCCCTGCCAGGCCGGAACCAGCACCACCAGCCCGATCAGCAGGCGCCGCCAGGAGGCCTGCCAGGCGCGAGCGCTGTCGGGATAGGTGAGCACCAGCACCGTCGCATAGAGCCACCAGGCCAGACTGATGAACAGCAGGCCATGGGCACCGGCGGGCAGCCACCAGCAGAGCAGCAGCGCCAGCGCGACCACGGCGGCATAGGCACAACGCAGCGGCTGGGCTTCCAGCCCCGCCAGCCGCGCCCATTCCCAGGCGCCCAGGACCACGACCGCACCGATGAACAGAGCGAAAGCCGCCCCTTCCAGCCAGAAAAATCCGGCCAGGGCGATGGGCAGGAGCACCATCGCCGTGATAACTCGCTGCTTCAGCATTAGGCGCGTAGCTCCGCTTCCACCTGTTCGCAGGTCCGGCCAAACCGCCGCTGGCGGGTGGCAAAGTCCGCCAGGGCGGCGTGCATGGCCTCGTGCTTGAAGTCCGGCCAGAACAGGTCGGAGAAATACAGCTCGGCATAGGCGATCTGCCAGAGCAGGAAGTTGCTGACCCGGCGCTCGCCACCGGTGCGGATGCACAGGTCGGGCAGCGGCAGGTCGGCGGTCGCCAGACAGCCTTGCAGCAGCTCCGGCGTGATCTCACCCGGCTGCAGCGAACCCTGCTGGACCCGCGCCGCCAGTTGCTGGGCGGCCTGGGTGATATCCCATTGCCCCCCATAGTTGGCGGCGATCTGCAGCACGAACCGGGTGTGATGGGCAGTGAGGGCCTCGACTTCCGCCATGGCCGCCTGCAGTTCCGGATGGAACAGCGAGCGATCGCCGATGATGCGCAGCCGGATGCCGTTCTGGTGCAGCTTCTTCGCCTCCCGCCGCAGGGCGGATAGGAAGAGCTCCATCAGGGCGCCGACCTCGTCGGCCGGACGCCGCCAGTTCTCGCTGGAAAAGGCGAACAGCGTCAGCACCTCGACGCCCGCATCGCCGCACACCTCGATGACCGCGCGCACGGCGTCCACTCCGGCCTTGTGACCGGCGACGCCCGGCAGCAGCCGACGGCGCGCCCAGCGATTGTTCCCATCCATGATGATCGCCACGTGACGCGGCACCACCTTGCCTGGCTTGCTCATGCCCATGTTACGTCCCAACCGTTGTCAAACAGCCATCAAGTCGGCTTCCTTGGCCTCCAGAGCCTTGTCCACCTCGGCAACGAATTTATCAGTCAGCTTCTGGACTTCATCCTGAGCGCGACGATCCTCGTCTTCACTGATTTCCTTTTCCTTGAGCAGATCCTTGAGCTGAGCCAGGGCATCGCGACGGATGTTGCGCACGGAAACCCGCGCCTGCTCGGCCTCGGCACGCGCCTGCTTGGTGAAGCCCTTGCGGGTCTCTTCGGTCAGCGCCGGCATCGGCACGCGAATGGTGGTCCCGGCGGTGGCCGGATTAAGGCCCAGGTCGGAGGTCATGATGGCCTTCTCGACCGCCTGGATCATGCTCTTGTCGAACACGCTCAGGGCCAGGGTCCGCGAATCCTCGACGGTGACGTTGGCCACCTGACGCAGCGGAGTGTCGCTGCCGTAGTAGGACACCATGACGCTATCCAGGATGCTCGGATGAGCGCGTCCGGTACGGATCTTGGCAAAGGCGTGGCCCAGGGCTTCCAGGGTCTTGGTCATGCGCGCCTGCGCATCCTTCTTGATCTCATTGATCATGCTGCTCCCTCCTCGATCAGGGTGCCCTCACCACCGCCCACCACGATATTGAGCAGGGCGCCGGGCTTGTTCATGTTGAAAACCCGCAGGGGCATGCTGTGGTCACGGCAGAGACAGATGGCCGTGAGATCCATGACACCCAGCTTGCGGTCGAGCACTTCGTCGTAGGTCAGGCGCTCGAATTTTTCGGCATTGGGATCCTTGAAGGGATCGGCCGTGTATACACCATCCACCTTGGTGGCCTTGAGCACCAGGTCGGCTTCGACCTCGATGGCGCGCAGGCAGGCGGCGGAATCGGTGGTGAAGAAGGGGTTGCCGGTACCGGCGGAGAAGATGACGACTTCGCCATCCTTCAGCTGGCGCAGGGCCTTGCGCCGATCGTACTGATCGGTCACACCGACCATGGAGATGGCGGACATCACCGTAGCGGGAATGTTGGAACGCTCCAGGGCGTCGCGCATGGCCAGGGCGTTCATCACCGTGGCCAGCATGCCCATGTGGTCACCGGTCACCCGATCCATACCGGCAGCGGACAAGGCCGCGCCGCGGAACAGGTTGCCACCGCCGATCACCAGACCGACCTGGACACCGATACCCACCAGTTGGCCGATCTCCAGCGACATGCGATCCAGCACCTTCGGGTCGATCCCGAAGTCTTCACTTCCCATCAGGGCTTCGCCACTGAGCTTCAGCAGAATACGCTTGTAACGGGGTTGGCGACCACTCATCTGCTGTGCCATTCACTCTCTCCTGTGGCGATGAACATGTGCGGGGGATTTTGATCCAGCGATAGGAAAGCGCAACCGCAGTTGCGTTCACTCCAATCGGCAAAAAACTCCTTGGAAGAGCAGAAATCAGACCTGCCTTCCAATTTGACAAAGAGGCCGCGCGCTCGAAGCGGGCGGCCTCCTGATCAACGGCAGACGCCGGGCTTACTGCTTGCTGGCAGCCAGCTGGGCAGCCACTTCGGCAGCGAAGTCGACTTCGGCCTTCTCGATGCCCTCGCCCACTTCGTAACGCACGAAGGAGACGATTTCGGCGCCGGCTTTCTTGGCCAGTTCACCGACCTTGACTTCCGGATCCTTGATGAAGGGCTGCTCAACCAGACTGGCTTCGGCCAGGAACTTGTTGATACGACCCTTGACCATGTTCTCCACGATGTTTTCCGGCTTGCCGGCGATCTTGTCGGCGTTCAGCGCCAGGAAGATTTCCTTTTCCTTGGCGACAGCTTCTTCGGAAACCTGGGAGGGATTCAGGAACTGGGGGTTGCTCGCCGCGACGTGCATGGCGATTTCCTTGGCCAGCTCGGCGGTGCCACCCTGCAGGGTAACGACCACACCGATGCGGTGACCGTGGAGGTAGGCGCCAACGACATCGCCTTCGACACGGGTCAGACGACGGATGTTGACGTTTTCGCCGCACTTGGCGACCAGCGCTTCACGGGCACCTTCCTGGGCGGCGATCAGCGGAGCGGCGTCGCTCATCTTCTCGGCGAAGGCCTTGTCCAGGCTGGCGGCGACGAAGCCCTTGAAGTCGTCCTGCAGAGCCAGGAAATCGGTCTGGGAGTTGACTTCGATGATGACGGCAGCCTTGTGGTCGTCAGCGACCTTGACCGCGATGGAGCCTTCTGCGGCCACGTTACCGGCTTTCTTGGCGGCCTTGATGGCGCCAGCGGCACGCATGTCGTCGATGGCTTTCTCGATGTCGCCACCGGCAGCGGCCAGGGCCTTCTTGCAATCCATCATGCCTTGGCCGGTGCGCTCGCGCAGTTCTTTGACCAGGGCTGCAGTGATTTCTGCCATGTTTGAAATCCTCTTGAATCGGTTTCGAGGTCACTCCGCACGGAGACGGAGCCAATGAAACGCCAGTAGGCAAAAAGGGGGCTAGGCCCCCTTCTCGCACGTCGAACCGCTCGACCCTAGGGTCGACCTGCTCAGCCCTCGACGGCTTCGGCAGCGGTTTCTTCGACGAATTGCTCGTTGGCACCGCCGTTGTTGCCGCCACGGATCACGGCATCGGCAACGCTGCTCAGGTACAGCTGAACGGCGCGGAAGGCGTCGTCGTTGCCGGGGATGACGTAGTCAACGCCTTCCGGGCTGCTGTTGGTATCGACTACGCCGATGACCGGAATACCCAGCTTGTTGGCTTCGGTGATGGCGATGCGCTCGTGGTCGACGTCGACGACGAACAGGGCATCCGGCAGACCGCCCATGTCCTTGATACCACCCAGGCTGCGCTCGAGCTTCTCGAGGTCGCGGGTGCGCATCAGGGCTTCTTTCTTGGTCAGCTTGTCGAAAGTACCGTCCTGGGACTGGACTTCCAGATCGCGCAGACGCTTGATCGAGGCACGGATGGTCTTGTAGTTGGTGAGCATGCCGCCCAACCAGCGATGGTCGACGAAGGGCTGACCGCAACGAGCGGCTTCTTCGCGAACGATCTTGCCGGCGGAACGCTTGGTGCCGACGAACAGGATCTTGTTCTTGCCGGAAGCCAGGCGCTCAACGAAGGTCAGGGCCTCGTTGAACATCGGCAGGGTCTTTTCGAGGTTGATGATGTGGATCTTGTTGCGCGCGCCGAAGATGTACTTGCCCATCTTCGGGTTCCAGTAACGGGTTTGGTGGCCGAAATGCACGCCGGCTTTCAGCATGTCACGCATGGAGACTTGAGACATTTAGATGTTCCTCGTAGTCGGGTTGGGCCTCCACGCATCCCAATGACCAACTTCCCATCGGGAAGCACCCAGGTCATCGTGTCGATGCGTGTGTGGGGTTAGGAGCGCTAAAGGGCGGAGCCCCGAAAAAGCGCGCGACTTTATATCACGCCTTGTCGGATACCACCAGCGGCGATTGCCGGATACCGGAGATCCGGGGCCGCGCCGGCGGCCACAGTGCGGGCGCCGGCTCTGATAGAATAGCGGATCGAAAGCTGACACCCGGCGTGATACCTAGAGATTTCCGATGACCGTCATCCTCAAGACCCCTGAAGACATCGCCAAGATGCGCATCGCCGGCCAACTGGCCGCCGAGGTGCTCGAAATGCTGGACGAGCACGTGCGTCCCGGCATCACCACCGAAGAACTGGATCGACTGGCCCACGACTATATCGTCAACGTGCAGCAGGCCATCCCCGCCCCGCTGAACTACAAGGGCTATCCCAAATCCATCTGCACCTCGCTGAACCACGTGGTCTGCCACGGCATCCCCAATGACAAGCCACTTAAGAGCGGCGACATCATGAACGTGGACATCACCGTGATCAAAGACGGCTACCACGGCGACACCAGCAAGATGTACCTGGTGGGCGACGTGCCCGAGTGGGCCGAGCGCCTCTGCCAGATCACCCAGGAATGCCTCTACAAGGGCATCGATCTGGTCCGCCCCGGGGCGCGCCTGGGCGATATCGGCGAGGTCATCCAGAAGCATGCCGAGAAGAACGGCTTCTCGGTGGTTCGCGAATACTGCGGCCACGGCATCGGCAAGGGCTTCCACGAAGAGCCGCAGGTGGTGCACTACGGTCGCGCCGGCACGGGCCTCGAGCTGCAGGCCGGGATGATCTTCACCATCGAGCCAATGATCAACCAGGGCCGCTACGAGACCCGTCTGCTGGGCGATGGCTGGACCGCCATCACCAAGGACCGCAAGCTGTCCGCGCAGTGGGAGCACACGGTGCTGGTCACCGAACAGGGTTACGAGATCCTGACCCTCAGAAAGGACGAAACCTTTCCCCGCGTTTCTGCGTGAGTGAGCGCCCATGCCCCAGGTCGATTCGGAGTTGTTCGACGCCGGCCAGTTCCAGGCTGAGCTTTCGCTGAAAGCCAGCCCCATCGCGGCCTTTAAGAAATTCATCCGGGCTGCGAACGCCACCCTCGATGCCCGCTTCCTGGCCGGGCGCAGCGTGCGCCGGCTGGTCGAGGACCGTGCCTGGTTCATCGACCAGATGCTGATCGCGGCCTGGAGTCGCTTCAGCTGGCCGGACGACGACATCGCCCTGCTCGCGGTGGGCGGCTATGGCCGTGGCGAACTGCATCCGCACTCGGACATCGACCTGCTCATCCTGCTCGCCGAAGAGGAACAAGAGCGCTTCCGCGATTCCATCGAAGGCTTCCTGACCCTGCTGTGGGACGTGGGCCTGGCCGTGGGGCAGAGCGTCAGATCCCTGCGCGAGTGCACCACCGAGGCACTGGCCGACCTGACGGTGATAACCAACCTGATGGAAAGCCGTACCCTCGCCGGCCCCGAGCACCTGCGCCAGGCGATGCTGGCGGCCACCAGCGTCGAGCATCTCTGGCCGGGACGGGCCTTCTACCTGGCCAAGCGTGCCGAGCAGAGCGCCCGACACGCCAAGTACAACGACACCGAGTACAACCTGGAACCCAACGTCAAGGGTTCCCCCGGCGGCCTGCGCGACATCCAGACGCTGCTGTGGATCGCCCGGCGGCAATTCGGCACCCTCAATCTGCAAGCCCTGGTGGGCCAGGGCTTTCTTACCGAGAGCGAGTGCAGTCTGCTGACCTCGGCCCAGGAATACCTGTGGAAGGTCCGCTACGCCCTGCACATGCTGGCCGGTCGCCCGGAGGATCGCCTGCTGTTCGACCACCAGCGGCGCATCGCCAACCTGCTCGGCTACGAAGACAACGATGCCAAGCTGGCGGTCGAGCGCTTCATGCAGAAGTACTACCGGGTGGTGATGGACGTCTCCCAGCTCAGCGACGTGGTGATGCAGCACTTCGAGGAAGTGAACCTGCGCGACGAGCAGGTGCCCGCCGCGGTGACACCACTCAACAACAGATTCCAGATCCGCAACGGCTATCTGGAGGTGGTGCATCCGCAGGTGTTCCTGCGCACCCCTTTCGCCCTGATGGAGCTGTTCGTGCTGCTGGCGCAGAATCCGGCGATCAAGGGGCCCAGCGCCGGCACCATCCGCCTGTTGCGCGACAGCCGCCACCTGATCGACGACGCCTTCCGCCAGGACATTCGCAACACCAGCCTGTTCATCGAACTGCTCAAGAGCGAATCCGGCATCCATCGCAATCTGCGGCGGATGAATCGCTACGGACTGCTGGGGCTCTACCTGCCCGAATTTGGCCAGATCGTCGGCCAGATGCAGCACGACCTCTTCCACATCTATACGGTGGACGCCCACACCCTCAATCTCATCAAGCACCTGCGCAAGATGAGCTATGACGTCCTGGCGGAAAAGTATCCGCTGGCGACGCGGGTAATCCACAAGCTGCCCAAGCCGGAGCTGATCTACATCGCCGGTCTCTACCACGACATTGCCAAGGGCCGTGGCGGCGATCACTCGGAACTGGGGGCGGAAGACGTGGAAGCCTTCGGTCGCCGTCACCAGCTGCCGGAGTGGGACACGCGCCTGGTCAGCTGGCTGGTGCGCAACCACCTGGCGATGTCCACCACCGCCCAGCGCAAGGATCTCTCCGACCCCCAGGTGATCCACGATTTCGCCCTGACGGTGGGCGACCACACCCATCTCGACTACCTGTACGTCCTCACCGTGGCCGACATCACCGCGACCAATCCGTCGCTGTGGAATTCCTGGCGCGCCACCCTGCTGCGGCAGCTGTACACCGAGACCAAGCGCGCCCTGCGTCGCGGCCTGGAGAATCCGGTCAATCGCGAAGAGCAGATCCGCAGCACCCAGCAATCGGCCCTCGACACCCTGATGCGTCGCGGCATCGATGCCGATGACGCCGAGCAGCTGTGGTCGCAGCTGGGTGACACCTATTTCCTGCGGCATACCGCGCTGGATGTCGCCTGGCACACCGAGGCCATTCTCGGCCACGGCGATACCGCCGAGCCCCTGGTGCTGATCCGCGAGACCACCCAGCGTGACTCCGAAGGCGGCACCCAGATCTTCATCTATGCCGCCGACCAGCACGACTTCTTCGCGGTGACCGTGGCGGTGATGGACCAGCTCAACCTGAACATTCAGGACGCGCGCATCATCACCTCCACCAGCCAGTTCACCCTGGACACCTACATCGTGCTGGATACCGACGGGGGCTCGATCGGCAACAATCCCGCCCGCATCGCCCAGATCCGCGGCGGTCTGATCGAGGCGCTCAAGCATCCCGAGGAATACCCGAGCATCATCAACCGGCGCGTGACCCGTCAGCTCAAGCATTTCGCCTTCTCGCCCCAGGTTAACATCTATACCGACACCACGCGCTCGGCGAGCCTGATCGAGCTGACGGCACCGGATCGCCCCGGTCTGCTGGCACGGGTGGGCCGCATCTTCCTCGACTTCGACCTGTCCGTGCTCAACGCCAAGATCGCCACCCTCGGTGAGCGCGTGGAAGACGTCTTCTACGTCACCGACGCCGCTGGCCGTCCGCTGGCGGATCCCGGTCTGTGCAGCGCCTTGCAGCAAGCCCTGATCAAGCAGCTGGGCGAGCCGGACAGCCAGACGCCACTCAGCCGCATCAGTATCTAGCTCCCTGATCTAACGCCTCGAACGAAGGACCACCCGACGATGAATCCCACCCTCGACCTGCTGCAGCCCTACCCGTTCGAGAAGCTGCGCGCCCTCCTCGCTGGCGTGACCCCGCCGGCGGCGCTCAAGCCGATTCCGCTGTCGATCGGCGAGCCCAAGCATCCGTCCCCCGCCTTCGTCGCCGAGGCGCTGACGGCGAATCTGGATCAGCTGGCGGTCTATCCGACCACCCTCGGCATCGCCGAGCTCCGCGAGGCCATCGCCAGCTGGGCTGGCCAGCGCTTTGGCGTACCGGCAGGCTGGCTGGATCCGGCGCGTCATGTGCTGCCGGTGACCGGCACCCGGGAGGCGCTGTTTTCCTTTACCCAGGCGGTGGTGGATCGCAGCCAGGCCGGCCTGGTGCTGAGCCCCAACCCCTTCTACCAGATCTACGAAGGCGCGGCCCTGCTGGCCGGCGCCGAGCCGCACTACCTGCCGTGCCTGGCGGACAAGGGTTTCAATCCCGATTTCGACAGCGTGCCGGATGAAGTCTGGCAGCGCTGCCAGTTGCTGTTCCTCTGTTCGCCCGGCAATCCCACCGGCGCCCTGCTGCCAGTGGCCACGCTGAAAAAGCTCATCGCCCTGGCCGATCGCCACGACTTCGTGATCGCCGCCGACGAATGCTACAGCGAACTCTATTTCGACGAAGCGAGTCCGCCGCCCGGCCTACTGACCGCCTGCGCCGAACTGGGTCGCAGCGACTTCGCCCGTTGCGTGGTCTTCCACAGCCTGTCCAAGCGCTCCAACCTGCCGGGCATGAGATCCGGCTTCGTCGCCGGCGATGCCGCCATCCTCAAGCGCTTCCTGCTCTATCGCACCTACCACGGCTGCGCCATGCCGGTGCAGGTGCAGAAGGCCAGCGCCGTGGCCTGGCGGGACGAGGCCCATGTCCGCGAGAACCGCGAACTCTATCGGCAGAAGTTCGCCGCCGTGCTGGACATCCTGCAGGGCAGCCTGGAGGTGTCACTGCCGGACGGCGGTTTCTATCTCTGGGCCCGGACGCCGGGCGATGACGAAGCCTTCGCCCGCGATCTGTTCGCCCGCGAACACGTGACCGTGGTGCCGGGTTCCTACCTGTCGCGGGAAGTCGCGGGCGTCAATCCGGGTGCCGGACGGATCCGCATGGCCCTGGTCGCCCCTCTGGCCGAATGCGTGGAAGCGGCAGAGCGCATCCGCCGCTTCTGTCAGGGCTAGCGGTTACCCTGATCGCGCATCAGCGCGGTCTCCTGGATATCGAGCTCGCGCAGGAATTCGGTGACCACCAGGTCATCGATCACGCCGGCGATACGCAGCCGATAGAGTTCACGGCGCTGGGCACGGATGGCGAGCAGGCGCAGCTCGCCATCCAGGGTATCCCGCAGACGCGCCAGGGAGCGGGCATCCTCGCTGTCATCGGCGGAACTCAGCTCGTCACGGAATTCGGCGATGATGCCGGCCTTGATCTCAGCCTGCAGCGCCGCCCGCGCCGGCTCGTCGCCATCGCTGGATTCCACGTCCTCCAGCGCCGTGATGGCGGCGCGGGCGGCGTTGATCCGCACCTCGCAGCGCTCCCGCTCCAGCAGGTCGTTGGATTGCTCCGGCAGCCGCGCCAGCAGCAGCGGAATACCGATGCTCGCCACCACCAGTGACAGCAGGATCACCCCGGCGGCGATGAACACCAGGACGTCACGCAGGGGAAAGGGCGTGCCATCCGAGAGCAGCAGCGGCAGCGACAGCACACCGGCCAGGGTCACGGCGCCGCGCACCCCGCTGAGGGAGGCGATGGCGGCGATCAGGCGCGGATCGCCCGCGATGGTCATGGGTCCGCTGCCAGGCTGGGTCAGGTGCCAATAGCCGAGGATGACCCCGAAACGGATGGCCATGATCACCCCATAGGCACCCAGCACATAGAGCGTCAGCCAGCCCGCGGCCGGCCATAGCGCCTGGGAGGCTGGCAGCGCGGCCGCCAGGATGTCCGGCAGTTGCAGCCCCAGGATCAGGAACACCAGGCCGTTGAAGGCGAATTCCACCAGTCCCCAGACGCTGTGGTTGAGCAACCGGGTGGCGGTCTGCCGGGGCAGCATGTCGACCCGGCTCTGCATCATCCCGGCGGCCACGGCGGACAGGATGCCGGAAACCCCCAGTCGCTCCGCCAGCACATAGGCGGCGAAGGGCAGCAACAGCATGAAGACCACATGGGGCGCGGCGTCGCTCCAGCCGCGCTTCACCACCATCCAGGCGCGCGCCCGCCCGACCAGCCAGCTCAGCACCCCGCCGACCAGCACGCCGCCCACCGCGACGATGACGAATTCCAGGCTGGCCTGACTCAGCGAAAAGGCGCCGGTCAGGGCCGCCGCCACGGCGAACTTGAAGGTCACCAGACCCGAGGCGTCGTTGAGCAGGGCCTCGCCCTGGATCACGTGCAGCAGGGCGCTGGGCAGTCGGCCACGGACGATGCTGGACACCGCCACGGCATCGGTGGGCGACAGCACCGCCGCCAGGGCGAAGGCCACCGCCCAGGGCAGGTGCAGCATCCAGTGCAGGAACCAGCCGGCACCCAGCACCGTGAGGAAGACCAGGCCGAAGGCCAGGACGAAGATCGGTCGGCGCAGCCGCCAGAATTCCCGCTTGGGCATGCGCCAGCCATCGGAGAACAGCAGCGCCGGGATGAACAGCAGTAGGAAGAGTTCCGGGTCCAGGGCCACGTGCAGTCCCAGGGTGGGCCAGGCGAGCAAGGCGCCGACCACCACCTGGATCAGCGGCAGCGGGATGGGAATCAGATGGGCGCTGAGTCGGGTGGCACCCACCATCAGCAAGAGGATCAGAGCGGTATAGAGAATCTGCACGGTGGTCTCGTGGTCAGGGCACCGTTCGCGGTGCCAGATACAGGAGATGCATCCCGCGGGAGTGGGGACACGTCGACCTCGAGTTGTTGGGACTGATGTCCCCGGATTTGGTTTTACCCAAACTTTACCCGAGGCGATCTAGGCGACTGGCCACCGTTGCGGTCTGATAGACATACCCGGTTTCATTTCCCCGGGTCGCAGGAGAAAGATCATGCTACGTCGCATCACTCAAGTCGTGGTGCTTGCCGGTTGCCTCGCCATCGCCGGTCAGGCGTCCGCCCACGGTCGTGGTCCCGGTCCGGCCCTTCTCGGTGCCGTAGTGGGCGCCGTGGTCGGCGGAGCCATCGTCTCCCATTCCTACGCCCGCGAGCCGGTCTATGTCGAAGGCCCCCCACCGCCTCCGCCGCCGCGCGTGGTCTACTACGAGCCGGCACCGGTCTACGAATATCGGGTGGTGGAACCCCGCCCGGTGTACTACGGCCCGCCGCCCGGCGCCTACTACTACGGCCCGCCCCCGCGCTGGTAAGGGCCCAAGAAAAAACCCGCCGAGAGGCGGGTTTTTTCTTGGCTGAACGCCCTAGACCACCTGGCGCCGACGCAGGACGTCGAGGATCTGCTGGACCCCCTCCTCCACCGACAGCTGCTCGGTGTCGATCACCAGATCGGCATCTTCCGGGGCATCGTAGGCGAAGGAGATACCCGGGATGTTGTCGCCACCGGCGGCGTAGAGCCCCTGGGGATCGCGCTCGGCGCAGGCCTTGGGCGACGCCTTGACGTGTACGGTCAGCAGACGCTCGGCACCGATCAGCGCCTGGGCCTGGGCACGGCCCTCGGCATCCGGCGCGACAAAGGCCGCCAGGGCGATCAGACCCGCCTCGTTGAACTGGCGGGCCACCTGGGCGGCACGCAACCAGTTCTCGCGACGCCCGGCGCGATCCTGGGGCAGCCCCTTGTTCAGGTCGTGGCGCAGATTCTGACCGTCCAGCACGAAGACCGCACGACCGGCATCGAACAGGCGACGCTCCAGGGCATAGGCCAGGGTGGTCTTTCCGGCGCCGGAGATACCGGTGAAGAGCACGGTGCTGGGCTGCTGACCGAAACGCGCGGCCCGCTCGCCATTGCCGACGTGCAGCTGGTGCGCGCCCTGACCATGGCCACCCCGGCCCACCGGGTCGGCGATGATCATGCCGGCCCCGACGGTGCCATTGGTCAGGCGATCGATGACGATGAAGGCGCCGGTGGTGCGGTTGACGCCATAGCCATCCAGGGCGATGGACGCATCGAGAGCCACCTTGACCCGGGCGATCTCGTTGAGCTTGAGCTCGCTGGCGGCGCCACGTTCCAGGGTGTTGACGTCCACCGTGTGCACGATGCTCGGCAGCGAGCCGGGCACGTAGCTGGTGGCGCGCTTGATGTCGTACTTCTTGCCGGGCCGCATGGGTTCCTCGGCCATCCACACCAGCATGGCCTCGAAGCTGTCGGTGACCTGGGGACGGTTGTCGGCATGCACCAGGACGTCGCCCCGGGAGATGTCGATCTCGTCTTCCATGGTCAGGGTCACCGCCTGGCCGGGTCCGGCCTGCTCCAGCTCGCCTTCGTAGGTGACGATGGACTTGATGCGACTGCCCTTGCCCGACGGCAGGACCACCACGGCATCACCCTTGGTGACCACGCCCGAAGCCAGGGTCCCGGCGAAGCCGCGGAAGTTGAGATTGGGTCGGTTGACGTACTGCACCGGGAAGCGCAGATCGTCGAGGTTGCGATCGGCGGCGATCTCCACGGTCTCGAGGATTTCCATCAGCGGCTTGCCGCTGTACCAGGGCGTCTGCTCGCTGCGATTCACCACGTTGTCGCCCTTGAGCGCCGACATGGGGACGAAGTGGATGTCCTTGGCGTTGAGGTCGATGCGCTGGGCGAAGGCCAGGTAGTCGTCCTTGATGCGCTCGAACACCGCCTCGTCGAAGCCCAGCAGGTCCATCTTGTTGATGGCGACCACGATGTGCTTGATGCCCAGCAGCGAAGCGATGTAGCTGTGCCGGCGGGTCTGGGTCTGGATGCCGTGACGGGCGTCGACCAGGATGATCGCCAGGTCGCAGGTGGAGGCCCCGGTGGCCATGTTGCGGGTGTACTGCTCATGGCCGGGGGTATCGGCGATGATGAACTTGCGCTTGGCGGTGGAGAAGTAGCGGTAGGCCACGTCGATGGTGATGCCCTGCTCGCGCTCGGCCTGCAGGCCGTCCACCAGCAGCGCCAGATCGACCTCTTCGCCGGTGGTGCCGACCTTCTTGGAATCGCGGGTGATGGCCTCCAGGTGATCCTCGTAGATCATCTTGGAATCGTGCAGCAGGCGTCCGATCAGGGTGCTCTTGCCGTCGTCGACGTTGCCGCAGGTGAGGAAGCGCAGCAGCTCCTTGCGCTCGTGCTGTGCGAGGTAGGCCAGGATGTCCTGGCCGATCAGATCGGATTGGTGCGACATCTTAGAAATACCCCTGACGTTTCTTCTCTTCCATCGACCCGGCGCCATCGTGGTCGATGACCCGGCCCTGGCGTTCGGAGGTGCGGGTGAGCAGCATCTCCTGGATGATGTCCGTCAGCGTGGTCGCCTGGGACTCCACCGCACCGGTCAGGGGGTAGCAGCCAAGGGTACGGAAGCGCACCTGGCGCTTGTGGATGCGGGCCTTTTCCTCGGGCGAGAGGTGCTCGAGGATACGGTCGTCGTCGATCATGAGCAGGGTGCCGTTCTTCTCGATCACCTCGCGCTCGGCGGCGAAGTACAGCGGCACGATCGGGATGCCTTCGAGATAGATGTACTGCCAGATGTCCAGCTCGGTCCAGTTCGACAACGGGAAGACACGAATCGACTCGCCCTTGTTGGTCTTGCCGTTGTAGATGTTCCACAACTCGGGACGCTGGTTCTTGGGATCCCAGCGGTGCTTGCTGTCACGGAAGGAGTAGACGCGCTCCTTGGCGCGGGACTTCTCCTCGTCGCGACGGGCACCGCCGAAGGCGGCGTCGAAACCGTACTTGTCCAGCGCCTGCTTGAGGCCCTGGGTCTTCATGATGTCGGTGTGCTTGGCACTGCCATGGGTGAAGGGATTGATGCCCTGGGCGACCCCTTCCGGATTCTTGTGCACCAGCAGATCGAGGCCCATGTCGGCGACCATGCGATCGCGGAATTCGTACATGGCCTGGAATTTCCAGCCGGTGTCCACGTGGAGTACCGGGAACGGCAGCTTGCCGGGAAAGAAGGCCTTGCGGGCCAGGTGCAGCATCACGGCCGAATCCTTGCCGATTGAATACAGCATGACCGGATTGTCGAACTCGGCGGCCACTTCACGGATGATGTGGATGCTTTCCGCCTCAAGCTGTTTGAGGTGCGTCTGTTTGTCGAGCATGGCTACTCACGATTGCAGAAAGGTGGCCTAGGAGATGTCCGTTGCGGCATTCAGTCGACTGGACACACCGGACAGAGCGGGCCGTGGACGAACCTCAACCTTACCATAGGCAACAGTTATGGCCCGCCAGGCTATTTAGAACCAGAAGTTCTATGCTTATGACGCTCAGGCGGGATTGCCGCAGTCGATGAAGAGGTGCTGGATCCCCAACTGCGCGGCCAGATGGTCGCCCAGTGCCTGCACCCCATAGCGCTCGGTGGCATGGTGGCCGGCGGCGAAGAAACTCACGCCGTTCTCGCGAGCGCTGTGCACCGTCTGCTCGGACACCTCGCCGGTCAGGTAGGCATCCACCCCGGCGGCGATGGCCTGGTCGATATAGCCCTGGGCGCCACCGGTGCACCAGGCCAGGCGCCGGATCGCCCGCCTGCCGTCGACCACCAGCGGCTCGCGCTGCAGCACGTCCGCCACCTGGCGACCGAAGTCCGCGGCGGATTGCGCCTGCGGCAACTCCCCCTGCCAGATCAGTCCCTTGGCATCCCCTGGCAGCGGCCGGATATCCTGCAGCCCCAGGCGGCGCCCCAGCTGGACGTTGTTGCCCACCTCGGGATGGACATCCAGGGGCAGGTGGTAGGCCAGCAGGCTGATGTCATGACTCAGCAGCGTCTTGATCCGCCGGTGCTTCATGCCGATGAGGCGGGCATCCTCGTTCTTCCAGAAATAGCCATGGTGCACCAGGATGGCATCGGCACCGGCGGCGACGGCGGCGTCCAGCAGCTGCTGGGAAGCCGTGACGCCACTGACTAGCAGGCGCACCTGCTCACGGCCCTGGACCTGCAGGCCGTTGGGGCAATAATCCTGGATCCGGGCCGATTCCAGGTAGCGGTCGGCGGTCTCTACCAGTTGCTCAAGGGACAGGGTCACGTGCGGCTTACCTCCTCGTTGGCGGCGCCAGCGTGTCTTCGGCTGGCGCCGCTCCTTATAATGGCCGCCAGCTTATCCGGCGCACCCCGGGTGGACAAATTCAAGGATGTGATCGATGTACAAGGCTTTGCGTTATCTCGGCTGGCCCGTGCTGTGCGGTCTGCTCGTTGCAGCCCTGATCATGCAGCGCTATCCCCAGTGGCTCGGCCTGCCCGCCCAGCCACCGCTGTTCGAGGCCGCCCAGGCGCCCGCCAGTTCGCGCCAGGAAGGACCGGTTTCCTACGCCGACGCGGCCAGTCGCGCCGCGCCTGCGGTGGTGTCGCTGCGCTCGACCAAGGCGGCCAAGCCGGGCAAGGCCGGAGATACGGCCAGCGACCGCAAGGGCGCGACCAAGCCGGTGGAAGAACTCAGCCTGGGTTCCGCCGTGCTGATGAGCCATGACGGCTATCTGCTGACCAACAATCACGTGACCCTGGACGCCGAGTCCATCGTCGTGGCGCTGGCCGACGGCCGCCAGACCCTGGCCAAGCTGATCGGCAGCGATCCCGCCACCGATCTGGCCGTGCTCAAGATCGACCTGCCCAATCTGCCGGCCATCTCGGTAGGCGATTCGAGCGCCATCCGCATCGGCGACGTGGTGCTGGCCATCGGCAACCCCTTTGGCGTCGGCCAGACGGTGACCATGGGCATCATCAGCGCCACCGGTCGCAACCAGCTGGGTCTCAATACCTACGAGGACTTCATCCAGACCGATGCGGCGATCAACCTGGGCAATTCCGGCGGCGCGCTGGTGGATGCCAGCGGCAATCTGATCGGCATCAACACCGCCATCCTTTCCGGCGGCTCCCAGGGCATCGGCTTCGCCATCCCGATCAAGCTGGCCATGGAGGTCATGCGCTCGATCATCCAGCACGGCCAGGTCATCCGTGGCTGGCTGGGCGTGGCGGTGGAGGTGATCACCCCGGAGCTGGTCAAGACCTATGGCCTCAAGGTCGACCAGGGCATCGTGGTAACGGACATCGATCCCGATGGACCGGCGCACAAGGGCGGTCTGCGCGCGGGCGACGTGCTGGTCAAGCTGGCTGGCCAACCGATCAGGGACGGCCGGCTGGCGATGAACCAGATCGCCCGCAAGCAACCTGGCGACAGCATCCCCATCGAGGTGCTGCGCCAGGACAAGACCGTGCAGGTCAAGGTTACCGTCGGGATGCGCCCCCTGATGGAGAAGGCGCGCTAGGCTCTGTACGTAAAGTGCCTACGCTCGGTGATGCTTCGTTGAAAAGCGCTTCGGAATGCTAATTTACCACTCGTAAACTCCGCTTCCTCAGCGCTTTTCGCCTCGCCTGACCATCGCTCGGCGACCTTTCGAACAGAGCCTAGCCGCGAACGAGGTTCAGAGGGTGTCGAGGGCCGTGATCAGCGCCTGATTCTGCGCCGGCGTGCCGATGGTGATGCGCAGGAAGTCGGCGATGCGTTCGGGGCGGCTGAAGTGGCGCACGATGACGCCGTGCTCGCGCAAGCCCGCGGCCAGCGCCGCGCCGCCCTTCTGCACATGCCGGGCGAAGATGAAGTTGGCGGCCGAGGGCAGGACCTCGAAGCCACGCTCCAGCAACTGGCCCACCAGCGCTTCGCGACTCTCGATCACCTGCCGGCAGGTCTCGTCGAAATAGGCGCGATCCTCGAAGGCCGCGGTCGCGCCGGCCAGGGCCAGGCGATCCAGCGGATAGGAGTTGAAGCTGTTCTTGATCCGCTCCAGGGCTTCCATCAGCGGCGCCTGTCCCAAGGCCAGCCCTACCCGCAGACCGGCCAGGGAACGGGACTTGGACAGCGTCTGGGTCACCACCAGGTTGGGATGGCGCTCGATCAGGGCGACCGCGGACTCGGCCCCGAAGTCGACATAGGCCTCGTCCACCACCACCACCGAGGTCGGATTGCCGGCGACGATGCGCTCGATGGCGTCCAGCGCCAGGGCGCTGCCGGTCGGCGCATTGGGGTTGGGGAAGATGATCCCGCCATTGGGGCGCAGATAGTCCTCGGGGACGATCTGGAAATCCTCGTCCAGCGCCGGCGTCTCGAAGGCGATGTCGTAGAGGCCGCAATAGACCGGATAGAAGCTGTAGCTGATGTCCGGAAACAGGATTGGGCGGCCATGGCCGAACAGACCCAGGAAGATGTGCGCCAGCACCTCGTCCGAGCCGTTGCCGACAAACACCTGGTCGCTCTGAAGGCCGTAGTAGCGGGCGACGGCATCCTTCAGCGCCTGACCGTTGGGGTCGGGGTAGAGGCGCAGGTCGTCGGTGGCCGCGGCGCGAATGGCGTCCAGCGCCCGCGGCGACGGACCGTAGGGATTCTCGTTGGTGTTGAGCTTGACCAGGTTGGTCAGTTTGGGTTGCTCACCCGGCACATAGGGCACCAGGTTCTTGACGAAGGGACTCCAGAGTTCGCTCATGCCTGCTCCTCCTGAATACGGTATTCGGCACTGCGGGCGTGGGCGGTCAGGGACTCGCCACGCGCCAGCACCGAGGCGACCCGACCCAGCGCGGAAGCGCCCGTGGCCGAGCAGTGGATGATCGAGGAACGCTTCTGGAAGTCGTACACGCCCAGCGGCGAGGAGAAGCGCGCGGTGCCCGAGGTCGGCAGCACATGATTGGGACCGGCGCAGTAGTCGCCCAGGGCCTCGGCGGTGTAGCGACCCATGAAGATGGCGCCGGCGTGGCGGATGCTGGGCAGCCATTGCTCGGGTTCGGCGACCGACAATTCCAGGTGTTCGGGGGCGATACGGTTGGCCACCTCGATGGCCTGGGCCATGTCGGCGACCTGGATCAGGGCGCCACGGCCTTCCAGGGAGGCGCGGATGATCTCGGCGCGCTCCATCTCCGGCAGCAGACGGGCGATGCTGGCCGCCACGGCGTCGAGGAAGGCGGCGTCCGGACTGACCAGGATGGCCTGGGCGTCCTCATCGTGCTCGGCCTGGGAGAACAGGTCCATGGCGATCCAGTCGGGATCGGTCTGGCCGTCGCAGACCACCAGGATCTCCGACGGGCCGGCGATCATGTCGATGCCGACTTTGCCGAACACGTGGCGCTTGGCGGTGGCGACATAGATGTTGCCAGGGCCGACGATCTTGTCCACCGGGGGTACGCTTTCGGTGCCATAGGCCAGGGCGGCCACGGCCTGGGCGCCACCGATGGTGAAGACGCGATCGACACCGGCCAGGGCTGCGGCGGCCAGCACCAGTTCGTTGACCTCGCCACGGGGCGTGGGCACCACCATGACCACTTCCTTTACGCCGGCGACCTTGGCCGGAATGGCGTTCATCAGCACCGAGGAGGGATAGGAGGCCTTGCCCCCCGGCACATAGAGCCCGGCACGATCCAGCGGAGTGACCTGCTGGCCGAGCACGGTGCCGTCGGCCTCCTGGTACTGCCAGGAATCCTGGCGCTGCTTTTCGTGATAACGACGAACGCGCTCGGCAGCGGCTTCCAGCGCGGTGCGCTGCTCCGGCGTGATGCGGGTCAGGGCTTCTTCCAGACGCGCGCGCGGCAGGATGAGATCGCTCATGGCGGTCGCCTCGACGGCATCGAAGCGCCGGGTGTATTCGAGCAGCGCGGCGTCGCCCTGGTGGCGCACGTCGGCGATGATCGCCAGGACCCGCTGGTTGATGTCGGCATCCGACACCCCTTCCCAGCTCAGCAGATGATCCAGATGCTCGGCGAAATCCGGAGCGGCGGCGGCGAGTCGGCGGATGGCGAGCGGAGCGGTCATGGCGGATCCTCTTCAGGAGAGCGAAAGGGGCGCCCGAGAGTAACAGCCGGCTCCGTGTGGGCGCCCGACAATTTGGCTATGGCACGGATAGGCGAAGCTGGAGGGATGGAAGCAGTCCTGGCCGGCATTCGGCATGCCAGCCAGAACTTAGGCGCCGCGCGCCTCGACGGCGTGTCTCAGGGTCTCGATGAGGGCCTGAATGCGGCCATGCTGCATCTTCATCGAGGCCTTGTTGACGATCAAGCGCGAGCTGATATGGGCGATCAGCTCCTGGGGTTCGAGCCCGTTGGCCTTGAGGGTATTGCCGGTGTCGACCACGTCGATGATCTTGTCGGCCAGGCCCACGAGCGGTGCCAGCTCCATGGAGCCGTACAGCTTGATGATGTCGACCTGACGACCCTGCTCGGCATAGTAGCGCTTGGCGACATTGACGAACTTGGTCGCCACCCGCAGCCGGCCACGCGGCGCCGGAGCGCCCACGGCGCCCGCGGTCATCAGTTTGCAGCGGGCGATGCGCAGGTCCAGCGGCTCATAGAGGCCATCGCCGCCGTATTCCATCAGCACGTCCTTGCCGGCCACGCCCAGGTCCGCGGCGCCATGCTCCACATAGGTGGGCACATCGGTGGCGCGGACGATGAGCAGCCGCACATCGTCCTGGGTGGTCGGGATGATGAGCTTGCGGCTCTTGTCCGGATTCTCGGTCGGAGCGATCCCCGCCGCCGCCAGCAGCGGCAGGGTGTCGTCGAGGATACGGCCCTTGGACAGGGCGATGGTCAGCATCGGAGGTCCTTACTTGGGCGTGCGACGGATCTTGGCGCCGAGCAGCTGGAATTTCTCCTCGATGCATTCGTAGCCGCGGTCGATGTGGTAGATGCGATCGATCAGGGTATCGCCTTCGGCCACCAGGGCGGCGATGACCAGGCTCGCCGAGGCGCGCAGGTCGGTCGCCATGACCGGGGCGGCCTTGAGGCTGGGCACGCCGGTGACGATGGCGGCATTGCCTTCGATGGCGATGTTGGCGCCCATGCGCACCATCTCGTGAACGTGCATGAAGCGGTTCTCGAAGATGGTCTCGACCACGGTACCGGTGCCTTCGGCGACGGCGTTCATGGAGATGAACTGGGCCTGCATGTCGGTGGGGAACGCCGGGTAAGGCGCCGTGCGGATGTTGACCGCGCGGGGGCGATTGCCCTTCATGTCCAGCTCGATCCAGTTGCTGCCGGTGGCGATGTGGGCACCGGCCTCTTCCAGCTTGGCCAGCACGGCCTCGAGGATGGTCGGATCGGTGTCCTTGAGCTTGACGCGACCGCGGGTGGCGGCGGCGGCGACCAGGTAGCTGCCGGTCTCGATGCGGTCCGGCAACACCGAATAGGTAGCGCCACCCAGGCGCTCGACGCCTTCCACGGTGATGGTGTCGGTACCGGCGCCCTGGATGTTGGCACCCATGGCGATCAGGCAGTTGGCCAGGTCGACGACCTCGGGCTCGCGAGCGGCGTTCTGGATGACGCTGCGGCCCTTGGCCAGGGTGGCGGCCATCAGCACGTTCTCGGTACCGGTCACGCTGACGGTGTCGAAATAGTAGTGGGCGCCGCGCAGGCCGCCGGCCGGCGCCTTGGCCTTGATGTAGCCGCCTTCGACGGTGATCTTGGCACCCATGGCTTCCAGGCCACGCAGGTGCAGATCGACCGGCCGCGAACCGATGGCGCAACCACCGGGCAGGGCGACTTCCGCCTCGCCGAAGCGGGCGACCATTGGACCCAGCACCAGGATCGAGGCGCGCATGGTCTTGACCAGCTCATAGGGCGCGACCAGGGTCTTGATGCTGGAGGCATCGACCTCGACATTGAGCTTTTCACCGATCACCGGCTGGACGCCCATGCGGCCGAACAGCTCGATCATGGTGGTGATGTCGTGCAGGTGCGGCAGGTTGGCGATGGTCACCGGGGTGTCGGCGAGCAGGGTCGCGGCCAGGATCGGCAGGGCGGAGTTCTTGGCCCCGGAAATGCGAATTTCACCGTTCAGGCTGTTGCCGCCGGTAATGATCAGTTTGTCCATAGCGAGTTCTCGGCGCTGCGAATCAGGCGCGTTCGGCCCAGGCAGCACGGGTGAAGAATTTCATGGTGACAGCATGGATGCTGCCATCGGCGATCTGCGGCTGGAGATGGGAGTAGACCTGCTGCTGACGCTTGACCGGGCTGAGTGCCTGGAGCTCGTCGCTGATCAGGTAGAGCTGGAAGTTGCAGCCCTCGCCTTCCACTTCGACCTGGGTATCGGCCAGTTTTGCCTCCAGGAGGCTTTTGACTTCTTGGGCCTGCATGGCGGCACCTCGGCAATCTAGTACAGCCGGCGATCATACAAAAAAACCGGCTGTACGGCGACTGCGATGACCGCTACCCGTGCGCGTCTTCCGCCAGGGGCAGCAGGGCGAGGGCATCCGAGACGTCGGCGATCTGCCGCAACTCGGAAGGCAGGCTGGCGATGGTCAGCGGGCGCCCCGCGGCCTGGGCATCGCGCAGCCAGGCCAGCAACAGCGCGAGGCCGGCGCTGTTGGAGCGTTCGACACCGGCGCAATCGAGCACCAGCGGACCACTGCCCTGGCCGATCAGCGCCCTGCCCTGCTCGCGCAGGGTGGGCACGTTGGCGTGATCGAGCACGCCCGACAGTTGCAGTCGGGCGCCTTCGCCGGTGATGGCGGCGCGACTCACGAACCGACCTTGGCCTTCTGGGCCTCGGGAGAATCCTTGGCCTTGGCCACGGTGCCCGCCCAGTTGTTGATGGTCTTGTCCAGGTCGTTGCCGTTTTCCTGCATCGCCTGGGCGAACTGGTCACGGAACAGCTTGCCGAGGTTCAGGCCATTGATGATGACGTTGCGCACCTTCCACTCGTTGCCCTGCTTGACCATGCTGTACTGCACCGGGTACACGGCGCCGTTGTTGCCCTTGACCTCCATGCCCACGCTGGTGCGATCGGGACCGTCGGACGGCCCTTCGGGCAGCACCCGGATCCCCTGGTTGTTGTACTCCAGCAGCGCATTGCCATAGAACTGCATCAGGCTGCGCTTGAAGTTTTCCTGGAAGCGCGCCATCTGCTCGGGCGAGGCGCTGCGGCTGTAGCGCACGGTCATGATGCTGCGCGAGATGCCTTCGGCATCCACCACCGGGCCGAGGATGTTGTTGAGCGATTCGTAGAAGGCTTCTGGGCTGCTGCGATACCGGTCGCGATTGGTCTCGAGGTCGCTGAGCAGGGTGGTGGTGGTCTGCTGGATCACGTCGTGGGCCGAGGGCGCCGCCTGGGACACCAGAGGCAGCAGGGCCAGGATCGCGATCACTCCGTGACGAAGTAGCTTGAGCATGGAAAAGCCTCTCATCATTTATTGGCGGAAGAGTCTTTATTGACCGAATTGAGCAGGAATTTGCCGATCAGGTCTTCGAGAACCAGCGAGGATTGTGTATCTCGAATGGTCGAGCCTTCCTTGAGCACCTGCTCGTCACCGCCCACGCTGATGCCGATGTACTTTTCGCCGAGCAGGCCGGCGGTCAGGATCGAGGCGATGGAGTCGGTCGGCAGGTTGTCCACCTGCTTGTCGATCTGCATGGTGACCCGGCCACGGTAGCTGTTGCGGTCGAGATCGATGGCGGTGACCTTGCCGATGGTCACGCCCGACATGGTCACCCGCGATCTCACGGTGAGACCGGCGATGTTGTCGAAATAGGCGTAGACCTTGTAGGTATCGTGATGGTCGCTCATCGTCAGACCGCTTACCCGCAGCGCCAGCAGCAGCAGTGCGAGCACGCCGGCCAGCAGGAAGAGTCCGACACCGATTTCCTGGGTGCGGGTTTGCATCAGAGATCTCCAAACATCAGGGCGGTAAGAATGAAGTCGAGGCCGAGCACGGCAAGCGACGCATAGACGACGGTACGGGTGGTGGCGCGGCCGATGCCTTCGGAGGTGGGCTCGCAGTCATACCCCTGGAAGACGGCGACCCAGGTCACCACGAAGGCGAACACCAGGCTCTTGATCACACCGTTGAGCACGTCGCTGAGCATCACGCTGTTCTGCATGGTGGCCCAGAAGGAACCGTCATAGACGCCGAGCCAGTCGATGGCGACCATGGCCGCGCCCCAGATGCCCACCACGTTGAACATGGCGGCCAGCAGCGGCATGGAAATGAAGCCGGCCCAGAAACGCGGCGCGACGATGTACTTGAGCGGGTCCACACCGATCATTTCCAGACTGGACAGCTGCTCGGTGGATTTCATGTTGCCGATCTCGGCGGTCAGGGCGGAGCCTGCCCGGCCGGCGAACAGCAGGGCCGTCACCACCGGGCCGAGTTCACGCAGCAGGGTCAGGGCGACCATCTGCCCCACCGCCTGCTCGGAGCCGTACTTGACCAGGATGTTGTAGCCCTGCAGGGCGATCACCATGCCGATGAAGAAGCCCGACACCACGATGATCGGCAGCGACATCACCCCTACCGAATAGAGTTGCTTGCCCAGCAGCTGCAGGCCGCTGCCCACGCCACCGCGACCGAACACCGCCAGCAGCAGGACGATGACCGAGCGGCCGATGGCCGCCACGACGTCCAGCCCGGCGCGGCCCAGTCGACGAATCCGCTCTATGGCGGAGACCTTACGCATCAGTGTTTCCCCAGCAAGGCATCGCGCAGATCCGGCGCGGCGAAGTGGAAGGGTACCGGGCCATCGGGGATGCCCTGCATGAACTGGCGAACCCGCGGATCCGGCGATTCGCGCAATTCCTTCGGCGTGCCCTGCCCCAGCACCTTGGTATCGCCCACCACATAGAGGTAGTCGGCGATGCTGGCGGTTTCGGCCAGGTCGTGGGAGACCACGATGCTGGTCAGTCCCAGCGCCTGGTTGAGCAGGCGGATGAGGCGCACCAGCACGCCCATGGCGATGGGGTCCTGGCCGACGAAGGGCTCGTCGTACATGAGGATCTGCGGATCCAGGGCGATGGCCCGCGCCAGGGCGACCCGGCGCTTCATGCCACCCGACAGTTCGTCCGGCATAAGTTCGATGGCGCCGCGCAGTCCCACCGCCTGCAACTTGAGCAGGACGATGTCGCGGATCATCTCCTCGGGCAGCTTGGTGTGCACGCGCAAGGGAAAGGCCACGTTCTCGAAGACATCGAGATCGGTGAACAGCGCGCCACTCTGGAACAGCACGCCCATCTGCCGGCGCATCTCGAACAGCTCGCCACGGGACAGCTGCGGCAGGTTGGCGCCATTGACCCAGATCTCGCCACTGCTCGGTCGCAACTGGGCGGCGATGAGGCGCAACAGGGTGGTCTTGCCACTGCCGGACGGTCCCATGATCCCGGTGACCTTGCCCCGCGGGATGCGGATATCGACCCGGTCGTAGATCAGACGCGTGCCGCGCTTGAAGGAAACGCCCTTCAGCTCCACGGCGTACGGGCTATCGACGGTCATCAAGACTCCTAAGGTTCAACTCTGTGCAGGGAGACGCCGCTCCGCCGCTTCAGGGCACGCGACACTCGCGTTCGGCGGCCCCGGCAAAAGGGCGGCACTATAGCATTCGTTGCCAATGAGACTCCTGAGCCACGGGCGGCGTTGCTGAGTGTCGCGGCTTTGCGCATATAATTTCCGATTGTCCCGTCACCTGCCTTCTGACCCATGTCCGACTCAATAGATTTCATCGCCTCCGCCAAGCGCACCATAGATGTAGAGCGAGCGGCAGTGGCCGCCCTGGGCGAACGCATCGACGACAGCTTCGCCGCCGCCTGTCGCCGACTGCTGGCCTGCCGCGGGCGCATCGTGGTCCTGGGCATGGGCAAATCCGGGCATGTCGGCAACAAGATCGCCGCGACCCTGGCCAGCACCGGCAGCCCGGCCTTCTTCGTGCACCCGGCGGAAGCCAGCCATGGCGACATGGGCATGATCACCCGCGATGACGTCATCATCGCCATCTCCCAATCGGGCACCTCCAGCGAGATCCTGACCCTGCTGCCGCTGATCAAGCGCCTGGGCGTCCCGCTGATCAGCTTTGCCGGCAATCCCGCCTCGCCCCTGGCCAAGGCCGCGGACGTCAACCTGGACACCAGCGTCGCCACCGAGGCCTGCCCGCTCAATCTGGCGCCCACCTCCTCCACCACCGTCGCCCTGGTGCTGGGGGATGCCCTGGCTATCGCGCTGCTCGAGGCGCGCGGCTTCACCGCCGAGGATTTCGCCTTTTCCCACCCGGGTGGCGCCCTGGGCCGGCGCCTGCTGCTCAAGGTGGAAAACGTCATGCATGCCGGCGCCGATCTGCCGCAGGTCGGCGAGGACACCCTGGTGTCCGACGCCCTGCTGGAGATGTCGCGCAAGGGCCTGGGCATGACCAGCGTGCTGGCCGCCGATGGCCGTCTCGCCGGCATCTTCACCGACGGCGATCTGCGTCGCGCCCTGGATCGCGGCATCGACGTGCGCACCACGGCGATCGCAACCGTGATGACCCGCGGTGGTCGAACCGCCAGGGCGCAGATGCTCGCCGCCGAGGCGCTGAAGATCATGGAGGAGCACAAGATCAACGCCCTGGTGGTGATCGATGACGAGCGCCGCCCGATCGGCGCCCTCAACATGGGTGACCTGCTACGCGCCGGGGTGCTGTAGGCCGGGTTATACTGCTCGACCAAATGCGCCGACATCTCGTGTTCAACCCGCCGCCCCCTGGTGCGGCTCACCACAGGTACCCTCATGTTTCGCAGCTTGCGCCGCCCCGTGCTGTTGGTCCTGATCGCCGCCGCGCTCATCGCGATCGGCTACTGGAACATCCTGCCGCAGCGCTTCGTCGATGCCCCGGCCTCGTCGACCCCGCAAGACAGCGCCATCGACGGCTATGCCCTCAATACCCGGACGATTCAGTATCGCCTGGACGGCAAGATCCAGTACGAACTCAAGGCCGAGCGCAGCGAACACGTCAAGGCGACCGACGTCACCCTGGTGACCCGCCCCGACATGCTGGCCTTTCGCGGTACCGACTATCCCTGGCACATTCGCAGTGCCCGCGCCGAGGTCGCCCCCGGTGGCAGTCAGGCGGAGCTGATCGATGACGTGCGCGTCGAGCGTACCGATGAGAAAGGCCGCCCGGTGGTGTTGACCACCACCCGCATGACCGTCTTTCCTGACAAACAATATGCGCAAACCGAGCAAGCCGTTAGAATCGAGGCCGCCAATGGGGTGACCACGGCCAATGGCATGAAAGCGTATTTAGAAGACGGCAGAATGCTCCTGCTGTCCAACGTAAGAGGCCAGCATGAGGTTCGTTAAAACCCTCCCCTTCCTGTTCACCCTCGGCGCCACCTTTGGCAGTGCCGCGGCTTGGGCCCTGCCGACCGATCGCACCCAGCCGATCCGCGTGCAGGCCGACAGCGCCGAGCTCGATGACAAGCAGGGCGTGGCCGTGTACCGCGGAGACGTGGTCATCACCCAGGGCAGCATGAAGATCACCGGCAACACGGTGACCCTCACCCAGGACAACCAGGGCAACATCAAGGTCGCCACCGCAGTGGGCAAACCGGCCTACTACGAGCAGAAGCCCTCGGCGGACAAGGACATCGTCAAGGCCTATGGTCTGACGATCCAGTATTTCGCCCAGGAAAATCGCATCATCCTGATCGACCAGGCCAAGGTGGTCCAACAGGGCAACACCTTCGAAGGCGAGAAGATCGTCTACGACACCCAGCGCCAGATCGTCAATGCCGGGCGCGCCAACGGCAGCAAGGTCACCACGCCGCGGCCGCGGATTGACATGGTCATCCAGCCGAAGGATCAGCAGCAGTCGGGGCAGGGACAATGACGGTTACGCTCAAAGCCCAGCATCTGGCCAAGAGCTACAAGGGTCGTCAGGTCGTTCGCGACGTCAGCGTCAGCATCGACAGCGGGCAGATCGTCGGCCTGCTCGGTCCGAACGGCGCCGGCAAGACCACCTGCTTCTACATGATCGTCGGCCTGGTCAAGGCCGATCAGGGTCGCGTGCTGATCGACGACCAGGACGTCACCGCCCTGCCCATGCATGGCCGTGCCCGTGCCGGGATCGGCTACCTGCCCCAGGAAGCCTCGATCTTTCGCAAGCTGACCGTGGCCGACAACATTCTCGGCATCCTGGAAACCCGCAAGGACCTGGACAAGGCCGGCCGGCTCCGTGAGCTGGAGAGCCTGCTGCAGGAATTCCACATCACCCACATCCGCGACAACCGCGGCATGAGCCTGTCGGGTGGCGAGCGGCGCCGTGTCGAGATCGCCCGCGCCCTGGCCACCGCGCCCAAGTTCATCCTGCTGGACGAACCCTTCGCCGGCGTGGACCCCATCTCGGTGGGCGACATCAAGCAGATCATTCGTCACCTCAAGGCCAAGGGCATCGGTGTCCTCATCACCGACCACAATGTCCGGGAAACCCTGACCATCTGCGAAACGGCCTATATCGTCAACGATGGCCAGCTCATCGCCGAGGGTACCGCCGAGGAAGTCCTCGCCAATGAGCTGGTGAAGGAAGTCTATCTGGGCCACGAATTCCGCCTCTAGGCAAACCCGGGGAAACAAGGCATATAATTTGCTAACGCTCGCAGGGTTCGCGAGGTTCGGTGGCGCTGTTCGCGTCGGTAGACAAGGTGTATTTCCGCAGCCATGAAACCATCGCTAGTCCTCAAGATGGGCCAGCAGCTGACGATGACGCCGCAGCTGCAACAAGCCATACGTCTGCTCCAACTCTCGACGCTCGACCTGCAGCAGGAGATCCAGGAAGCCCTGGAATCCAATCCGATGCTGGAACGCCAGGAAGAAGGTGAAGACTTCGACCAGAGCGACGCCTCGGCTGAAGGCGACGAGCTGGCGAACCCCGGCGGCACCGAAATCAATTTCAAGGAAACCTCGGTCGCCACCAATGAGATGGCCGACGAATCCGAGTGGAGCGAGCGCATCCCCAGCGACAGCGAGCTGCCGGTGGATACCGCCTGGGAAGACATCTACCAGACCAGCGCCAGCAGCCTGCCCAGCAACGACGACGACGAGTGGGATTTCACCACCCGCACCTCGGCCGGCGAGAGCCTGCAGACCCACCTGCTCTGGCAGCTCAACCTGGCGCCGATGTCGGATCTCGACCGCCTGATCGCCCTGGCGATCATCGACGGCATCGACACCGATGGCTATCTGCAGGAAAGCCTGGAAGACATCCACGCCTCTCTCGATCCCGAGCTGGAAGTCGATCTCGACGAAGTCGAGGTGGTGCTCCGCCGCGTCCAGCAATTCGAACCGGCCGGCGTCGCCGCGCGCAATCTGCGCGAGTGCCTGCTGATCCAGCTGGCCCAGCTGCCGGCTAACCTCCCCCTGCTCGGCGAGGCCAAGCGCCTGGTCGGTGACTACCTGGATCTGCTCGGCAGTCGCGACTATGCGCAGCTGATGCGCCGCATGAAGATCAAGGAAGACGAACTCAAGCCGATCATCGAGCTGATCCAGACCCTGCACCCACGGCCCGGCTCGCAGATCGAGTCCGGCGAGGCCGAATACGTGGTGCCGGACGTCATCGTGCGCAAGCACAACGAGCGCTGGCTGGTGGAACTCAACCAGGAAGCCGTACCGCGCCTGCGGGTGAATCCCCAGTACGCCGGCTTCGTCAAGCGCGCCGACAGCAGCGCCGACAACACCTACATGCGCAACCAGCTGCAGGAAGCGCGCTGGTTCATCAAGAGCCTGCAGAGCCGCAACGAGACCCTGATGAAGGTGGCGACCCAGATCGTCGAGCACCAGCGGGGCTTTCTCGAATACGGTGAGGAGGCCATGAAGCCGCTGGTCCTGCACGACATCGCCGAGGCGGTGGGCATGCACGAATCGACCATCTCCCGGGTGACCACCCAGAAGTTCATGCACACCCCGCGTGGCATCTACGAACTCAAGTACTTCTTCTCCAGCCACGTCAGCACCGCCGAGGGGGGCGAATGTTCCTCCACCGCGATCCGCGCGATCATCAAGAAATTGGTGGCGGCGGAAAACGCGAAAAAGCCGTTGAGTGACAGCAAGATCGCTGGTTTACTGGAATCGCAAGGTATACAAGTCGCTCGTCGCACGGTGGCTAAGTATCGGGAATCCCTGGGTATCGCTCCGTCCAGCGAACGCAAGCGTCTCATCTGACGCGTCCTGATGTGACCGTGCCTCGATCGACCCTTGTCATGTCGGCGAGCAGCTTCGCCGATCGTAGCCCGGCAATAAGGAGAAGCGGTATGCAAGTCAACATCAGTGGCCATCAGCTTGAAGTGACAGAAGCCCTGCGTGACTACATCGGCGAGAAACTCGCCCGCCTCGAACGGCACTTCGACCGTATTACCAACGTCCAGGTGATTCTGGAAGTGGACAAGCTCAAGCAGAAAGCAGAAGCCACCCTGCACGTCGCCGGCGCCGCAGTGGTCGCCAATGCCGAGCACGACGACATGTATGCCGCCATCGATCTCCTGGCCGACAAGCTCGACCGCCAACTGATTAAACACAAGGAAAAATCGATCGAACGCCAGCAGGGCGTCGGCGTCCGCTGAGGTTTCGATCGCCGCTTTATGATCAGACTCGAAAACATCCTGACCCCCGGCCGCACCCAGACGGGTGCGCCGGGCGGCAGCAAAGCCGCTGTACTGGAACGCATCGCCGAACTGGCCGCGCAGGAACTGCCCGGCCACGACGCCGCGCACATCCACGAATGCCTGATGGCGCGCGAGCGTCTGGGCTCCACCGGTTTCGGCAATGGCATCGCCATTCCCCACTGCCGCCTGGCGGGTCTGCAGCAACCGCTGTGCGTGCTCTTCCACCTGCAGCAACCAGTGGACTTCGACTCCCTCGACGGCGCGCCGGTAGACCTGGTGTTCGTCCTGCTGGTCCCGGAAGCCGCCACCGAACAGCACCTCACCCTGTTGCGCCAGATCGCCGGCATCCTGGATCGCGCCGACATCCGCGAGCGGTTGCGCAAGGCCAAGGACAGCCAGGCGCTCTATCAGATCGTCGTCGAGGCCCAGAGCGGACACTGACATGCACCTCATCATCGTGAGCGGACGTTCCGGGTCGGGCAAGAGTACGGCGCTCAACGTGCTTGAGGACAATGGCTTCTATTGCATCGACAACCTGCCGGCCAGTCTGCTGCCCGATCTGGCCCAGCATGCCCTGACCGACATGGAGCGCCCGCAGCCCAAGGTCGCCCTGTCCATCGATGCACGCAACCTGCCCAGCCAGTTGCAACGCTTTCCCGAATTGCTCGAACAGGTGCGCAGCCGCAACATCCGCTGCGACATCCTCTACCTGGACGCCGATGACCAGACGCTGCTCAAGCGCTTTTCCGAGACGCGTCGCCGGCATCCGCTGTCCAACCAGGAAAGATCCCTGGCCGAGGCCATTCACGACGAGCAGGTGCTGCTGTCGCCCATCGCCGACCTCTCCGATCTGAAGATCGACACCACCCACCTGAATCTCTACCAGCTGCGCGACATCCTCAAGTTGCGCCTGCTGAACGCCCCCGAGCCCGGCACCGCCTATCTGGTGGAGTCCTTCGGCTTCAAGCGGGGCCTGCCGGTGGACGCCGACATGGTGTTCGACGTGCGCTTTCTGCCCAATCCCTACTGGAAACCGGACCTGCGCGACTTTTCCGGACTGGATGCCCCGGTGCGGGAATATCTCGAGCAACAGCCCGAGGTAGAGACCCTGTACAATGACATCCGCGATTACCTAGTGAAGTGGTTGCCGCGTTTTGCCGCCAACAACAGGTCCTATGTGACCGTGGCCATTGGCTGTACCGGTGGTCATCACCGCTCGGTCTATCTGGCCGATCGCCTGGGTCGCGAACTCAAGAACCTGCTCAAGAACGTCCAGATCCGTCACCGCGATCTCTGACGCCCGTTTTGTTTCGACAAGGACAGACTCAATGCCTGCCCAACAGATCACCATCATCAACAAGCTGGGCCTGCACGCCCGTGCGGCGGCCAAATTCGTCGGCGTGGCCGGCCGCTATCCCGCCAGCGTCCGCGTCGGCCGTAGTGGCGAATCGCCGGTCGATGGCAAGAGCATCATGGCGGTCATGATGCTGGCCGCCGGCAAGGGCACGGTCCTGCAGCTGGAAACCGAGGGTGAGCAGAGCGACGAGGCCATGCGCGCCCTGGTCGAGCTGATCAATAACTACTTCGACGAGGGTGAGTGACAGGCCCTCTGCGCCAGTCGCAGCCCCGATAAAAAAAGCCGCCCGAGGGCGGCTTTTTCATTGGGCGTCGACTCAGGCGTTCAGCGCCGCTTCGTAGCGACGGGACACTTCCGGCCAGTTGATGACGTTGAAGAAGGCGCCGATGTACTCGGGACGACGGTTCTGGTAGCGCAAATAGTAGGCGTGCTCCCAGACGTCCAGGCCGAGGATCGGGGTGTTGCCGGTCATCAGCGGGCTGTCCTGGTTGCCGGTGCTCTCGACCACCAGCTTCTTCTCGGGGGTGACGCTCAGCCAGGCCCAGCCGCTGCCGAAGCGGGTCAGGGCAGCCTTGGTGAAGGCTTCCTTGAAGGCGTCGAAGCCGCCCAGCTGGGACTCGATGGCTTCGGCCAGGGCGCCTTCGGGCTTGCCGCCGGCGTTGGGAGCCATCACGGTCCAGAACAGGCTGTGGTTGGCATGGCCGCCACCGTTGTTCTGCACGGCGCCGCGCTTGTCCTGGGGCAGCTTGTCCAGCTGGCGAACCACGTCTTCGGCCGACAGGTTGGCGAACTCGGTGCCTTCCAGCGCCGCGTTCAGGTTGTTGATGTAGGTCTGGTGGTGCTTGGTATGGTGGATTTCCATGGTCTGGGCATCGACGTGCGGTTCCAGCGCGTCGTAGGCGTAGGGCAGCTGAGGCAGAGTATGCGGCATGCGGATTGTCTCCATGGTGGCTTTGGTATGGACCCACCGCCCTTGGGCGATGGGGTGTACGGCTGGTGCGCCACGGCGCACCGTCTGAAGCCTTGGCCGTCCGGTCAGCGGATTCGACCGCACGGCTATGTCCTAGTGCATTGCTAGGATACTAACGAGTAACGGGGTGGGCTGTCTCCCGTTCGACAGGATTTTCCTCATCGCGACGGCTCCTACCGCCCTTCTAGCTGCCCGCCAGGGTCATGCCATCGATCAGGACCGAACCGGTGCGCAGACTGCCGCGGCGTTCCACGTCGCTGCCCACCGCCAGGATCTGGCGGAACATGTCGCCCAATCGCCCGGCGATGGTGACCTCCTGGACCGGAAACTGGATCTCGCCATTCTCGATCCAGAAGCCGCCGGCACCCCGGGAATAGTCGCCGGTGACCAGGTTGGTGCCCTGCCCCATCATTTCCGTGACCAGGAAGCCTGTGCCCATCTGCCGGATTAGCTCGGCCTGATCGGCCGTGCCATGGCTGACGTGCAGGTTGTGCACGCCGCCGGCATTGGCGGTGCTCTGCAGGCCCAGCTTGCGCGCGGAATAGCTGCCGAGCACATAGGACACCAGCTGGCCGTTCTCGACGAAGGGCTTGGCGTAGGTGGCCAGGCCTTCGCCGTCGAAGGCGGCACTGCCCAGGGCGCGCGGCAGGTGCGGCCGCTCGTCCAGGGTCAGCCAGTCGGGAAACACCTGCTGGCCCAGGGCGCCTTCGAGGAAGGACGACTTGCGATAGAGGTTGCCGCCGGAAATGGCGGCGAGAAAGGTGCCGAACAGGCCGGCGGCCATTTCCGGCGAAAACAGCACCGGGACCTTGGCGGTGGGCACCGGCCTGGCTCCCAGGCGACTCACGGCGCGTTCGGCGGCGCGGCGACCGATCTCCTCGGCGCTCATCAGCTCGTGGCCGATCCGATTGACGTCGTAGTAGTAGTCGCGCTGCATGGCCTCGCCGCTGCCGGCGATCATCACGCAGCTCAGGCTGTGCCGGGTGCTGGCATAGCCGCCGACGAAGCCGTGGCTGTTGCCGTATACCCGGCAGCTCTGGTGGGTGTTGAGGGTGGTGCCGTCGGCATTGCCGATGCGGCTGTCGGCGGCGTAGGCCGCGGCTTCGCAGGCCAGCGCCTGCTCGATGGCCTGCTCGGGGGTGATGTCCCAGGGATGATAGAGGTCGAGGTCGGGCAGTTCGCCGCGCGCCATCAGTTCGGCGTCGGCCAGGCCCGCGCAGGGATCCTCGGAGGTGTGCTTGGCGATGGCCAGGGCCGCGGCCACGGTTTCGCGGATCGCCTCGGGACCGGTAGCGGAGGTACTGGCCGAGCCCTTGCGCTGACCGGCATAGAGGGTGATGCCGAAGCCCTGGTCGCGATTGAATTCGACAGTTTCCACCTCGCCCTTGCGGACCGAGGTGGACAGGCCCTGGTCGACCGAGACGGCCACTTCACCGGCACTGGCGCCCTGGCGCCGGGCCTCGGCCAGGATGGCCTCGACCTGTTCGCGCAATTCGGGGAGCGCAGCGGGACCCACGGCGGCGTTGCGATTCATGACGTTCTCCTTACGGACGGCGCCGGCCAGGCCGGACAACCGTGCGGCAACTCGTTATGATGGCGCCCATTCTTAGCTGGACCCCATAGTTCATGGTTGATTCTTACGACGACGACGCGCCGCTGGGCGAAAAGAGCAAGACACAGGTCAAGCGCGAGCTGCATGCGCTGCAGGATCTGGGCGAACGCCTGGCCGGGCTGCCGGCCGAGCAGCTGGACCGCCTGCCGCTGACCGATCCGCTGCGCAAGGCCCTGGCCGAGGCGCCCAAGCACAAGACGCACATCGCGCGCAAAAGGCATGTCCAGTACCTCGGCAAGCTGATGCGCGACCAGGACCTGGAAGCCATCCTGGTGCTGGTCGACCAGATGGACACCTCGACGCGGCAGTACAACGAGCGCTTTCACGCCCTGGAGCGCTGGCGCGACCGCCTGATCGCCGAGGGCGACCAGGCGCTGGAAGCCTTCGTGGCGCTCTATCCGGAAACCGACCGCCAGCACCTGCGCGGCCTGGTGCGGCATGCCCAGCACGAAGCGGCGCACAACAAGCCGCCGGCGGCGGCGCGCAAGGTCTTCAAGTACATCCGCACCCTCGACGAAACCCAGCGCGGTCTGCGCTAGGTTTCCGTCCGCGATGGCCACGGCCGGCGCCCGCATCAGGCGCCGGTGCCGCCCACGGTGATGGCATCGATCTTCAGCGTCGGCTGACCTACGCCCACCGGCAGTGACTGGCCGTCCTTGCCACAGGTCCCTACCCCCGCATCCAGGGCCAGGTCGTTGCCAACCATGGACACCCGGTTCATGACCTCGGGACCGTTGCCGATCAGGGTGGCGCCCTTCACCGGGCGACCGAGCTTGCCGTTCTCGATGAGGTAGGCCTCGTTGGTGGTGAAGACGAACTTGCCGCTGGTGATGTCCACCTGACCGCCACCCAGGCTGGCGCAATAGATGCCCTTCTCCACCGAGGCGATGATCTCGGCCGGATCGCTCTGGCCGGCCAGCATGTAGGTGTTGGTCATGCGCGGCATCGGCAGATGGGCATAGGATTCGCGCCGGCCATTGCCGGTGGGCGCCACGCCCATCAGCCGGGCGTTGAGCTTGTCCTGCATGTAGCCCTTGAGGATGCCGTTCTCGATCAGCACGTTGTAGCCGCTGGGCGTGCCCTCGTCGTCGATGGACAGGGAGCCGCGGCGATCCGGCAGGGTGCCATCGTCGACGATGGTGCACAGCGAGGACGCCACCTGGCGGCCGAGCTGGCCGCTGTAGTTGGAGCTGCCCTTGCGGTTGAAGTCGCCTTCCAGGCCATGACCGACCGCCTCGTGCAGCAGCACGCCGGACCAGCCGGCGCCCAGCACCACCGGCAGGGTGCCCGCCGGCGCCGCGGTGGCTTCGAGATTGACCAGCGCCTGGCGCACCGCTTCGCGGGCGTAGCCCAGGGCACGGTCGTTACGCTGGAAATAGCGGTAGTCGCAGCGACCGCCGCCACCGCTGTTGCCGCGCTCGCGGCGGCCGTTCTGCTCGACGATGACGCTGACGCCCAGGCGCACCAGCGGGCGCACATCGGCGGCCAGGGTGCCGTCGACCGCGGCCACCAGGGTGCGCTCCCAAACCCCGGCCAGGCTGATGGTGACCTGCTGGATGCGCGGATCCAGGGCGCGGGTCGCCTCGTCCAGCTGCTTCAGGAAGGCGACCTTGGTGGCGCGATCCAGCACGTCCAGCGGATTGTCCTGGCCATAGAGACGCTGCGCCGGCTCCACCGCGCGAAACGCCTGGACCTGACCCTCGGCGCCGCTGCGGGAAATGGACCGCGCGGCCTGGGCTGCCAGATCCAGGGCCTCGCCGGTGATGGCGTTGCTATAGGCGAAGCCGGTCTTCTCGCCGGACAGTGCGCGCACGCCAACGCCCTGGTCGAGGTGGAAGCCGCCTTCCTTGACGATGCCGTCTTCCAGCAGCCAGGATTCGGAGACGATGCTCTGGAAATACAGGTCGGCGGCGTCGATGCCGGGACCGGCCAGACGCTGCAGCACGGGTTGCAGATCGTCCACCGCGAGTCCGCCGGGACCCAGCAGGGCCGAGCCGACGCTATTCAAGTAATCACTCATGGAAACTCCAGACGACGCCACAGTGGGCGTCGGAACGATGAAAGGGTCGCGACCTGGCCTCTAGCCTACTCGCGGAAGTCTCGGTGCCCTGATGCAAAAGACCAATGGTGGTCATTGCCGTTCGGCCAGGCGCGCCGGCAGGAAGCGGCGGTGCCGGGTCACCGGCATCCGCTGACGCAACGCCGCCTGGCGCTCGGCATCGCGCTCGATGAGCAGCACCGCCTCGCCGCTGGCCTGGACGGCGAGCACCTCGCCCCAGGGATCCACTGCCATGGCGTGCCCCCAGGTGCTGCGGCCATTGGCATGGACCCCGCCCTGGGCGGCGCCCAGCAGATAACTCTGAGTCTCCACCGCCCGGGCGCGCAGCAGCAGCTCCCAGTGGGCCTGGCCGGTGGGCACGGTAAAGGCCGAGGGCGCGCTGATCAGCTCCGCCCCGGCGGCGCGCAGGGCGCCGTAGAGTTCGGGAAAGCGCAGGTCGTAGCAGACGCTCAGGCCCAGGCGGCCGACCGGGGTGTCCACCACCGTGAGGGTCTCGCCGGCGGCATAGTGGTCGGATTCGCGATAGCTGCCCTGGCTGTCGCTGACGTCGGCATCGAAGAGGTGCAGCTTGTCGTAGCGGGCGACGCGGCGGCCCTGGTCGTCATACAGCAGCGAACAGGCGCAGGGCTTGCCCTCGGTGGCGCCGTCGGGCAGCAGCGGCAGGGTCCCGGCGAGCACCCAGAGCCCCAGCTCGCGCGCCCGGCTGGACAGCCAGGGCAGGATCTCGCCCTGACCGAGCGCCTCGGCCCGCGCCAGCTCGGCGGGCGCCGGATGGCCGATGGCGACGAAGTTTTCCGGCAGCACCGCCAGGCGCGCGCCCGCCCCGGCAGCGCGTTCGAGCAGGCGCTCGGCGGCGCGCAGATTGGCCGTCACCGCGGGGCCGCTGACCATCTGCAGGATGGCTATGGACATGCAGGCACTCCAGAAGGGAGCGTCCATCCTAAGCAGCGGGGCGGTCGCAGGGCAATGCTCAATCGCGCTTGCCCGTGGTCATGGTCGGATTCTGCCAGGGGCCTTCGATGTGATAGTTGATGCTGGCCATGCGGGTGATGCGATCACCGATCAGCCGATCGACGATAAACAGCGCGCCACCGATGGCCGGGGCCCCCGCGATCAGCGCGGCCAGCGGCAGGGAGTTGCTGACCGGCAAGCCGACCTTGAGATTGGCGTCGACGCGGTTGCTGGCCATGTCCAGCAGGCCCTGCAGACTCATCTCGGCACCCGGCCCGCTGAGGCTGATGGGCTTGCGGGTGCGGAAGGCGCCCTGCTGGGCATCGAGCACGCCGGTGATGCTGTCGTAGCTCAGGCCCTTGCCGAACAGATCGGAGAAATCCAGTCGCAGGCGGCGGCGGATGGATTCGAAGTTGAGCAGGCCGAAGATGCGCAGCGCCGAGGCCGTGCCCTCCACCTGGCGCAGCTGGCCGTCGTTGAAGCGGGCATCGAGGCTGCCATTGAGGCGGGCCAGGGCGACATAGGCCGGCGAGCCGGGCCAGTCGACCCGGGCATCCAGGCGGAAATCGCGACTGGTGACGCTGGAGGCGAAATTCCAGCCCAGCAGGATATCGGCGATGTTGCCGCCCGCGAGACGCCCCTGGTAGTAGCTGTGGGTCGCCCCCGGCGCCCCTTCCCAGCGCAGGGCGCCCTGCACCTTGAGGCCGCGCAGGTCGAGATCCAGGGCGTTGAAATTGGCGCCTGACGGCGAGGGCCTGAGCTGCAGGCGCTGGGCGCCGACCAGCCTGCCGCCCAGCTCCAGACGGTCGATGGCCAGATTCAGCGCCGGCAGGGCGCGCGGATCGACGTCGGCCAGGGGATCGGGACGTGGCGCAGCGCTTTCCACCGAGGGATCCGCCGGCGTCTGGGGAATGCGCAGGTGCTGCAGGTTGATGTCGATCGGCTGGCCGGTCTGGCGCGGAATGCGTACCTGGCCGGCGATGGTCTGACTGGCCAGGCCGAGTTGCCAGGCATTGCCCTGGGGTTCATAGGTGAGGCGCAGGTTGTCGATCTGCTGACCGAACGCCAGGAAGCGCCCGAAGCTGAGATCGCCCCGCCCGAGGCTGGAGATGTCCAGGGTATTGCCACCGCCCTGCCCTGCGCCACCACTACCACCGCCACTGGCCTTGCCATAGCGCTGATAGACGTCCTGCCAGGCCGCCAGGTCGAATTCCGCCAGTTGGCCGCGCAGGTCGTAGCCGGCGGCCGTGGGCAGATTGGCGGTGCCGCCGCCCAGTACGATCTCGCCGCGGCCCTTGGCGATGGCCTTGGGGTCGAGCATCAGCACGGCATCGGCGAGGCCCTTGTAGGTCGCCTCCACCCGCCGTTCACCGTCGTTGAGGGCCAGGCTGAAGAAGCCTTCGCGCGACTCGTCGGCCTTCTTGCCGAAGGGTGCCGGCAGGTCGACGGTGACGCCGCGCAGATCCGAGGTGACTGCCAATTCGCTGTGCTCGGCCAGGGTCAGGCCCAGGCGATAGCCGAGCAGGCCACGCGCTGGGATGGGTCGGCCTTCGCTGCCCAGCCAGCGTGCCAGCTGGTCGACGTCGACGCGACCATCCACCACCAGCCGGGTGCGCGGATCGTCGGGCTTGCCTTCGGCCAGGGCCTGACCGCGGATGGGCTGGTCGAAGACCCGCGCCTGGATGTCGGGGGCGCTGAGGCCGCTGCGGGTGTCGTAGCGAAAGCTGCCGCGCAGGTCGGTGAGGGTCAGCTGGGGATCGGCCAGTTCCAGACGCGCTTTGTCCGGTGTCAGCTCGACCACCACCACCGGTGGCTGCCCCTTGGCCAGGGGGATGTCCAGATTCAGGCTGCTGTTGGCGAGCGCACCCTCGCCCTTCCAGCCGGCGAACACCTTGGCGGTCGGCAGCGGCGTGTCCTGGAGGATCTTCAGGCCATCGCGCACGCTGCTGTCGAGTCGCGCGCTGAGCCGCAGGTGCGGTGCGCTGCCATCGTGCAGCAGCGGGATGCGCGCCTCGACGTCCCGGACCCGGGTGTCGAGGATGCGTCCTTCGGGAACCTGCACCTTGACCCCGTCGCTTTCGATGAAGACATCGCCACGGGCCTCGCGCAGGGCGGGCCAGCCGGGCTGATAGGCCAGTTGGGCGTCGTGCACCCGGAAGAACAGACTCATGGTGCGCGAATGCGCCGGGGAGCCGTGGCGCAGCGAGCCCTGGTACTGATAGATCCCCTCGTCGATGCGGCCGCCGACGATGGCGGTGGTCAGCCACTGGGCCAGCTCCGGACTGAAATCCGTGGCCGGCAGTTTGGTTGGCAGGTACTTGCGGGTGTAGCTGGCGTCGCCATCCTTGAGGCCGACGCGCAGGTCCATGTAGCTGTCCACCTCCGGATGCAGGCCAAGCTGGATATGCATGTCGCCACTGGCGGCGCCTTCCGGCCCGGTGACCTGCATCAGGGCACTGCCCAGGGTGAAACGCTGGTCGTCGAGACTCCAGGTCAGCCGCGCCTTGGCGGTGCGATAGCGCCAGGGTTCGGGAAAGATATCGCTCAGGTGCAGCATGAAATCGGTGGTGTCCAGGCGCAGCTCGCCGCCGCCCAGGCTGCCGCTCAGGCTGCCGCTGACGCCCTCGGCGGCCGGGGCGCCGTGGTAGGCGGCGAAGCCCACCCGCTCCAGGTTGGCCGCATAGGAAAGGCGCTCGCGCAGCGGCTTCTGCGGATAGACGTCGGCGTTGAGGTTGCGCAGCTGGCCATGGGGCGCCAGGGCCTGGAGCGCCTGGGCGACCGGCGCCGGCAGGGGCGCCAGATCCCGCGCCAGCCGGGCGGCCTGCCGGAGATCCAGCTGGTCGCCACGGACCTGCAGGTGCTGGGCGGCGCTGTCATAGCCCAGGCCATAGCGGGCCTCCAGCGGCTTGCCGTCGAGCTGGGCCTTGAGCGCCAGAGCCCCGTTGTACTGGCTGGCGGCGCCGGCCTGCTGGTCGGCGTCCAGGGTCAGGGCCTGCAGGCGCACCGGAGGATGGTCAGCATAGGCGAGCGTCAGGTCATCCGCCTTCAGCCGCAGGTGGGAACGCTGCAACCGCCCTTCGCTCCAGGCGAACCAGAGTTCGCCTTCCGCCTGGGCACGCCGCAGTTGCCACTGCCGGGTCAGGGCCGCCGGCACCCAGCGGGACCAGTCGCTGGCGGGCAGGCTGAGATAGCCTTCGAGGGTGCTGGCGCGCCAGTCCTCGGGACGCGGCACGGCAGTGAAGTGCGCCGCGACCGCGCCGCCATCGGGCAGCCGAAATCGGGTCGCCAGTTCCAGGGCGCCGCCGAGCTGCCGGGACAGACTGGCTTCGGCATACCTCAGGGTCACGGGTGAACCTTGCTGGGGAATCAGGCTGAGCTGGCTGTCCAGCAGACTGGCATGGCCCAGACGTGCCAGGCCATCGAGCAGCGGACCCGGATCGAAGGCCTTGGCCTCCGGTGCCCGGGGCGGCAGGCCGCGCAGTTGCCAGTGCCCCTGGGCGTCTTCCTGCAGGACCAGATGGACGCCATCGACCTGCACGGACTTGAGTCGCAGCTGGCGATGCCAGAGGCTGCCGAAGACATCCGGCACCACCTGGAGATGATCCAGCTGCACCGTGCCTTCGCCGCGGCCCAGGGACAGGTCGCGCAGGATCAGCACTGGATTCCAGCGGGCCCAGCGCCCTTCGAGGCGGCCCAGGCGCACCGGTTCGCCGAGCGCCGCCGCGGCGCGTGCCTCGACCTCGCTACGGTATTCGCCGACCCAGGGCATGAGCAGCCGACCCAGGCCCAGGTAGAGCGTCACCAGGACGAGCGCCAGCAGCGCCAGACCCAGCGCGCCGCGTTTGAGCAGGGCCATCAAGACGCGGACCTAGAGCAGCACGACATCGTACTGCTCCTGGGAATACATGGTCTCCACCTGGAATTTGACGGTGCGGCCGATGAAGGCTTCGAGGTCGGCGACGTTGCCCGACTCCTCGTCCAGCAGTCGATCCACCACTTTCTGGTTGGCCAGCACCAGATAGGAATTGGCCTGGTAGGCCCGCGCCTCGCGCAGGATCTCGCGGAAGATCTCGTAGCAGATGGTCTCGGCGGTGCGCAGGATGCCGCGACCCTGGCAATTGGCGCAGGGCTCGCAGAGCACCTGGGACAGGCTCTCGCGGGTGCGCTTGCGAGTCATCTGCAGCAGGCCCAGTTCGGTGATGCCGATGATGTTGGTCTTGGCATGGTCGCGTTCGAGCTGCTTTTCCAGGGTGCGGATCACCTGGCGCTGGTGCTCTTCGTCTTCCATGTCGATGAAGTCGATGATGATGATGCCGCCGAGATTGCGCAGCCGCAGCTGGCGGGCGATGGCGGTGGCCGCCTCCAGATTGGTCTTGAAGATGGTCTCTTCCAGATTGCGATGGCCGACGAAGGCGCCGGTGTTGACGTCGATGGTGGTCATCGCCTCGGTGGGATCGATCACCAGATAGCCCCCGGACTTGAGCAGCACCTTGCGTTCCAGGGCCTTCTGGATCTCGTCTTCCACGCCATAGAGGTCGAAGATCGGCCGCTCCCCCGGGTAGTGTTCCAGCCGCGCCGCCACCTCGGGCATCAGCTCTTCGACGAACTGGCCGATGCGCTGGAAATTCTCGCGGCTGTCGACGCGGATCTTTTCCGTGCGCGGCCCGACCAGATCGCGCAGGGCGCGCAGGGCCAGGGTCAGGTCTTCGTAGATGGGCACCGGCGTGGGTCCCTGGAGGTTGCCGGAGATCTGCTGCCAGAGCCGCCGCAGGTAGCGGATGTCGGCGAGGATGTCTTCTTCGCGCGCCGCCTCCGCGGCGGTGCGCAGGATGAAGCCGCCCTCGTGCTCGATGCCCTCGCTCTCCACGCAGCGCGCCATGATCGCCTTGAGTCGTTCACGCTCGGCTTCGTCCTCGATCTTCAGCGAGATGCCGACGTGGGAGGTGCGCGGCATATAGACCAGGTAGCGCGAAGGGATCGACAGATGGGTGGTGAGGCGGGCGCCCTTGGTGCCTATGGGGTCCTTGGTGACCTGCACCACCAGGGTCTGGCCTTCGCGCACCAGGGCGTTGATGCTTTCCACCGCCGCGCCTTCGCGCTGGGAGATCTCGGCGGCATGGATGAAGGCCGCGCGGGCCAGGCCGATGTCGACGAAGGCCGCCTGCATGCCCGGCAGCACCCGCACCACCCGCCCGCGATAGATGTTGCCGACGATGCCGCGCCTGAGGGTACGCTCGACGTGCACCTCCTGCAGCACACCGTTTTCCACGACGGCGACACGGGACTCCATGGGAGTGATGTTGATGAGGATCTCTTCGCTCATGGAGGACTCTTGGACGACGTGGAAGGGCGGAAGGGAGGCCGAGGCGCCGGGCGCCTCAGGACTGGGCGGTCGGCCGTCCGACAGACCGCCAACAAGGGATGGCGAAAGCGCTCAGCAGTTCCGCGGTCTCGCACAGCGGCAGCCCTACGACGGCGCTGTAGCTGCCGTGCAGGCCACGCACGAAGACCGCGCCGGCGCCCTGGATGGCGTAGCTGCCGGCCTTGTCGGCCGGCTCGCCGGTGTCCCAGTAGCGCTCGGCCTCGCCGGGCGCCAGGGGGCGGAATTCCACCTCGGCGGACACCACGCGACTCAGGCAGCGCTCGCCATCGGCAACGGCGACGCCGGTCACCACCCGATGCCGGCGCCCGCTGAGCGCCGCGAGCATGGCCAGGGCGTCGGCGCGATCCCGGGGCTTGCCGAGCAGCCGGTCATCGAGCACCACGCAGGTGTCGGCGCCCAGCATGCAGCCACTGGAGGCACCGGCCAGCACCTGCCAGCCCATGGCCGCCTTGGCCCGCGCCAGGCGTTCGACATAGGCGTCTGCGGCTTCCCCCGGATGCGGGGTTTCGTCCACGGTTGCGGCGACCTTCTGGAAGCCCACGCCGATCTGTTCGAGCAGCTCGGCGCGGCGGGGCGAAGCGGAGGCAAGGTAGAGCTGAGGCATCGACAACAACCAGACGACAGGGGATGACGGGAGAATGCCAGCCTGTTGCAGGTGAAACCAGCTTAGGCTTTGTCTGAAAAGTGCCTGCGCTCGGTCATGCGGCGTTAAAAATCAACTCGGAATGCTCATTTACCCTTCGTAAACTCCGCTTCCTCGCTGATTTTTGCCTTGCCTGACCTTCGCTCAGCGACTTTTCAGACAAGCCTTAGTTGACGCCGAATCTGAGGCGCAGCCCGCGGAGCAGCAGATAGATCCAGGGCCAGAGCAGCGCGCTGACCAGCGAGGGCGTGAGAAACACCAGGGTCGGCGGCCGGCTGCCGGCCAGGGCGTTGAGCCACAGCGCCAGCAGCTGGGCAATGCCATAGACCACCAGCAGCACGAAGCTCTGCTGCCAGATGGGAAAGGCCCGCAGCCGCTGCGCCAGGGAACGCACAAGAAAGACCACCAGGCTCAGCACCAGGGCGGTCTGGCCGAGCAGACTGCCGTAGAGCACGTCTTCGGCGATGCCCATCACCCAGGCGGTGAGCAGGCCGACGCGGTGCGGCAGGGTCAGGGTCCAGAAGGTCAGCAGCATGGCCAGCCACAGCGGCCGACCGATCTCCATGAACTCGGGCATGGGCACCACGGACAGCAGCAACCCGACCAACAGGGTGAGCCAGATCACCCACCCGTTGTAGCCGATGCGCAGCGCCATCAACGATCACCCTCGTCGGGCAGTTCCGGCGCGGGTTGCTGGAGCCGGCGCTGCGACTGGCTAGCGCCTGGCGCCGGCTGAGCGGGCGTGGCGGTCGCGCCCTGGGCCGCCGGCCTGGCCGGCGTCGCCGGGTGCGCCGCGCTGCCGTTGGCGGGCGGCTTGGTCGGCGTGGCGGGATGAGCCGAACCACCGCCCTGCCCCGCCGGTGGCTTGGCCGGAGTCGCGCTGCGACTGCCACTGTTGGCCGCGGGCGCCGGGGTGGCATTGGCGGCCGCCGGCTGCGCGGCCGAGGCGCCGGCCGGCGGCGGATTCGCCGGGGCAGCCGGGCGCTGGGCCGCGTGCCGATCGGCGGCTTCCTGGGCCTCGGCGGCGTCATTGGCGCGCTGTTCGGGCGTGCGGGTGTCGCTGAACACCAGCAGCATGTAGCGACTGCGATTGAGCTTGGCGGTGGGAATGGCGCGCACCACGGCGAAGGGTTGCCCCGAGTCGTGGATCACCTTGGAGACGGTGGCCACCGGGTAGCCGGCCGGGAAGCGCTGGCCCAGGCCGGAACTCACCAGCAGGTCGCCTTCCTTGATGTCGGCGGTGTCGGCCACATAGCGCAATTCCAGGCGCTCGGGATTGCCGGTGCCCACGGCGATGGCGCGCAGGCCGTTGCGGTTGACCTGCACCGGAATGCTGTGGGTCACGTCGGTGAGCAGCAGCACCCGCGCCGAATAGGGCATCACCTCCACCACCTGCCCCATCAGGCCGCTGGCGTCGAGCACCGGCTGGCCGACGAAGACGCCATCCTTCGCGCCCTTATCGATGATGATGCGATGGGTATAGGGATTGGGGTCGACGCCGATCAGTTCGCCGACCAGCACCTTGTCGTCCACCAGGGCGGCGGAGTTGAGCAGCTCGCGCAGGCGCACGTTCTGTTCGGTGAGGGCGGCGAGTTTCTGCAGACGGCGCTGCAGCAGCAGCTGCTCGGCCTTGAGTCGCTCGTTTTCCGCCATCAGCTCGGTGCGGCTGGAAAACTGATCGCTGACGCCTTCCCAGGCGCGCAGGGGAAAGCCCGCCACCTCATAGAGGGGCGAGAGGACCAGCGCCAGTTCGCTGCGTACCGGTTTCAGGTAGTCGAAGCGCGCGTCGGTGACCATGACACCCACCGAAAGGGCGGCCAGGATCAGCAGACGAATGCCCAGCGCCGGGCTTTTGCTGAAAATCGGCTTGATGGTGAGTTCCTCGCAGAACGCGCCCGGCGCTCCGGCCGCCAGGGGCAGCCGGAGCGGGGCCTGTAGCCTGGAACTGCCTTATTCGGTGGACAGCAGGTCCATGGCGTGGCGATCCATCATGTCCAGCGCCTTGCCGCCGCCACGGGCCACGCAGGTCAGCGGGTCTTCGGCGACGATCACCGGCAGCCCGGTTTCCAACGCCAGCAGCTTGTCCAGGTCGCGCAGCAGGGCGCCGCCACCGGTCAGCACCAAGCCGCGCTCGGCGATGTCGGAGGCCAGCTCCGGCGGCGACTGCTCCAGGCAGCTCTTGACCGCCTGGACGATGGTCGCCAGGGATTCCTGCATGGCTTCGAGCACCTCGTTGGAATTGAGGGTGAAGCTGCGCGGTACGCCTTCGGCCAGGTTGCGGCCACGGACGTCGATCTCGCGGACCTCGCCGCCCGGGTAGGCGGTGCCGATTTCCTGCTTGATGCGCTCGGCGGTGGATTCGCCGATCAGGCTGCCGTAGTTGCGGCGCACATAGGTGACGATGGCTTCGTCGAAGCGATCGCCGCCGACGCGGACGGATTCGGCATAGACCACGCCATTCAGCGAGATCAGGGCGATCTCGGTGGTGCCGCCACCGATGTCGACGACCATGGAGCCATGGGCTTCCTCGACCGGCAGACCGGCGCCGATGGCCGCGGCCATGGGCTCCTCGATCAGGAACACCTCACGGGCACCGGCGCCCAGCGCGGATTCGCGAATGGCGCGACGCTCGACCTGGGTCGACTTGCAGGGCACGCAGATCAGCACCCGCGGACTGGGCTGCAGGAAGCTGTTCTCGTGCACCTTGTTGATGAAGTATTGCAACATCTTTTCGCAGACGCTGAAGTCGGCGATGACGCCGTCCTTCATCGGGCGGATGGCGGAGATGTTGCCCGGCGTCCGGCCGAGCATGCGCTTGGCGTCGGTACCGACGGCGACGACGCTCTTCTGGTTGCCGTGGGTACGGATGGCGACGACCGACGGCTCGTTGAGCACGATGCCACGCTCGCGGACATAAATAAGGGTGTTGGCGGTTCCCAGGTCGATCGACAGATCGCTGGAGAACATGCCACGCAATTTCTTGAACATGAGGTGACCCTAGGCGGTGACAAGCAGGCACGCGACAGGACAAACGTGCGGGTAAAAAAGTGCGGCAGACTCTATCAATCGCAGGGATTTAGGGCAAGGCGCCGATATGCTAGATTGAGAGCTTTTCCGGGCCGTTAAGCCCCTGTTCAACGCGGCGCCCGACCCGCCCAGCCCGTCTCCAGCATACGCGGCCACCGACCGGGTCACGCCGCCTTCCTGCTTGGAGAAGCCGATGGCGCTCGAACGCACCGACGTCGAAAAGATCGCTCACCTGGCCCGTCTGGGTCTCGATGAAGCGGATCTCGCCGCTACCACCGCCACCCTCAACGACATCCTCGGCCTCGTCGACCAGATGCAGGCCGTGGACACCACGGGTATCGATCCCCTCGCCCACCCGCTGGACGCCACCCAGCGTCTGCGCCCCGACCAGGCCACCGAAGGCGACCGGCGCGAGGCCTACCAGGCCATCGCTCCGGCCGTGGAAGCCGGCCTGTACCTGGTCCCCAAGGTGATCGAGTGAGACACGACATGCATCAGCTGACCCTGACCGAAATCGCCGCCGCCCTGGCCGCCAAGGATTTTTCCGCCGAGGAACTGACCCGCGGCCTGCTGCAGCGGATCGAGCAGCTCGACCCCCAGCTCAACAGCTTCATCACCGTGACCGCCGACGCGGCCCTGGCCCAGGCGCGGGCCGCCGACGCCCGACGCGCCGCTGGCGAGAATGGCCCCCTGCTCGGTGCGCCCCTCGCCCACAAGGATCTGTTCTGCACCCAGGGGGTGCTCACCAGCTGCGGCTCGAAGATCCTCACCGGCTTCAAGGCGCCCTATGACGCCACCGTGGTGGAGCGCCTGGCGGCGGCCGGTACCGTCTCCCTGGGCAAGCTGAACATGGACGAATTCGCCATGGGTTCGGCCAACGAGTCCAGCCACTACGGCCCGGTCAAGAATCCCTGGGACCTCACCCGGGTCCCGGGCGGTTCCTCCGGCGGTTCCGCCGCGGCCGTGGCCGCGCGCCTGCTGCCGGCCGCCACCGGCACCGACACCGGCGGCTCGATCCGCCAGCCGGCGGCCCTGACCAACCTCACCGGCATCAAGCCCACCTACGGCCGCGTCTCGCGCTGGGGCATGATCGCCTACGCCTCCAGCCTCGACCAGGGCGGTCCCCTGGCGCGTACCGCCGAGGATTGCGCCCTGCTGCTGCAGGCCATGGCCGGTTTCGACCCCAAGGACTCCACCAGCGTCGATCAGCCGGTGGACGACTATCGCGCCGCCCTGGAGCAGCCGCTGAGCGGCCTGCGCATCGGCCTGCCGCGGGAATACTTCGGCGCCGGCCTGGATGCCCGCATTGGTGACAAGGTGCTGGCCGTGGTCGAGGAGCTGAAAAAGCTCGGTGCCACCGTCAAGGACATCTCGCTGCCCACCCTGCAGCACGCGATTCCGGCCTATTACGTCATCGCCCCGGCCGAAGCCAGCTCCAACCTGTCGCGCTTCGACGGCGTGCGCTTCGGCTATCGCTGCGAGAATCCGGTCAACCTGGAAGATCTCTACAAGAGATCCCGTGGCGAAGGCTTCGGTGCGGAAGTGAAGCGCCGCATCATGGTCGGCACCTATGCCCTGTCGGCCGGCTACTACGACGCCTACTACCTCAAGGCCCAGCGCATCCGCCGGCTGATCAAGAACGACTTCGTCGCGGCCTTCGCCGAGGTCGACGTCATTCTCGGCCCGACCACGCCGAACCTGGCCTGGAAACTCGGCGAGAAGAGCAACGACCCGGTCTCCGCCTATCTCGAAGACCTCTACACCATCGCCGCCAACCTCGCCGGCATCCCCGGCCTGTCGATGCCGGCCGGCTTCGTCGATGGCCTGCCGGTGGGCGTGCAGCTGCTCGGCAACTATTTCCAGGAAGGCCGGCTACTCAACGTCGCCCACCAGTACCAGCAGGTCAGCGACTGGCATCGCCAGGCGCCGAGCGGCTTCTGAGGAAGGATAGAGACATGCAATGGGAAACCGTGATCGGGCTTGAGATCCACGCTCAGCTCAGCACCCAATCGAAGATTTTCTCCGGCAGCGCCACCAGCTTTGGCGCCGAGCCCAATGCCCACGCCAGCCTGGTCGACCTGGGCATGCCCGGCACCCTGCCGGTGCTCAACGCCGAGGCCGTGCGCATGGCCTGCAAGTTCGGCCTGGCCATCGACGCCGAGATCGCCGAACGCAACGTCTTCGCGCGCAAGAACTACTTCTATCCGGACCTGCCCAAGGGCTACCAGACCAGCCAGATGGATCATCCCATCGTCGGCAAGGGCCACCTGGACATCACCCTGGAAGACGGCACCGTCAAGCGCATCGGCATCACCCGCGCGCACCTGGAAGAAGACGCTGGCAAGAGCCTGCACGAAGACTTCCACGGCATGAGCGGCATCGACCTGAACCGCGCCGGCACGCCGCTGCTGGAGATCGTCTCCGAGCCGGACATCCGCAGCGCCAAGGAAGCCGTGGCCTATGTGAAGGCCATCCATGCCCTGGTGCGCTACCTGGGTATCTGCGACGGCAACATGGCCGAGGGTTCGCTGCGTTGCGACTGCAACGTCTCGGTACGCCCCAAGGGCCAGGAAGCCTTCGGCACCCGCGCCGAGATCAAGAACGTCAACTCCTTCCGCTTCATCGAGAAGGCCATCAACCACGAGGTCCAGCGCCAGATCGAATTGATCGAGGACGGCGGCACCGTGGTGCAGGAAACCCGCCTGTACGATCCCAACAAGGACGAGACCCGCTCCATGCGGAGCAAGGAAGAAGCCAACGACTATCGTTACTTCCCCTGCCCCGACCTCCTGCCGGTGGTGATCGAGCCGGCCTTCCTGGCCGAGGTGCGCAGTCAGCTGCCCGAGTTGCCGACCGAGAAGCGCGATCGCTTCCAGAGCGAGTACGGGCTGTCGGTCTACGACGCCAGCGTGCTGTCCGCCAGCCGCGAACTGGCCGACTACTTCGAGGAAGTCCAGCGGGTGAGCGGCGACGCCAAGCTGGCCGCCAACTGGGTGATGGGCGAATTGTCGAGCCTGCTCAACAAGCAGGACCTGGACATCGCCCAGGCGCCGGTGAGCGCGGCCCAGCTGGGCGGCCTGATTCTGCGCATCAAGGACGACACCATCTCCGGCAAGATCGCCAAGATGGTGTTCGAGGCGCTGGCCGCCGGCGAAGGCGCGAGCGCCGACGCCATCATCGAAGCCAAGGGCCTCAAGCAGGTTACCGACAGCGGCGCCATCGAGGCCATGCTGGACGAGGTCCTGGCGGCCAACGCCGCCCAGGTCGAGCAATACCGCGCCAGCGACGAAGCCAAGCGCGGCAAGATGTTCGGCTTCTTCGTCGGCCAGGCCATGAAGGCCTCCAAGGGCAAGGCCAACCCCGGCCAGGTCAACCAGCTGCTCAAGCAGAAACTGGAAGGCTGACGGCGGTCGCACGGGGTAACGGAGCGGGGCTGACAGTCCCGCTCCGACCCCTTAAGCTGCTGCCGGTCGTTTTGCCAGGAGGCATCGAGATGCATAGGATCCACCGTGCCGGACTGCTGTCGCTGGTCCTGCTGTTCGCTGGTTGCGCCAGTCAGGAAAGCTTCCCGCCCACGCTGTCCTCCAGTGCTGCCCATGACTATCAGGACACCGGCATGGCGTCCTTCTACTCCAAGTGGCACGCCGGGCGCCGCACCGCCAGCGGCGAGAAATACGATCCCGGGGCCCTGACCGCGGCCCATCGCACCCTGCCCTTCGGCACCCGGGTCCAGGTCACCAACCTGGCCAATGGTCGCAGCGTGGTGGTGCGCATCAACGATCGAGGGCCAACGGTCCGCCGCCGGCTGATCGACCTGTCGCGCAGTGCGGCCGATCGTCTCGACATGGTGGCCGACGGGACCTCCCGGGTCAGCATCCGCAGCCTCGACTGATACGGGCGCTAGCCCTGACAGGCCGGGGCAAAGGCCCATAGCAGCCGTGGCGGCGCCGTGGCGAGCTGTCGGGCGATGGAGGCATAGCGCGGATCGAGCAGACTGGCCGACCAGTACAGGTTTCTGGCGTTCCGCGGATCCCAGCGCCCCGCATAGCCGGGCAGACCGGCCGCGGCGCGCTGCACATCGAAATGTACCGTCGTCTTGCGGAATTCCTCGTGGCTGCGCTGGCCTTGCGCATAGGGCAGCAGCCAGTCGAGTGCCCTGGCCAGGGTCTGGCCTTCAGCGCCCCGCAAGTGCAGCCAGTCCTCGCCGCGCCCCTGGGCCACCGCCGCCGCCAGCACCAGGGGTTCGAGGTCGTAGACCACATAGTGCAGGGCATCGCGCTCGCCGAAGTCCAGCACCTCGCCATCGGGCTTGAGATTGACCGACAGCTGCGCCACGAAGGCCGCCCGCGCCCGGGCGAACAGCGCCGGGTCGTCCAGGGCACCCGCCGCCAGGGTCGCCAGCTTGATCCTGTGACTCTGCCAGTTGTTGCTCCAGACGCCACGGGCATTTCCACGATGCGCCTCCATCTGCTGCAGATAGCCCTCGGCCAGGGTCTCGATGAACGCGCGGGTGCGCTGGGCCGTGGCCTGGGGCAGGTCCGCGGCGGTCAGCCGATAGGCGAGGATGAGACCGCCCAGGTTGGTTTCGTCGATGGGCTGGAAGCTAGGCCGATACCCTGGCAGCCAGGCATCGAGATAGCGCGCCAGCCGTGCCAGGGCCGCGGCATCGCGACTGTCCCGCCAAGCCAGCGCCAGATCGAGCATGTAACCGAAATCGCGCACCGCCGCGGCGGATTGATCGTGGATGCCGGTGTGCGGCAAGGTCCCTGCGGTATGGATCACCGGCAGCGCCTGGGGCTCTGGCGCCGGAGGCCGGCTGACCGCCTGTGCCAGCGCCGCGGCCGAGGGTGGCGTCGCGGCCAGGCAGGCCGAATGCCCGGGCGCTGCGGCCAGGGCGAGATACAGCAAGGCAGCGCTCATGGCGGGAATCCCTGGCTAGCGGTGGCAGGACTGGGCTGGTATCCCCCCAGCCTGGCACCCGCGCCTTAGCAACGCCTTAAGTCAGCCGCCCAGGGTAGCCCTCTGGCGCTGGCGTCCTGCCAGCCGCCCGGAAAACCGGCAAAAAAAAGCCCGCGACCAGGCGACTGGCCGCGGGTTGTGCAACGGCGGGAGAGGCGCCGGAGCCCCTCTCGAACAGCGGATCTTACTGGGGACCGAGCTTGTCCATCAGGGCGGCGAGCTGTTCGTACTCGTCCTGCTTGAGATCGGTCAGCGGGGTGCGTACGGGACCGGCGTCGTAGCCGGCGATGCGGGCGCCCGCCTTGACGATGCTGACGGCGTAGCCGGCGCAACGGTTGCGGATTTCCAGATACGGCAGGAAGAAGTCGTCGATCAGCTTGCCGACCGCCTGGTGATCGTCACGGGCGATGGCTTCGTAGAACTGCACGGCGGTCTTGGGGATGAAATTGAACACGGCCGAGGAATAGACCGGCACGCCCAGCGCCTTGTAGGCGGCGGCATAGACTTCCGCGGTGGGCAGGCCACCCAGGTAGCTGAAGCGATCGCCCAGGCGGCGGCGGATGGCGACCATGAGTTCGATGTCACCCAGGCCGTCCTTGTAGCCGATCAGGTTCGGGCAGCGCTCGGCCAGTTGCTCCAGGTGATGGGGCTGCAGGCGGCAGACGTTGCGGTTGTAGACCACCACGCCGATCTTGACCGACTTGCAGACGGCTTCGACATGGGCGGCCACGCCGTCCTGGCTGGCTTCGGTCAGGTAGTGCGGCAGCAGCAGCAGACCCTTGGCGCCCAACCGCTCGGCTTCCTGTGCATAGGCGATGGCCTGGCGGGTAGAGCCACCGACCCCGGCGAGGATCGGCACGCTGCCCTGGCAGGTGTCCACCGCGGTCTTGATGATGCCGCTGTATTCGCTGGCTTCCAGCGAGAAGAATTCACCGGTGCCGCCAGCGGCGAACAGTGCGGTCGCACCGTAGGGGGCCAGCCACTCCAGGCGCTTGGCGTAGGTGTCGGGGCGGAAGTCGCCGTTGGCATCGAAGTCGGTCAGAGGAAAGGACAGCAGACCGGAAGAGAGGACGTGTTTGAGTTCTTGTGGAGTCATCTTGAGTGCCTCGGCATAGGTTGGACTGGGGCGCGGCAGCTCCGCTACCCGTTGTAAGTCATCGTACAACCTCCTTTATGGAAGGGGCAAGCCCCAACCAGAAAAATGCCTATCGCGGCGTCAAAGCCCTGCTTCAGACCTCTTCCGCCTGGCGTTCCATTTCTTCATGGGCGCGTCTGAGCCGCTCGCGGCTGTTGCTCAGGTGCAGGCGCATGGCCGAACGAGCCGCCTCGAGGTTGCCGTCTTCGATGGCCTGGACGATGGCTTCGTGCTCGGCATCCAGCCGCTTCTGATAGAGCTGCTGGTCGTCGTGGGCGAGATAGGCGGAATTGAGCCGGGTGCGCGGAATCAGCACCGTGCCCAGGTAGCTCATGATGTCGCTGAAGTAGCGATTGCCGGTGGAACTGGCGATCAGCAGATGCAACTCTAGATCCGCGCTCACCGCGCGATCGGGCTGCTCGACGCCGGTGCGCATGGCTTCCAGCAGCGCCCACATGGCCTGCAGTTGCTCGGCCGAGCGGCGCTGGGCGGCCAGGCCGGCGGCCTCGACTTCCAGGCTGATGCGCAATTCGAGCATCGCCAGGACGTCCTTGAGGGTGGTGATGGTGGCCGGATCGATCGGCAATGGCGACTCGGGGCGCCGCTCCAGCACGAAGGTGCCGATGCCGTGGCGCGTTTCCACGTAACCCCCGGCCTGCAGCCGGGAAATGGCCTCGCGCACCACGGTGCGACTCACGCCCTGGGCCTGCATGATGGCCGACTCGGTGGGGAGCTTGTCGCCGGGCTGGAATTGGCCGTCGCCGATCTGCTGAATAAGCACTCCGACGACCTCTTCTGCCAGGCTGCGGGGTCTTTTTCGGGGGCGGGATACGGTAGCTGCTGACATGGATTCTCGTACCGATTGGAAGGACTCTGGAATCATAGCACCCCCCTTCTCCAAAACGCCCGATTTAGACCGCTTAGTCCATATCAGCGACCCTCTCCAACCGCTCTAGGACGCAGCTCTTGACCCTCCAGCAGCAGGTGGCGGCGGTGGTAGGCGCGCAGGCTCGGACGATGGCCGACGCTGACCAGGGTGAGACCCGGATTTTCCGCCAGCAGACGCTCATAAAGTGCGCGCTCGTCCGCTTCGCTGAGCGCCGAGCTGGCTTCGTCGAGAAACAGCCAGTCGGGGGCATAGAGCAGCGCCCGCGCCAGGGCTACCCGCTGCTGCTCGCCGGGCGACAGGGTGCGTTCCCAGTGACGGGCTTCATCCAGATGCTCGCGCAGGTGATCGAGACGGCACTGCTGCAGCACCTCGGCCAGCCGCTCGTTGGAATAGGCATCCGCCGGTTGCGGATAGGCCAGGGCTTCGCGCAGGGTGCCGATGGGCAGATAGGGTTGCTGCGGCAGGAACAGCTGACGACCCGGCGGCACGCCGATCACGCCCTGCCCTTGCCGCCAGAGTCCGGCCAGGGCCCGCAGCAGGGTGCTCTTGCCGCTGCCCGAGGCGCCTTCGATCAGCAGGTGTTCGCCACGGGCGATGCGCAGATCGGTGGGATGCAGCAGCAACCGGCCGGCGGCACCCAGGGAAAGACCTTCCAGGACCAGATCGCTGCTACTGGCATGGGGCACCAGGATGTCGGTCTCCTGGCTGAACTCGGCCATGGTCTCGCGAAAGGTCAGCAGACGATCGGACACGGCGCGCCAGCCGGCCAGGCTGACGTAGGCGTCGACGAACCAGCTGAGACTTTCCTGGACATTGCCAAAGGCCGAATTGATCTGCATCAGATCGCCCAGCTGGATCTTGCCGGAGAAATAGCGCGGCGCCGCTAGGACGAAGCCGGCGATGATGGCGATCTGGCTGTAGCCGGCGGTGAAGAAGGTCAGCCGCTTGGTGTAGTTCATCACCAGGTGGTAGTTGCCCCAGACATAGCCGAAGCGATCCAGCAGCCGGCGGTGCTCGTTGGCCTCACCGCGGAACAGCGCCACGCTCTCGGCCTTCTCGCGGACGCGGATCAGGCCGAAGCGCAGGTCGGCTTCATAGCGTTGCTGCTGGTTGTAGAGACCGATCAGCCGACGGCCGATCAGGTGGGTCAGCCAGGTGCCGACGGTGGCGTAGATCAGGGCGGCCCAGAACATGTAGGCCGGGATGGTGATGCCGAACAGGGTGATGTCGCCGGAGATGCCGAACAGGATGACGCTGAAGGACACCAGGCTGACCACGGTGCGGATGAAGCCCAGCCCGAGGCTCAGGGTGGTTTCGGCGAAGTCGCGGATGTCTTCGGTGAGGCGCTGGTCGGGGTTGTCGGCGCCGCCTTCGCGTTCCAGCTGGTAGTAGTTGCGGTCGGACAGCCAGAGGCCGAAATGCTTTTCGGTCAGCCAGCGCCGCCAGTTGATGGTCAGCGCCTGAGTGAGGTACAGCCGGTACACGGCCAGCAGGATGGCGGTGGCGGCCAGCCCGCAGAAGTACAGCATCAGCCGGATGAAGGCGGCCAGATCGCGATTCTGCAGGGCGTCGTAGAAGTAGCGATACCAGGTGTTCAGGGCCACCGACAGGCCAACCCCGGCCAGCGACAGGGCGATGACCACGGACAGCAGGAGCCAGGCCTTGCCTTTCTCTTCACTGCGCCAGTAGGGAGTGATCAGGGCCCAGACGCGGGCCAGGAAATGCCCACGGGAAGCCCCGTAGACGGAGGGCACGGGTACGGCGGATTCGGACATGCTCGGACTCTAAAGGACTGCTCAACGAGACGCCTGCACAGCCTATGCCGGAAAGCCTGAACGAATTCTGACTGAAACAATGTAACAGTTTGTCGCCCACCGAGATCGTGGGCGATGCCAGCCTTCAGCGGCGCACCGGGCGCTTCTGCAGCTTGCGCTGCAGGGTACGGCGGTGCATGCCCAGCGCCCGCGCGGTCGCCGAGATGTTGCCTTCGTGCTCGGACAGCACCCGCTGGATGTGCTCCCACTGCAGGCGATCCACCGACATGGGATTGTCCGGCACCAGGGTGTCGAGATCGGCGTGCTGGGCGAGCAGGCCGGCCAGCACGTCGTCGGCATCCGCCGGCTTGCACAGGTAGTTGGTGGCGCCGCGCTTGATGGCCTCCACCGCGGTGGCGATGCTGGAATAGCCGGTGAGGATCACCACGCGCATCTCCGGGTGCAGCTCCAGCAACTGGGGCAGCAGCACCAGCCCCGAGTCCCCTTCCATCTTGAGGTCGAGCACGGCGTAGTCCGGCAGGTCTTCCTTGGCCAGTTGCAGGCCTTCCTCGGCGCTGTCGGCGATGGACACGCGCAGGCCGCGGCGATCCATGGCGCGGGCCATCACCCGGGTAAAGGTGGGATCGTCGTCGACCAGCAGGATGTGGGGCTGGTCGTCGAAACCGCTGTTGAGGTCGTCAGTCATAGAATTCTCCAGGCATTCAAGCCAGGGCGTAGTGCCGCGGCAGGCGCAATTCGGTCAGGGTGCCGCCTTCTTCGTGATTGTAGAGCTTCACCGTGCCGCCGGCGCGGGTGACGCTGGCCTGGCTGAGAAACAGGCCCAGCCCGAAGCCCTTGCCCTTGGTGGTGAAGAAGGGCTTGCCGAGCTGTTCGGCGATGGCCAGGGGTACGCCGGCACCGTGATCGCGGATCGACAGGCACAGCTCGCGCGCATCCCAGTGCAGACGGATGGCCAGGTTCTCCGGGCAGGCATCGGCGGCATTGTTGAGTAGATTCAGCAGTGCCTGGGTAAGTTCGACCGGCGGCGTCAGGCGCGGTGGCGTGCCCAGACTGACCACCTCGAAGCTGTAGGTGGCTTCCGGTCGCATCAGGTGCCAGCGATCCATGGTCGCCTCCAGCCACTCCACGGCGGTCTGCTCCTGCACCGTCTGGCGACGGTCCGCTTCGGCCGCGCGCACCAGTTGCTGCAGGGTCTGCTTGCACTGGCCGACCTGGGCCTGCAACAGCGCCAAGTCCTCGCTCAGGGTCGGCTGACCGGCGTGCTCCTGCTGCAGCTCCTTGAGCAGCACGCTCATGGTGGACAGCGGCGTGCTCAACTCGTGGGCCGCGCCGGCGGCCTGGGTGGCCACGGCCAGCAGTTGCTGATCGCGCATGGCCTGCTCGCGGCGCTGGGCCTGCAGGCTCTCCTGCTCGCGCAGGGCGGTGGCCATGCGCGCGACGAACAGGGTGATGACCGCGGCGGAGAGGGCAAAGCTCAGCCACATGCCGTAGCTGAGCACCGCGCCATCGTTGGCCACCAGCAGGTGCAGCGGCTCGTAGGACAGCAGCATCAGCGAGAAGACCGCCAGGGTCAGGGCCGCCAGGACTAGGGTATAGAGCCAGGGCAGCGTGGCCGCGGCGATGGTCAGGGGCACCAGGTAATAGGAGGCGAAGGGGTTGGTCGGACCGCCGGCGAAATACAGCAGGGCACTGTGGATGGCCAGGTCGCAGCCCAGGTGGGCGGCGTATTCCTGCTCGGTGACCGGCCAGGGGCGGGTCAGCCGCAGGGCGGCGAACAGGCAGAGCACGGCCGAGACGCCCAGGGTGATGGCCAGGGCCGTCCAGGGCAGCTGGACGATGCCCGACAGCCGGGCGATGCCCACCGAGCCGGCCTGCGCGGCCAGCACCAGCACGCGGATGATGACCAGGCGCCCAAGATTCTGGCGATTGGCGGACAACCATTGAACAGGCAAGGAGAACATGCGAGGTTCCAGGCGCAAGAAACGATCGAGACGGCAGCCCCGCGGGGCCTGCCGGTCAGAGCAGACTTGGCATTATAGCGATGGGTACCCGCCCGCAGCCGCCGACGCGGCAAAGCGACGCACCATCCGCCAGGCCCACGGTCACACCGCTTTCGAACTGCCAATCAGGAGAACACCATGACCTTTCCCCTACGCCCGCTCGTACTGGGCGCCGCGCTGTTCAGTACCCTGCTCGCCACCGGCGTCCAGGCCGACGAGCCGCGCTACAACCAGATCAGCCTGAGGGCCGAGGTCAGCCGCGAGGTCCCGCGCGACCGCATGCAGGTCATGCTCTACACCGAAAGCCAGGGCCAGGATCCGGCAGCCCTGGCCAGCGACACCACCAAGACCCTCAACGCCGCGCTGGAGCAGGCGCGCAAGGTCAAGGGGGTGGACGTTTCCCTGGGCAATCGCAACACCTATCCGGTCTATGAAGACCAGGGCCGCGCCATCAACGCCTGGCGCGAGCGCGGTGAACTGCGCCTGGAAAGCGCCGACTTCGCCGCCCTGTCCAAGCTGACCGGCGAGCTGCTGGGCAGCCTGAAGATGGGCAACCTGCAATTCACCATCGCCGATGGCACCCGCAAGCAGCAGGAGGATGCCCTGTTCAAGGACGCCGTGGCCGCCTTCAAGGCGCGCGCCCAGCTGGCCACCGAAGCCCTGGGTGGCTCGGGCTATCGCATCGTCAACCTGGACCTGGGCACCAGCGGTGTACCCCAGCCGCTGCCGATGCTGCGCATGTCGGCGATGAAGGCCGCCAGCGATGCCGTGACTCCGGATGTCGCCCCCGGCACCACCACCGTCGAAGTGACCGCGGGCGGTACCATCGAAGTACAGATGCCCTGATCTAGTGCAGAAAAGTAACAACGCTGTTTCGGTGCGCACTTTTGGTGCGCACCGACTTCCTGCCGCGACACCTTGTCTTACATCTTTGCGACATCTGTTTTGTGTTTGAGTCTCTTCGGGTCAATAGCTCGCCTGAGCTATGGACATGGGCATAAGCTGTGCATGTGGGCTCATCTGTCCACAAGACATCGGCATTCTGTTTCGCAACGCCACATCGTGTTGCGCCGTCCCCGACATGAGGTCTCCATGCACAAGAACGTACTCGCTGCCCTCTTCGCTTCCGGTCTGCTGGCCGGCGCACCTCTGGCCCAGGCGACCAACCTGGTGTTCTGCTCCGAAGGCAGCCCGGCCGGCTTCGATCCGGCGCAATACACCACCGGCACCGACTTCGATGCGTCGGCGGAAACCATCTTCAACAAGCTGACCCAGTTCGAGCGCGGCGGTACCCAGGTCAAGCCGGGTCTGGCGGAAAGCTGGGACATCAGCGAAGACGGCAAGGTCTATACCTTCCACCTGCGCAAGGGCGTGAAATTCCACACCACGGACTACTTCAAGCCGACCCGCGAATTCAATGCCGATGACGTCCTGTTCACCTTCCAGCGCATGCTGGACAAGAACAATCCGTTCCGTAAGGCCTACCCCACCGAATTCCCCTATTTCACCGACATGGGCCTCGACCAGAACATCGCCAAGGTGGAAAAGGTCGACGACTACACGGTGCGCATGACCCTCAACGAAGTGGACGCCGCCTTCCTGCAGAATCTGGCGATGCCCTTCCCGTCGATCCAGTCGGCCGAGTACGCCGACAAGCTGCTCAAGGCCGGCAAGGCAGCCGAGATCAACCAGAAGCCGATCGGCACCGGCCCCTTCGTCTTCAGCCGCTACCAGAAGGATGCGGTGATCCGTTACAAGGCCAACCCGGACTACTGGGACAAGGTCGATGGACCCAAGGTGGACAACCTGATCTTCTCCATCAACACCGATCCTTCGGTGCGGATGCAGAAGCTCAAGGCCGGCGAGTGCCAGATCACCGTCTATCCGCGTCCGGCGGATCTGGACGGGCTGAAGAAGGACCCGAATCTCAAGCTGCCGTCGCAGCCGGGCTTCAACCTGGGCTACATCTCCTACAACGTCGAGCACGGCGAGCTGGCCAAGCTCAAGGTACGCCAGGCGATGGACATGGCGGTCAACAAGGAAGCCATCATCAACGCCGTCTACCAGGGCGCTGGCCAGGTAGCCGTCAACAGCATGCCGCCGACCCAGTGGTCCTATGACAAGTCCATCAAGGACGCGCCCTACGATCCGGAAAAGGCCAAGGCCCTGCTCAAGGAAGCCGGCTTCAAGGAAGGCACCGAGCTCACCCTCTGGGCCATGCCGGTGCAGCGTCCCTACAACCCCAATGCGCGCCTGATGGCAGAGATGCTGCAGCAGGACTGGGCCAAGATCGGCGTCAAGACCAAGATCGTCAGCTACGAATGGGGCGAGTACATCAAGCGCTCCAAGAGCGGCGAGCAGGACATCATGCTGATCGGCTGGAGCGGCGACAACGGCGACCCGGACAACTGGCTGGCGACCCTCTTCGGCTGCAAGGCCATCGGTGGCAACAACTTCTCCCGCTGGTGCTACCAGCCGTTCGAGGACCTGGTGGTCAAGGCCAAGCGCGTGACCGACCAGGGCGAGCGCACCAAGCTCTACGAACAGGCCCAGCAGGTGCTCAAGCAGCAGGTACCCATGACGCCCATCGCGCATTCCACGGTCTACATGCCGATGCGCAAGGAAGTCCAGGACTACAAGATCAGCCCCTTCGGGTTGAACGAGTTCTACGGCGTCAGCGTCAGCAAGTGAAGCCTCTTGGCCAGGGTCGGGAGCTAGACTCCCGGCCCTGGCCGTTCATTTGACTGATGGAGTGAGACCCATGCGCCTTCCCTACGCCTACTCGTTGCTGGCGGCGAGCCTGCTCGCCTGTGCTCCGCTCGCCCAGGCGGCGAGCAATCTCGTCTATTGCTCGGAAGCCAGCCCGGCTGGTTTCGATCCGGCGCAATACACCTCGGGCACCGAATTCGATGCCTCGGCCGAAACGGTCTTCAACCGCCTGGTGCAGTTCCAGCGTGGCGGCACTACCCTCGAGCCGGGCTTGGCGACCCGATGGGACGTGAGCGCGGATGGCAAGACCTATACCTTCCAGCTGCGCCAGGGCGTGAAATTCCATACCACCGACTACTTCAAGCCCACGCGCGACTTCAACGCCGACGACGTGGTCTTCACCTTCCAGCGCATGCTCGACAAGGAGCAGCCGTTCCGTAAGGCCTATCCCACGGAATTCCCCTACTTCACCGACATGGGGCTGGACCAGAACATCGCCAAGGTGGCCAAGGTCGACGACCACACCGTGGTCTTCACCCTGAACAAGGTCGACGCCGCCTTTGCCGCCGACCTGGCCATGAGCTTCGCATCCATCCAGTCGGCGGAGTACGCCGCGCAATTGCTCAAGGCGGGCAAGCCCGAGCTGCTCAACCAGCAGCCCATCGGCACCGGCCCCTTCGTCTTCAGCCGCTACCAGAAGGATGCGGTGATCCGCTTCAAGGGCAATCCGGACTACTGGAAGCCCGAGGACGTCAAGCTCGACAACCTGATCTTCGCCATCACCCCCGACGCCGCCACCCGCCTGCAGAAGCTCAAGGCCAACGAATGCCAGGTGAGCGGCTATGCGCGTCCGGCGGACCTGGTGGAGATGAAACAGGATCCGCAGCTCAAGGTGCTGCAGCAGCCGGGCTTCAATGTCGGCTTCCTCGCCTACAACGTCCAGCATCCGCCGCTGGACAAGCCCGAGGTGCGGCGTGCCCTGGACATGGCCATCAACAAGCAGGCCATCGTCGACACCGTGTTCCAGGGCGCCGGCCAGGTCGCGCAGAACGTGATCCCGCCGAATCAGTGGTCCTACGACAAGAATATCAAGGGCGCGCCCTATGACCCGACCAAGGCCCGCGCGCTGCTCAAGCAGGCGGGGATCAAGGACGGCACCGAGGTCGCGCTCTGGGCCATGACGGTGCAGCGCGCCTCCAACCCCAACGCCCGCCAGTCGGCGCAGATGATCCAGCAGGATTGGGCCAAGGTCGGCATCAAGGCCAAGATCGTCAGCTACGAATGGGGTGAGTACATCAAGCGCGCCAAGGCCGGCGAACACGATGTACTGACCTATGGCTGGACCGGCGACAACGGCGATCCCGACAACTGGCTGGGCGTGCTCTATGGCTGCAGCGCCATCGGCGGCAGCAACTATGCACGCTGGTGCGACAAGAGCTACGACGCCCTCATCCAGCAGGCCAAGACCAGCAACGATCGCGCCGAACGCACCCGTCTCTACGAGCAGGCGCAACAGCTCATTCGCCAGCAGATGCCGGTGAGCCCCGTGGCCCACTCGGTGGTGTCCCAGCCCATGCGCAAAGAAGTGCAGGGCTTCAAGATCAACCCCTTCGGCGTCACCGGTTTCTATGGCGTAAGCCTAGACCGCTGACCCTGTCCGGCCCGCCTCGCGGGCCTTCACGAGGAGCCTTCCGTGTCCAAACCGCTATTCTCGCTGTCTCTCGCCGCCCTCCTCTGCCTGACGGCCAATGCCGCCCTGGCACGCCCCCTGGTGGTCTGCACCGAGGCCAATCCGGAAGGCTTCGATCCGGGTCGCTACACCTCCGGCTATACCTTCAACGCCTCGGCCACCCCGCTGTACAACCGCCTGGTGGAATTCAAGCAGGGCACCGCCGAGCTGGAGCCGGGCCTGGCGGAAAGCTGGGAGGTCTCCCCGGATGGCCTGCAGTACACCTTCGCCCTGCGCCAGGGGGTGAAATTCCACACCACCGACTACTTCAAGCCCACGCGCGACTTCAACGCCGACGACGTGGTGTTCAGCTTCGAGCGCATGCTCGACAAGAACAATCCCTGGTACAACCTCTCTCCCAGCGGCTATCCCTATGCCGCCGCCATGGAGATGGGCACCCTGATCAAGTCCATCGACAAGGTGGACGACAGCCACGTGCGCTTCACCCTCAACCAACCCGAGGCGCCCTTCCTGGCCGACCTGGCCATGGCCTTCGGCTCGATCCTGTCCAAGGAATACGCCGACAGCCTGCTGGCCAGCAAGAAGACCGACGACATCAACCAGAAGCCCATCGGCACTGGTCCCTTCGTCTTCCAGCGTTATGCCAAGGATTCCAACACCCGCTACAAGGTCAACCCGGACTACTTCGGCAAGAAGCCGCAGATGGACGGCCTGGTGCTGGCAGTGACCCTGGATCCCAATGTGCGCATCCAGCGGGTACGCAACAACGAGTGCCAGATCGGCCTGACGGTCAAGCCGCAGGACGTGCCGATGCTCAAGCAGGACAAGAGCCTCAAGCTGGCCCAGGTGGAAAGCCAGACCACTTCCTTCCTGGCGCTGAATTCCAAGCACAAGGCGTTGAGCGACGTGCGGGTGCGCCAGGCCATCGCCATGGCCTTCGATCAGCAGAACTACCTGAAGACGGTGTTCGGCGAAGGCGGCGCCAAGGCGGCGATCAATCCCTATCCCTCTTCGCTGCTGGGCTACGCCAAGGACATCAAGCCCTGGCCCCATGACGTGGAAAAGGCCAAGGCGCTGCTCAAGGAAGCCGGCTATCCCGATGGCTTCACCCTCAAGTACTACATCAGCACCGGCAGCGGCCCGGGCGGCAGTCCGGCGCTGGTGGCCCAGCTGATCCAGGGCGACCTGGCCAAGATCGGCATCAAGGCCGAGATCACCCAGTTCGAATGGGGCGAGTTCCAAAAACGAACCAAGGCCGGCGAGCACGACCTGCTGATGATGAGCTGGACCGGCGACAACGGGGACCCGGACAACTTCCTCACCAACAACCTGAGTTGCTCAGCGGCGGAAAGCGGCGAAAACCGCGCTTTCTGGTGCGACAAGGCCTTCAACGACGCCATCGAAAAGGCCAAGCGCATCAACGACCCGGCCCAGCGTACCGCGCTCTACGAGCAGGCCCAGCAAATCTTCCACCAGCAGATGCCCTGGATTCCGCTGGCGCATCCGCTGTTCACCGACGTCCTGCAACCCAAGGTGCAGGGCTATGTACAGAGTCCGCTGGGGGTCTACGACTTCTCCACGGTGACCCTCGACTGATCGGCACCTGATGCCGTAAGCGACCGGGCCCGGGCGGCCCGCCCCCTCGACCTTTCCCGCCTCGCGCCGTGTTTCGGCGCGACGGGTTCGGTCGTGCCGGAAACGCCCAGAAAAACAGAAAAACGACCGCTTTGGAGCACAGCCGATGACCAACGTCCACCGTGGAGGCCTCGCCCTCTCGCTACTCACCCTGGCCCTGACCGCCCACGCCCAGTCCCCGGCGCCGGAAGATCCCAGCTACGCCAACGAGGTCCAGACCCTGCCCAACGTGCAGAAGCCGGTGAAGGGCCAGGAAGGCGCCAAGGGCTTCCTCGCCGACGACAGCCTGACCCTGACCACGCGTAACTTCTTTGCCCGCGAGACCAGCTCCGATCCGATCTTCAGCTACACCAAGAACGGCACCCGGGTGCGCACCCACTCGCGCAATACCTGGGTCCAGGCCACGGCGCTCAAGTACAGCTCCGGCTACACCCAGGGCCCGGTGGGCTTCGGCATCGACGTGGCCGGCTATCAGGCCACCAACCTGGAGCGGGGCAAGGGCCAGATCGGTGGCGGCGGCAACCGCACCCTGGCCAACGCCGAGGGCGAGGGCCATGCCGAGTGGTCCAAGCTGGGCATCGCCGATGCGCGCTTCCGCGTCTCCAACACCGAACTCAAGATCGGCCGTTTCATGCTCGACACCCCGGTGATCAGCTACAACGACAACCGGCCCTTCCCCTCCGGTTTCGACGGCTTCGCCCTGACCAGCGACGAATGGGACAACCTCTCGCTGCAGGGCGGCAGCTTCACCCGGGTCAGCCCGCGGACCGGTGCCGGCGACGAGAAGTGGACCACCGAGTACGGCACCCGCGAGGTCACCGCCGACCGCCTGAGCTTTCTCGGTGGCAACTACAAGCTGCCCCAGGGCTGGGAAGTCAGCGTCTATGGCGCCAACTTCGAAGACGTCTGGAACCAGTACTTCCTGAGCGTGACCCAGGCCGGCGGCTCGCTCGACACCTTTGCCTGGAAGGCGGTGGCCAACGCCTATCGCACCGTCGACGCCGGCAGCGCCAAGGCCGGCGACATCGACAACACCGCCTGGAGTCTGGCGTTCACCGGCAGCCACCAGGCCCACAGCCTGACCCTGGCCTACCAGCAGATCGACGGCAACGAGTACTTCGACTACGCCCACGAGACCGCGGCCATCTACCTGGCCAACTCCCTGGTCTCGGACTACAACGGTCCCAACGAGAAGTCGCTGCAGATCCGCTACGAGACCGACTGGAGCTACTTCGGCGTGCCTGGCCTGAGCACCGGCGTCTGGTACGCCAAGGGTTGGGACATCGACGGCACCCACTACGACGCCGGCGCCGGCAAGTACGCCAACTATGCCGAGGTCCTGCAGCAGGATGGCGAGAAGCACCACGAGATCGGCCTGGTCACCACCTACAAGGTGCAGCAGGGCACGCTCAAGGACAGTCGCTTCCGCCTGCTGCTGACCGATCACCGCGCCAGCCAGAACCAGGTCGACGGCAACGTCAAGGAGCTGCGGCTGGTCTCCACCCTGCCGTTCAACCTGCTGTGATGACGAAACCCGGCGGATTTCGTGCAGCGCCCGGCATCTCGCCGGGATCGCGTCGCGAACACCGGCGAAGCCCTGGCCATGTCGAGGATATCGACGGCCGTGGCAACGTGGTAGTCTGCCGGGTTTGGAGCGCTGGCCCAGAGCGCTCTTCGAACCTATTCGTAGGACCGAACCAGCCTGCCTCTGGCAGTCCTCGTTCGTCGCGGACCAGGACGGTCCGCGCAGGGATGAATCCGGACCCACAAGGTCTGAGAGTCAGATCAAAAGCCTGCGGGCTTTTGAGCGGGCTTTCACTTAAAAACGCGGCCGGGCACGTACTCGCGCCGTCTTGATCAGCCTCAAGAGGAGATACCCCCTCCGATGCTCGCCTTCATCGCCCGTCGCTTCGGGCTGCTGATACCGACGTTCTTTGGCGTCACCCTGCTGACCTTCGCCCTGATCCGCCTCATCCCCGGCGATCCGGTGGAAGTCATGATGGGCGAACGCCGCGTCGATCCGCAGATGCACGCCGAAGCCATGCACCGCCTGGGCCTCGACAAGCCCCTGTACCAGCAGTATTTCGACTACATCGGCAATCTCGCCCAAGGCAACCTCGGCGAATCCCTGCGCAGCCGCGTCGGGGTCTGGGACGAATTCCTGACCCTGTTCCCGGCCACCCTGGAACTCTCGGTGGCGGCCATGCTGTTCGCCACGGTGTTCGGCGTGCTGGCCGGCATCATCGCCGCCCTCAGGCGCGGCTCCACGGTGGACCACGGGGTGATGGGCGTGGCCCTGACCGGCTACTCCATGCCGATCTTCTGGTGGGGCCTGCTGCTGATCATGCTGTTCTCGGTGCAGCTCGGCTGGACCCCGGTCTCCGGCCGTCTGGACCTGCTCTACGACATCCCGCCGCGCACCGGCTTCATGCTCATCGACACCCTGCTCTCCGACGAGCCCGGCGCCTTCGTCGATGCCCTCAAGCACCTGATCCTGCCGGCCATCGTGGTGGGCACCATTCCGCTGGCGGTGATCGCGCGCATGACCCGCTCGGCCATGCTCGAGGTGCTGCGCGAGGACTATGTGCGCACCGCCCGCGCCAAGGGCCTGTCGCCCAAGCGGGTGGTCTTCGTCCACGCCCTGCGCAACGCCCTGATCCCGGTGCTGACCGTACTCGGCCTACAGGTCGGCAGCCTGCTCTCCGGCGCGGTGCTCACCGAGACCATCTTTTCCTGGCCCGGCATCGGCAAGTGGCTGATCGAGGCCATCGGCGCCCGGGACTACCCGGTGGTGCAGAACGGCATCCTGCTGATCGCCACCCTGGTCATCCTGGTCAATTTCGTCGTGGACATCCTCTACGGCCTGGTCAATCCGCGCATCCGCCACCAGCGTTGATGCGCCCATACGGACAGAGCCTATGACAACGGTAAACACCCCGGCCGCTCAAGACCCGAGCGCCCTCTACCCCTCCCCCTTCAAGGAGTTCTGGCACGCCTTCGCCCGCAACAAGGGCGCCCTCGGCGGGCTGATCTTCATGGTCATCGTGGTGTTCTGCGCGCTCTTCGCGCCCTGGGTCGCCCCCCATGCGCCCAGCGAGCAGTTCCGCGACTTCATGCTCACGCCGCCACTGTGGCTGGACGGTGGCAACAGCCAGTTCCCGCTGGGCACCGACGAGTTGGGGCGTGACCTGCTCAGCCGACTGATCCACGGCGCCCGGCTGTCGCTGCTGATCGGCCTGGCCTCGGTGGTCTTCTCGCTGATCCCCGGCATCCTGCTCGGCCTGGTCGCCGGCTTCTCGCCCAATCGCGCCGGTCCGGTGATCATGCGCCTGATGGACATCATGCTGGCGCTGCCCTCGCTGCTGCTGGCCGTGGCCATCGTCGCCATCCTCGGCCCAGGCCTGATCAACACCGTGGTGGCCATCGCCATCGTCTCGCTGCCGTCCTATGTGCGCCTGACCCGCGCCGCGGTGATGGGCGAACTGCACCGCGACTACGTCACCGCCTCGCGGCTGGCCGGCGCCGGCACCCTGCGGCTGATGTTCGTCAGCGTGCTGCCCAACTGCATGGCGCCGCTGATCGTCCAGGCGACCCTGAGCTTTTCCTCGGCGATCCTCGATGCCGCCGCCCTGGGCTTCCTCGGCCTCGGCGTGCAGCCGCCCACTCCCGAGTGGGGCACCATGCTGGCCTCGGCCCGCGACTACATCGAGCGCGCCTGGTGGGTGGTGACCCTGCCGGGTCTCGCCATCCTCTTCACCGTGCTGGCCATCAACCTGATGGGCGACGGCCTGCGCGATGCCCTCGATCCGCGTCTGAAGGTGCAGTCATGAGCCTCCTCGAAATCCAGAACCTCTCGGTGCGCTTCGGCGGCGCCGACGCCCCGCCGGTGGTGGAAGGCCTCGATCTCACGGTGGATCAGGGCGAGATCGTCGCCATCGTCGGCGAATCCGGCTCCGGCAAGTCGGTGACCATGATGGCCGTGATGGGTCTGATCGATCACCCCGGGCGCATCACCGCCGACCGCCTGGCCTTCGACGGTCAGGACCTGCTCAGCCTCAAGGGCCGCCGCCGGCGGCACCTGATCGGCAAGGAGCTGTCGATGGTTTTCCAGGACCCAATGACGGCGCTCAACCCCAGCTACACCGTGGGCTTCCAGCTGGAAGAGGTGATCCGCCAGCACCTGGGTCTCAAGGGTCGCGCCGCTCGCCAGCGCGCCCTGGAGCTGCTGGAAAAGGTCGAGATCCCGGCCGCGGCCAGTCGTCTCGGCGCCTATCCGCACCAGCTGTCCGGGGGCATGAGCCAGCGCGTCGCCATCGCCATGGCCATCGCCGCCGAGCCGCGCCTGCTGATTGCCGACGAACCCACCACCGCCCTGGACGTGACGATCCAGGCGCAGATCATGGAGCTCTTGGTCAATCTGCAGCGGGACGAGGGCATGGGTCTGATCCTCATCACCCACGACCTCGCCGTGGTGGCCGAGACCGCCCAGCGCGTGGTGGTGATGTACGCCGGCCAAGCGGTGGAGAAAGGCGTGGTGCCGACGCTGTTCGATGCCCCCGCCCATCCCTATACCGAAGCCCTGCTGGCGGCCATCCCCGAGCACAGCCAGACGGATCGCCTGCACACCCTGCCCGGCATCGTGCCCGGTCGCTATGACCGGCCAGCCGGCTGCCTGCTCAGTCCGCGCTGCCCCTATGTGCAGCCGCGCTGCCAGGAGCGCCCGGCGCTGGAGCCCTATGACCGCGGTGCGGTGCGCTGCTTCTTCCCGCGCAACGTCGCCCCGGGCGAAGCCCCCGAGGTGCTGCCCGAACATCAACGTCCCAGCCAGTTGCCGGAGGATCGCCATGGCGCCGTCTGAAGCCACCGTCCTCGCCCGCTCCACCACCCCGGAGCAGGCGCCCGAGCACCTCGTGCTCGAAGCCAAGGGCCTGACCCAGCACTATCAAATCTCCCGCGGGCTGTTCAAGGACAGCGCCACGGTCAAGGCGCTCAACGGCGTCTCCTTCGACCTCCAGGCCGGGCGCACCCTGGCCGTGGTGGGTGAGTCGGGCTGTGGCAAGTCCACCCTGGCCCGCGCCCTGACCCTGATCGAGCAGCCCACCGCCGGCAGCCTGGTCATCGGCGGCCAGGACGTGGCCCAGGCCGACGCCGCCCGCCGTAAGGAACTGCGCCGCGAGGTGCAGATGGTGTTCCAGAATCCCTACGCCTCGCTCAATCCGCGGCGCAAGATCGGCGACCAGCTGGCCGAGCCGCTGCAGATCAACACCAGCCTGTCGCGCACCGAAAGGCGCGAGAAGGTGCAGGCGATGATGCAGCAGGTGGGCTTGCGGCCGGAGCACTACCAGCGCTATCCGCACATGTTCTCCGGCGGCCAGCGCCAGCGCATCGCCGTGGCCCGCGCCATGATGCTGCAGCCCAAGGTGCTGGTGGCGGACGAGCCGACCTCGGCGCTGGACGTGTCCATCCAGGCGCAGGTGCTCAACCTGTTCATGGATCTGCAGCAGCAGTACCGGACCGCCTATGTGTTCATCTCCCACAACCTCTCGGTGGTGCGCCACATCGCCGACGAGGTGATGGTGATGTACCTGGGCTGCATCGTCGAAAAGACCAGTCGCGACCTGCTGTTCGAGCGGCCCCTGCATCCCTATACCCAGATGCTGCTGTCGGCCACCCCGAGTCTGCACCCGGACCCGAGCAAGCCGCGCATCCGCATCCAGGGCGAACTGCCCAATCCGCTGGATCCGCCACCCGGTTGCGTTTTCCACCGTCGCTGCCCCTATGCGACGGAAAAGTGCAAGACCGAGGTCCCGGCGCTGCGCAACGTGGAAGCCCGCCAGGTGGCCTGCCACTACGCGGAGAATTTTCTCTAGGCCACCGGGGCCGTTGGGCTTCGCTGGCGATCAATCCAACCTACTCACTGACGCTGGTACGTAGCAGCAACTCTCTTATCGCGGCCATGGGCCGCTCCTACATGGTGATCAGAGCCCGTAGGAGCGGTCGCTACGGCGCACCGCCATGGCCGCGATGGAGCCGTTCAAGCCAGCAGCATCCTCGAATGCACCTGTTATCTTCGGGCTTCATCCCGCTGCCGGACTTCCCATGCACATCCGCCCCTTCCAGCCCGCCGACACCGAGGCCGTGGTCAGCCTCTGGCAGACCTGTGGCCTGACCCGCCCCTGGAACGATCCCCACCGTGACATCGAGCGCAAGCTGGCTGAGCAACCGGAGCTGTTCCTGGTGGGCGAGGTGGACGGTACGTTGATGGCCAGTGCCATGGTCGGCACCGATGGCCATCGCGGCTGGCTCTACTACCTGGCGGTGGCCCCCGCCCACCAGCGCCGCGGCCATGCCCGGCGGCTAGTGGCGACCGCCGAACAGCTGCTCACCGAGCGCGGCTGCCCCAAGCTGCAGCTGATGGTGCGCCGGGACAACGCGGCGATCCTCGGTTTCTATGCGGCCTTGGGTTATGTGGAGGCCGAGGTCGTCACCCTGGGCAAACGGCTGATCGCCGACGACTAGAGTCGAAGGAGGCGAAACCCTGTCCGCTGCCGATACTCAATGCCCAGTGGAAAACGCTTCGCGGTTTTCCACGCTACGGACTGACAGCTGACAGTAGGGTGGGTAACGGCGCAGCCTTACCCACGCGGGACCTTCCTTCCCGGTGAAAACGCCATGCAATTCGCCGCGCTACGACTGGTCTTGTAGGTTGGGTTGAGACGGCTCTATCGTCGAAGCCCAACATTACCCGGTACCCACATGCGACCTAGCGTGGCAGCAGGTCCACCAAGGGCCCCGGATGCTTGCGGACCTCGGCGTAGGGCACCAGGGTGCCGCCGGGTTCGTCGCAGTTGCGGGCGGCGCGGAAGAAGGTCGGGCCGAGGTAGAGGCCCTTGGGCGTCAGGTACCAGGGCGCGAATTGCCAGACGTCGGCGCTGCGATAATCGCAGCCGTCGCCATCGGCCGGCGCCTGCATCAGCTCTGGATACAGGCGGGTGAACAGCCCGATCACCCAGGGTGCCAGGGTCTGTTCCCGATAGTCCGCCAGGGCCTGGGAATAGCGATCTTCCGGCTGCGGGCGGAGCGGCTGGCCATGACCCAGCCAGAGAACGTCTTCCAGCGCCAGCTCCTGGCCGGTCTGGAGATCCAGGGTCAGGGGCGCGCTGCCGAAATCCGGGTGGGCCGCGCCGCTGCAACTGTACTGGCTGAACAGATTGACGCTGAGTACCCGCTCGGTGAGCAACTGCGGGGTCACCTGCAGGCTGTGCTCACCGTCAGGGCCGATGCAGCTCAGATGGGCGTCCACCTCCGCCCAGAGGCGGTCGCGCAGCACGGCATTGGCCGCCTCGCTGGCACCCTCCACGGTAAACAGCTGCATGCCCGAGACCGGCTCGCGCCACCCGCGCAGCTCACGCCCCATGAAGGTCTGGCGCTCGCCCGGTTCCAGCTGGAGTCCCTGCAGGCGGCGATATTCGTAGGGATCGTCCCGGCGCAGTTTCTGCCGATAGCGATCGTCCGCGGCGGGCTGCGCCAGGTGCAGCGGCGCCAGGGCGAGGGGCAGGGTCTTGCCGGCTCCGCTCCAGCTGCCGGTCCAGCGACCGTCGGTGCCGCGCGTCAGCGACCAGCTGGCCTTGGCGCCTTCCTGCCAGGGCGCACCCTCCTCCAGCTCCAGCCGGTCGCCCGGCTGGGCCGGACCGCTCAGGCGCAGGTCGCGGCGATAGCGGTCGTAGAAATAGCGCCCATAGGCCTCGTCGTTGGCGGTGGGGTCGAATTCCACCACCACCCGGGCCTGGCCCAGGGTGCCTTCCAGCAGCAATTTTTCGGCATGGGCGACGCCGGTGGTCAACAGCAGCGCCAACCCCAGTCCGGTCAGGCAAGCTTTCATCAGGGCTCCCGCAGCCAGCGTATCGGTGTTGCGCCCAGGGTAGAGCAGCGGCGCCAGGCTGTCTTGCGGTTCGGCGGACGAGCCACTGCCGCCCACGCGACCAGCCATGGGAGAATGGCTTTTTTTCGACCCCCGGACGCCCATGGACCTCCCCGCCCTGCTCACCCGCCTGCACGCGATCCGCGATGCCAACGCCTGGCGGCGCTATCACAACCCCAAGAATCTGGCGATGGCCGCCAGCGTAGAGATGGCCGAGCTGGTGGAGATCTTCCAGTGGAAGAGCGATGTCGAAGCCCGCGCCCTGAGCGCCGCCGAGCGCGAGCACGCCGGCCAGGAAATCGCCGACGTGCTGCTCTATCTGCTGCAACTGGGCAGCGAACTGGAGCTGGACGTGGAACAGGCGGTGCTGGCCAAGCTGGCCGACAACGAGAGGCGCTTCCTGCCGTGAGCGATACCTTCTTCGACGACCGCGCCACCCGTTTCGCCGCCAACATCTATGGCGGCACCAAGGGCGCCATCCGCCTGGCGGTGCTGCAGGCCGACCTTGACGAGGTACTGCCCCCGCGCCCGCTGCGGGTGCTGGACATCGGCGCCGGTCTCGGCCACATGAGTCTCTGGCTGGCGCAGCAGGGCCATAGGGTGACCCTGGCCGAGCCCTCGGCGCCCATGCTGGCGGGAGCCCAGGACGCCTTCGCCGCCGCCGGAGTCGACGCCGACTGGCTGGCGCTGCCCTGGCAGGAACTGCCCGCCTTCGCCGAACCCTTCGATCTGGTGCTCTGCCACGCGGTGCTGGAATGGCTGGAGACGCCCACGGCGATCCTGCCGACCCTGCAACGCTGCCTGGCGCCGGACGGCTGGCTGTCGCTGGCCTTCTACAACCGCGACGCCCTGATCTATCGCAATCTGCTCAAGGGGCACTTTCGCAAACTCAGGCAGGGTGAATACGCCGGCGCGGGCCAACGCGGCCTCACCCCGCAACAACCGCTGGACCCGCGCGAGGTCGAGGCCTGGCTGGCGCCGGACTGGCGGATCCGGGCGCGCAGTGGCGTACGGGTCTTCCATGACTACATGCCGCCGGAATTCCAGGCGCGCGCCGCGGGCGAAGAGCTGGTGGCCATGGAACTGACCCATCGACGGCACCCGGCCTTCGCCGGTCTCGGCCGCTATCTGCATTGGCTCTGCCAAGCTAAGGCAGGATAGCCCCGGGCGCGGTATGCTCTGGCCAGCATTCCTTCGAGGAACCGGTCATGCGTCGCCCCCTGCTCTGCCTGTCGCTCGCGCTGCTCGCCCTGGCCGGTTGCCAGACGCCCAATCCCTATGTCGCCAGCAGCCTGCCGGAAGCCTCGGTGCCAGTGCTGCCGCAGCAGGATCCGGCGGCCTATCCGCCGGCACCGCGTGACTGGAGTCGCTATCGCACCTGGCGCTGGGCCCCCGGCGCCGCCGTGGTCAGCGGCGGCCTGGATGGCCAGACCGTGCAGCAGGCGGTGGCCGACGGTCTCGACCAGCGCGGACTGCGGCCGGCCCTTGGCGGTGCCCGCGCCGATCTGCAGGTGCGGGCCCGCCTTACTCAGCAGCAGCGCAGCGAGCAATACACCGACTACTACGACACCGGCTATGGCTACGGCGGCTACGGGCCCTATGGCTACGGCCCGGGCTATGGCGCCAGCGTCGGCCAGGCGCGGACCCGCACCCGGACCTTTCTGGTCGACGTGCTGGAGGTGGAATTGCTCGATCCCGCCACGGGCCAGGTGCTCTGGCATTCGGCCGCCGAGCAGGCCAACGGTGGCAACAGCGGCGAACGCGCGCGTACCCTGAGGGACACCACCCGCCGCCTGCTGGCCAACTATCCGCCGAGCTGATGCGATAAGTCGCCCTTAAGCCAGTCCAAGCAGACTAGTCCCCTGACCCAGAGGATCGCCCATGAAACGTTGCCTTCTGCTGCTTGCGGTCCTCTTGCTGGCGGCCTGCGCCGAGCGCGGTCCGCGCAATCTGGACTATGACGCCAGCCGCGACTTCGCCGCCTATCGCAGCTGGGGCTGGGCGGATCCCGCCATCGAGTACCGCCCCAACGATCCGCGCGTGCGCAGCGATCTCACCGAACAGCGCCTGCGCGATTCGGTCAGCAGCGGGCTCGACCAGCGCGGGCTGCGTCCCGCACCGGCCGGCGCGCGCCCGGATCTGAAGATCAAGCTCTATGTGATCCTCGATCAGCGCCAGCAGAGCTTCAGCTATGCCGATCCCTACTGGGGCCCGGGCTGGGGTGGCCCCTGGGGCTCCGCCTGGGGTCCCGGTCCCTGGGGGCCGAGCTATGTGCGCACCCAGACCGTCACCTACCCGGTGATGACGGTGCAACTCGACATGCTCGATGGCCGTGACGGCAAGCTGGTCTGGCGCGCCAGCGAAGAGCGCCTGCTGGACGACCAGAACGCCACCCCGGCCCAGCGCAGCGCCGCCTTCAGCCGGCTGATCGGCGACCTGCTCGTCAGCTATCCGCCGCGGCCTTGAGCGGTTGACCGTCCGGGCGGCTCTTGGCTGCCCCCGGTCCGACGCTGAGCAGACGGCCGCTGGGCGGTAACGGATAATGGCCTCTGGCCAGGTACCCCGCGCGTCGTCTGTGGCCCGCTTGCGGGGAACCTGACTGTCTCCAGCGCCGCCCAGGTTGATCATGACGTCCACGCCCATCGCCACCCGCCGCAGCCACAATCTGCTGCTGCGCCTCTTTCCGGTCATCTGCGCCCTGCCGATCCTGCTCGGCCTCGGCTGCTACCTGCTGATCAGGACCGCCACCAGCCAGGACGCCGACGTCCAGCAACGCGCCCGCACCTATATCGAGCGCACCCTGGTGCAGGTGGAAAACGAAATCGGCCACAACATCATCAACTACGCCAAGTGGGGCGAGGCCTACAAGCACCTGCACCTGACGGTCGATCTGTTCTGGGCCAACGACGAGCGCAACGTCGGCGACATCCCCTATGAGCTCTACGGCTACAACGGGGTCTTCGTACTGGATCCGCAGGACCGGACCGTCTACGCGGTGATCGATGGCCGGCCGACCGAGCGCGCGGCGGCGCAATGGCTCGAAGGCGATCTGGCCGGTCTGCTGGCGGAGACCCGCCAGCGCCCCGGCGAGACCGAAAGCCTGGTCCGGGTGCTGAGCGTGGGCGGCGTCCCGGCGCTGGTCGCCGCGGCCACCATAACGCCGGGCGCGAGCTACAGCGTGGCCCCTGGCCCCGGCGCGCCCTCGGTGATGCTGTTCGTCAACGTGCTCGATCCGGACACCCTGGCCCATCTCAGCGACACCTATGGCCTGCCGCGACTCGAGGCGTCGCGGGCGCCCCTCGCCGATCACCAATACCTGCAGTTTCTGGATTCGCCGCTGCTGCTCAACTGGCAACCGCCGCAACCCGGTGCCCAGCTCCTGCGCCGCACCCTGCCGATCTTTCTGGCCGGGGTGCTGCTGCTCGGGCTGGTGCTGGCCCTGCTGATCCGTCATGCGCTGAATTCGGCCCGCCAGCTCGACCGGCAATTCGATGCCCTGGTCGCCAGCCAGGCCGAACTGAGCCGCAGCGAAAGCCGCTTTCGCGAACTCGCCGAGGCCGCCTCCGACTGGCTCTGGGAAAGCGACGCCGCAGGCCGTATCACCTATCTCTCCGAACGCTTCGCCCGCATCACCGGCCATGCGCCCGGCAGCTGGCTCGGCCGGCCGCTCACGGAGCTGTTCAGCAGCGAGACCACCCGCCTGGCCAACTGGCTCCAGAACAACGTTCACCAGCGCGACGAGCGTCAGGTGCTGCGCTGCCACTACCGCGACCGCCAGGGTCACGCCCGGGTCTGCGAGATCACCGCCCGGCCGCTGCCCGAGGGCGCCGGCTTTCGCGGTACCGCCAGCGACATCACCGCCGCGGTCAATGCCCAGGCGGAAATCGAACATCTGTCGCAGCACGACAGCCTGACCGGCTTGGCCAACCGGTTGCAATTGCAGCACTACCTGGCACGCAAACTGGCGCAATCCAGAACGCCGCTGACGCTGCTCAGCCTGGACCTGGATCGCTTCAAGCCGGTCAACGACAGCCTCGGCCACGCCGCCGGCGATCGGGTGCTGCAGGAAATCGCCCGGCGCCTGCAGGCCAGTCTGAGGCCCGGCGGCCTGGTGGCGCGCCTGGGCGGCGACGAATTCATCGTGGTGTTGCTCGGTCACCTGGACGTGGCGACGGTCGACCAGATCTGTGCCCGCCTGGTAAACGCCATTGGTCGGCCGATTCTGCTGGAGGAGCAGTCGGTCAGCGTCGGCACCAGCATTGGCATCGCCCAGGCCCCGGACCAGGCCACCCAGGTCGAGGACCTGCTGCGTCTGGCGGATATCGCGCTCTACCAGGCCAAGGCCGCGGGTCGCAACGGCTGGTGCTTTCATGCGCCGGCGATGGACGCCCAGCTCAGCCAGCGGCGGGATCTGGAGCAGGAGTTGCGCCAGGCGCTGGCGCTCGACCAGCTGCGCCTGGGCTACCTGCCGCGCAGAGGCGTCGCCACGGGTGACCTGAGCGGCGTCGAGGTCCAGCTGCACTGGGCCCATCCGCTGCGCGGTCTGCTGCCGCCCGCCGCCTTCCTGCCGCTGGCCGAAGAGACCGGACTCAGCGTGGCCCTGGGGCCGTGGCTGCTGGACGGCGCCTGTCGCGCCGCCGCGGCCTGGCCCGTGCCGCTGCGGCTGGTCATCAGTCTGTCGGCGCGCCAGTGCGCCGATGCCGAGGCCCTGGTGGAGGCGGTCGCCAGCGCCCTGCAGACGAGTGGTCTGGCAGCGGGACGCCTGGAGCTGCAAGTGCCCGAGGCCTTGTTGCAGGCGGAAGACGTGTCTCTCACTCAGCTGCAGGCGCTCAAGGCCTTGGGCGTGCGCCTGAGCCTGGCCGACTTCGGCAGCGGCTCCGGCGGCCTCGAGGCGCTGCGCCAGTCCGTGCTGGATGGCATCAGTCTGGATAGCCGTCTCGTCGCTCGTCTGGAAGACCAGCCTGCCGATGCCGCCATCGCCCAGGCCCTGATCGGCCTCGGACGGACCCTGGGCCTGCGGGTGGCGGCGACAGACGTGGAGACGCCGGTCCAGCTGGACTGGCTGCGGGCGCAGCACTGCGACGAGGTCCAGGGCCCGCTGTTCGGCCCGGTCCTGGCGGTCAACGACCTGGCGTTGCTGCTGGCTACCGAACAGCGGCCGGGATGACGACCTAGAGGCGCTCCAGCCACCCCAGATCGCCCCCGCGGGCCGGTACCGGATAGCAGCCATAGGGCGCATAGCCATGGGTACAGACCGGATCGGCGCGCAGCGTGGGTTCGCCCACCGGTTGCGCGCGCCAGCCCTCCAGCAGGGCGATGGCGGCCAGGGCCAGAAGCAGGGCGATGAACAGCGCGGAGCGAATTGTTCTTGTCAGGCGCATGGTGTCCTCCCGCGAGGCGATTGCCAGGATCGGCAGACAGCGTCCCCGCTCCTTGAGTATCGACCCTTGGCAGTCATTTCGCCGCCCCGCGCAGGTCCCGATTGCGCAAAGGTGCACTGCGGCAGCTGCAACAGTGGGGATGGGGTGTTCGGCGGAGAATCCGGACAAGGCTGCGCCGTTGTCCAGGCTACGCGCGAAGGCCCGCCCCACCCCGGACTGCCCCCTCTCCCTCGGGGAGAGGGTTGGGGTGAGGGTCACCTGGCATCGCCTTGGCCATTCCCGGACAAGGCTGCGCCGTTGTCCAGGCTACGCGCGAAGGCCCGCCCCACCCCGGACTGCCCCCTCTCCCTCGGGGAGAGGGTTGGGGTGAGGGTGACCTGACATCGCCTTGGCCGTTTCCGGACAAGGCTGCGCCATTATCCAGGCTACGCGCCAAGCCCCGCCCCACGCCGGAACGCCCCCTCTCCCGCCGGGAGAGGGTTGGGGTGAGGGTCGAGTCGCTTCAGGCGATCTCCACCCGCTCGCCGTTCAGCCGCACCGCCCAGGTGGGCAGGGCCTGCTCGGGGTACTCCAGGCAGCCGCCGTCCGCCAGGCGGAAGTGCTGCTTGTACAGCGGCGAGGCGATCACCAGATCCTGGCCCAGCTGGCCGACGATGCCGCGGCCGATGACGTTGGCGCCGGACTTGGGGTCGCGGTTGCCCACGGCGAAGACCTTCTGCTCGGTCTCCGGCAGGTAGAACAGCGCTACCTGCTCGCCCTCGTGCAGGGCCACCACGCCGGACTGGGGGACCAGATCGGCCAGGCTGCACAGGGGTTGCCAGCGGGGTTCCAGGGCACGCGCGGTAGTGGTCTGGGTCATGGTCAGGCCTCCTCGGTCAGGTTGATCAGGTGCAGTTCGTGGTGGCGGGCCGGCCGACGCTGGCCGCGCTCCTTGACGAAATGGATGTCGGGGTCGCTGCCGCGCTGGTTGACGAAGGTACGGAAGCGCTTGAGCTTGTCCGGGTCGTTCAGGGCGTTGGCCCATTCGCATTCGTAGCGATCCACCACCAGCTGCATCTGGGCTTCCAGCTCGGCGCCCAGGCCCAGGCTGTCGTCGATGATCACCTGCTTGAGGTAATCCAGCCCGCCCTCCAGGGACTCGCGCCACACCGAGGTGCGCTGCAGGCGGTCGGCGGTGCGGATGTAGAACATCAGCAGGCGGTCGATGTAGCGGATCAGGGTTGCGTCATCCAGATCGGTGGCGAACAACTCGGCGTGGCGCGGGCGCATGCCGCCGTTGCCGCAGACATAGAGATTCCAGCCGTTCTCGGTGGCGATCACGCCGATGTCCTTGCTCTGCGCCTCGGCGCACTCGCGGGTGCAGCCGCTGACCGCGAACTTGAGCTTGTGCGGGGCACGCAGGCCCTTGTAGCGGTGCTCGATGTCCAGCGCCATCTTGACGCTGTCCTGCACCCCGTAGCGGCACCAGGTACTGCCGACGCAGCTCTTCACCGTGCGGGTCGACTTGCCGTAGGCATGGCCGGTCTCGAAGCCGGCGGCGATCAGCTCGCCCCAGATGTCCGGCAATTCGTGCAGCTGGGCGCCGAAGAGGTCGATGCGCTGGCCGCCGGTGATCTTGGTGTAGAGGTCGTATTTCTTCGCCACCTGGCCGATGGCGATCAGGCCTTCCGGGCTGATCTCGCCGCCCGGGATGCGCGGCACCACCGAGTAGGTACCGTTCTTCTGCATGTTGGCCATGAAGGTGTCGTTGGTGTCCTGCAGCGGCACCAGGTGCGGATCGGTGATGGGCGCGTTCCAGCAGGAGGCCAGGACGTTGGCCACCGCCGGCTTGCAGATGTCGCAACCATGGTGGCCGCGGCCGTGGCGCGCCAGGAGCTCGTCGAAACTCTGGATGCCTTCCACCCGCACCAGGTGATAGAGCTCCTGGCGGGTATGGGCGAAGTGCTCGCAGAGACTCTTGTCGACCTCGACGCCGCGGGCGATCAGCTCGTGCTCGAAGACCTGCTTGACCAGCGCCGCGCAGCCGCCGCACCCGGTGGCGGCCTTGGTGCAGCTCTTGATGCCGGCGAGGTCGGTGCAGCCGGCGTCGATGGCGGCGCAGACCGCGCCCTTGGTGACGTTGTGGCAGGAGCAGAGGGTAGCCGTGGCCGGCAGGGCATCGGCGCCCAGGGTCGGGGCGCCCTCGCCCACCGGCATGATCAGGCTGGCCGGATCCTGGGGCAGCGGGATGCCGTTCTGGGCGTATTGCAGCAGGGTGTCGTAGTAGCTGTTGTCACCCACCAGCACGGCGCCGAGGACGTGTTTGCCATCGGCGGACACCACCAGGCGGCGGTAGCTGGCGCTGGCTTCGTCGATGTAGCGATAGCTGCGCGCCCCGGGTGTGGCGCCGTGGGCATCGCCGATGGAGCCCACGTCCACGCCCAGCAGCTTGAGCTTGGTGGACATGTCGGCGCCGGTGAAGGGCGTGGCCTGGCCGTGGCAGAGGGTGGCGGCCACCAGGCGCGCCATCTGGTAGCCCGGGGCGACCAGGCCGAAGATGCTGCCGTTCCAGGCGGCGCACTCGCCGATGGCATGGATGAAGGGATCGCTGGTCAGGCAGCCGTTGTCCACGGCCACCCCGCCGCGGGCGCCGAGTTCCAGGCCGCAGCTGCGGGCCAGGGCGTCCTGGGGGCGGATGCCGGCGGAAAACAGGATCAGGTCGGTCTCGAGGAAATCCTCGCCGGCGAAGTTCATGCGGTAGCGGTACTCGCTGCCGGCGGTGATGTTCTGGGTGGCCTTGGACAGGTGCACGCCCACGCCCAGGTCTTCGATGCGCTGCCTGAGCGCGGCGCCGCCGAGGTCGTCCAGCTGTACCGGCATCAACCGCGGGGCGAATTCCACCACATGGGCCTCCAGGCCCAGGGATTTCAGCGCATTGGCCGCCTCCAGGCCGAGCAGGCCACCGCCCACCACCACGCCGCGGCGCGCGCGGGCGGCGGCCAGGCGGATGGTGTCCAGGTCGTCCAGGGTGCGATAGACCAGGCGCGAATCCCCTTCGGCGCCCTCGATGGGCGGCACGAAGGGATAGGAACCGGTGGCCAGCACCAGGCGGTCGTAGCCAAAGGCGCCCTCGGGCGTCAGCACCTCGCGCTGTTCGCGGTCGATGGCGGTCACCGCGCAGCCCAGGTGCAGCACCAGGCCGGGCACGGCATAGAGGCCGGCTTCGCTCATGGCCAGGGATTCGGCATCGCGACCGGCGAAGTACTCGGAGAGATGGACCCGGTCATAGGCGCGCTGGCGCTCTTCGCCGAAGACATGGATCTCGTAGTGGTCCAGGGCGCCGGCCGCCAGCAGCTGCTCGACGAGGTGATGGCCGACCATGCCGTTGCCGACGACGATCAGGCGTTCTTTGCGGGTCACGATGCTGTTCATGGAGGCTATCCCCCGGCCGAGGCCAATCAGGTTGATTCGCGGCAAATAAAAAGGCGCCTGAAACCTTGCGGTCTCAGGCGCCTTTGCCTGTTCTAGTAGGGAGGAGCCCTTGGCTCTGCTCCGTGCCCGTCGCCTGCAGTGGCTGTCGATCGCCGTTGATCGACCGGGCGACCCGAATGGGCGGGTCCGCCAGAGCTTCTGCATCGGTTGTGCCAGTTTGCTCGGCTCGCCCGCAGATCGGCCACTGGCGCGGCCTGCAGCCCGCCAAGCGGCTTGCCGGCGCCGGTCCGGACGGCTGCCGACTGGAACCACAACGGTGCAAGGCGGGGCCAGCCTGCCCTGTCCCGGCGCATCTCGACCGCCAGGGCTGCGACCTCGCCAGGCGCCATGGGCACCCTGCCAGGCCAGCAGTCATGCGCTCCCCGCGCGCACCGGACCAAGCTGGCGCGGGCCTTGCTAAATCCCTGGCATGGAGCGGTCAACGCCGATCGCCCCCTTCACGACAAAGGCGCCGTGTTCGCCTCCCTCCGGGGAGCGCGACCGGCGCCTTTTCGCTTTCTGGTTTTCGAAGGATCCTTGCCATGACCACTACCCACCTCAAGAGCGTCTGCCCCTACTGCGGCGTCGGCTGCGGGATCGTCATGCAGGTGGAAGACGGTCGGGTCACCAAGGTCAGCGGCGATCGCGACCACCCCGCCAACCGCGGCCGGCTCTGCACCAAGGGCAGCACCAGCCACCAGGCGCTGGTGGACAGCGGGCGCATGGAGCAGGCCTATGTCCGCCACGACCGCTCCCACGAACCGGTGCAGACCGGGCTGGAGCAGGCCATCGCCGCCACCGCCGAGCGCCTGCGCGCCATCCTCGACCGCGACGGACCCGATGCCATCGCCTTCTATGTCTCCGGGCAGATGTCCCTGGAGGCCCAGTACCTGGCGAGCAAGCTGGCGCGGGGCTTCATCGGCACCAACCAGCTCGAATCCAACTCCCGCCTGTGCATGGCCAGTGCCGGCACCGGCTACAAGCTGTCCCTTGGCGCCGACGGTCCGCCCGGCTCCTATGACGACCTCGACCGCGCCGACCTCTTCCTGGTCAGCGGCGCCAACATGGCCGACTGCCATCCCATCCTCTTCCTGCGCTTGCTGGACCGAGTCAAGCGCGGCGCCCGGCTGATCGTCGTCGATCCCCGGCGCACCGCCACCGCCGAGAAGGCCGATCTCTTCCTGCAACTGCGTCCGGGCACCGATCTGCTGCTGCTCAACGGCCTCTTGCACCTCTTGCACGTCGAGGGCTATCTGGACGACGCCTTCATCGCCGCCCATACCGAGGGCTGGGCGGACATGCCCGCCTTTCTCGCCGACTACAGCCCGGCGCGCGTGGCCGCCGGGACGGGGCTGGCCGAGGCGGACATCCGCACCGCGGCGCGCTGGATCGGCGAGGCCGGTGAATGGACCAGTCTCTGGACCATGGGCCTGAACCAGAGCACCCACGGCACCTGGAGCACCAACGCCCTGTGCAACCTGCACCTGGCCACCGGCAAGATCTGCCGCCCCGGCAGCGGCCCCTTCTCCCTGACCGGCCAGCCCAATGCCATGGGCGGGCGCGAGATGGGCTACATGGGGCCCGGCCTGCCCGGCCAGCGCAGCCTGCTGTCCGCCGCCGACCGCGCCTTCGTCGAACGCGCCTGGCGGATTCCGCAAGGCACCCTGCACACCCGCCTGGGCCAGGGCACCGTCGCCCTGTTCGAGGACCTGGCCGCCGGCACCGTGAAGGCCTGCTGGATCATCTGCACCAATCCGGTGGCCAGCGTGGCCAATCGCGAGACCGTCATCCGCGGGCTGCAGGCCGCCGAACTGGTGATCACCCAGGACGCCTTTCTCGACACCGAGACCAACCGCTACGCCGACATCCTCCTGCCCGGCGCGCTCTGGGCCGAGGCCGACGGGGTGATGATCAACTCCGAGCGCAACCTGACCCTGGCCCCCCAGGCCGTCAACCCGCCCGGCGCGGCCCGCGCCGACTGGCAAATCATCGCCGACGTGGCCTGCGCCCTGGGCTATGGCGAACACTTCACCTACGCCTCGGCCGCCGAGGTGTTCGACGAGATCAGGCAGTTCCACAACCCCCAGACCGGCTACGACCTCCGCGGCGCCAGCCATGCCCGGCTGCGCGAGACGCCGCTGCAATGGCCCTGCCCCAGCGAGGAGAGCGATCCGCGCCAGCCGATCCGCTATCGCAACGACGGCCGCAGCCAGACCCTGCGCCTGGATGAAACCGGCGAACCCACCGCGCTCAACTTCGCCACCCCCAGCGGCAAGGCGCAATTCTTCGCTCGCCCGCACCTGGACCCGGCGGAATTGCCGGATGCCGACTACCCCTTCGTGCTCAACACCGGGCGTCTGCAGCACCAGTGGCATACGCTCACCAAGACCGGCAAGATCGCCGCGCTGAATCGCCTCAATCCGGCGCCCTTCGTCGAGGTGCACCCCCAGGACGCCCAGGCGCTGGGGCTCAGCGCGGGCGATCGCCTGGAAATCACCTCGCGGCGCGGTCGCGCGGTGCTGCCGGTGACCGTCAGCGACCGGGTCCAGCCCGGTAACTGCTTCGCGCCCTTTCACTGGGCCGACGTCCAGGGCAGCGACCTGGCCATCAATGCCGTCACCAGCGACGCCGTCGATCCGCTCTCGCTGCAACCGGAACTCAAGGTCTGCGCGGTGCGCCTGACCCGGGTCGCCACCATTCCCCACCGCCAGCTGCCGGCCGACGAGCCGGTCACCGAGAGCGTCCAGCAACCCGCCCTGGCGCGGCTGGCCGATCTCACCGGGGTCGCCACCGCGGTCCGGCCCCAGCTCAGCGCGGCCGAACGCACCTACCTGGCCGGCTTCATGGACGGCCTGCGCGACGGTGGCGCCCAGGGCGTACCCTGCCTGCCGGCCCAGGCGCCGCTGGCCGCCGACACCCGGCTCTGGCTCGATGGCCTGCTCGCCGGGCTGTTCAGCCGCCTGCCGCAAAGCCAGAGCGCCGGCCTGCCCCAGACCGCTATCGCGCCGGCCGATCTGGTGGTGCTCTGGGCTTCCCAGACCGGCAACGCCGAAGCCCTGGCCGAGCGCTGCGTCGCCCGCCTGTGCCAGGCCGGTCTCACCGTCGAATTGCACGACATGGCCGCCTATGCCGTGAAACGCCTGAGCGGTGTCCGCCGCGTCCTGCTGGTGAGCAGCACCTTTGGCGACGGCGAGGCCCCGGACAATGGCCAGGCCTTCTGGCAGGGCCTCGGGCGCCTCGATGCCTCCCTCGCCGAGCTGGACTACGCCGTGCTGGCCCTGGGCGATTCCACCTATGAGCAGTTCTGCGGCCACGGCCAGCGCCTCGACGCCCGCCTGGCCGAACTCGGCGCCCGCCGCCTCTGCCCGCGGCTGGACTGCGACGCCGATGGCCTCGACGCCGCCGACGCCTGGCTGACCGCCCTGCAAGGGCAACTGGCGCCCCAGGCCGCCCAGGTGCCCGTCGCCCCTCCGACCACGACCGGCCGCCCGACGGCGGTGCCCGCGCGGCTGGTCATCAACCGGAGACTCAATGGTGCCGGATCGAACAAGGAGGTGCGGCTGTTCGGTTTCGAATCCGCGCAGCCCCTGACCTACCAGGCCGGCGACGCCTTGAGCGTGAAGGCGCGCAACTGCCCGGAACTGGTCGAGGAGGTCCTCGCCCTCGCCGGCCTGGACGGCGAACAAGCGGTCACGGTAGCCAAGGTCGGCGAGCTGTCGCTGCGCCAGGCCTTGAGCGAACACTATGAGATCGCCCGTCCCAACCCCGAGACCCTGGCGCTGATCGCCGAGCGCAGCGATGCTGCCGAGTGCCGCGCCCTGCTGGGCGACCGGGAGAGACTCAAGACCTGGCTCTGGGGCCGGCAACTGGCCGACGTCCTGGCCCGCTTTCCCGCCCGGCACGACGCCAGCGAATTGCTCGGCAGCCTCAAGCGCCTGCAACCGCGGCTCTACTCCATCGCCTCCAGCCCCCTGGCCCATGCCGGCCAGGTGCACCTCACCGTCTCGGCGGTGCGCTACGGTCAGCGCAAGGGCGTGGCCTCCACCTTTCTCGCCGACCGCCTGCAGGACGCCACCACCGAGGTGCACATCCAGCCTTCACGTCACTTCCGCCTGCCAGACCAGGGCGACGTCCCGCTGATCATGATCGGCCCCGGCACCGGCATCGCGCCCTTCCGCGGCTTTCTACACGAGCGCCGCGCCCGGGGCGACGGGGGCCGCAACTGGCTGTTCTTTGGCGAACAGCACGCCGCCCATGACTTCTACTACCGCGACGAACTGGACGCCTTCCAGCGCGATGGCCTGCTGAGCGAACTGAGCCTGGCCTTTTCCCGCGACCAGGCCGAGAAGATCTATGTGCAGGATCGCCTGCGCGAACGCGGCGCCGAGGTCTGGCGCTGGCTGCAGGACGGCGCCCGCGTCTATGTCTGCGGCGATGCCAGCCGCATGGCCAGGGACGTCGACCAGGCCCTGCGCCAGGTGGTGGCGACCCATGGCCACCTCAGCGACGAGGCCGCCGCCGACTATGTGCGCGGCATGAGCGAGCAGAAGCGCTATCTGAAGGACGTCTACTAGCGCCGGTCGCTATAGCACCGCGCGCACCAGGCGGGTAAAGGCCTCGATGGCCTCACGCTCGCCCAGCGCCCCGCGCACCACGGCCGCGGCCAGAGCCTCGCCGGCGCCGACCAGGCCGATGCAGGACACCTGCAACTCCGCGGCGGACCTCGTGCTGTGCGGCGTGAGCACCGCCGCCACCATCCGGGTGCCGTGCTCCAGCAACTCCTGATACACCGCGGTCTTTTCCTCACTCCCTGCCAGGGCCGCCGCCAGCACGCCGACCTCGCCCTGCATGTCGGTCACGCAACGGATGTAGCCCTCGGCCAGCGCCGCGGTGGCCTCTTCGGCGCTCTGCTGCCGGGCCGTCATGGCCTGGCGAAAGGCATCCATCTGCGCCAGATCGAGCCAGCGATAGAGTTCGATGAGCAGTCCCGAGCGGGTACCGAAATGCTCGTAGACGACCGGCTTGGAAACGCCTGCCTGTACGGCCAGATAGCCCAGGGTCAGGCGATCCGCACCCTCTTCCCGGACGATGAGCCGCGCTGTTTCCAGCAATTGCTGACGCCGCGCCGCCTTAGAAAGACGCCGCGCGGCACCATCGGAGATCGGTTTTTCAGGGATGGATCGCTCTGCCATTGGTCACGTCTTCTTGCAAACCTACTAAAGGTAGGTTAATCCTGATTTAGAACCTACTCTTGGTAGGTTAACGCGGGGAGCAGCTGCTGGCCAGCTGGCGGTACGGTCTCCGCGATCTCAGCACTGCAACCACGAGGACAGCATCATGCCACTGCAACCCATACTCTTTGCCGGCGGTTCGGGCACGGTAGGCCGCCAGGCCGTCCACTGGTTCCGCCAGCGCCAGCCTGACTGGCCGCTGCTGGTGGGGGGCCGCAACCTCGCCACGGCCGAGGACGTCGCCCAGGCCGCCGGCCAGGCCCGGGCAGTGGGCCTGGATCTCGACCAGCCGGGGCTGGGACTGGATCCCGCCCTCGCTCCCGCGGCCATCATCATGCTGGCACCGGATCAGGCCCTGCACGGCCTGCGCCTCGCCCAGCGCCTGGGCATCCCCTATCTCAATGCCAACACCGGCGTCACCGAACTGGGGCCGGAAGTCGCTCTGTTCATGCACCGCCCCGGCGCCCATGCCCTGGTGCTGTCCAGCCACTGGGCTTCGGGCGCCGCCCTGGCGCTGGCGCTCGATCTCGCCCGCCGCTTCACCCGGGTCGCGGCCATCGGGGTGGAGGTCTTGCTGGACGAAGAAGATCCGGCCGGTCCCCTGGCCTGGGAGGACATGGCGCGGGTGCACAGCGCGGCGCCCGCGGCCCTGGCGTTCCGCCATGGGCGCCGCCACTGGCTGAGCGGTGCCGACCTGCAGGGCAGCGTCACGGCGCTGGACGGTCGCACGCTGGCCGCCACGGCCTTTGGCTCCATCGACCTGCTCAGTCTCTGGGCCACCACCGCCGCGCCGGAACTCCGCTTCGACATCGCCATGGGCGAGTCCACCAGCCGCCGGCGGGGCGCGGAAACGGCGGCCGAGATCGCGGTCAGGGTGACCGGTGAAAGGGACGGCCAGACCACCACCGCACGGTCCGTGCTGGAGTTCAGCCAGGGGCAGGCCTCGCTGACCGCCCTCGGGCTGGTGCTGTCGCTGGAGCGGGTATTGGGCCTGGTGGGCGGTAGACCGCTGCCGGCGGGTCTTTATATGCCCGAACAGCTCTGGGCGGCCGACTGGTTCCTGCAGGAGTTGCAACGGGAGGGCGCGGTGCTGCATCACCCGCTGGACGGGCACTGACCGCAGGAAATGGCGGAAGGCAGTGGGAGTCGAACCCACCCGGGAACGGCTGCCGTCCCCAACCGGGTTTGAAGCCCGGCCACGCCACCGGGCGTGATTGCCTTCCTCTGTTGCGCTAACCCTCGGCGGCGCGGGCCCAGGCGCTGTCCGGGCGGACCCGGCGCTCGTCGCCGAAGCGACGGGTGAAACCGATGCGATCCAGGCATTCGAGGATCTGGATGCTGCGCTTTCGACCGATACCAAGGGCATCGCGAAAGGCCGCGGCGCGAATGATCCCTGCTTCGCGCTCCAGGCGCAATGCCTCGCCGGCCGCGGCTTCCAGACTCGCCTGGGGATAGAAGAGATCTTTGACCACCTGGGTCAGTTCCCCCAGCCGGGCCAGTTTGCGCAGCAACAGCCGCACCTCGGCCTCGGGCTGACCCAGGCTCTTGGCGAGATCGCGGGTCCAGGGCGGATCGAAGCGCTGGGCCTCCAGCAGCGGCCAGAGCCGGGCCTTGAGCCCCTCCTCCGCCTCGGTCAGGCGTACCCGGTGATCGGGCAGGTGCAGCCAGGGACCGCTGCTCTGCAAGCGTCCCTCGGCCAGGGCCGTCTCCAGCAGCGCCAGATAGACGGACCGCTCCAGTTCCGGCGCGGCGATGCGGCGCAGGCGATCCCGATCCGGACCCAGCTCGTCGGGTTGCTCCTGGTGAAAGGTGGCCAGCGCCGCGCCCAGGCGCTCGAGCGCCGCCTGCCACAGCGCCGCCGCGAACAGCCGCGGACCGACCCGCGTGTCCACCCTCAGGGTGTCGGCGGGCAATTGCCAGTCGCCTTCGGGGCGGTTGAATTGCCGGGCCAGCAGCCGCGGATCGAGGCCAGCCGCGGCCTGGGCCAGGATTTCGGGCAGGGCTTCCTCCAGGGCGCCCTGCCGCAGCGCCTGGAGTTGCGCCAGGCGCTGCGGGGTGCGGCGATGGCGGGCCGGGGCGAAGGGATCGAGCAGCCGCGCGCCGCCCAGGGTGCGCTGGGCGGACTGGTCGCGCAGCACCAGGCGATCGCCGTGCACCCCGTGCAAAGGCGCATTGAGCACCAGCTGCGCCAGGGCCGTGGCACCCGGGGCGAGACTGTCGCCTTCCAGCAGGGCGACGCGCCCGGTGAGATCCTGGGCGCCGAGGTGCACGTGCACCGGCGTCCAGTGCGCCAGGTTGCGCGCCTCGCCGGGCAGCAGGCGCAGCTCCACGTCGATCCGGGTGGTGGGCGCGTGCAGCGCCTCGGCCACCAGCCAGTCGCCGCGGGCGAGGCTGTCGGTGCTCAGGCGCTCGCCGGCCAGATTGAGCGACACCCGTTGACCGGCCTGGGCGACTTCCGCGGCGCGATTCTGGGCATGCAGTCCCCGCACCCGCAGGCGCTGGCCGCGCGGGGTGAGGAGGAGTTCGTCGCCAACGGCGACCTGGCCGGCAAAGGCGGTGCCGGTGACCACCACGCCGGCCCCGGCGACGCTGAACACCCGGTCCACCGCCAGGCGAAAGCCGCCGCGGGCGTTGCGCTGGCGCACCTGGTCCAGGGCCGCGAGCAGGGCGGCGCGCAGCGCGGGGATGCCGGCGCCGCTGGGGCTGGCCACCGGATACAGCGGCGCCCCGGCGAAGGGCCCGGCAGCCAGCAGCGCATTGACCTCCTGATGCACCTGGGCCAGTCGCTCGGCGTCCACCCGATCGGCCTTGGTCAGAGCCACCAGCAGCCGGGGTATACCGAGCAATTCGAGGATCGCCAGGTGCTCGCGGGTCTGCGGCATGACGCCGTCGTCGGCCGCCACCACCAGCAGGGCCAGATCCAGGCCACTGGCGCCGGCCAGCATGTTGTGCACGAAGCGCTCGTGGCCGGGTACGTCGATGAAGCCGGTGAGGCCGCCGTCGCCCAGATCGGCATAGACATAGCCCAGGTCGATGGTGATGCCACGCGCCTGCTCTTCACGGCGGCGGTCACCGGCGACTCCGGTGAGGGCCTGGATCAGCGCGGTCTTGCCATGGTCGATGTGGCCGGCGGTGCCGATGATCATGGGGACGTTACCAGGCGGATGAACAGGGACGTCATGGCGGCTCCAGGCGGCGGACTGGCGCTCAGGGTAGCGGCGCCCCGCGCGCTCGCCTAGCCGTGACGCTCGCGCAGGAAGGCCACGAAGGCGCGCAGGGGCGCGGGCAACTGGCGGCGATCCGCGTAATAGAGCCGCGGACCGGGAAAGGACGGGGACCAGTCGGCCAGCACTTCCACCAGGTGGCCGTCGGCCAGGGGCGCTGCCAGGTAGTCGGCGAAGGAATAGATGAGGCCGACGCCGTCGAGGGCGGCCTGCAATTCCAGGTCGAGTGTCGAGGCCAGCAGGCGACTGCCCGGCGCGACATTGATGACCTCGCTGCCGCGCTCGAAGCCCCACTGCGCCACCAGGCCACTGGCGAAGCGATGCCCGATGCAGGAATGCCGGACCAGGTCGGCCGGATGCGCCGGTACGCCATGCTGCTCCAGGTAGGCGGGGGTTCCGGCCACGGCGAATCTCTGGGTGACCGGCCCCAGCCGCACGCTGATCATGTCGGCTTCCAGGTGCTCGTCGTAGCGCACCCCGGCGTCGAAACCGGCGGCGAGCACGTCGATCAGCCGGTCCTCGGCCACCACTTCCAGGCGGATACCCGGATGCCGGGCCAGGAAGGGGCCGATCAGCGGTGGCAGCAGCACCCGGGCGACGATGGTGGGCACATTGAGTCTCAGGCTGCCCACGGGACTCTCGCCCTCGGCATTGATGGCGTCCAGTGCGCCCCGCACCTCGCGCAGGGCCGGGGTCAGGCGTTCCAGCAGGCGCTGGCCGGCCGCGGTGGGCGTCACGCTACGGGTGGTGCGGTGCAGCAGGCGCACATCCAGTTCCCGCTCCAGCCGCCGCACCGCATCGCTCAGCGAAGAGGCGGCCACGCCACGCACATAGGCCGCGCCGCGAAAGCTGCGGGCCTCGGCCACGGCGACGAAGGCCGCCAGGTCATCCAGATTCAAGACGCCTCCATTGTACGGCTAGGCGAACAGGTCGTTGTGTCAGGAGCGGATTATCGCACAGCACCCGGACGACTAGAGTGAAGCCTCATCCACCTGACGAGTAATCCCTCATGCAGCAGCGTCGCTTGGGCCGGCAGGGCCCGCTGGTATCCACGCTCGGTCTGGGCTGCATGGGCATGTCCGATCTCTATGGCGCCGCCGACCGTGGCGAGGCCATCGCCACGGTCCAGGCCGCCCTCGAACGCGGCGTCACCCTGTTCGACACCGGTGACTTCTATGGCATGGGCCACAACGAACTGCTCCTGGGCGAAGCCCTGCGCGGTCGGCGGGAGCAGGCGCTGATCAGCGTCAAGTTCGGCGCCCTGCGCGGTCCGGGCGGCGAGTGGCTGGGCTACGACGCCCGGCCGGTGGCGATCAAGAATTTCGTCGCCTACAGCCTCAAGCGCCTGGGCGTGGACCACATCGACATCTATCGCCCGGCGCGGCTGGATCGCCAGGTGCCCATCGAGGACACCATGGGCGCCCTCGCCGAGCTGGTCCAGGCCGGCTACATCCGCCACATCGGCCTGTCGGAAGTGGGCGCCCAGACCCTGCGGCGGGCGGCCGCGGTGCACCCGGTCTGCGACCTGCAGATCGAGTATTCGCTGGTCTCGCGCGGCATCGAGGCCGAGATCCTGCCGACCTGCCGCGACCTGGGCATCGGCATCACCGCCTATGGTGTGCTCTCCCGCGGCCTGCTCAGCGGTCACTGGCGCCAACCCTCCGGCAGCGGCGACTTCCGCGCCCTCAGTCCGCGCTTCCAGCCGGGCAACGTGGAGCGCAACCTGGCGCTGGTAGAAGGCCTGAAGCAATTCGCCGAACGCCGCGGCACCACCCCGGCCCGGCTGGCGGTGGCCTGGGTCGCCGTCCAGGGCGACGACATCGTGCCGCTGGTCGGAGCCCGCCGCCGCGCTCAGCTCGACGAATCCCTCGGTGCGCTAGAGGTGACGCTGAGCGATGCGGATCGCGCCGAACTGGAACGCCTGCTGCCGCCAGGCGCGGTGGCCGGCGATCGCTATGGCGAACACCAGCTGCGCGATCTCGACAGCGAACGCTGAGCCACCCCCGGCAACAGCGGCCCGCCTTGCGCGGGCCGTTGGCGTTGCTAGTCCGCCGCGCGCTCGGCCGGACGCTCCTGCATCAGCACCCAGGGCGCCACCACCACCGCCCACAGGGCCACCTCCGGCGCCTCCAGCCGGCGGCGGGCGCGCTCTTCGTCGACCTTGGCCAGCTGACCCTGCTGCAGCCACTGTCCCACCCGGGCGGCATCGTCCTGGGTCACGGCGATGGCCGCTTCGATCAGGTCCAGCTCGGGCGCCACTTCCAGCAGCACGCCCCGCGCAAAATGCGGTTGCAATTCTTCCCAGCCGATAGCGGCGGTCTGCCCGAGCAGGGTGGCGTAGCGCGTTGCGTGATCGGTCATGGTGCGGGCCTCGCGAAAAGGGCGGATTCTACCGTTGCCCTCCCCGCTTGCCGAGCGCCCGGACGCACGGTCGACAAGTCCGACAAGTTGTCGTCGCCAGCTTTCCAAGACGAACAGACGGTGATTAAACTGCGCGGCGCGTCATAAAGAACAAAATTGGCACATTTTCGCTTCCAACTGCCTCATTAATAAAAGCATTCCGAGTGGAGCACTCATGAAAAAGGCAACTCTGCGTTTCTCCCGCTTGGTCGCGGCCCTGGCCCTGGCCGGCATGGCCAGCCACACCCTGGCAGCCGACACCCTGAAGATCGGCCTGGCCGGCCCCAAGACCGGTCCGGTCGCCCAGTACGGTGACATGGAGTTCATTGGTGCCCAGATGGCCATCGAGCAGATCAACAAGGCAGGCGGCGTCAAGGGCAAGCAACTCGAAGGCGTGATCTACGACGACGCCTGCGATCCCAAGCAGGCCGTGGCGGTTGCCAACAAGATCGTCAACGATGGCGTCAAGTTCGTCGTCGGCCACCTCTGCTCCAGCTCCACCCAGCCGGCCTCCGACATCTACGAAGACGAAGGCATCCTGATGGTGACCCCGGCGGCCACCAGCCCCGACATCACCAACCGCGGCTACAAGCTGATCTTCCGCACCATCGGCCTGGACAACATGCAGGGCCCGACCGCCGGCAAGTTCATCGTCGAGCACGTCAAGCCGAAGATCGTCGCGGTCATCCACGACAAGCAGCAGTACGGCGAAGGCATCGCAACCGCGGTCAAGCAGACCCTGGACAAGGCCGGCGTCAAAGTCGCCATGTTCGAGGGCATCAACTCCGGCGACAAGGACTTCTCCTCGCTGATCGCCAAGCTCAAGCAGGCCAACGTCGACTTCGTCTACTACGGCGGCTACCACCCCGAGCTGGGCCTGATCCTGCGTCAGGCGGCCGAGAAGGGCCTGACCGCCAAGTTCATGGGTCCGGAAGGCGTGGGCAACAGCTCCATCTCCGCCATCGCCGGCAAGGCCTCCGAAGGCCTGCTGGTCACCCTGCCGCGCACCTTCGACCAGGATCCCAAGAACCAGGCCCTGGTGCAGGCGTTCAAGGACAAGAAGCAGGATCCGAGCGGTCCCTTCGTGTTCCCCTCCTACGCCGCCGTGCAGGTCATCGCCGAAGGCATCGCCAAGGCGGGCGACGAGAAGCCCGAGGACGTGGCCAAGGCGCTGCGCAGCAACACCTTCAACACCCCCACCGGCGAGCTGGCGTTCGACGAAAAAGGCGACCTGAAGAACTTCGAGTTCGTGGTCTACGAATGGCACGCCGACGGCACCAAGACTGAAGCCAAGTAAGCCCTGCCTGTAACACCGGAGCCCACCGCCAACGGCGGTGGGCTTCGTTTATCCGCCTCCATCCGAGGCCTGGGACCTGCACCAGAAGTGCACTTGGGTCCCCTGGAGACACCCATGCCCGAGTTCTACCACTACCTGCAACAGCTGGTGAACGGCCTCACGGTCGGCAGCACCTATGCCCTGATCGCCATCGGCTACACCATGGTCTACGGCATCATCGGCATGATCAACTTCGCCCATGGCGAGGTGTACATGATCGGCTCCTACGTGGCTTTCATCGCCATCGCCGGCCTGGCCATGCTGGGCATCCACAGCCTGCCCATCGTCATGCTCGCCGCCTTCGGCGCCAGCATCATCATCGCCAGTGCCTACGGCTACAGCATCGAACGCATCGCCTATCGCCCCCTGCGCGGCGGTAACCGGCTGATCCCGCTGATCTCGGCGATCGGCATGTCGATCTTCCTGCAGAACTGGGTGCTGCTGGCCCAGGACTCCAAGGACAAGTCGATCCCCAACCTGCTGCCGGGCAACTTCATCATCGGCACCGACGCCATGAACGGCGTGGTGATCTCCTATGTGCAGGTGCTGATCTTCATCGTCACCCTGCTCACCATGTTCGGCCTGACCTGGTTCATCTCCCGCTCCCGCCTGGGCCGCGCCTGCCGCGCCTGCGCCGAGGACATCAAGATGGCCAATCTGCTAGGCATCAACACCAATGGCATCATCGCCCTGACCTTTGTCATCGGCGCCACTCTGGCCGCCGTGGCCGCGGTGCTGCTGGGCATCCAGTACGGCGTGATCAACCCGAGCCTGGGTTTCCTGGCCGGCATCAAGGCCTTCACCGCCGCCGTGCTCGGCGGCATCGGCAGCATCCCCGGCGCCATGCTCGGCGGCCTGGTGCTGGGCGTGGCCGAGGCCTTTGGCGCCGACGTCTTCGGTGACCAGTACAAGGACGTAGTGGCCTTCAGCCTGCTGGTGCTGGTGCTGCTGTTCCGCCCCACCGGCATCCTTGGTCGCCCGGAGGTGGAAAAGGTATGAGTGCCCGTTTGCGAACCGCCTTTTTCAGCGCCCTGCTGGTGCTGGCCGTCGCCTACCCCATCCTCGGCCTCAAGCTGGAGACGGTGGGCGTCAACCTCGAAGTGCACGGCGCCACGCCGCGCACCCTCTGGATCGTGGCCCTGGCCGCGGTGCTGATGTTCGTCTGGCAACTGGTGCGCGACCAGGTCACCGCCGGCTGGCGCCGCAGCGGCGGCCTGCCGTTGCCGGCCACCGGCCTGGGCACCAAGCTGACCGAACCCAAGACCCAGCGCTGGGTGATCCTCGGCCTGGTGCTGGTCGCCCTGGTGTGGCCCTTCTATGGCTCGCGCGGCGCGGTGGACATCGCCACCCTGATCCTGATCTACGTGATGCTCGGCCTCGGCCTGAACATCGTGGTGGGCCTGGCCGGTCTGCTCGACCTGGGCTACGTCGGCTTCTATGCCGTCGGCGCCTACACCTACGCCATGCTCTCCCACTACTATGGCCTGGACTTCTGGGTCTGCCTGCCGCTGGCGGGGCTGATGGCGGCGCTGTTCGGCTTCCTGCTCGGCTTCCCGGTGCTGCGCCTGCGCGGCGACTACCTGGCCATCGTCACCCTGGGCTTCGGCGAGATCATCCGCATCCTCTTGCGCAACCTCACCGAATGGACCGGCGGCCCCAACGGCATCAGTGGCATCGACAAGCCGACCCTGTTCGGCCTGACCTTCGAGCGCCGCGCACCCGAGGGCATGACGCCCTTCCACGAGTACTTCGGCATCCCCTACAACTCCGAATACAAGGTGATCTTCCTCTACCTGATCGCCCTGCTGCTGGTGCTGCTGACCCTGTTCGTGATCAATCGCCTCCTGCGCATGCCCATCGGTCGCGCCTGGGAAGCCCTGCGCGAAGACGAGATCGCCTGCCGCGCCCTGGGTCTGAATCCCACGCTGATCAAGCTCTCGGCCTTTACCCTGGGCGCCTGTTTCGCCGGTTTCGCCGGCAGCTTCTTCGCCGCCCGCCAGGGCCTGGTGTCGCCGGAATCCTTCACCTTCATCGAATCGGCCATCATCCTGGCCATCGTGGTGCTGGGCGGCATGGGGTCCCAGCTCGGCGTGATCCTCGCGGCCATCGTGATGATCCTCTTGCCGGAGCTGATGCGTGAATTCAGCGAATACCGCATGTTGATGTTCGGCCTGCTGATGGTCGTGATGATGATCTGGCGTCCGCAAGGCCTGCTCCCGATGCAACGCCCGCACCTGGAGTTGCGCAAATGAGCCAAGCCCTTCTCGATGTCTCCGGCCTGTCCATGAGGTTCGGCGGCCTGCTGGCCGTCAACGGCGTCAACATCCGCGTGGAACAGGGCCAGGTGGTCTCGCTGATCGGTCCCAACGGCGCCGGCAAGACCACGGTGTTCAACTGTCTGACCGGCTTCTACCGGCCCAGTGGCGGCCAGATCCTCCTGCGCGGCGAGGCCATCCAGGGCCTGCCCGGGCACAAGATCGCCCGCAAGGGCGTGGTGCGCACCTTCCAGAACGTCCGCCTGTTCAAGGAAATGACCGCGGTGGAAAACCTGCTGGTGGCCCAGCATCGCCACCTCAATACCGGCTTCCTGGCCGGGCTGTTCAAGACCCCGGCCTTTCGCAAGAGCGAAGCCGAGGCCATGGACTACGCGCGCTTCTGGCTGGAGCAGGTCAACCTCACCGAGTTCGCCAACCGTAACGCCGGCAACCTCGCCTACGGTCAGCAGCGCCGCCTGGAAATCGCCCGCTGCATGATGACCCGCCCGCAGATCCTCATGCTCGACGAGCCGGCCGCCGGCCTCAACCCGCGCGAGACCGAGGACCTCAAGGCGCTCATCGCCCTGCTGCGCGCCGAGCACGGCGTCACCGTGCTCTTGATCGAGCACGACATGCACCTGGTAATGAGCATTTCCGACCACATCGTGGTGATCAACCAGGGTACCCCCCTGGCCGACGGGACGCCGGAGCAGATCCGCAACAACCCCGACGTGATCAAGGCCTACCTGGGCGAATCCTGATGGAGACCTCCATGCTGCAGTTCGACAACGTCTCCACCTTCTACGGCAAGATCCAGGCGCTGCATGGCGTCAGCGTGCAGGTGAACCGGGGCGAGATCGTCACCCTGATCGGCGCCAACGGCGCCGGCAAGTCCACCCTGCTGATGACCCTCTGCGGTACCCCGCGCGCCCATGGCGGCAGCATCCGCTACGAAGGCGAGGAACTGGTCGGCCAGGAAACCGCGCAGATCATGCGCAAGGGCATCGCCGTGGTGCCGGAAGGCCGCCGGGTGTTCGCCCGCCTGACCGTGGAAGAGAACCTGGCCATGGGCGGCTTCTTTACCGACAAGCACGCCTATGACCGCCAGCTGGAGAAGGTCCTCGGCCTCTTCCCGCGCCTCAAGGAGCGCTATGCCCAGCGCGCCGGCACCATGTCCGGCGGCGAGCAGCAGATGCTCGCCATCGGCCGGGCGATGATGAGCGAGCCGCGCCTGCTGCTGCTCGACGAGCCCTCCCTGGGCCTGGCGCCCATCATCATCCAGCAGATCTTCGAGATCATCGAGCAACTGCGCCAGGATGGGGTGACGGTGTTCCTGGTCGAGCAGAACGCCAACCAGGCGCTCAAGCTGGCCGACCGCGGCTATGTGCTGGAGAACGGCCGCATCGTCATGCAGGACAGCGGCGCCGAACTGCTGGCCAACCCGGATGTGCGCAAGGCCTATCTGGGCGGTTGAGCATGTCCTCGCTGCCCGACACGCCTCAACCTCGGCACTGTTGGGCTTCGCTGCGCTCAACCCAACCTACGGCGGCTCGACCGTAGGTTGCGTCTAGACGTCTCCACCGTCGAAGCCCAACAGACACGTAGCATGGAAAACGGCGCAGCCTTTTCCATTGGGGGCTTCGCGGCAAAGCGCGCCCTCACCCCAACCCTCTCCCACAGGGAGAGGGGGCGATCCATGCAATACCTAGGTTGGGTTGAGACGGCTTCATCGTCGAAGCCCGACAATGCCTGCTCGAATACCGGCGCTGTTGGGCTTCGCTGCGCTCAACCCAACCTACGGCGGCTCGACCGCAGGTTGAGTTGAGACACCTCCATCGTCGAAGCCCGACAGACACGTAGCGTGGAAAACGGCGCAGCCTTTTCCACTGGGGGTTCCGCGGCGAAGCGCGCCCTCACCTCAGCCCTCTCCCGCAGGGAGAGGGGGCTGTCCGCGCAGGCGTTCAGCATTATCGCCCCCACTACCCCAACGCCTCGAGGCGCTGCCGACTGCGCTCGAACCAGTCGCTCAGGGCCTCCGCCACCACTCTGGTGCGCTTGGGCAACCCGCCCTGGTAGGGATGCACCAGAAACAGCGGCTGGCTGGGGGTGCGCCATTCCCGGAGCAGCCAGACCAGGGCGCCACTGGCCAGCTCTTCGTGCACCATGAACGACGGCAGCCGGGCGATGCCCTGCCCGGCCAGGGCCGCCTGCTTGAGTAGGCTGTAATGGTTGCAGGAAAGACTGGGCTCCACCTGGACGCGGCTGAGCTGATGGTCGCGGTGATAGAGCCAGACCTCGCCCTGGGCATAGTGGTTGTTCACCAGGCAGCGCTGCTCTAACAGGTCCTCGGGCCGCTCTGGCAGCGTACGCTCCCGCAAATAGCCCGGCGCCGCGCAGGTCACCTCCTGCATGGCGAACAGCGGGCGGGCGACCAGGCGCTCGTCCGGCTCCAGCCGGGCGCGGATCGCCAGGTCGAAGCCCTCGGCCACCAGGTCGCGATAGCCGTTGTCCAGCACCAGGTCCAGCTGGATGGCGGGATGGGCGGCGCGACAGGCCAGCAGCACCTCGAAAAAGGTGTAGCCCAGGGACACCGGCACGGTCAGGCGCACCGGGCCGGCGGCTTCCTCCTGCAGCCGGGCCACGCTCTGCAGGGCCCGCTCGCGCTGGCGCACCAGGGCCTGGGCCTCCGGCAGCAGGGCACGACCGGCGGGGGTGGGAGCGAGGCGGCGGGTGGTGCGGTGCAGCAGCTGGGTCTCCAGCCGTGTCTCCAGCGCCCGGATGCGCTTGGACAGCTGGCCCTTGCTGCAGCCCAGGCGCTCGGCCGCACGGGTGAAGCTGCCGCTGTCACAGAGGATGGCGAAGGCGGAGAGATCGGTGAAGTCGTCCTGCATCGTTTCCTCCTGGAAACACTGGATTGCCATTCAGGCGATTTATCCGGGCAATGGGCCATTCTAGGCTGAGGACTCCCTTCCCTTCACGGAGCCACTCCCATGAAAATCATCCTCGTCGGTGCCAGCGGGACCCTGGGCAGCGCCATCGCCGAACGCCTGGGCAGCCGCCATGACCTGATCCGCGTCGGTCGCCGATCCGGCGACCTGCAGGTCGACATTACTCAACCCGAGTCCATCCGTGCCCTCTTCGCCCAGGTGGGTCGTTTCGATGCCCTGGTCAGCGCGGTGGGTTCGGTGACCTTCGCCCCCTTCACCGAGATGACGCCCGAGGCGTACCAGAAAGGCCTGCAGGACAAGCTCATGGGCCAGGTCAACCTGGTGCTGCTCGGCCAGCAGCAGGCCGCCGAGGGCGCCTCCTTTACCCTGACCACCGGGATTCTCAGCGAACAGCCCATCGCCCAGGGCAGCTCGGCGGCCATGGTCAACGCGGCGCTGGAAGGCTTCGTCCGCGGTGCGGCCATCGAGTTGCCCCACGGTCAGCGCCTCAACGCGATCAGCCCGACGGTGCTGCAGGAGTCCCTGGGCCACTACGGCGATTTCTTCCGCGGTTTCAAGGCGGTCAGCGGCGCCGAGGCCGCCCTGGCCTACGAACGCAGCGTGGAAGGACGGGAAACCGGCAAGACGTATCGCGTCTGGTAAGTCCTTGAGCTCGCGGCGCTGTCTGAGTAACGTGTGCCCACCTCAGTCGGAGTCCTGCGATGCCAGCGCCGCGTGCCATCTTTCCCCTAGCCCTGCTCGGCCTCCTCGGCGGCTGCAGCCTGTTCCAGAGCGACGACACCCCGCGTGCACCGGGCGGCGAGCGCCTACAGGGCGATCTGCGCTGGAGCGGTGACCAGCTGCTGTTCCGCCCCTGCCAGGAACAGCGCTTCTTCGACGTCACCGACGCCAACAACACCGCCATCCTGCGCGATGCCCACGAACTGGCCGCCGACAGTGGCGCCGCTTCGCTGTTCGCCGACCTGCGCGGCAAGCTCAAGTCCGGCGGTCGCGATGGCGCCCAAGGCGTGTTCGCCGTCACCGACGTCTACCGCGTGCAATACAGCGGACCGGGTTGCAGCGATCCCAACTTCAAGCGCACCGCCATGAACGCCGGTGGCCATGGACCGGACTGGAGCGTCCAGGTCAGCAACCAGGGCATGCTGGTCAGCACCGCCGGCCAGCAGCGCCGCGCCCTGCCCTTCGTCCAGGAAGAACTGCCGGGCGGCATGCGCGCCCTGTCCACCGAGGCCAATGGCGAGAAGGTCGAGCTGTGGATCAATCCGCGGCGCTGCGTGGACGGTCGTACCGGCACCGTGCAGTCGCTGCAGGCCGAACTGCGCATCAATGGCCAGACCTGGCAGGGCTGCGCCTTCTATGGTGGTGCCGGCAATCCCACCTGACATAGGCGTTCGCGCGATGCTTAGCGCGATCCCTTTGGCATCTCCCGCTTTACGTTTAGCGTCGCGCGCCCCAAGGGTCTAGTCTAGCGACGGCAAGGTTTCATCCGCTTCGCTTGGTCACTTCCAGGTTCCACCAGGCGAAGGCATAGGAACGCTCATCCAGCCAGGGTTCAGGCATGCCAACATCTTCAGCGTCCCGCAGCGGCTTACCACGTCGGCGGGGCCATACCGTCCTCCTGCGGCTGTTTCCGGCGCTCTGCGTACTGCTCCTGGGTCTCATCGGCCTGGGTTGCTATCTGCTGGTCGACAATGCCGTGCGCCAGGATGCCACCGTCGCCCAGCACACCGAGCGCGCCGTTGGCCGCACCTTCACGCGCCTCGACGAAGAGGTCGCCCGCAATCTGATCGACTACAGCAAATGGGACGAAGCCTATCGCCGCCTCCATCAGGAACTGGATACTGACTGGGCCTACGATCAGGGCAACCTCGGCGAATCCCTGTACCGCGTCTATGGCTATGAAGGGGTGCTGGTGTTCGACGGCCAGGACCGACCCCGCTATCGCCTGCTCGATGGCCAGCTGGCCGATCCCGCTACGCCCTGGCTGCAGGGCGACATCGCCGGCCTGCTGGCGGCGGCGCGCAGCGCCGACGCCCGCGCCGGCAGCGTGTCCGGCGTGCTGACCGTAGCCGGGATGCCGGCGCTGGTGGCCGCCGCCGCCATCACTCCGGGCGACCAGGCCGGCGTTCGCCCCCAGGAGGCGCCAGCCTCGGTACTGGTCTTCGTCAATGTGCTCAGTCCCGCCCGGCTGGCGGCCCTGAGCGAAGCCAACAACCTGCCGCCGCTGAGCATCAGCGCCAACGGTGCCGGCAGCCGCGCCAGTTGGCAACTGCCGGGTTCCAGCTATCAGCTGACCTGGCGCCCACCGCGTCCGGGGCTGTGGCTGATGCAACAGACCCTGCCGCTGTTTGGTGGCGGGGTGCTGATCCTGCTGCTGGGACTGATCTGGCTGTTTCGCCAGGCGCTGATCTCGATGCGCCAGCTGGATGCCCAGTACGATGACCTGCTGGCCAGCCGCAGCGAACTGGCCATCGGCGAGCGGCGCTTCCGCGACATCGCCGAGGCCACCTCGGACTGGCTGTGGGAGGTCGACGCCACGCTGCGCCTGGTCTATGTCTCGGATCGCTTCGCCGAGGTCACCGGGGAAGCCACCGAGCGCTGGCTCGGCCGGCCGCTCAACGAACTGCTCACCCCCCATGCCGACACCCTGGCGCACTGGCTCGCCGGCCAGGCCCACGATCGCAAGCCATGCCCGCCGCTGGTCTGTCACTACCTGGACGGCAACGGCCGCGAACGCACCTGCCGGGTCGCCGCGCGGGCCATTCCCGAAGGCGGCTACCGCGGCACCGTCACCGATCTCACCGACGAGATCGAGGCCCTGGCCCAGGTCCAGCACCTGTCCTGGCACGATCCCCTGACCGGCCTGCCCAACCGCCATCGCCTGCACCAATTTCTCGCCACCCACCTGGAAGGCCCGGAGCCCCGGCCCCTGGCGCTGATCAGCCTGGACCTGGATAGATTCAAGACGGTCAACGACGCCCTTGGCCATGCGGCCGGCGATCAGGTCCTGCAGGAAGCGGCGCAGCGCCTGCGGCAGAACGTGACCGCCACCGACCTGGTGGCGCGCCTGGGCGGCGACGAATTCTGCGTGGTGCTCAGTGGCAATCGCGATCCCGCTGCCATCGCCGACCTCTGTCGACGGCTGGTGGAGCAGTTGCGCCAACCCTTCCGCCTCGGCGAGCAGCGGGTCTTCATCGGCAGCAGCCTGGGCGTGGCTCTGGCGCCGCGGGATACCGGCATCCCGGCGGAATTGCTGCGCCTGGCCGACATCGCCCTCTACCAGGCCAAGGCCGCTGGCCGCGGCACCTGGCGCTTCCACGAACCGGCCATGAACGAGCAGGTGCTCCTGCGCCGGCAGCTGGAACAGGATCTGCGCCAGGCCCTGCGCGAGGATCGCCTCAGTCTCTACTACCAGCCGCGTCGTTGCCTGGCCGATGGTAGCCTGCGCGGCTTCGAGGCGCTGGTGCGCTGGGAGCACCCGACCCAGGGCCTGCTGGAGCCGCTGGACTTCCTGACCCTGGCCGAGGACGCCGGCCTCGGGCAGCGCCTGGGGCGCTGGGTGCTGGAGACCGCCTGCCACGATGCCCAGGGCTGGCCGGAACGCCTCTCGGTGTCGGTCAATCTGTCGCCGCAGCAATTCCACGCCAACGAAGATCCGGTGCAGACCGTGGCCGAGGCGCTCTACCAAAGCGGCCTGGCGGCCTCGCGCCTGGAGCTGGAGCTCACCGAACGCACCTTGCTGGATCCGGCCGCCGACGTGGCCAACACCCTGGGCGCGCTCAAGGGCTTGGGCGTGCGCCTGTGCCTGGACGACTTCGGTTCCGGCTTGTGCTCCCTGGCCTACCTGCGCCGCTATCCGCTGGACGGCATCCGCCTCGACCGCAGCCTGATCGCCCGGCACCACCAGGCGCCAGAAGACAGCGCCCTGGTGCGGGCCATGATCGATCTCGGTCGTTCGCTGGGGCTGAAGGTGACTCTCAAGGGCGTGGAAGACGCCGAGCACCTGCGCCAGCTGCAGCACCTGCCGGCGGACGAGATCCAGGGCTTCCACTGCGGCGCGCCGCTACCGGCCGATCGGCTGGGCGCCTGGCTGGACGAAGGAGTGGCGGAGCCGTTGAGCTGAAGGGGTGCGCCGGGCGCCTAGCGCTCGGCCACCATGCTGCCCTCGCCCGCCGCACCGCGTCGCTGGTTGCGGTCGTCGCGAGGAGTGACGCCAAAGAAGTTGCGATAGGCGCTGGAGAAGTGCGGCCCCGACGAGAAGCCGCAGGACAGGCCGATCTGGATGATCGACTTGCTGGTCTGGGTGAGCATCTTGCGCGCCCGATTCAGCCGCAATTCCAGGTAGTACTGGCTGGGCACCCGCGCCAGGTACTGCTTGAAGATCCGCTCCAGTTGCCGTCGGGACACGCAGACGTGCTGGGCGATCTCGTCGGTGGTGAGGGGCTCTTCGATATTGGCCTCCATCAACATCACCGCCTGGGTCAGCTTGGGATGACTCGACCCCAGGCGATTCTTCAGCGGAATGCGCTGCCGCTCGCTGCCTTCGCGCAGCCGCTCGACGATCAGCTCCTCGGCGATGGTGCCGGCCTGTTCGGCGTCGCGATCACGGCCGATCATGGCCAGCAGTAGATCGAGGATGGCCAGGCCGCCACAGGCGGTCAGGCGATCGCGGTCCCACTCGTAGAGGTGGTGGGTGGCGATGACCTTGGGAAATTGCTCGCTGAATTCCTCCAGCCAGCGCCAGTGCACGGCGGCGCGATGCCCGTCGAGCAGACCGAGCTGGGCGAGGATGTGCACCCCGGCGGAGAAACCTCCCATCACCACCCCGGCCCGGGCGGTCTGGCGCAGGGCCGCGGCCAGCGGCGGCGGCAGCGCGGGCGAGGGTTCGTCGGCCAGCACGAAGAGGCGATCCAGGCGTTCCAGCTGCCCTTCCCAGTGGCCACCCGGCAGGCGCGGCTGCAACTCGCTGCCGGCCTGCAGAAAGCGCACCTCGTAGGGCGTATCGCTCGAATGGCGAGCGGCGAGTTCCAGCGCTTCCTCGACCAGGCCCACGGTCAGCGGACGAACGTCGGGCCACAGCAGAAAGGCGATGCGGATGGTCATCTAACGTCTGGCTTCCTGTCGAGAGCGGCGGGGGCGACCGATCCGGGGCCCGCGCGCCATGAAACCCTTGTGGGGTGGCACGCATGGTACGCCGGAGCGCTGCCCCTGTCCCGGCCTTTGCCCGGGGAGTGGACCGGTGTGCCCTCCGGTCCGCCGGCTGGCGCGATTCTAGCGCCAGCGCAACGGCCAGGGCTTTTGCCCTGGCGACAACTCCTTACAGGACCGCCAAAAACAAACCGCCCGCTACCGGGACGATAGCGGGCGGTTGGCGGAGCCGTCGAATCAGGCGACGGCCTGGCTCATCTGCTGGTGGGTGCCGACCAGATGCTGGACCACGCCCGGGTCGGCCAGGGTGGAGATGTCGCCGAGGGCGTCGTATTCACCCACGGCGATCTTGCGCAGGATCCGCCGCATGATCTTGCCGGAGCGGGTCTTGGGCAGCCCCGGCGCCCACTGGATGACATCGGGCGTGGCGATCGGACCGATCTCCTTGCGCACCCACTGCTTGAGCTCCTGGCGCAGGGCCTCGTTGCCTTCCTCGCCCTGGTTGAGGGTCACGTAGACATAGATGCCCTGGCCCTTGAGGTCGTGGGGCATACCCACCACCGCGGCCTCGGCGACCTTGGGATGGGCCACCAGGGCGCTCTCGATCTCGGCGGTACCCATGCGGTGGCCGGAGACGTTGAGCACGTCGTCGACGCGACCAGTGATCCAGTAGTAGCCGTCTTCGTCGCGGCGGGCGCCGTCACCGGTGAAGTACATACCCTTGAAGGTCTTGAAGTAGGTGTCGACGAAGCGGTCGTGGTCGCCATAGATGGAGCGCGACTGGCCCGGCCAGGAATCGAGGATCACCAGGTTGCCTTCCACGGCGCCGTCGAGCAGGTTGCCTTCGTTGTCCACCAGCGCCGGCTGGATGCCGAAGAACGGACGGGTCGCCGAACCGGGTTTCTGGCCAATGGCGCCGGGCAGCGGGCTGATGAGGATGCCGCCGGTCTCGGTCTGCCACCAGGTGTCGACGATGGGGCAGCGCTCCTGGCCCACGGTCTTGTAGTACCAGTGCCAGGCCTCGGGGTTGATGGGCTCCCCCACCGAACCGAGCAGGCGCAGGCTGCTGCCATCGACGCCGCGCATGGCCGCATCGCCCTGGGCCATCATGGCGCGGATGGCGGTGGGCGCGGTGTAGAGGACGTTGACCTGGTGCTTGTCCACCACCTGGCCCATGCGGGTGACGTCCGGGTAGTTGGGCACCCCTTCGAACAGCAGGGTGGTGGCGCCATTGGCCAGGGGGCCGTAGACGATGTAGCTGTGGCCGGTGATCCAGCCGACGTCGGCGGTGCACCAGTAGACCTCGCCCGGGCGATAGTCGAAGACCCGCTCGTGGGTCAGGGCGGCGTAGGTCAGGTAGCCGCCGGTGGTGTGCAGGATGCCCTTGGGCTTGCCGGTGGAACCGGAGGTATAGAGGATGAACAGCGGCGCCTCGGCGGACATCTCCTTGGGCTCGCAATGTTCCGGGGCCACCGAGGTGATGTCCTCGTACCAGACGTCGCGGTGGCGGTGCCAGGCGATGTCGGCGCCGGTGCGCTTGCAGACGATCACCTTGCGCACCGAATAGGTGGCCGGGTTGGTCAGGGCCTCGTCGACGTTGGCCTTGAGAGGGATCTTGCGGCCGCCGCGCACGCCTTCGTCGGCGGTGATCACCAGCTTGGACTGGCAGTCGCTGATGCGGCCGGCCAGGGATTCGGGGGAGAAGCCGCCGAACACCACCGAGTGCACCGCGCCGATACGGGCGCAGGCCAGCATGGCCACCACGGCCTCGGGGATCATCGGCATGTAGATGGTCACCACGTCGCCGCGGTGGATGTCCTGGCCGCGCAGGGCGTTGGCCAGCTGGCAGACCTCGCGATGCAGTTCGCGGTAGGTGATGTGGCGGCTGTCGGCCGGATCGTCGCCTTCCCAGATGATGGCGGTCTGGTCGCCGCGGGTTTCCAGGTGGCGATCCAGGCAATTGTAGGAGGCGTTCAGGGTGCCATCGGCGAACCACTGGATGTCGACGCGATGATCGTCGAAGGAGGTCTGCTTGACCCGACTGAACGGCTTGATCCAGTCCAGGCGCTGGGCCTGCTCGCGCCAGAAGCCATCGGGGTTGAGGATGGACTGCTGGTACAGGCGGCGATAGGTGACTTCATCGGTCAGGGTCCGGGAAGCGACTTCCGCGCGGACCGGGTAGAAAGCGGCACTCATGGGACGATCTCCTCGGCGGGAAACTGTTGTTCTTGTTGTGTTCCGTTGTACGGCGCGCACCGGTTTCGGACCATTCGACCATGGTCGGACGGGACGCCGGGAGCTGACCGGCGGGTCTGTTACCCTTGGCCTCCGGTGATTTTTTTCCCCTCAAGGAGCGCCCCATGGCCGATCTCGCCCACGCCCACTGCATCCCCTGTCGCTCCAGCGAACCGCCCCTCAGCGAGGCCGCCAGCCACGAATTGCTCAAGGCCGTCCCGGGCTGGACACTGGTGGAACGCGCGGGGGTCCCGCGGCTGGAACGCCGCTATGCCTTCGGCAACTTCCTCGAGGCGCTGGACTTCACCAACCGCGTCGGCCGCGAGGCCCAGGACGAGGACCATCACCCGGCCCTGCTCACCGAATGGGGTGCGGTGACGGTGAGCTGGTGGACCCACAACATCGGCGGCCTCCACCGCAACGACTTCATCATGGCCGCCCGTACCGATGCGGTCGCCCTGGCGGCCAACGTCTGAGCGCCGAGATACCGGAGCGCCGGACCGTCCTAGTCGCAGGCCGCGGCGAGTCCCTCGGCATGCACGAAGCACAGCTTGTTGCCTTCCGGATCCCGGCAGTAGGCGGCGTAGAAGTCCGTACCATAGCCCGGCCGGATGCCGGGGGCTCCCTCGTCACTGCCGCCCCGTTGCAGGGCGCGATGCCAGGCCGCCTCCACGGCCGCCGGCGAAGGCGCGGCAAAGCTCACCTGGACGCCATTGCCCCAGGAGGCCGGCAGGCCATTGAAGGGCAGTTGCACATAGAATTGCGGCCAGGCTCGACCTGGCCGCTGCCAGCCACACCCGGGCGGGCCACCGTCGTCTTCGGCCGGCATCCGCACCAGACCGAGTTCGTGCAACACGCCGTCGTAAAAATCGATCAGGCGCTCCAGATCACGCGCGCCGACCTGTACATGGCTGAACATGGGCTCTCTCCCGCTTGCCAGGGGCCATCAGGCCACGTTAGACCAGTCCGCTGCGGCTGCCTATCGGCTCGACAAGCCCGGTCCGGACGGTTAGCGTGGCGGCCTTTGCCTGTGACGACATTGCCATGAATCTGCGCACCCTCCCCCGCCTAACCAAGATCGGTCTGGTCTTCTTCATCCTCGGCCTGCTGGGCGTGGCCTTCGCCCTCTATGGCCTCTACCAGGGTCCGCGCCCCGCCGAACCCGGCGCCATGCGCAGCCTGCTGTTCGCGGCGGGCTTGCAGCTGACCGGCTACGTGCTGCTCAACCGCAATCGCTTCCGCATGCTGTCCGGCCGGCGCAAGGACTGACCATGACCCTCCAGTGGAGCTGCCGCGCCGCGCCGGCGCTGACCACCGTCGAACTCTATGCCGCCCTGGTGCTGCGCGCCCGGGTCTTCGTGGTGGAGCAGCAGTGCGTCTATCCCGATGCCGACGGCCTGGATCTGGCGGAAGACGTCTGGCACCTGTTCGGCTGGCGTGACGACCAGTTGCACGCCTACCTGCGCCTGCTCGGCGCGGTACGCGAGGAAGTGGTGATCGGCCGGGTGATCGTCGCCCCCGAGGGCCGCGGCAGCGGCCTGGGACATCTGTTGCTGGCGGATGCCCTGCGCGTCTGCGCCGAGCGCTGGCCCGGGCGCCCGCTGTTTCTCTCCGCCCAGGCCCATCTGCAGGCCTACTATGGCCGCTATGGCTTCACGCCCTGCTCAGCGGTCTATGACGAAGACGGCATCCCCCATATCGACATGCGTCGCCTGGCGGACTAACGGCGGCGGCGCAACGGATCGAGCAGCGGCTTGAGGCCGTTGTGGTCGATCTCCTGCATCAGCGCCAGCAAGCGGCCCAGCTCGCCAGGCGGAAAGCCGCTGCGGGCGAACCAGTTGAGGTAGTGGCCCGGCAGGTCGGCCAGCAGGCGGCCGGCGTACTTGCCATAGGGCATGGTCCAGGTCACCAGGGCTTCCAGATCCGCGGGTTGCATCTCTTGTCTCCTCTACACGGCCTGGCGATTATGCCATGCCCTCAAGGGTCAACCGTCGGCCGCGGGGAGCACCAGCAGTCCGCGACGATCCCAGCTACATCAGGTCTGCAGAGGATTTTTCGCATGAGCAACGTTTCCCGGCCGCTGGCCGCCGTCACTGGTGCCTCCAGCGGCATCGGCTTCGAACTGGCCAAGCAGCTGGCCCGCCACGGCCATGATCTGCTGCTGGTCTCCCGCGGCGATGGGCTGGATGCCGCCGAGCGCGAATTGCGTGCCCTGGGGGTCAAGGTGTGGAGCCATGCGGCCGACCTGCGCACCGCCGTGGGCGTGGAAGAGACCTTTAGATTCCTGCGTCGCCAGGGCCGCCCGCTGGACGTCGTGGTGCTCAACGCCGGGGTCGGCCTGGGTGGCGCCTTCGTCGGCCAGACGCGCCTGGAAGACGAGATGGCGCTGATCCAGCTCAATGTCATGGCCACCGTGCACCTGGCCAAGCTGGTGTTGCCGGAGATGGTCGCCGCCGGCCGTGGCCGGGTGCTCTTCACCTCCTCCATCTCGGCCACCGCGCCGATTCCCTTCGAAGCCGTCTACGGCGCCTCCAAGGCCTTCATCAACTCCTTCGCCTTCGCCCTGCGCAACGAACTCAAGGACAGCGGCGTGACCCTGACGGTGCTCATGCCCGGCCAGACCGACACCAACTTCTTCCACCGCGCCGGCGAGGACGACACCAGCGTTGGCGCCGGGCCCAAGAACGATCCGGTGCAGGTGGCCGCCCAGGGTTATGCGGCCCTGATGCAGGGCCTCGACCATGTCTATGGCGGCGGTCCCGAGGTCCAGCACGAGGGTGAGGTACTCAATCGGGTGGAAAGCGAGGCCCAAAAGGCCGAACGGCACCGCGCCTGGTCGGAGCCGGGATCGGCACAGCGGGACGATTGAGCCGCAGTGCCCCGGCTGACTTCAGGCTGCGACACGCAGCCTGAAGTCTTGGCAGCTACTCCCCACGTATCCCTTTGCCAAAAAACTTTTCAACACTCAAACAGGTACTTGGCTAAACGACAGTCTCAACAACAACGACAGCAATCGTTGTCTAATTGCAATCAGGCACAGCCAAATAACAATAACGGACCAATTAAAATACTTCAGACCAGCGGGTCTGAAATTCAACTCTTCTTGATCCGTTCCCCTCCCACCTCCTGTCGACCGCGTATCTGTCTGCATGGGGCTTGAGGCCACATAAGTCACACATCTTATAAGCGCATAAAAGTCCACACCTCATCTTTTCTCTACGTTTAACGAAAAAATAGCGCCATAAGATTGACTAAAAAATTAGTTAATAAGAATCAACTCTCCGGCAATACCGATGAGGCCGTTGTTTAGCTGTTTCATCGGGCACCTGATTTCAAACCTCAAACTTTTTGAAACATTGCTCTCCAGCATTTCACTGGAGAGGGACGCTTCATGTCATTAAGAAATCTAAAAATAGGCAGTAGAGCCCTGCTGTGCTTTACCAGTTTCGCTGTGCTTTTGCTGGGTCTCGGGCTCTTCAGCCTGAACCAGATAGGCAAGCTGAGGGCGAGTCAGCAAGTGATGGAACAGAGCAGTCTGGGGGGTACTCGGACGGCAGCCGAACTCGAATCCGCCATCCTGCAGATTCGTCTGGAAACCCTCAGATTGATCACGACGACTGACAGCGAGGTCGGTCAGACCAGTCAGGTACGGCTCAAGCAGGAGCTGGAACGCTTCAACAAGGCGCTGGATACCTACCAGACCGTAGTCGGTAGTGAAAAGGAAGGCCGCTTTTACCAGGAGTTGAAGCAACTGGTCGGACCCTGGCGGACCGTGCTGGATGAGGTCTTGAGACGGTCGACCACCGACGGTGTGGATGCTGCGCGCACCTACCTGAATCAGACCTTTCGCCCGCTCAACGAACCGGTGCTGGCCAAGATTCAGGACCTGATCAAGGTCAATCATGAACAGGCCGCTGACATCAGTCAGGAGTCAACTGTGCTCTATGAGCAGAGCCTGACCTACGTCATCAGCACCCTGGTTCTCGCCATGGTGATGACTCTGCTGATCGCCTGGCGCTTTACCCTGAGTCTGGTGCTGCCGGTCCGTCGCAGCATGGCGGTGGCCGAAAGCATCGCCAATGGCGACCTCATGCAACCCTGGCAAGACCATGGCCGTGATGAACTCCATCAGCTCAGCCTGAGCTTCGAGCGGATGCGCGGCAACCTGATGCAGACCCTGCAACAGATCAGCGATTCGGCCATCCAGCTGGCCTCGGCCGCCACCCAGATGCACGCGGTGACCGAGGACGCCAATCGTGGCCTCAATCAGCAGAACCAGGAAATTGAGCAGGCTGCCACCGCGGTCAACCAGATGACCGCGGCGGTGGAAGAGGTCGCCCGTAACGCCGAGAGCACCTCCAGTGAAGCGCGCAGTTCCGATCAGGCGTCGCGTCAGGGCCGCGCCAGCGTCGAGCAGACCGTACAGGCCATCGAGGCGCTCAATGGCAACGTCACCGACAGCAGTGGCCGCATCCAGCAGCTGGCGAGCGATGTCGGCAACATCACCACGGTGCTGGAGGTGATCCGCGGCGTGGCCGAGCAGACCAACCTGCTGGCGCTCAACGCCGCCATCGAGGCCGCCCGCGCGGGTGATGCCGGCCGCGGCTTCGCCGTGGTCGCCGACGAGGTGCGCGCCCTGGCACAGCGTACCCAGCAGTCGACCCAGGAGATCGAGTCGGTCATCACCCAGGTCCAGCGTGGCAGCAGCGAGGCGGTCAACACCATGAACGCCACCGCCGGCCTGGCGCAGCGCACCCTGACCCTGGCGCGGGATTCGCAGCAATCGCTGACGGTCATCACCGAGGCGGTGACGGGGATCTCCGAGCGCACCACCCTGATCGCAACCGCGGCCGAGGAACAGGCCCATGTGGCCCGGGAAGTGGATCGGGCGCTGGTAACCATCCGCGACCTGTCGGTACAGAGCGCCGCAGGTGCCAGCCAGACGGCGACCGCCAGCAGTGAACTGTCGCAACTGGCGGTGCAGATGAATCAGCTGGTAGGCCGCTTCAAGGTCACCTGAGCCAGGCCGCTGCCCGCCCGCCGGTCACCTGACCGCCAGGCGGGCAGCGCTACGCTGGCTAATTGACGGGTGTGGCCCCGGGCGTACCGCATTTGGCGAACTTGCCTTTGGCATCCTTGCATTGTGCGGCCTTGGTCTTGGTCGTCTCGCATTTGACGAACTTGCCATGGGCGTCCCGGCAAGGCGCCGCCTGGACACTGGCGGATGCGAAAACAGTCAGGGCTAGCGCGGCGAACAAGGCTTTGAGCATGACGATCACCTCCAGGGCCGGGAGTGGCCTCTGGCAAGCATAGCGGAGGCCAGCGCAGCCGCCAGCCGCTTCGCCAACCCCATGGGAGGCCGACTGTATCCCTCGATCCGCACGCGACTGCCTCTCCGCCAACCCACGATCCCCAGGCAAGATCAGGTTTCTGCAACCACCAGGAGACACTCCATGCGCACCCTGGGCCTGCTGGGCGGCATGAGCTGGGAGAGTTCGGCTCACTACTATCGCATCCTCAACGAAGAGGTCCGGCGCCGACTGGGCGGCAGTCATTCGGCGGCCTGCCTGCTGCTGTCGGTGGACTTCGCCGAGATCGCCGCGCTGCAGCACGCCGGCGACTGGGCGACGCTGGGTCTACGTCTGCAAGCGCATGCGCGGCAACTGGCGGCCGGCGGGGCCGAGGCGCTGGTGCTCTGCACCAACACCATGCATTGCCTGGCGGATGAAATCGAGGCGGCCACGGCCTTGCCGCTGCTGCACATCGCCGATCCTACCGGGGCGGCGATCCAGGCGAGGGGGCTGCGGACCGTCGGCCTGCTGGGCACCGCCTTCACCATGGAGCAGGCCTTCTATCGCGAACGGCTGACCGAGCGCTTCGGTCTGGAGGTGCTGGTGCCCGAAGCGGACGCGCGCCAGACCGTGCACCGGATCATCTACGAAGAGCTGGTGCGCGGCGAGGTACGCATGGAATCTCGAGCAGCCTATCGGGCGATCATCGCCGAGCTGATCGCCCGGGGCGCCGAGGGCATCGTGCTCGGCTGCACCGAGATCATGCTGCTGGTGGACCAGGGCGACAGCGCGGTGCCGCTGTTCGACACCACGCGACTGCACGCCCTGGCCGCCGTGGACTGGGCCCTAGCTGAGCCCCGTGACTAGCCCTGCAGCCGTTGCGCCACCTCGGCCAGTAGCGGACGCGCATCGAGCACGGGCTGCTGGCACTCGGCGGCCAGGGCCGCCAGGGCCGGATCGACCGGGTCGTTGCACCGCGCCAGCCACTCTTCCAGCAGGATGCCGAAGGCGCGACTCTCGAAGCGTTGCAGGCGCGCCGCCTGCGCCGCATCCTCGGGCAGCAGCGAGGCACCGCCGAAATCCCCAAGCAGGCAGCGCGCGCCGCCATCCCAGAGAATGTTGTGGGCATAGAAATCACCGTGGACCAGGCCGTGCCCGTGCAGGTGCGCCAGGGCACTGGCCATGCCGCCAGCCATGCTGCGCACGGCGCTGGCGGTGAAGCGGGTGTCCGCGGGATAGACGTCGCGGCTGCAGGTGGTGAAGCTGGGCGGTCCGGCCAGATTGCCGAAGGCCGGTTCCACCAGCTCCAGCACCAGGCCGCTGCGCTGCTCGGGATGCTCGGCCAGGTCACCGAGGGCGCCGATCAGCCAGGGATGGGTGCCGGCGCTGAGGCTGGCGGCGCTTTCGCTCTCCGGGGTGCCATCGCTGGTCATGCTGCCCTTGAACAGTTTGACGGCGACCTCGCGCGGCCCGGTGGGCGATTGCCAGCGCGCCTGGTGGATAATGCCGGAGGCGCCCTCTCCCAGCCGCTCGCCAAGCTGCAGATCGCTCCAGGCGATGCGCTGCTGGCGGGCGGCCTGGGCCCGTACCGCGCGCTCGCGAGCGGCGCCCAGGGGATTGTCGCCATAGGCCAGCCAGGTCAGCCGTGGCAGCTCCAGGATGGCCGGGGGCAGCGTGGCGAAGCCATTCGCCGACAGCCGCAGCAGTTCCAGCTGGTGCAGGTCGGCCATGGACGCCGGCAGGCTCTGCAAGTTGTTACCGGCCAGCATCAACTTTTGCAGGGCGGGCCGCTCACCCAGGGCGGCGGGCACTTCGGCGATGCGGTTGTCGGTAAGGATCAGCCAGCGCAGGCGTGGCGGCAGGGCCGCGGCGCCTACCCGCTCCAGCTGACAGGCCTTGAAGCCGATCATTTCTAGCCTGGGCAGCGTGCCCAGCACTTCGGGCAGTTCGGTGAAGGGATTGCCCGAGCAGAAGAGAATGCGCAGCTGGTGCAGCCGCCCCAGGTCGGCGGGCAAGCGGGTCAGCCGATTGCCCGACAGGTCGAGAATTTCCAGGCTGTCGGCCAGGCCATAGATCTCTTCGGGGAATTCGGTCAGGTCGGCGCGCAGGGTCAGGCGCGTGGCCCCGGCCAGTTCGCCGGCACGCAGCCGGGCAAGGGTATCCGTCATGGGAAAGCGACTCTCACTGTCTGGAAAAACCGGCACCCGCCGGTGATGGCGCGGACGTTAGCACGCCGGGGCAACTAGCCGCGGCCCTCGTGCGCCAGAATGCGCGCCACTGCCTCTTGCAGCGTGCCGGCGGTCACCTGGGGCGGCGCCAGGGGATTGGCCACCTGGTCGGGACGCCGCTGCAGCAGGGCACCCTTGAACCCGGCGGCCTGGGCGCCGGCGATGTCCCAGGCATGGACGGCGATCAGCCACAGGTCTTCGGCGGGTTGACCCAGGCTGCTGGCGGCCTGGCGATAGGTGGCCGTAACCGGCTTGCTGGCGCCGGCGTCCTCGGCCGAGAGGATATCGGCGAAGGCGTCGCTCAGGCCGGCGTATTCCAGCTGCGCCCGGGTCGCGGCGCGCGCATTGTTGGAAAAGGCGATGCAGCGCACGCCCTGTGCCCGGGCGAAATCGAGGCCCGCGCGGACATCGGCATGGGCGGGCAGCCGCTTGAGGGCGTCCGCGACGCGCTGCTTGTCGGCGGCGGTGAGCGTTCGCCCGAACCGTGCGCCGATCATCTCCAGCGCCGCCTGACCCTGGGCCTCGAAGGGGGCGTGCCGGCCACAGAGCTCGGCGCTCATGGCGTTCTGCAAGGTCTGGGCGAACCAGAGCGTGTGGCTCTGGGGGTCACCGAACAGGTCGGTGAACAGGCTATCCAGCGCGGACAGGTCCAGCACGGTCTCGTTGATGTCGAACAGGCAGGTCAGGGTCATGGTCGCTACTCGGCAGGGGATATCCCTTCGACCAGGGCTCGCGATTGACGTGCAGCCGCGCTAAGGTTCCAGACTGGCAGGCGAGACGAAACGGCTAAAGTCTTATGATTTCTCGCCGATACTTCCGCAGACCTGCCTCTCGTTTGCTGCACTCGCCTGGCTCGGGTCGCGGCAGTTCTTCCAGGATGGGCTTGTTGCTCAAGCAAGGCTCATCGATGTTCCCGAGATAGCCTGATGGCCGATTCACTGAAGTACGAAGATGACCGCCTCAACGCCCTGCACGCCCTGGAGTTGCTGGATTCGGCGCCGGCGGAGGAATTCGATCGCCTCTGCGAACTGGTCGCCAGCAGCTTCAATGTGCCGACCGCGCTGATCAGCCTGGTGGATCGCGATCGCCAGTGGTTCAAGGCCCGCGTCGGCTTCGACCTGGCGCAGATGCCCATCGAGGACGCCTTCTGCGCCCACACCATCCAGGCCGAGGATGGCCGGATGGAGATCAACGATGCCTGCTGCGATACCCGCTTCAGCCATAACCCCCTGGTGGTACGCGCCCCCCATGTGCGCTTCTATGCCGGCTCGACCCTGGTCACCGAGGGCGGCTATGCCATCGGCAGCCTGTGCATCCTCGACAGCCAGCCGCGCGAACTGACGGCGGAGGAGCGCAAGCGCCTGGACGATTTCGCCGCCCAGGTGATGAGCCTCATAGGCCTGCGCCAGCACCTGCGCCGCCGTGATCCGGTCAGCGGCCTGCCCAATCGCCAGCAGTTCCACGCCGATGTCGCCCAGCTGGCCGAACTCCAGCCCGACGAGGGGCGCCTGCTGGTGCTGGTGGATCCCCTGGAGACCCACTGGAAGGAGCAACTGATTCTGGCCCAGGGCATGTGGCCCTTCGAGACCTTCCTGCGCAGCCTCGCCTTGCGCCTGTGCGACGCCCTGAGCGAGCGGGCCAAGGTCTATCACGTGGACACCAAGAGATTCGCCTTCCTGCTGCCGGAGGACTGCGACTATCAGCCGCTGCTCGACGCGCTCATCGCCCAGTTGCGGATGCCGGTCCAGGCCGACCGCATTCCCATCGATCCGCCGGTCAAGGCCGGTGTGGTGCCCTTCCTGCTCGACGCGGGCGAAGTCCGCGACCTGCTGCGCAAGGCCATGGTGGCGGTCGATCAGGCGGCGCTGAGCAGTCGTCACTGGGTGGTCTACGAACGCCCCCGGGACGAGGCCTTCCAGCGGATCTTCCAGCTGGTCCGGCAGATTCCCGAAGGCCTCGAACGCGGCGACTTCAGCCTGGCCTTCCAGCCGCGCCTGGCCCTGCCCGAGCGCCGGCTGTGCAGCGCCGAAGCCCTGCTGCGCTGGACCCATCCGCAACTCGGCCCCATCGCTCCGGGCGATTTCATTCCGGCGATCGAGAAGACCGCGCTGATCCACAGCGTCACCCGCTGGGTGATCCGTACCGCCATCGGCCAGCTGGCGCACTGGGACACTCGCTATCAGGGGCGACTGTCGCTCAACCTGTCGCCACGGGATTTCGACGAAGGCGATCTGGTCGAGTTGCTGCGCGAGACCTGCCAGCGCCAGGGTGTCGATCCGCGGCGGCTGGAAGTGGAGATCACCGAAGGCGAATGGCTGAAACGCAATCCCGAGGCCATCGCCCAGCTGCATGCCCTGCGCGAGCTGGGCCTGGAGATTGCCATCGACGACTTCGGCAGTGGCTACAGCAACTTCGCCTATCTCTACGAATTGCCGGTCACCAGCGTCAAGCTCGACCGCTCGCTGATCCATGACCTGCCCGAGGATCCACGCAAGCAGGAGGTGGTCAGGGCGCTGCTGGCGCTGATCGGCAAGCTCGGTTATCGCAGCGTCGCCGAGGGCATAGAGACGCCCGAGGTGCTGGCCTTCCTGCAGCAAGCCGGCTGCGACGAGGTCCAGGGCTATCTGCTGGCCCGGCCCATGGCCCTGCCCGCTTTCGAGGCCTGGTACGCCGAACGGGGTTAAGCCGAATGGATGAGGTCATTTGACTGACAAATTCATTCCAGGCTCTACACTGGTTCAGGTCGTAGTTTCCCGGGAGTGAGGACATGAGGGAATCAGGTACCGAGTTGTTGGAGGTGGTTGGCCTGGATACCGGCAACCTGAGCAGCCAGGGCTGCATCGACAAGGTGCTGCACGCGCTGCGCATCCACCTGGACATGGACGTGGCCTTTCTGGCCGAATTTCGCCAGCAGGATCGGGTCTTTCGCAACGTCGATGCGGCGCCCGATGCGCCGCTCAAAGCCGGCGATGCCCTGCCGCTCAGCCAGGGCTATTGTCAGCAGGTGGTGACCGGCCACCTGCCCGAACTCATCCCCGACACCCGCGCCGTCGGCGCTACCCGGCTGATCCCGGAAACCCGCAGCGTGCCCATCGGCGCTCACGTCAGCGTGCCGGTGCGGCTCAGCGATGGCGAACTCTATGGCACCTTCTGCTGCTTCAAGTACCAGCCCGATCCGACCCTGAGTCCCCGTGACCTGGAGTTGGTGCGGACCTTTGCCGAACTGGTGGCCGATCGCCTCAGCCTGGACGTCTCCAGTCGCCGCGGCCAGGTGGAGATGCGCGAGCGCATCCAGGGCGCGGTGGCCGCCCACCAGCCGAGCATCGTCTACCAGCCGATCTATCACCTGGCGGATCTGCGCATCGCCGGCTGGGAGTCGCTGTCGCGCTTCCACTGCCCGCCGCAGCGCAGCCCGGACCTGTGGTTTTCCGAAGCCAGCGCCGTCGGTCTCGGCGACGAACTGGAAGAAAGCGCCATGCGCTTCGCCCTACAGGGACTGCAGAGTCTGCCCGACGACAGCTACCTGACCATGAACTGTTCGCCGCAGACCATCCTGGGCGGGCGCCTGCCAGCGCTGCTGGCCGGCAATCCTCCCGGACGCCTGGTGCTGGAGATCACCGAACATGCCGAGGTCGACGACTACGACGCCCTGCATGCCCAGCTGCAACCGCTGCGGGCCCAGGGCGTGCGCCTGGCCATCGACGATGCCGGCGCCGGCTATTCGAGTCTGAGGCACATCCTTCGACTGCGGCCGGACATGATCAAGCTGGACATGAGCCTGGTGCGCGACATCGATCGCGACGCCGAACGCCGGGCGCTGGCCTCGGCGATCATCGCCTTCGCCCGCGAGACCCACAAGGAGGTGATCGCCGAGGGGGTGGAAACCCTCGCCGAGCTGGAAGCGCTCAAGGCGCTGCAGGTGGACAAGGTGCAGGGCAACCTGCTGAGTCGCCCGCTGCCGCGCGACGACGCCCTGCGCCTGCCCCGGCAGCGCCAGCTGGAAGGCCAGGCGGACCGCTGAACCGGGAAGGATCGGCGGCCATTCAAGTCGTCGATCCTTTGGCCGATACGCAGAGGCGAATGATCCCTTCCTCTGACGCCAGAACTATTCTCGGCCGATCTTTGCCCTGCAGGAGTTACCGGTGCGCTCCATCCTGGTCATCGAAGACAGCCCCATGGTCCTCAAGATTCTGGCGCACCTCTTTCGTCAGCAGCGCGACTTCGAGCCGGTATTCTGCGCCACCCTGGCCGAAGCCGAGCTGATGCTGGAAACCTCGGCCAATCTGTTCTTCGCCGCCCTGGTGGACCTCAACCTGCCCGATGCGGCCAATGGCGAAAGCGTCGATCTGGTGCTGCGCTATCGTCTGCCCTGCATCGTCCTCAGCGGTTCCTATGACGAGCGCCGGCGCGACGACCTGCTGACCAAGGGCGTGGTCGACTATGTGCTCAAGGAAAGCCAGTACTCCTACGAATTCGCCTTTCGCCTGCTGCGGCGGCTGGACAGCAATACCGCGGTCAAGATCCTCATCGCCGAGGACTCCGACGCCACCCGCAACTACATCCGCCATGTGCTGACGCCCCACCGCTACCAGCTGCTGGACGCCTGCGACGGCAACGAGGCCCTGCGCCTGCTGCAGGAGCAGCCGGACATCGACCTGCTGGTGGTGGACCACAGCATGCCCGGCCTCAGCGGCTTCGAACTGGTGCAGATGTTGCGGCAGAAGCTGCGCCGCCACGACCTCAGCATCATCGGCCTGTCGGCCGACGAAAAGGGTTCGCTCAGCGCCAAGTTCATCAAGCAGGGGGCCGACGACTTCCTGCGCAAGCCCTTCTGCCCCGAGGAGCTCAATTGCCGAGTGGTCTCGACCCTGGAACGGCGGGATCTCATGCGCGCCCTCACCCACGCCGCCCAGTACGATTCCCTCACCGGGCTGCGCAACAGGCGCGCTTTTCAGGATCAGGCCCAGGAGCTGTTCCGCCAGGCCGAACGCGAGGGCCACGCCCTGAGCGTGGCCATGCTCGACCTGGATCACTTCAAGCGCATCAACGACGAACACGGCCATGCCAGCGGTGACAGTGCCCTGGTGGTCTTCGCCCAGGCCTTGGCCCGGACCCTGCCCCAGGATCTCACCGGTCGCCTGGGTGGCGAGGAATTCGCCCTGGTCAGCCGGATGCCACCGGAGCAGCTGCTGCAGGCGCTGGACCTGCTGCGCCGCTACTGCCACGCCCAGAGCTATGCCCCCGGCGCCCCGCCGCTGTCGTTCAGCGCCGGCGTCTTCAGCGGCCTCGCCGACGACCTCGAAGGCTTTCTCCACGAAGCCGACCGGCGCCTCTATCAGGCCAAACGCCAGGGCCGCGGTCGGACCTGCCTGGTGCTCGAGGCCGACTAGGCCCGCGCCCCGGTTGGCGCCATCCGCCACAAGACATATGATGTCAGACGATTAGCCTGCTAATGCCGGTTGATCCGCATTGCCTCGTCTGAACAATAACAATCAAGGACCTGCACCATGCACGACTCCTCCCCGGGTCTCGCCCGGCCGTTGTCCCGTCGCCGCCTGCTCCAAGGCGGCCTGGTCTGCAGCGCCGCCCTCGCCCTGCCCGGTCTCGCTCGCGCCGCCGAACCCCTGAGCCAACGCTATCCCGATCCGCTGATCGAGATCCTCGACGACCGCTTCCTCGAGTTGCGGCTGTTCAACGCCAGTGTCGAACGCCTGGCCACCGGCCTGCGCTGGGCCGAAGGCCCGGTGTGGATCGGCGATGGCAACTACCTGCTGATGAGCGACATCCCCAACAACCGCATCGTGCGCTGGGATGAGGTCAGCGGCCGGCTGGACACCTACCGCGCCCAGTCGAATTTCGCCAACGGCCTGACCCGTGATCGCCAGGGTCGGCTGATCGCCTGTGAAGGCTCCACCACTCACGGCCTCGGGCGGCGGGTCACCCGCACCGAGCACGATGGGCGTATCACGGTGCTGGCCGATAGCTTCGACGGCAAGCCGTTCAATTCGCCCAATGACGTGGTGGTCAAGCGTGACGGCTCCATCTGGTTCAGCGACCCGCCGTTCCAGGCCAACAGCGACTACGAGGGTCATAGGGTCAAGACCGAGCAACCCGATGGGGTCTATCGCATCGACGGCGAGAGCCTGGCGGTGACCCGGGTGATCGGTGATCTCAACGGCCCCAACGGCCTGGCCTTCTCGCCGGACGAAAAGCTGCTCTACGTGGTCGAGGGCCGCGCCAAGCCCAATCGCCTGGTGTGGGCCTATACGGTCAGGGACGACGGCAGCCTGGGCGAGCGCCGCAAGCACATCGAGGCGCTGGAATACGGCGCCCTGGACGGCATCAAGTGCGACGTGGCGGGCAATCTCTGGTGCGGCTGGGGCAGCAGTGGCGCGCCGGCGGCCAAGCCCGAGGCGCTCGATGGCGTGCGGGTCTTCGATCCCAGCGGCAAGGCGCTGGGGCACATCCACCTGCCGGAACGCTGCCCCAACCTCTGCTTTGGCGGCCCGGAAGGCAACCGGCTGTTCATGGCCGGTTCCCACTCGCTGTACAGCCTCTACGTCAACATCCGTGGTGCCGGCCTCTAGCCGCTAGCGGGACTCGGGCGGCGACTGCTCGGCCAGGACGGTCAGGGAGTCGAGCACGCTGTCCAGGGCGTAGGCCGCTTCGAAGCGCGCCAGATTCTGGGTGAGGTCGGCCAGGCTGGTGGTGATCCCCAGCCAGTTGCCCAGGCCGATCTGGCGCGCCGCTTCCGGCAGCGAACAACCGCCATCGCGGCGTTCCAGCCAGGCCAGCACCAGTTCCGGCGGGGTATCGGCTTCGAGGCCCAGGGTACGCAGCAGTCGCAGGGCCTTGGCCTGTTCGCGGGGTGGCAGCCGATGGCGGGCCGTAGGGGTGGGCTGGTCGACGATCAGCGTCAACCGGGAGCCGGGGGTATCGGTCATCTGGACCTCTAGGGACTACACCAGAACCGTACGGCGCGAGGCCGCTTCATCGCCCCATGTTAGGCGAATAGTCTGGCCAATTGCCATCCCCGGGCCCGACCCTCGTCACCTGGAAAACGCCGTTCGGCCCCCTGCTCCCCTCAGCGCGCGGCGCGGCCCCGGCAGCGCTGCCAGCGTTCCTCAACCCGCTGGGCGAACCAGGCGGTGGTGAGGGTGCGGGTGATCTTGGGACTTTCCAGGGTGATGCCCGGCAGGATGGCGCGCGGCAGGCTGCGACCGGCCTTGCGCTCGGCCAGGGCATAGACCTTGGCATAGAGATCGGTCTTGGCGAAGTCCTCGGACTCCCCCGCCTCCAGGTCGTGGCGGATGGCGATGTCGCTCATGCCCAGGGCCGGCGCCAGGCGATTGACCGCCCGCTCGGTCTCGCCCTGGGTCCGCGAACCGGGCACCACCAGATCGCCGTCCAGCGCCAGCTTCATCCCCGTGGCCCGGCTTACCGCGCTCTGGAAGGCGGCATTGCGACTGGCGTACCAGCCGGCGTTGAAATCGGCGAAGCGATACAGCGGCGTGGCATAGTCCGCGGGATAGCCCAGCAGGTGCGCGGTGCCGAAATAGAGACCGCCCCGCCGGCTGAACACCTCATGGCGGATGGAACCCTCGCGCTCATAGGGATAGCCGCGGGCATGCGCCTCGGCGAAGTCGATGCTGACCTGCATGGGGCCGCCGGTGCGCACCGGATTGAAGCGCCCGAACAGCTGGCCGCCCAGGGGCACCATGGCGATGAAGTCCTCGAAGATCAGACTCAGCTCGCGCTCGGTTCGGGCACTGTCCAGGCGCTGGGCGTAGGTCTTGCCGGTGGGCGACCTGAGGTTGAGCGCGGTGCGCACCAGCAGTTGAGGCACATAGGCCCGCGCCGCACGTCTGTCGATCTCTTCCCGGGCGATCCGCCCCAGCCCCGGCACCGGCGGATCGACCTGGTAGGTGGATTCCTGCTCCGCCACCGCCAGCACGGCGCAGAGGTTGTCCGTCGAGGGCTCGAGGCCCTGGGCGCTGAAGGCGGTCTGGATATCGCTGGCCCAGCCCTGCCGATCCGCGACGCTGGCCGGCAGCAGCCGCAGGAGCTCGGCGCGCACCTCGGCCGGCGAACGGGTTGGACCCTGGGAGCTGGGCGTCAGGCTGCAACCGGCCAGCACCAGGGCAGCGGCCAGGGCGGTCCAGCCGCGCAATCGCGGCAGGGTAGGCAAGGCGGGAACAGACGGCACGGCAGCAGCGGACACGGCGACTCCAGGGGATTCCTTTGGCCGCTTTGACCACGCCCTCGGCCAAACGGCTGTCCTGAACGCTAGATAACTTCTGGCTATATCGATGTAACCCTTTCATTCAACCAGAGCTGACGGTTGGCTGGGATTCCCGGGCAAGTCCTACTAAAATAGTCGGACTTTAGTTCGAAGCTACCGGAACCATGATGCAGCAGACCTCTACGCTTTCCTCTCCTCGCCTGCCCTGGGCGGCCCTGTGGGCGACCTGCCTGCTCGCCCTGGGCATGGTCTTTCTAGGCCAGGCCGTGGGCGGCCGTCAGGCGCTCCTGCTGCTGCTCGGCGGCGCCCTCGGCCTGACCCTCTACCACGCCGCCTTCGGCTTCACCTCGGCCTGGCGGGTGTTCATCCTCGACCGCCGCGGCGCCGGCCTGCGCGCCCAGATGGTGATGCTGGCCCTGGCGGTGCTGCTGTTCTTTCCCGCCCTGGGCGCCGGCAGCCTGTTCGGCGAGGCGGTGCGCGGCAACGTCTCGCCGCTGTCCACCTCGGTGGTGGTCGGCGCCTTCCTGTTCGGCATCGGCATGCAACTGGGCGGTGGCTGCGCCTCCGGCACCCTGTTCACCGCCGGCGGCGGCAATGCGCGGATGCTGGTGACCCTGCTGTTCTTCGTCATCGGTTCGCTGATCGCCACCCAGCACCTGGGCTGGTGGTTCGCCCTGCCCAGTCTGCCGCCCACCTCCCTGGTGACCAGCCTGGGCGTGCTGCCCGGCATCCTGGTCAGCCTGGCGGCCTTCGCCCTGATCGCCGGGGTCTCGGTGGTGCTGGAGCGCCGTCGCCACGGCTCGCTGGAAGTCACGGTGCCCGGTGAACACCAGGGCGCGGCGCGCCTGCTGCGCGGCAGCTGGCCGCTGGTCTGGGGCGCCATCGCCCTGGCCATACTGAACTTCGTCACCCTGGCCCTGGCCGGTCGCCCCTGGGGCGTCACCTCGGCCTTCGCCCTCTGGGGCGCCAAGGGTGCCGGTCTGCTCGGGCTGGACGTCTCCGGCTGGGCCTTCTGGCAGCAACCGGCCAATGCCCGGGCGCTGGCCGAGCCCTTCTGGTTCGACGTCACCAGCGTGATGAACCTCGGCATCATGCTGGGCGCCCTGGCCGCCGCGGGGCTGGCCGGGCGCTTCGCCCCCAGCCTGCGCATCCCCGCGCGGTCGCTGGTGGCGGCGGTGCTCGGCGGCCTGCTGCTGGGCTACGGTGCGCGGCTGGCCTATGGCTGCAACATCGGCGCCTACTTCAGCGGCATCGCCTCGGGCAGCCTGCACGGCTGGCTGTGGCTGGTGGCCGCCTTCTTCGGCAACAGCCTGGGCGTGCGCCTGCGCCCCTTCTTCTTTCCCGGCGAACGCCGCGTCGAACGCCTGACCGGCTGCTAGACCGGCAGGACCTGGCGACCGGGCGGCAGCGCTCCCGGTCGCTCCGGCAGGCTGACCACCCCGTACTGGGGCGCGCCGTGGTAGGTCTTCAGCGCCTGCATGACGAAGAGCAGGGCCGCGGTGCCCTGGTATTCGAACAGCCCCTGCAGCGGCCAGATGGTCATGAAGGCGAGGAACACCGCCAGGGTGAATTCCAGGTCGCGGCTCAGCTTGCGCGCCACCAGGTAGTGGACCGCCAGGCCGATGGGGATCACCAGGATCGACAGGAAGCCGAAGCGGAACACGGTGCCGAAGATGCCGACGTCGGAAAGGAAGAAGTAGTCGCCGAAGATCGGCTTGAAGCCGTCGTTCCACATCAGGCTGAGGCTGCCGCTGGGCAGGCCGTTGTACAGCTGCAGGTGGTTGATGATCTGGGAAATGGTGTTTTCCCGGACGTTGTCGGTGGGGCCTTCCTGCACCGAGCGCGCGTAGAAATCCAGGTTGAAGCCGAGGGTTTCCAGGAGGTGCGGATAGAGGATCAGTGGCGCGATGATGATGGCGCCGAACAGCGCCGGGCCGACCAGGCGCGCGCGCAGGGCGAGGATGGTGAACACCAGGCAGACCACGATCAGCTGGCGGGTCTGCAGCACCACCACGATGGTCGCCAGAAAGAACAGCGCCAGCAGGCCGTGGCGCAGCTTGGGGCGCAACTGGCCGTCGATGAAGGAGCGCCCGCGACCGGCGAAGTAGATGCAGATGAAGTAGCCGAAGAAGATGGCGCCCGCCCCCGTGGAGGCCCGTCCGGGGCGGCTGAGGTCCTTCACCTCCTCGCGCAGGTCCGGCAGCATCTTGAAGTAGGACAGCCAGCACAGCAGCGCCGAGAGCAGCCCGACCAGGATGATCAGATTCTCGAATTGCACGGCATTCAGCCGCTTGGCCAGGTAGAGCACCAGGAAGGCGCTGAAGCAGTAGAGCACCCGCCGCTCCTCGATGAGGCCGTAGACCAGCGGCTGGCCCCAGAACAGCTGGGCGAACAGCGCCGGCAAGCCGACGAACACCGCCGTGGAAAACAGGCAGAAGCCCATCAGCAGCCGATAGTCGCGCTGCGGCCGATCCCAGGTGCTCAGCGTGAAGAGCGCGAAGAAACCCAGGCAGATCGCCAGGTACAGCTCGCCCACGTAGCGGATGCCCACCGGATTGGTCGGGCTCTGTTCGAAGACGCCGAACTGCAGGACCATCAGGCCACCCAGGGCCAGAAAACTCAGTCGATTGATCAGCGTACCCGGCATACCCGGTTTCCTCGCAGCACGTTCATGGATGGGGCGTTCATTGCAGGCGCCAGTCACCCTCGACCTTGGCGTAGGTCAGTTGGCGACCGTCCGCCAGACTCAGGCGGGCGCGGGTGTATTCGGGCAGGTCGACGCGGAAATCCCGGCCTTCCAGATAGAGTCCGCCACAGGCTCCCGGCTCGCCGTGGTAGTCCAGCGGCTGGCGCTGCAATTCGTGGATGCTGCGGTGGAACAGCAGATTGGCGTAGCCGCGCACCGTCATGTCGGTGGAGATCAGGGTGCAGTCCAGCGTGACCTGGCCTTTCACCAGCCCGACCAGGGCCTGATTCTGCCGGTCGATGGCGCCCCAGCCGGCATAGCCGGCGAGGTCCCGGCGATAGGTCTGGCCGTTCTGCAGGGCCGCGGCCACCAGCACCACGGCGAGCACGGCGCGCCCCGGGGTCTTCAGGGCCAGAAAGGCCAGGCCGAGCAGCAGCGCGGCGGGAAAGATGAACTTGAGCCGATCGAAGGAAAACTGGGTGGCATGCTGCAGCAGCAGCAGATTTTCCAGCAGCGGCACGCTGGCGGCGACCAGCAGCAGCGTGGTGCTGCGCGGCCAGTTGAGGCTCCTGCGCTTCCAGACCAGCACCCCCAGGGCGATGGCCACCGCAGCCAGGAACAGGCCGAAGGACAGTCCGTAGCCGGCGAAGAAGTCGGTCAGGTGGGCATTGTTCGGACTACGGGCGAGAAAGCGCCGGGCAAAGGCCTTGAGCGTCGGCAACAGGCCCGCCGCCAGGCTGTAGTGCAGCAGCACCAGCAATCCGGCTAGGGCCGTGGCGAAGGCCAGGCGCCAGGCCATCCGCTGGCCGTCCGGCAATTGCCGGCGCTGCAGCCAGAACAGCGCGACCAGCCCGCCGCCGAAGACGTAGCCGGTCCATTCGGTCAGGGCGCCAAAGCAGACCAGGCCGGCCAGCAGCCAGCCCAGTCGCTGGCGCTGGCCCGCGGCTGCCCGCAGGTAGTGGAAGAAGGTCAGCAGACTGGCCAGCAGCAGCACCTGGTAGAAACTCTGCACCCAGTAGAGCAGGCCCTGGGACAGCAGCGCCTCGCGGCTGAACACCGCGATCAGGCCGCCCAGCACCGCGCTCGTGGCGGCCAGGGCGCGGCTGGCACCGTGACTGCGCAGCACCAGGTACAGCAGGCGGAACAGCAGCAGCGCCGTGAGGGCGCCGAGGGCGGCGTTGAACAGCGCGAGGCTGTGCAGCGAAGGCGTCAGCCCCGCGGCCTTGAGGCCGAGATAGGGCGCGAGAAAGCCGTAGCTGCTGAAGCTGGTGTAAACGTAGTCGCCACTGTGGGTGGGGATGGTCGCGCCCCAGGACACCTGCCGGTCGTGACTGCCGCCCAGGGTCACCGTGGGCAGCCACCAGTGGCGGGTCACGCCGGATTCGTCCAGGGCATTGAGACTGAGCAGGACGTGATAGCTGGCTTCGAGATTCTGCGCCCCGGTGCCATCGCGAAAATCCGGCAGGCGCCAGAGCAGCGCCAGCAGCAACAGCAGACCGACCACCAGACCGCCCAGCCAGAACGGCCACCGTCCCACCCGGACCCCGGGATGGGTAACGTCAGATACCACGCTCATTGTCCTGTCTCCTGACAGCCATGCAGTCGAGAACGCCGTCCAGGGCAGTGAAGAACCAGGCGCCCTCTTCCGCAGGCCTGGTACAACCGGTGCAAGACCGCCCACGCAGGCCAGGAGGCGCGTAGGTGGGAACCGGGCTTCAACCGCTGACTACATTCAAGAAGCCGTCAGGAACACGCCGTGGCCAGGGGCCGCGGCGTTTGCATCTGCTACCTGGGATGCCTCGGCCAGCAACGGCACGGGCACGAGCGCTCCCGGAACACCAGGCGCTGGCCATGGCTTGTCGTCCGGAGACACGACAGGTCGCGAAGAAGACTGCCTTAGCACCTTGACGCTGCCAAGCGGGCATCCGTCGCGTTCTGCACGGAGTGTCACATTTTTGGCTTTTGCTTTCGCTTAGAGTCGACGCAGCACTCCAGCCGACAAGGCGCGGATCCCCGATCCAGTGCCTGGCGTTCCCAGCTGTGCCCTGCCTGGTGTGACGATTTCGACCCCCGGTTCGCCGCGCGCTGCCCTCTCGCCAGCGTGCGGCTGCGACGGCTGTCCTTTCTCGTACCTGCCCCAAGGCCCGCTCCTGCATGGACAAGTCGCATCAGACGCTTCCCGCCGCCACCCAGGCCGCGGACATAGGTTTCGCCCGTTACTGCGCCGCGCTCTGGCGCCATCGCCGCAGCCTGCTCGTCTGTATCGCCCTCTGCACCCTGCTGGGCGTGGCCTATGCGCAACTGGCCGCGCCACGCTATCAGGCGGTGGCGACGGTGCAGATCGAATACCAGCGCGGCATCGTGCGCCTGGACGAGTCCGACAATGGCCGGCCGCTGCCGCCGCCGGAAGCCATCACCGAGATGCAGCTGCTCACCTCGCGGCGGGTGGTTGGCGAGGTGGTGGACGCCGAGGGCCTGGACCTTAGCGTCACCCCGCGGCGCCTGCCGCTGCTGGGCGACTGGCTGGCACGCCGCCACGAACGCGCGGGCGCCGGGGTGGCCGCGCCGCTGTTCGGCCTTGCGCGCTTCGCCTGGGGCGGCGAACAGCTGACCATCGCCAGCCTGAGCGTGCCCGACGCCCTCTATGGCCAGCCGCTGACCCTTACCGCCGAGCCCCCGGATCGCTTCCTGCTGAACGATGCCCAGGGCAAGCGCCTGCTGGAAGGTCGGCTGGGCCAGCCGGCCAGCGCCGGCGAGCTGCAGCTGGACATCGCCCAGCTGCACGCCTATCCGGGCACCGAATTCATTCTCGTCAAGCAACGCCGCGGCGTGGCCATCCAGGCGCTGCAGGAGCGGCTGAGGGTCAGCGAGCGCGGCAAGCGCTCGGGCATCCTCTCGATCCAGCTGCAGGACAGAGATCCGCAGCGGGCGCAACGCATCCTGCGCGGCATCACCGAGGCCTACGTGCGCCAGGACGTGACCCGCAACGCCGACGAATCCACCCAGCAACTGGCCTTCCTGCGCCAGGAGTTGCCGCGGGTGAACCAGCGCCTGGCCGACGGCCGCCAGGCGCTGGACCGCTACCAGCGCCGCCAGGGCTCCATCGCCATCGGCGAAGAGGGACGCAGCCTGCTGCGCCAGGCGGTGGACCTGGATGGCCAGCTGTCGGCGTTGGAGATGGAGCGCCTCGGACTGGCCCTGCGCTTCACCACCACCCATCCGCTGTACCAGACCCTGCTGGCGCGCCGCCAGGTGCTCAATGGCGAGCGCCAGGCCGTGCAGCAGCGCCTGGCCAAGCTGCCCCAGACCCAGCAGGAGGTCCTGCGCCTGCAGCGCGAGGTCGAGGCAGCGGACAAGCTCTATGCGCTGATGAGCAAGCGCATCCAGGAATTGTCGGTGGTGCGCGCCGGCACGGTGAGCGATGTGCGCATCATCGACAGCGCCTATACCCAGATCGCCCCGGTCTATCCCAAGAAGCCCCTGCTGATCCTCAGCGCCCTGCTCTTCGGCTGCCTGGCCGGCATGGCCTGGGTCTATCTACGCGCCAGCCTGGAGCGCGGCATCGAAGACGCCGAGGGCCTGGAAAATCTGGGCCTGCCGGTGCTGGCGCAATTGCCGCTGGCGCCGAGCCGCCAGCTCGGTGGCCCGCTGCCGACAGCTCTCGACAGCGGCTACCAGGAGGCCCTGCGGATCCTGCGCACCAGCCTGGCCTTCGCCCGCACCGAGGCGCGCAACGACCTGCTGCTGATCACCAGCGCCAGCCCCGGCGCCGGCAAGTCCTCGGTGGCCGTGCAACTGGCGCGGGTGTTGGCCGAAGGCGGGACGCGGGTGCTGCTGGTGGATGCCGACCTGCGGCGCGGACGCCTGCATCGGCGCCTGCAACTGGCCCGTCGCCCGGGTCTGGCCGAGGTGCTGGCTGGGCTGGCGACGCCCGAGCAGGCGATCCAGCCCTCGGCGATCCCCGGCCTGGATTGCCTGGTGGGCGGCGTCCGCCCACCGAATCCAGCCGAATTGCTGATGAGTGCGCGCTGTACCGAGCTGCTGCGCGGCCTGCAGCAGGACTACGAACTGGTCATCCTCGACACCCCGCCGGTACTGGCGGTGACCGATGCCGTGCTGCTGGCCGCCCAGGCCGGCACCTGCCTGCTGGTGTCGCGCCATGGCTGCAACACCGCCAAGGAAATCGAGGCCACCCAGCGCCAGTTCGCCCACAGCGGTCTGGTGCTCCAGGGTGCGGTGCTCAACGCCGTACCGCCCCCGCCGTTCACCCGCGCCGCCCTGGGGGTCCTGACCGGCTGACGCCCACCTTGGCCAGGCCCGGTGCGATGCTGGCGCCTGGCCAGCTCCTGTCATCAAAGCTCCATATTGAGCCTCTAGGCTGCATCGACCTCCCGAGAACGGATTCGTATCGATGTCGTCCGCTCCCCTGCCCTCCGCGCGTGCCGCCTCCCGCCCCAGCCAACGCTGCGCCCTCGACCTCTGCACCCAGTGGCCCGCCGTCGAGGCCGAGCACACCAACGCCATGGTCATGGACCTGTTCAACGAACGCCGCGAGATCACCAGTCTCGCGGTAGTCGAGCACGATCGCCCGATCGGCCTGATCAACCGCGACATCTTTCTCTCGCAGATGAGCAAGCCGTATCACCGCGAAGTCTACGATCGCAAGAGCTGCATCGCCTTCATGGACAAGGAGCCGCTGGTGGTGGATGCTGGTCTGTCCATCGAGGAACTGACCCGGCGCACCGTCGAGGTGGGCGAAAAGGCCCTGGCCGATGGCTTCATCGTCACCCGCGAAGGGCGCTTCGCCGGGCTCGGCCTGGGCGTGCAGCTGATGCGCATCGTCTCGGACCTGCAGGCCGAGAAGAATCGCCAGATCATGCACAGCATCGAATACGCCAGCGTCATCCAGCGCGCCATGCTGCGCAGCTCGCGCGAGGCCCTGGCGGTGATGGAGCAGGACGCCACCTTGGTCTGGCAGCCGCGCGACGTGGTCGGTGGCGACTTCTATCACTTCGCCCAGCATGAAGACGGCTGGTTCGGCGCCATCGCCGACTGCACCGGCCACGGCGTGCCCGGTGCCTTCATGACCCTGATCGCCTCGGCGTCCCTGACCCAGGCCCTGCAACACCTCGGACCGCGCGACCCCTCGGCGTTGCTCTCGGCGATCAACGCCAGCGTCAAGGCCATGCTGGGCCAGTCCGGCGGCATCTCCGAATCCAACGACGGCCTGGACCTGGCCTGCTTCTGGGTGGACAGAGGCAGCCACAGCCTGACCTACGCCGGCGCTCGCATGCCCCTTCACCTCCTGGCGCCCGACACCGCGGAGGTCCTGACCCTGGCGCCGCTACGCCTGGGCATCGGCTACGCCGACAGTCCGCTCGACCAGTGCTGGCCGGCCACCACCCTGCCGCTACAGCCGGGCAGCCTGCTGTTCGCCACCACCGATGGGCTGATCGACCAGATCGGCGGTCCGCGGCGTACCTCCTTTGGCAAGCGCCGCGCGCTGGCCCGGCTGAGCGAGTCACGCACGGCGCCGACGGCGGCCTTCTGCGAGCAACTCAGCGCAGACCTCGCCCACTGGCAGGGCGACGAACTACGCCGCGACGATCTCACCTTCCTCTGCATCCGCGTGGCCTGACCGACATGACCGCCTCCTTTCCCGCGAACGGCGCCTTTCTCGAAATCGCCCAGCAGCAGCACGTGATCTTCTATCACCGCGGCTACTTCTCCCATGGCATCGTTGCCGCCATGGCCGAGGTGGTGAGGCTGCAACTGGAATTCGAAGGGATCAGCGGCGCCACCCGGCGCAAGCTGTTTTCCTCCTTCATCGAATTGTCACAGAACGTCCTGCACTATTCCGCCGATGCCCTGCCGCCGGACGCCCTGGCGGACACCAAGCTGGGCCAGGGCTCGGTCTGTATCACCCGCCAGGACGGCAACTACCAGATGCTCTGCGCCAACCCCATCGCCAGCGACAAGGTCGACGCCCTGCGCGAGCGGCTCGAGCCGCTGTGCAGCATGTCGCTGGACCAGATCAAGCAGGCCTATCGCGAATCCCTGCGCGCCGAAACCCCAGTCGACAGCAAGGGGGCCGGTCTTGGTTTTCTGACCATGGCGCGTGATGCCAGCGCCCCGCTGGAATTCGCCTTCCATCCCTCCACGCAGACGCCGGGCACCACCCTGTTCTGCCTGAAAGCCATCATCTGACAGGGACCTCCCCTCGTATGGACACCATGTTCATCGCTCCCACCGCCACCTCTCCGGAGGTGGATTTCCGTTTCGCCGAGGACGAACTCTGGCTCAAGGGCGAATCCTTTCCGGAAAACGCCGCGGCCTTCTACCTGCCGGTGATCGAGTCGCTGCGGGCCTACCTCGACCAGCGCCAGGACGCCCGCATCCGGGTGCACGTGGCCCTCGCCTACTTCAACAGCTCCAGCACCAAGATGCTGTTCACCCTGTTCGACGCCCTGGACCAGGCGGCCCAGGCCGGCAACCGGGTGGAGCTGCACTGGTACTACGATGCCGAGGACGAGACCATCCAGGAATTCGGCGAAGAACTGCGACTGGACTTCCAGGCGCTGACGTTCATCGAGCATCCCGAGCTGCCGGCATGACCGCCAGCGTCAGGCGCTACAGCCCGGCCGAGCCAGGGCCTGATTTGTTCGAGCAGGAAGCTGGGGTACTGCAGGCAGCGCGTGCCCTCTATGGCGCCGACGACGCCGATGCCGAGCGCTACCGAGCCGCCTTGGGCGACCTGACGCTGCATTTCGAACGCCTGATGCGCGAGACCCGCCGGCTGATCGCCCGCAGCGATCGCGCCGAACGCGAGATGAACGCCCTCAACCAGCAATTGCAGACCCTCAGCCAGCAGCTGGAGTACCGCGCCACCCACGACGCCCTCACCGGGATGCTCAACCGCGGCGCGGTGATTGACCAGGCCGGCCAGGCGCTGCGGCAACGGGGCGGGGCCATGATCGTGCTGGACATCGATCACTTCAAACGCATCAACGACGACTTTGGCCATCCCGCCGGTGATCGAGTGATCCAGACCATTGCCCGCTGCCTGCAGGAGCTGGTCCAGGCGCCAGCCATCGTTGGCCGGGTGGGCGGTGAGGAGTTCACGGTGTTACTGCCGACCCTGGTACGGGACGAAGCCCTGGCCATGACCGAACGCCTGCGCCAACGCATCGCCCAGGACACGACGGGGCCGGCACCGGTAACCGCCAGCTTCGGCCTCAGCATCAATCCGGTGGGCACGGACTTCGAGCTTGCCTACGGCCTGGCCGACGCGGCGCTCTACCGGGCCAAGCGCGGCGGCCGTAATCAGGTGGTACTGGCCGACTGACCACCGCGACCAGTCACCCTTACGCCCTTTCTTCCGGGCACAAAAAAGCCGCTGCGCCGGGAAGGAACAGCGGCTTTTTACTGACCGCCGCTTAGGACTGCTTCCAGTCCGGATAACGACGCTGGTCGGCGGCCGGCGGGAAGTACTGGTACAGCCAGGTTTCGCTCAGCGCGCGGTCCTGGGTGCGGATGAAGGCACGCATCTGCACCGGATCGGCCTTGTCGCTGGTGGGGTACCAGTCGAAGATCACCCGGTAGCCGCCGATCTCGTCGATCTTGAGCACGTGGAAATCCTGCACCTTGCCGTCGGTGACGGTGACCACCGGCTCGATGCCGGTACCCTCGGGCAGGAACGACAGACCGCCGCCATTGAAATCGATGGCGAAGCGCCGCGCCCAGACCTTGGGCCAATGCTCACCGGGCGCCCAGCCCTCGGGGAAGCCGCCGATGCCGGAACGGGTGGCATAGACCCGCGCCAGCGGCGTGCTCACCGGCGGCAGCGCACTCCAGTGCAGCTTGTAGCCATAGTGCAGCGACTTGCCGGCGGTGATGGTCTCGGCCGGTGCCCAGAAGGCCACGATGTTGTCCAGGGTCTCGCCGGTGGTGGGGATCTCCAGCAGCTGGATGGCACCCTCGCCCCAGGCCGAGGTGGGCTCCACCCAGAGACTCGGCCGGCGGTCGTAGCGGACCATGACGTCCTGGTAGCTTTCGAATTCGTGGTCGGTCTGCACCAGGCCGAAGCCCTTGGGACTGTCGTCCTTGAAGGCGTTGAACTGCAACTTGGGCGGATTGTTCAGCGGGCGGCAGATCCACTCGCCGTTGCCCTTCCACATGGCCAGGCGGTCGGAGTCGTGGATCTGCGGGTGGTAGGTGTTGCAGGTCTGCCGCTCGTGGGTGCCGCAGCCGAACATGCTGGTCATGGGCGCGATGCCCAGCTGCTTGATGTCGCGGCGAGCGTTGACGTTGGCGTCCACGTCCATCACCACGCGGTCGTTCAGGCAGTCGATGTCGAAGCGATAGGCGCCGGTGGCGCTGGGCGAATCCAGCAGCGCATAGACCACGAAGCGGGTGCTGTTCTTGTTCGGGGTGACGAACCAGAACTTGGTGAAGTCGGGGAATTCCTCGGGCCGATCGGCATAGGTGTCGATGGCCAGACCGCGGGCCGAAAGGCCGTACTGGCGGGTCTTGTCCACCGCGCGGAAGTAGCTGGCGCCAAGGAAGGAGACGATGTCGTACTGGGCCAGGTGCGGCGCCTTGAACAGCTTGAAGCCGGCGAAGCCCAGGTCGCCCTTGAGCTGGCTCTTGTCGACGCCGCTGTCGTTGTAGTTGAACAGCTCGGGGCGGAAGTGGACTTCCTTGGCCTCGTTGGTCTTGGGGTCCACCGAGAACATCCGCACCGGGGTCTTGAAGCCCATGCCGACGTGGAAGAACTGCACGTCCAGCTGGCCCTTGAGGTCGTGCCAGAGCGAATGCTGGGCATCGTAGCCAATGGCGTTGAACTGCTGCGGCGTCATGTTCGCCAGGGTATCGGGCAGTTTCTGGGCGGTGGGCTGGTAGGCCTGGCCGGCCAGCTCCTTGGCGTGCTGCTTGAGCCAGTCGAAATCGAAGGCCTGGCCGTCGCCATTGGCCGGATTGGCAAAGGCCTGGAGGGCGAACAGCCCCGTGGAGGGAATGCCGGTGTAGGCCGCCAGGGCCAGGGACGCTTTGAGCAGGTGTCTACGCTGCATGGATCAACCTTGGTCACTAAGGATGAAAGATTCGGCCCAGCCGAACCGCCAGAAAGGAAAAAGAATGCACGATACCCGGATAGGTTCGCCATCGCACCGGTGAACTGCAGCCTAGCGCACGCTCTGGCCTGCCAGAGGGGTTACCAAAGCTTTCCGGATCACAGTTCCGGTTGCCGGGCCTCCCGGAAAGCGCATCATCGACCTTCCCTTGCCGCTTCCCTGGAGCCCCCCATGGCCACTGCCGCCATCGCCTTCGGGCCACCCAGCCCCATCCTGCGCATCTTCGATGACGAAAAGGCGCGTGAATTCTACTGCCACTTCCTGGGTTTCCGCCTGGTCTGGGAACACCGCTTCGAACCGGGGCTGCCGCTGTATGCCGAAGTCGAGCGCGCCGGCCTGCGCCTGCACCTCTCCGGCCACCACGGCGATGCCTGCCCCGGCTCGACGGTCTTCGTCCGCCTGACCGGCATCCGCGCCTTCCAGGCCGAGCTGCTGGCCAGGGACTACGGCTTCGCCCGCCCAGGTATCGAGGAATTGCCCTGGGGCCTGGTGATGGAGATCGCCGATCCCTTCGGTAACAGGCTGAGGTTTTGCGAGGAGACGCCGGAGGCCTAAGCAACGGCTGTACGGTGATCGCGGCCATGGGCCGCTCCTACGGGCTCGATGATAGAGGATGGCTCCCTCTCCCCTCGGGAGAGGGTTGGGGTGAGGGCGCCCTCGCCACGAAGTCCCCAGTGGAAAAGGCTGCGCCGTTTTCCACGCTACGGCTCTACAACTGGTGCACCCCTACAACGGCTAAGACAGTTGCTCCTACAGGCTCGATGTAATCGTAGGAGCGGCCCATGGCCGCGATCAACAAAACACCGGAGTGCCATAGGATCAGTTGCATCGGCGGGTGGCCATGACCGCGATAGCCTTCAAGCCGGCGCAGGTTCGCCCGTGGGCACCGCGCCCTCCTCCACCTGCCACCAGGTCGGCAGCAGCGCCTTGACCTCGGGTTGGGTGAACCTATCGTCGATCAAGTAGAGGCAGCCACGATCCTGCACGGTGCGGATCACCCGACCGGCGGCCTGGATGACCTTTTGCAGGCCCGGATAGAGATAGGCGTAGCGATAGCCGTCGCCAAAGCGCCGCTGCAGGCGCTGGCGCAGCTGTTCGTTGACCGGATTGAGCTGGGGCAGGCCCAGGGTGGCGACGAAGGCGCCGATCAGGCGGTCGCCGGGCAGGTCGATGCCCTCGCCGAAGCTGCCGCCGAGCACGGCGAAGCCGATGCCACGGCCGTCGGCCTGGAAGCGCTCGAGAAAGGCCTGGCGAGCGGCTTCGTCCATGCCGCGGGACTGGCGCCACTGGGGCACGTCGGGCGCCCGCTCGGCCAGCGCCTCGGCCACCTGATCGAGGTAGTCGAAGCTGCTGAAGAAGGCCAGGTAGTTGCCCGGGCGCTGGCGATAGCGGCTGGCGATCAGAGCGGCGATGGGCGCCCGGGAGGCGACGCGGTCGGCATAGCGGGTGGATAGCCGCACCAGGCGCACCTCCAGTTGCTCGGCGGCGAAGGGCGAGGCGACATCGACCCAGGCGCTGCCAGCCGGCACCCCGAGCAGATCGCGGTGGAAATGCGCCGGCGTCAGGGTTGCCGAGAACAGGGTGCAGCTGTGCGCCGCCGCCAGCCGCGGACCGACGAAGGGCGCCGGCACCAGGTTGCGCAGATTGAGTTGCGACTGCGCCTTGCCGCGGCCCTTGAGCAGGGTGACGTCGAACAGCGAGTGATCGCCAAAGGTCTCGCCCAGGCGCATGAACTGCAGCAGGTCGAAGAACAGCGTCTGCAACTCCGGCGCCGGCGGCTGCCCGGATTCGCCGAAGTGCTCGGTGAGCAGACCCACCACCCGTTGCAGGGCGGTCAGGAAGGCGGCGGGCAACTCCGGCTGCACCTGGTAGTCGACCTGTTGCTCCTTGTGCAGGCGATTCCATTCGCGATTGAGCGCCTGCAGGCCCTTGGCGATGGCCGGGGGCGCTACGACCTTGCCGGCGGCCAGGCGGCGCTGGTCGAGGCTGGCGCTGTACATGCCGCGGGCGCGGTCGAGCAGGTTGTGGGCCTCGTCCACCAGCACCCCGACGCGCCACTCCTGGGTCTGGGCCAGGGCATGGAGCATGGCGCTGCCGTCGAAGTAGTAGTTGTAGTCGCCCACCACCACGTCGCTCCAGCGCGCCAGTTCCTGGGCCAGGTAATAAGGGCAGACCTCATGGGCCAGGGCCGTCTCCCGTACCCGCGCCCGCGTCAGCTGCGTGGGCTCGGCCAGGGCCGCGGCGCGGGCCGCGGGCAGGCGGTCATAGAAGCCGCGGGCCAGCGGGCAGGACTCGCCATGACAGGCCAGCGCCGGGTGCTCGCAGGCCTTGTCCCGCGCCACCAGCTCCAGCACTCGCACCGGCGCGGCCAGGGACTCCAGGCCATGCAGGGCCAGGGCGCGGCCAGGGGTCTTGGCGGCCAGGAAGAACAGTCGGTCGAGGTTCTGCCGCGGCATGGCCTTGAGCAGTGGGAACAGGGTGCCCACCGTCTTGCCGATGCCGGTGGGCGCCTGGGCCAAGAGGCAGCAGCCGACGCTGGCGGCCTTGTAGACGGCTTCCGCCAGGGGCCGCTGGCCGTGGCGGAAGTCGGGATGGGGAAAGGCCAGGGTCGAAAGCGCCGCATCCCGCGCGGCGCGATGGGCCAGTTCCTGGCGCGCCCAGGCGAGAAAGCGCGAACACTGGAGTTCGAAATGCGCGGCCAGGTCCGCCGCCGTCCACTGCTCGGTGAAGACGGTCTCGGCGCCCGTGCCGATGTCGAAATAGACCAGCGCCAGGGTCAGCTCAGGCAGCTCGCGGGTCTGGCAGAGCAGATGGCCATAGACCTTGGCCTGAGCCCAGTGCAGGTGGCGGTGATTGCCCGGCTGGCGTTCCAGGCTGCCCCTGTGGGTCTTGATCTCTTCCAGGCGCTGGGCCACGGCGTCGAAGCCATCGGCGCGACCGCGCACCTGCAGGTCTTCGAAGTCACCCTGCAGGCTGACCTCGCGCTCGTAGTCGGGGCCGCGCCGCGCGGCCACCCGCTGGTGACCCTCGATGCCTTCCAGGGCGGTGGGCGACGGGGTGAATCTGAGATCCAGATCGCCGGCCTTGGCGGTGAATTCGCAGAGGGCGCGAACGGCGATGCGATAGCTCATGCGGAGGTCGCGGCCACCTGCCACTGCACGTGGCAGACGCTGACCGGGATGTCATGGGCGGCGAAGAAGTCCAGCCAGCGGCGCTGGTTGTCCTGCAGGCGGTCACCCGGGCCCTTGACCTCGATCATCCGGTAGCGGCCTTCCGCCGGCCAGAACTGGATCAGGTCGGGTAGCCCGGTGCGGTTGTTTTCCGGATCCTCCAGCAGCCGTTCGAAGCACAGCCGCAGGTGCCGCGCCGGCAGGCAGGCCAGGGCCTGGTCGAGCAATTCGCTGCCGAGGATGCCCCAGGCGACGAAGGGCGAGGCCAGGCCGCGCTTGCGGGCGAAGCGCTCGCGGATCACCGTCGGATAGGAGCCGTCGTCCAGGCGCGCCAGGCAGGCGGCGAAGGCCTCGGCCCGCCGTTCGCGAAAGCCCGGCAGGCGCAGGTCGGCCGGCTCGCGCTGATAGGGGTGGAAGAAGGCGCCGGGAATGGCGAGGAAGATGGCGTCCCAGCACAGCAGCCCGAACAGGCTGGTGAGCAGGGTGTTTTCCACATAGTGCACCGGCGCTTCGTCGCGGCCCAGGTGCTCGCGTACCAGCCACTCGACCCGGCGCAGGCCGTCGTTGACCAGCTCGAAATCGAGGCGCTCCACCGGGCTGGCCGGACGGCGCTTGTTGGGCGGGCCGCCCTGCTTGCGCACCAGGCGCGGCAGGATGCGCGCCACCTGCTGGCGTTCGGCGTCATGGGCCGGGGCGGCGACGATGGCTTCCGCCAGCGCCTGGGCGGCGGGCCAGTCCTCCAGCCGTTCGAGCATGCGCAGGGCGCGGATGCGCGACTCGGGGTGCGCCGAGGCGGCATAGAGCGCCTGGGCCTGGGCCAGTTCGCCGAGGCGTTCGTGTTGCTGCGCCAGTTCATGCAGCAACTTGCCGCGGCGCAATTCCAGCCAGGTGTTGGCGAAGCGTTCGGCGGGCAGCAGCGGCAGCAGCTCGGCGGCTGGCAGCCCATCGCGCAGCGCCTGGCGGCAGCGCTGGATGTGGAGGTAGGCGTCCACCTCATGGCGCTGGCCAAAGGCACGGGACTCGGCGCTGAAGGCCACCGTCTCGTACTGGAAGATGCCCAGGTCGGCCAGCACGAAGTCGGTCCAGTCCTGGTGCAGGTTGCCAAAGAACAGCAGACGCAGGCGATCGCAAAGGTCCATCAGCGTCAGCCGCCAGACCCCCTCCGCCACCAGCTCGGGCACGCTGCCGGTCCAGCCGCTGAAGGCCAGGGGCGTTACCTGCTCGGCCTCCAGCCGCGCCAGCCAGTCCTCCTTGCGCCCGGCCTTGGGCAGGCGATTACCAAAGCAGCCAAGCAGTTCTTCCTTGCGCAACAGGGCGAAGAGTTCGATCAGGTGCAACTCCGGATCGGCCAGCAGCCAGCCCAGCTCCACCAGCGGACTCGCCGCGGCGCGGGGACAGCCGATCTCGCCATAGACCAGCTTGCTGGCACGGAACACCTCGCCCTTGCGCATCACCAGGCGCACCAGCAGCGCCCGCGAGGATTGCGGCAGCTCGGCGAAGGCGGCGATGAAGGCCTGCTCGCGGTCGTCGAGCAGATCGGGATAGCGCAGGGCGACCCAGTCCAGTACCCGCTGGAAGTTATGCAGATAGTAGAGGGGATCTTCGAGCGGAGCGTTCATGCGAAAGGGGCGAATAGGGTGGCGGCTGGCTATTTATCCAGCCCCGACCGGAGCGGGCAACCCCGATGCGATATGCGGTCATGCCGCCGGGGTCATGGCACTTCTTTCGGTTGAAGATCCCGACCGGTAGTCATACGATGACTGACAAAGACCACCACAACTACAAGTCCAGGAGTCTGAGCGTGAAGATCAAACGGATCACTGTCACCCCCATCGCCTTTCGCGATGCCCCGCTGCTCAACGCCAGCGGCATCCACGAACCCTATGCACTGAGATCCATCATCGAGGTGGAAGGCGACAACGGCCACATCGGCCTGGGCGAGAGCTATGGCGACGCCCCGGTGCTGGCGGTGTTGAAGGCTATGGAAAGCAGCCTGGTCGGCCTCTCCGCCTGGGACCTCAACGGCCTGCGCGCCCGGGTGGTGGAGACCGTCGCCGGCCTCGCCGGCGGCGTGGTGGCCGGTGCCGAACTGGCGCCCGGCTCCCATCCGAGCAAGCAGGTGGCCAACGCCTATTCCGCCTTCGAGGTGGCCTTTCTCGACCTGCAGGCGCGCTCCCTGGGCATTCCCCTGGTCGAATTGCTGGGCGGTGCGGTGCGCCGCGAGGTGCCCTTCAGCGCCTACCTGTTCTTGAAGTACGCCGAGCACATCGATGCGCCCTACCCGCCCGATCGCTGGGGCGAGGCCATCAGCCCGGAGCAGGTGGTGGCCCAGGCGGCGCGGATGATCGAGGAGAACGGCTTCCAGAGCATCAAGCTCAAGGCCGGCACCCTGCTCGGTCCGGATCACGAGGCGGCCTGCATCAAGGCCCTGCGCCAGGCCTTCCCGGAAGCGCCGCTGCGCATCGACCCCAATGGCAACTGGTCGCTGGAAACGTCGCTGCGCATCGCCGAGGTGCTGAAGGACGATCTGCAGTACTACGAGGACCCGACCCCGGGCCTGGACGGCATGGCCGAACTGCACCGGCGCACCGGCATACCCCTGGCCACCAACATGGTGGTCACCGACTTCGACGAATTCCGCCGCAGCGTGGCCCGGAACAGCGTGCAGATCGTGCTCGCCGACCACCACTACTGGGGCGGCCTCCGGGACACCCAGATCCTCGCGCGGCTGTGCGACACTTTTGGCCTGGGCGTCTCCATGCACTCCAACTCGCACCTGGGCATCAGCCTCATGGCCATGACCCACGTGGCCGCCGCGGTGCCCAACCTGGCCTATGCCTGCGACACCCACTATCCCTGGCAGGAAGAGGACGAAGAGGTCATCCAGGGCGGCAAGCTGCCGATCCGCAATGGCTGCGTGGCGATCACCGATGCGCCCGGCCTGGGCGTGGAGCTGGACCGGGACCAGCTCGCCAAGCTGCACGCGCAATTCCTCGCCATCGACATCCGCAGCCGCGACGACGTGCGCCAGATGCGCAAGTACCAGCCGGACTGGGAAACCCGCAAGCCGCGTTTCTAGGTCTTCGCCCCCTCCCCCAGGCCCCTGACGACCGGCTCGCCCGCCGGCCGTCAACGGCTCCGCTTCCCGGCGTCGCGGTTGTACAATCCCCTCGGCACAAGGGTGCCCAAGAACAACGAGAAAGTACGCACAGGGAATTGGGGGACGATGTTGAACGCACCACGCCTCACCGCACTCATGCTCGGCCTGGGACTGGCGGTCAGCGCCACCCTCGCCCCGGCGCAGGACAGGGATCCGGCTCGCGCCTACGTCGACGCCCTGCTGGCGAAGATGACCCTGGAGGAAAAGATCGGCCAGCTCAATCTGGTGAGCGTCGGGCCGGACTATCCCAAGGAAGCCATCATGGCGGACATCCGCGCCGGCAAGGTGGGCGCCATGTTCAACACCGTGACCCGCCCCGACATCCGCCAGATGCAGGATCAGGTCGCTCACAGCCGGCTGAAGATCCCGCTGTTCTATGCCTATGACGTCATCCACGGCATGCGCACCATCTTCCCCATCAACCTGGGCCTGGCCAGCACCTGGAATCTCGACGCCATCGCCACCAGCGGGCGCATCTCCGCCCTGGAAGCGGCGGCCGATGGACTCGACCTGACCTTTTCCCCCACCGTCGACGTCACCCGCGAACCGCGCTGGGGCCGTGCCTCGGAAACCTTTGGCGAAGACACCTGGCTGACCTCGCGCATCGGCGCCACCCTGGTGCACGCCTACCAGGGCAAGGACCTGCGCGCCCCCGACAGCCTCATGGCCAGCATCAAGCACTTCGGCGGCTACGGCGCCGTGGAAGCCGGGCGCGACTACAGCAACGTCGACATGAGTCCGCAGCGTCTCATGCAGGACTACCTGCCGCCCTACCGCGCCGCCGCCGAGGCCGGTGCCGGGGCGGTGATGGTGGCGCTCAACAGCATCAACGGCGTCCCGGCCACGGCCAATCGCTGGCTGCTGCAGGACCTGCTGCGCAAGGACTGGAACTATAAAGGCCTGCTGATCAGCGACCACGGCGCCATCAACGAACTGGTGCTGCACGGGGTGGCCAAGGACACCCGCGACGCCGCCGAGCAGGCGCTCAAGGCCGGCGTCGAGCTGAACATGCACGATGACGTCTACGGCAAGCAGTTGCCCGCCCTGCTGGCGGCCGGCAAGGTGACGCAGGCCGAGATCGACCAGGCCGTGCGCGACATGCTCTTGACCAAGTACCGCCTGGGCCTGTTCGACGATCCCTATCGCCGGTTGCAGGGCCAGGATCCGGTCGACACCAACGCCGAATCGCGGTTGCACCGCGCCGAGGCGCGTCAGGTGGCCCGCGAGAGTCTGGTGCTGCTGAAGAACGAAAAGGCCGTGCTGCCGCTGCGCAAGGGCGCCACCCTGGCGGTGGTCGGCCCGTTGGCCGACAGTCCGCGCGACGTCATGGGCAACTGGTCCGCCGCCGGCGTGGCCGCCCAGGCCGTCTCCATCCGCCGCGGCCTGGAAAACGCCGTGGCCGGTCAGGGCAAGGTGCTCTATGCCAAGGGCGCCAACCTGCTGGACGACCGCGATGTGCTGGCCTACCTCAACTCCTATGAACCGGCGGTCGCGGTGGATCCGCGCAGTGCCGGCGAGATGATCGCCGAAGCCGTGGCCACCGCGCGCCAGGCCGACGTCGTGGTGGCCGTGGTTGGCGAATCCCAGGGCATGGCCCACGAGGCCTCCAGCCGCGCCCGCATCAGCGTGCCCGACACCCAGCGCGAGCTGATCAAGGCACTCAAGGCCACCGGCAAGCCGCTGGTGCTGGTGCTGATGAACGGCCGCCCGCTGGCGCTGGAATGGGAGCAGGAGCAGGAGCAGGCCAATGCTCTGCTGGAAGCCTGGTTCCCCGGCACCGAAGGCGGTAATGCCGTGGCCGATGTGCTGTTCGGTGACTACAACCCCTCCGGCAAGCTGACCATGACCTTTCCCCGCGAAGTGGGTCAGGTGCCGCTGTACTACAACCACCTGAGCAGCGGCCGCCCCTTCGACGCGGCCAAGCCGAACAAGTACACCTCGCGCTACTTCGACATCGTCAACGGTCCGCTCTATCCCTTCGGCTATGGCCTGAGCTACACCACCTTCGACGTCTCGGCGCCGCAGCTGTCCAGCGCCACCCTGAAGAAGGGCGATACCCTGACCGCCAGGGTCACGGTCAAGAACACCGGCAGCCGCGCCGGCGCCACCGTGGTGCAGCTCTATCTGCACGACGTGACCGCCTCCCTGGCGCGACCGGTCAAGGAGCTCAAGGGCTTCCAGAAGGTGATGCTGCAACCGGGCGAGAGTCGCGAGCTGGACTTCCCCATCACCGAGGCGGACCTGCGCTTCTACAACAACGACCTCAAGCTGGTCTCGGAACCGGGCGAGTTCAAGGTGATGGTCGGCCTGGATTCGGAGCGGGTGCGCGAGGGGAGTTTCACGCTGTTGTAGGAGATTCGGCCCTCACCCCAACCCTCTCCCAGAGGGAGAGGGGGCGTCAGCGGCGCGAAGGGAGGCCGCGGCATCGAGGTGTAGGCTTTTGCCCCCTCTCCCCAGGGGAGAGGGTTGGGGTGAGGGAAAGGCTGCGCACCTTGAATCAGGTCTGTTGGGCTTTGTCAGGCTCAACCCAATCTACCAAGCCCAAGCTCCGCATGAATCAATCATCGAGCACCTCGCCGCTGCGGTCGCGTGCCCGGGAGACCGCATAGATGGACACCAGGGCGCAGGCCATCATGAAGAGCACCACCGGCACATAGCTGCCACCGAAATAGGCGATCAGCGCGGTGGCGATCAGCGGCATGGGGCCGCCCACTAGGGCTGCGCCGATCTGGTAGCCAAGAGACATCCCGGTGTAGCGGATGTTGGCCGGGAAGGCTTCCGCCAGGAGCGTCCCGATCATGGCGCCGTAGCTTCCCCAGATCACCCCGAAACCTACGGCAATGCCCAGCGCCGCCAGCCAGAAGCTGCCCTGGCTGATCAGCCAAAAGTAGGGAAAGATCCACAGCAGAAAGGCCAGGCACCCCAACAGGAACACCTTGCGCCGCCCGATGCGATCGGACAGGTGCCCGAAGTACAGCATGCAGGGAAAGGCCAGCAGGGCGCAGACCAGGATGACATTGAGGATTTCCGCCCGCGCGAAGCCCTGGTTGATCAGGTAGGACAGCGAAAAGGTGGCGTAGAGGAAGAAGGTCGAGGTCTCGATGACCTTGGCGCCAATGGCGATCAGCACCACCCGCCAATGGTCCTGCACGGTTTCCTGCAGCGGAATACGCGTATGGGTGCGATTGGCCACCATTTTCTTGAAGGAAGGCGTTTCATCCACGGCGTTGCGAATCCACATGCCCAGCAGCACCAGCACGATGGAGCCTACGAAGGGCACGCGCCAGCCCCAGGACTCGAAGCTCGACTCGGACAGGTTGGCGCTGAGCAGCGCGGTGACGATGTTGCCCAGGGCCAGGCCGAGCACCGCGCCGGTCTGGGGCACCGCGCCAAAGAAGCCGCGACGCTGGCGCGGCGAATACTCCACCGCCAGTAGCACACCGCCGCCCCACTCGCCACCCAGGGCCAGCCCCTGCAGCAGGCGCAACAGGGTGAGCAGGATAGGTGCCCAGATGCCGATCTGCGCATAGTTAGGCAACAGCCCCATGAGCACCGTCGAGGCGCCCATCAGCGACAGGGTGATGGCCAGGGTCTTCTTGCGGCCGATACGGTCACCGACATGCGAAAACAGGATACCGCCCAGGGGGCGAACCAGAAAGGCCAGGGCAAAGGCGGCCAGGGCCAGCAGCTGACTCACCAGAGGATCATCACTGGGAAAGAACTGCTTGGCGAAGATGATCGACGCCATGGTGCCGTAGAGAAAGTAGTCGTACCACTCGATGGTACTGCCGACGGCGCTGCCCAGCAGGGCGCGGCGGCGCTCGCTGGCAGGCACCAGGCATTCTTGGGAAGGGGCAGCCGCAGCGGCCGCGGGATCGAGCGTGGCGTGAGTCATGGCATCACCTGATTATTATTGTTTGAAAACTGGATGCAGTCACCGCCTGCAGCGGTGGTTGGCCCCGGTCAAGGCGGCAGCGTGGTGATGCGCGGCCTGAGCGCAGGAGCGGTGATCGAAAGGCCCTGGGCCAAGACGAGCAGAAGGATCATGTGCCCTCCATTTATGATGTTTTATTATAGGCAGGCCGAGTCTAGCGCGGTGATAAAGGCCTCGGAATTGACAATAAGCAACAGCGGTATAACTTTCAGGCAATGAAGAATCTCGCCAGCCTCAACACCATCATGTCGCGCCTGCACGCCAAGCAGCTGCGCCTGCTCATCGCCCTGGCGGAAAAGGGTTCGCTGCTCAATGCCGCGGAAGGCCTGGGGCTCACGCAGCCGGGCGCCAGCAAGGCGCTCAAGGAGCTGGAGTCCGCCCTCGGAGTGGAATTGTTCCTGCGCACCAATCGCGGCCTGCTGCCGACCCCGGCGGGTACCTGCGCCATTCGCTTCGCCCGACTGATCCAGGCCGACCTGGACAATCTGCGCCTCGAACTCCACGCCATCGCCAGCGGTTCGGGCGGCAAGCTGGCCATCGGCACCATCATGGGCGCCGTGCCCCTGCTCACCCATGCCATCTCGCGGCTGCTGGAATTGCAGCCGCGACTGTCCATCGAGGTGGTGGAGGACACCAGCACGACCCTGCTCGGCCTGATCGACCAGGGGCGGCTGGACGCGGCCATCTGTCGCCTGTCGGTGAGCGAGCGGCCGGAAAGCTACGACGCCCGGGTCATCAAGGACGAGTCCCTCGCGGTCATCGCCCACGCCGCCCATCCGGCCGCCCAGCGCGAGCGGGTCGAGTTGCGGGATCTCTCGGACAGTCGCTGGGTGGTCTATCGGGCCAACATGCCCATGAGACGCACCCTGGAACACGAATTCTTCGAGGCGCAGCTGCCCTTTCCGCTGCACCTGATCGAGACCACCTCGGCGCTGACCACCCTTTCGCTGTTAAGCCGCAATCCCCGGCTGGTGGCCCTGGTGTCGGTCGAGGTGGCGGACTATGTCTGCCAGCATGGCCTGGTCAGTCGCCTGCCGCTGGAGCTCAGGTCGCACAGCGAGCCCTATGAGCTGGTCTCGCGGCGCAGCGCCCAGCAGAATCCGGCGTTCGCGCTGCTGGTGGAATCGCTCTACGCCATCCAGCAGAAAGACTGAGCCGCCCCGCACGACCGCTCAGGACGTGCGACTCGTCTCCGCGGTCTCCGCCCGGGCCGCCTTCGCCACCGCGGCGATGGCATCGCCGGCATGCGCGGCGCAGCAGTCCTCCTGCCAGCGATGGCGCCGCGTCAGCTGCCCGATGCCCGGATTGAAGGCGTTGGTCGGATCGAGCTGGCGATAGTGCCGCTCCAGTTCCGGCGCCGCGGCGTAGAGGTGACCGACATTGTGCTCGGCGGGATAACGGGCGCCGCGGGCCTCCAGCAGGGCCAGCAGGCGACGCTTGAGCGCCGCGCAGTCCCGACCCTTCTTCACCAGGTATTCCTGGTGCAGCACGTGACAAAAGAAGTGCCCGCAATACATGGTCACCTCGATCTGCTCCGCCAGCTCCGGCGGCAGGGTCTCGAACCAGTCCTGGGTGTTGCGTGGCAGGGCGATGTCCAGGGCGAGGATGTCTTCCACGGTGTCCCGGTGCACCGCCCGGTAGCGATTCATGGCATTGCCGACCGCGAAGCGATTGAGGAAGGCGGCGTTGCCCTCCGCCGCGTCGCACTCGATGAAATCCGCGTCGGCGCTGGGCAGCCAGGACTGCAGATAGGCGCGGGCCTCGTCGATGCCGTCTTCGCCCATTTTCAGCAGCAGATGATGCTCGAAGCGCGAGGCAAAGGCGTTGAGGCGCGCCGGCAGGTGCTCCGGCAAGGGCGCCGTCAGGCGTTGCAGCAGGCGATCGCCGAGCTGGGCTCCGAGCCCCAGGCGTTCGCTCAGGGCATCGAAGCGGGTCTTCCAGGCAAAGGCCTGGGGCACCCGTTGCGCGCCACAGCGCTGGATGAACAGGAACAGGTCCTTGCCGTAGGTACGGCTGAGTTCGTAGGCCGTGCGGTGCATGTATTCGCCGGCGATGGGCAACTGGGCGAAGTTGACCAGGATGTGCCGGCGGATGGCTTCCAGATCGGCGGCCCGGTTGGAGCCGATGTAGAACACCCGGGTATTGCGATCGGCGGCGAAGGTATCCAGACGCAGGGCGAACACGGCGATCTTGCCCGCCGAACCCGAGGCTTCGTACAGCCGCCGCGGATCGGCGTTGTAGCGCGCCGGGGTGGCCGAGGCCACGTCGCGGACATGGCGGGCGTATTCGCGATCGGAGGCCATGGCCCCGGCCGGATCCTGCACGACGCTGTCGTCGAAGCGGCCCTCGTCGAGCCGGCTGAGGATCTCCTCGGGGGTGTCGCCCAAGGCCAGGCCCAGGTGGTTGACCAGTTGCAGCTGCCCCGCCTCGTCGATGCGGGCGAACAGCGACAGCTGGGTGAAGGCCGGTCCGCGGCGGATCAGCGAGCCGCCGGAGTTGTTGCAGACGCCACCGGTGACGGAGGCGCCGATGCAGGTCGAGCCGATCACCGAGTGCGGCTCGCGCCCCAGGGGTTTCAGTGTCGTCTCCAGCTGGCTCAGGGTCACACCCGGCTGGGACAGCACCTGTTCGCCCTGGCGCAGCAGGGCCAGGCGGGTCAGGCGCAGGGTGTTGATCAGCACCACCGGCCGGTCGTAGCCCTCGGCCACCGGGGTGGAGCCGCCGGTCAGGCCGGTGTTGGCCGCCTGGCAGATGATGATGGTGCCGGCGCTGTGGCAGCGCTGCAGCACGCGCCACATCTCCAGCAGGCTGCCGGGCCGCACCACGGCGAGCACCGCCCCGCCACCATAGCGGATGCCCAGGCGGAAGCGTCGGGTCGCCGCGTCGCCCTGCAGGACATGGCGCCGCCCGACGATGGTGTGCAACTCGCTGACCAGATCCATGACGTCCTCTTCACTGACAAGGAAAGCGGCAGCGAAGGATAGTCGCTTCCGCTCGAAAGGCGCGGCTGGCGCGGCGTGGCTAATCGGCCAGCAGCCCGGTAGTCGACGGCGCGGGCCGGCGGGTCACCCACAGCATCAGCGCCGCGCACCCCAGCAGGCAACCCCCGAGCAGCATCAGCCCGACCTGCGCCGAGCCGAACAGCGTGGTCAGCAACCCCAGCAGATAGGGCCCGGCGAAGCCGCCGAGATTGCCGAAGGAGTTGATGATGGCGATGCCGGCCGCCGCCGCGGCGCCCTGCAGAAAGGCCCCGGGCAGCCCCCAGAACAGCGCGATGGCGCTCAGGCTGCCACCCACGGCGAAGGCGACACCCAGGATCATCAGCACGAGATGCTGGGGAAAGGCCGCGCAGAGGATCAGGCCGATCCCGGCCAGCACCGACATCAGGGCGCCATAGGCGCGCTGGTTACCCGTGCGCTGGGCCTGGCGGGTGACCCAGACCATGGTCGCCGCGCCGAACACATAGGGGATGGCGGTGATGAGGCCGATGTCCAGGACCGAGGCCACCCCGGCGTTCTTGATGATGGTCGGCACCCAGAAATTGATGCCGTAGTTGCCGAGCATCAGCAGGACGTAGATGACCGTGAGCAGCCAGATGATGGGCAGGGCATACAGCCGCTTGAGGGCGACGTGCGGCTTTTCCGCGGCTTCCAGGGCCAGACGCCGGGTAAGTTCGGCCTTTTCCTGATCGTTCAGCCACTTGGCATCCTGGATGCCGTTGTCCAGCAGCCAGAGCACCACCACCCCGACCACCACGGCAGGCACCGCCTCGATGACGAACATCCACTGCCAGCCCGCCAGCAGGCCGTTGGCGCCCATGTAGTACATGATGGCGCCGCTGAGCGGACCGCCAAAGATGAAGGACACCGGGTTGCCGAGGATGACGATGGCCATCATGCGGCTGTGCAGCGCCGCGGGAAACCAGTAGGTCAGATAGAGGATGACCCCGGGAAAGAAGCCCGCCTCGCACACGCCGAGCAGGAATCTGAGTCCATAGAAAGTCATCTCGTGGCTGATGCCCAGCCACTGGGCGATGGGCCCGGTGAAGGCCATTAGCGAAGAGACCAGGCCCCAGGTGATCATGATGCGGGCAATCCACAGCTTGGCGCCGACGCGATGCAGCATCAGGTTGCTGGGGACTTCGAAGATGAAGTAACCGATGAAGAAGATGCCGGCGCCCAGGCCGTAGGCCGCCTCGGACATGCCGAGGTCGTTGAGCATGGCGAGCTTGGCGAAGCCGACGTTGACCCGATCGAGATAGGCGATGATGTAACCGAGCAGCAGCAGCGGCAACACGCGCCAGGCGACCTTGCGATAGAGCGGATCGAACTGCACCGGGGATGCGGCGGTACTGGGATGGGCCATGATGTTTCGCGTCCTTTAATTGTTGTGATTGTCGCGAGGGGCTTGCAGAACGGTCGTCGGTCATCCGCGGCCCGCTGCCCGCCCGGATCGAGTCGAGGCGCGCGGCAGGACGGCGGATGGCACTGCAGCGGAAGGGCTTGCCGCTAGGGAAGTCGGGGCCTTAGAACGAGGCCTGGATCAGGTCGGCATAGTCCTCCGCCGAGGCTTCCCGGGGATTGGTCTGGTGGCTGTGATCGGCCAGGGCGCCGGTGACGATGCGCGGGATGAGTCCCCGGTCGACCCCCATCTGCGCCAGCCCCGTCGGCAGCCGCAGGGCTTCGGCCTTGTGCGCCAGCGCCTGCTCCACCGACAGCTGCGGCGGCAGCTCCATGGCCTGGGCGAGGCGTTCGAGTTTCTCGTCGCGGACCACCGATTCGGCGCTGCGGTTAAAGGCCACCACGGCCGGCAGCAGGACCGCGTTGAGGGTGCCATGGTGCAGCCGCGGATCGATGCCGCCCAGCGAGTGACTCAGGCTGTGCACGCAACCCAGCCCCTTCTGGAAGGCCAGTGCCCCCTGCAGCGAGGCGCTGAGCATCTGGGTCCGGGCTTCCAGGTTGCTGGGCTCGTTGAACGCCAGCTCCAGATGGCGCCAGGCCCGGCGCAGGCCGTCCAGCGCGATGCCCTCGGCCGGCGGATTAAAGCTGGGCGCGAGAAAGGTCTCGATGCAGTGGGCCACCGCGTCCATGCCCGTCGCGGCGGTCAAGTGCGGCGGCAAGCTGAGCGTCAGCAGCGGATCGCAGATGGCCACCCGCGGGATGACATGGGGCGAGAGGATGCCGACCTTGCGGCCGTCATCGAGGATGATGATGGCGCCGCGTCCCACCTCGCTGCCGGTGCCGGCCGTGGTCGGAATGGCCACGATGGGCACCGTCGCCGCGGTGATCCGCGTCAGGCCGCCTTCGATGAGGGCGAATTGTTTCAGCGGGCCGGGATGCCGCGCGGACACGGCGATGGCCTTGGCCAGGTCGATGGGCGACCCGCCACCGACGGCGATGATGCCGTCGCAGTCCGCATCCCGGAAACAGGCGACGCCCTCGCGGGTGGCGGCCTCGGTGGGATTGGCCGGGGTGGCGTCGAACACCTGGTAGGCGGCCAGGGGATTGAGCTCTACCAGTTGCTCGATGAGACCGGCGGCCACCACGCCCCTATCGGTGACGATCAGTGGCCGCTTGAAGCCCAGCCGGGCGGTGACGTCGGCCAGTTCGGCCGCACAGCCGGCGCCGAAGCGGATCTCCGTTACATAGTTGATTATCGCCATGACCCGTCCTGTTATTCTTGAAATTGATAGACGGCCTGACTATAGCGAGGCGCCTCCGGGCCAAATACTGAGAGGTAGCGATAGCGGTATAACCAGGAGGCAACCCAGCCTGTTCAGCTGAAGCCGGCATAGCCTTGCCTCCCTGCCGGACGCCCTCCCCAACAGCGATGGCCGGGCCCGCGCTCCCGGGCGCCGCCGCTTTCCCTGGAGTCTCGATGCCCATCCCTACCCTGGCCGCCGCCCAATCCGTTTCGCTCGCCGGCGACCTCGCCGCCAATCTGCGCACCCATCTCGACTTCATCGCCGCGGCTGCCGACGCCGGGGTGGAGCTCCTGCTGTTTCCGGAACTGTCCCTGACCGGCTATGAGCCGACCCTGGCGGCAGGGCTGACGCTGGAGAGCAGCGATGCCCGCCTGCGGCCGCTGCGCGAAGCCTGCCGCGCGGCCGGGCTGACGGCCGTGGTCGGGGCGCCGATCCAGGGCCCGACGGGGCTGCAGATTGGCGCGCTGATCCTGGGCGCCGATGGCCGCTGTCGCGTCCATACCAAGCAATACCTGCATCCGGGCGAGGCGCCGCCCTTCGTGCCCGGTCATGGCGGGGATTTGCTGGAGGTGCGCGGGCTGCAGGCCGCCCTGGCCATCTGCGCCGACAGCAATCACGAGGCCCATGCCGATGCCGCCCGCGCCCGCGGCGCCGATCTCTACCTGGCCTCGGCGGTGATAGGTCCGACCGGCTATCCCGCCGACAGCGCGCGCCTGGCCGGCCATGCCCGACGCCTGGGCATGCTGGTGCTCCTGGCCAATCACGGCGCGCCCACCGGCGGCTATGCCTGCGTGGGCCACAGCGCCTTCTGGCAGGCAGATGGCGGGTGCCTGGTAGCGGCGCCAGGCGACGGTCCCTGCCTGGTGATCGTCCGCCTGCACGGGGGTGTCTGGCAGGGCGAAATTCGCACCTTGCAGCCCTGATCCCGCACGACGCAATCCTCTGACTAAAAAGCGGCTGACGGGTCACGCCACGACCGGATTCGCGCCCCGATATCCCGTGCAGCCTGCGACTAAAGGTCACACGTCAGACGCCGATAAGGCTCTGACATCCTCGTCCAGAACACCGCCAAGGATGCCTTTCGCAGCGTGAACGACGCTGTAACCGCAGGAGCGACACCATGGCCTTGAACACCATCCGAACCCGCTACACCCTGATCTTCCTCGGCTTCATCGGCGCGACCCTCGCGGCCACCGTCATCGGCATCCGCCTGTGGGTGACCCCGGACCTGGTCGCCGCCGGTGAATCCGCCGTGCTGACCCGCGTCAACGAGGTGGGCACCCGCATCTATCGCGAACTCAACCAGATCCAGGCGCAGCAGCGCTCCATCACCCAGACCGTGCCGCTGCTGGACAGCGCCGCCATCGACCGGGTACTGCCCGGCCTGGTGGACCAGTATGGCGATGCCAAGGTGTTCGGCGGCGGCATCTGGCCGCTGCCCAACCAGCGTGAACAGGGCCGCGACAAGTTCAGCACCTTCTATCACCGCGATGCCGGCGGCAAGCTGATCGTCAACACCCACTGGAACTCCCCCGAGTCGCTCAACTACTGGGAGCAGCCCTGGTTCCAGGCTGGCCTCAAGGCTCCCGCCGGCCAGTGCGTCTGGGCGGCCGCCTACAAGGACGCCGCCAGCGCCGAGCCGCGCACCAACTGCGCCATGGCCATCCAGCGCGATGGCAAGGCCTTTGGCGTCTCGACCATCGACCTCACCCTGGGCTTCTTCAATCCCCTGGTGGATGGCCTGCGCAAAGAACTCGACGACACCGACATGATGATCGTCGAGGCCGACGGCAAGATCCTCAGCAACCTCAGCGAACTCGGCGAGCCGCAGATCCTGAACAATGTCTCGGCCTATGCCACCCGCTCGCCCTTCGTCGCCGCCATCCAGCAGAACCTCGGCAAGCTCAAGGGCGAGGCCCTGGTGCGCGACACCTACGTCGACGAGCACGGCACGCCCCACACCTTCTTCCTGCGGCCGCTGGCCGGCACGCCCTGGCTGCTGGCCACGGCGCTGCCCAGCGCGCTCATCGCGGCGACCAACACCGGCATCCTCAAGACCCTGGCGGCCATCCAGTTGCCGCTGGTGCTGCTGCTGGTGGCGATCATGGTGCTGGCGCTCGGCAAGCTGATGGGTCGCCTGGGCCTGCTGCAGCGCAACATCGAATCCCTGTCCGCCGGCGATGCCGACCTGACCCGGCGCATCCCGGTGCACGGCAAGGACGAGGTGGATGCGGTGGCCGGCGCGGTCAACGGCTTCATCGGCTATCTGCAGCGGCTGATCGGCGAGGTGGGCGATGCCACCGACCGCATCGACACCGGTCTCAAGCAACTGCACGGCCAGGCCCAGCAGAACGGTGCCATCCTGGCCCGCCATGCCAGCGAAACCGACCAGGCGGTGACCGCCATCACCGAGATGAGCGCCACCTCCGACTCCGTGGCCCGCAGTGCCAGCGATACCGCCGCCCTCACCCAGGCCGCCAACGGCCAGGCCGAGCGTTCCCGCGCGGTGGTCCAGCAGGCGTCGGCCAGCGTGCTGGCCCTGGTCGATCAGGTGGAAGACGCCACCCTCAAGGTGCAGGCCATGCAGAGCGACGCCCAGCGCATCAACGATGTGCTCGGGGTGATCGGCGAGATCGCCGGCCAGACCAACCTGCTGGCGCTCAACGCGGCCATCGAAGCGGCCCGAGCCGGCGAGCAGGGTCGCGGCTTCGCGGTGGTCGCCGACGAGGTCCGCGCCCTGGCTGGCCGTACCCAGCAGAGCACCGCCGAGATCAACGAGATGCTGAGCCGCTTGCAGCAGGGCGTGAGTTCCGCGGTCGCGGCCATGGAAGTGACCAAGACCAGTTGCCAGAGCACCGCCGAGAAGACCCGCGAGGTCACCGACGGCCTGGACGAGATGAGCGGTTCGGTGGTGCGTATCAGCGATCTCTCGACCCAGATCGCCGCGGCGGCCGAAGAGCAGAGCGTGGTGGCCGGCGAGATCAACCAGAACATGGTTGCCGTCCGCCATATCGTCGACGACCTGGTCACCAGCGGTCAGCGCACCGCCGAGAGCACTGCGGCGGTGCAATCGTCCAACGAGCAGCTGATGGCGGTGGTGCGGCGCTTCCGGGTGAAGTGACCCAACGTCGCGACAGGAAAAAGCCGGGTCTTGCGCCCGGCTTTTTCGTCTAGCCCACCAGATGCAGAAAATGCATATGGCGCTCGTACTGGTCGAGGATGTCGCCAATCACGTCCTCGCGTGACCAGCCCATGACGTCATGGTCCTGGCCACCCTCGCGCAGATAGACCTGGGCGCGGAAGTACTTGCGCTCCTCCCCCGGCTCGCTGCCCATGACGAAACTGGGCATCGCGTAGGCATGGGGTCTGACCTGGTAGACGAACTCGGGCTGCTCGGCCGGACCGACATACAACCGCACCCCGCCATCCTCGCGGTCTTCCACGCCGCAGACATAGCCCTGCTTGCGCCATTCCTCGGCCACCGCCAGGCAAGCCGGCTTGGCCACCTCGCCGATGAAGCGCACCACGTGGCTGCGCCGCGGAAACATCGCCAGGCCGCGCAGGCGGCGCTGCCAGCCGCCCGGCGTACGGGTGGTGGGCGGCGTCAGACTCAGCGACTGATGGCGCAGGCCGCGCTTGGTGGCGTCCAGCTTGAGGGCCTTGAGCAGGCCATGCATGCTGAACAGCAGGGCGATGGTGAACGGCAGGGCACTGGCGATGGTGGCGGTCTGCAGGGCCTTGAGACCGTCCGCGAGAAGCAGCGCGATGGCCACCAGGCCCATGCTGGCGCCCCAGAACACCCGCTGCCAGACCGGTGTCTGGTCCTGGCCGCCGGAGGCCAGCATGTCCACCACCATGGCGCCCGAGTCGGCCGAGGTGACGAAGAACACCACCACCATGACGATGGCCACCAGCGAGATCGCGCTGGCGAAGGGGAAGTGCTCAAGGAAGGCGAACAGCGCCAGAGAGCTGTCCTGGGACACGGCGGCGGCCAGATCGGTGATGCCCTCGGTGAGGATCATGTGGATCGCCGTGTTGCCGAACACCGTCATCCACAGCAGGGTGAAACCGGCCGGCACCAGCAGTACGCCGGAGACGAATTCGCGGATGGTCCGCCCGCGCGAGATGCGCGCGATGAACAGCCCGACGAAGGGCGACCAGGCCAGCCACCAGCCCCAGTAGAACAGCGTCCAGCCGCCGATCCAGTCGGTGGGTCGATAGGCGTTGAGGTTGAGGGTGCGGCTGACGATCTCGCTGAGATAGCCGCCGGTGTTCTCGACGAAGGTCTGCAGGATCAGCACCGTGGGGCCGAGGATGACCACGGTCAGCATCAGCAGCACCGCCAGGCCCAGATTGAGTTCCGACAGCCGCCGGACGCCCTTGTCCAGCCCCGAGACCACCGAGAGGGTGGCCAGCGCCGTGGTGACGACGATCAGGCCGATCTGCACCGGGGTGGACACCGGCACGCCGAACAGTACGTTGAGTCCGGTGTTGATCTGCGAGACGCCGAAGCCCAGGGAGGTGGCGACGCCCAGCACCGTGCCGATGATGGCGAAGATGTCCACGGCATGGCCGATGGGGCCATGGATGCGCTCGCCGATCAGCGGATAGAGCGCCGATCTCAGGGTCAGCGGCAGGCCGTGGCGATAGCTGAAGTAGGCCAGGATCAGGGCGACGATGGCATAGATCGACCAGGCGTGCAGGCCCCAGTGGAAGAAGGTGATGCGCATGGCCTGGCGCGCGGCGTCCACCGTCTGGCCATCGGCATAGGGCGGGTTGAGAAAGTGCATCACCGGCTCGGCGACGCCAAAGAACATCAGGCCGATGCCCATGCCGGCGGAAAACAGCATGGCGAACCAGGTGGTGTTGGCGTAGTCCGGCTCGCTGTGGTCCGGGCCGAGCTTGATGTCGCCATAGCGACTCATGCCGAGAAACACCACGGTACCCAGGATGATGGCCACGGCGAGGATGTAGAACCAGCTGAGGTTGGTGATGATCCAGCCCTGGATGGCGGCGAACAGCCACTGGGCGTTGGCCTGGAACAGGCTGGCATAGAGCACCAGCACGAGTAGCAGCAGGGTCGAGGTCCAGAAGACCGGAGGACTGAAGGTGGGACGAGCGGCGGATTCTCCCTGGCCGGTCATAAAAGGGCTCCTGTTCATGAAGTGCGCACAGGTTGACTGCCCTCGGCCGTGATCGTTTCGCTGGCGACGCTGCGGGAAGGGCGCATGCCGCTGTGTGCTACCGCACCAATCGCTGGGGCGCTAAGGGTCGGATACGCCAGCCAGCACAGTGGCGCCGGGTGCTCCCGCCAGCCCCCGAAACCAGCGCGCCGGCGCCACGCCGAAGGCCTGGCGGAAATGTTTCGTCATATGACTCTGGTCATAGAAGCCGGCGGCAACGGCCGCCTCGGCCAGCCCCCGACCGAGGCGCACCTGCAGCCGTACCTGGTCGAGACGGCGCAAGGTCAGGTAGCGGTGGGGACTGGTGCCGAAGTAGGCACGGAAATCCCGGGTCAGACTCCAGCGATCCCGACCGGCGCAGCGGGCCAGGTCGTCGAGGGTGACCGCTTGGTCCAGATGATCCTCCAGGTATTCCCGCGCACGCAGCGCGGCGGCGAAGTCCACCCGCCCGCGACTGGGCCAGGCCTGGCAGACCTCGGCCAGGGTCGCGACCAGGCCATAGAGGGCATCGTCGCGAGCCAGGACATCGGATTGCGCGTCGAGGGCGGCGAACACCGCCTCGGTGGCTCGGGCCAGGCGCGGGTCCCGGGAGACGCTCTCGCGGTGGAAGGGCAAGGGCCGTCCACCCAGGATGTCCTGCACCAGGGTCGGCGGCAGGTAGAGCATGCGATAGCGAAAGCCATCGGCAGCGCCGGCACGCCCGTCATGGACCTCGTCCGGATGCAGGATCATGGTCTCGCCGGGCAGGCTGTTGGTCCGGGCGCCGCGATAGGAAAAGCTCTGCACACCGGCCAGGGTACGGCCGATGGCATAGGTGGCATGGCGATGGGGGTCGAACGCATGGCCACTGAAGAAGGCCTCGATGGACTCCAGCTCGGCATGGGCCGGGGCGTGCCTCACCCAATCCGTGGCACCGGGCAATTCGATCTGGCTGCGCATGGCGACTCCTCGCGCGCTCAGCCTAGCAGACCGCGCCAGGCGTCGTGGAACAACAGCAGGGCGCAGCCAACCAGACTCAGGCCCAGCAGCCGATTCACCGCGCGAAAGCCGCATCCCCGCACCAGGTAGCGCCCGAGCAGCGCCCCGAGCAAGGCGTAGCTCGCCGGGGCGCCGCAGGCCGACAGCGCCAGGGGCAGCGACCAGAGGGCGATCTTGCCCCCGGTCACCTGGGCCGCCGGAAACATCACCGTGGCGATGGGCAGCACCGCCAGCCACGCCTTGGGATTGAGGCCCTGGATCAGCAGGCCGCTGGCAAAGGTCAGCCGCGTGGCGGCGCCCTCCCCCGCTGCCGTCGGCGGCGCGTCCCGGGCGATGCGATAGCCGAGGTACAGGCAATAGCCACCGCCGAGGAGCGCCAGCCACGGCAGCAGCGCCCCCGAGACCACGACCGCGCCGGCATAGCCCAGGGCGAGGAACAGGATCAGCATGGCGCAGCCCACCCCGGCATAGAACCCCAGCGCCCGGCTGGCCTGGCCGCGCAGACCGGCGTTGAGTCCCAGGGCATTGACCGGACCGGGGCTGTACATGACGCTCAAGACATAGAGGACGATTTCCACGGGGCACCTGCCAGGCTTCGAGAGGGAGACCCAGGCTAGCCAGTGCGCCCGGGGTCTGGCTTGTACGTCTGTGGCTGAGATGAGCCACCCGCTCTGGCACTCGAACTCCGCCGGGGTGTGGCACTCTATCCAGGCCAAGGCCTGGAAGAGAAAATCCATGTTCGGATCGCTGCGCAGTCGTCTGATTGCCCTGCTGCTGATGCTCGGCGGCATGGCCGTCGGGGTCGGCTGGCTGATGATCCTGCTCTTGCGCCAGTCGGAAAGCGCCCAGCTCGGCCAGGCCACGGTGGAAGCCGAGCAGGCCTGCCAGGCCATCGCCAGCAGCTATCGCTTCTACAGCAATGGCTGGTCCGGCCCTACCGCGGGCCTCGCCGACCCGGCGCTGCAGCGCAGTCTCGGCGGCGTGGCCAGTGTCGCCCTGCTGCGTTATCGCGGCATGGCCGGCGGCCTCTGGCAGGAACAGGCGGGACTGCTGGCCGATGCCAGTCCCTTCCCCCTGACCGCTGCCGAACGCCAGCACCTGGCCGATCTCTCCGCCGCGACCCTGGCCGAGGCACGCAGCCTGAGCGACAGCTTCAGCGCGGACGGCGCCACGGTGCTGGTGGCCGCCTGCCCGCTGTCCGGGCCCATTGCCGATCTCGCCGCCTGGACCCTGACTCGCCTGACCTTCGCCGAGGGCAGCGGGCAGCGCCAGCTGAAACTGGGCCTGGGCCTGCTGCTGCTGGCCATGCTCGCCGCCACCCTGCTGCTCGGCCGACTCACCTGGCAGTGGTCGCGCCATGTCGCGCGGGTCGAGCGCGATCTGGGCGCCAATGCCAGCCATGACCTGCCCACCCTCGCCCTGACTGGCGAACGCGAGCTGGACCGGGTGCTGGCGGCGCTCAACCAGGCCGGGCAGCGCCTGACCCAGGCCCGGGACGAGGCCCAGCGACTGACCACCCAGGTCCACGCCAGTGAACGGCTGGCCGCCCTCGGTCGGGTGGCCGCCGGGGTCGCCCACGAGATCCGCAACCCCCTGGCCGCCATGCGCCTCAAGGCCGAGAACGCCCTGGCCGGCGACAGCGGCCGCCAACAGAAGGCGCTGGACGCCATCCTCACCCAGGTCACCCGGCTGGACCGCCTGCTGCGCCGCCTGCTCGACCTCACCCAGCCGCTGCACCTGCAACCCACTGTCATCGCGCTGCCGGCCTTTTGCCGCGAGGTGCTGGCCGGACACGAAGACCAGGCCGTCCAGCGCGGCATCCGCCTGACCGCCCGGGTGGCCGTCGAAGAGGGCTGGTTCGATCGCGACGCCCTGGCCCGCGCCCTGGACAACCTGCTGCTCAACGCCCTCCAGGCCGCCCCGGCAGACAGCGAAATCCGTCTCGACGCCAGCCGGCGCGGCGACTGGCTGGTGCTGGCGGTGGAAGACGAAGGCCAGGGGCCACCCGCCGAGTTGCGCGCCCAGCTCTTCGAGCCCTTCGTTACCGGTCGCCCGGAGGGCACCGGCCTGGGCCTGGCCCTGGTCCGCGAGACCGCCCGCGCCCACGGCGGCGAGGCGCGACTGATTGATCCCTCCCTTCCCACGCGCTTCGAGATCCTCCTGCCATGCCAACCCTGCTGATCATCGATGACGACACCGGTCTGCGCGACGCCCTGGCGGAAACCGCCGCGGACCAGGGCTACCGGGTGCTGCAGGCCGACGGGGGCGAAGCGGGCTTGCGGCTCCTGACGCAGGAGGCGGTGGACGCCGTGCTGCTCGACCTGCGCATGCCCGGGCTGGATGGCCTGGAGGTGCTGGCGCGCATCCGCGCCCTCCCCGAACCACCGGCGGTCACGGTGCTGACCGCCTTCGCCAGCGCCGGCAACACCATCGAGGCCATGCGCCTGGGCGCCTTCGACCACCTCACCAAGCCCATCGGCCGTGACGAGCTGATCCGGGTACTGGCCGGCATGACCGCCCAGCGCCGTCCGGCCAGTGCGCCACCGGCGGCGGTCGAGGGCCATACCCTGGTGGGCGGCAGCGACGCCCTGCGCCAGGTGCAGAAGACCATCGGCCGCCTGGTGGACAGCGAGGCCACGGTGCTGGTCACCGGCGAGACCGGCACCGGCAAGGAACTGGTGGCCCGCGCCATCCACGAGCATGGCAAGAGACGCGGGGCGCCCTTCGTCGCGGTCAATTGCGCGGCCATCCCGCCGGATCTGCTGGAAAGCGAACTCTTCGGCCATGTGCGCGGCGCCTTCAGCGGGGCCACCGCCAATCGCCTCGGTGCCTTTCGCGAAGCCCAGGGCGGCACCCTCTTTCTCGACGAGATCGGCGACATGCCGCTGCCCATGCAGGCCAAGATCCTGCGCGCCCTGCAGGAACGCGAGGTGACGCCGGTGGGCGGCGCGCCGGTGCGCCTGGACGTGCGTCTGGTAGCGGCCACCCACCGCGACCTGGCCCAGCGGGTCGCCAGCGGCGACTTCCGCGAAGACCTCTTCTATCGCCTGCACGTGGTACCCATCCACCTGCCGGCGCTGCGCGAGCGGCGGGCCGACATCCTGCCGCTGGCCGAACACTTCCTCGCCCCCAGCGGCCGCGTCCTGGCGGACGATGCCGCCGCCCTGCTCTTGCGCCACCCCTGGCCGGGCAACGTGCGCGAATTGCGCAACGCCATCCAGCGTGCCGCGACCCTGGCCCAGGGCGAACGCATCGTCGCCGCCGACCTGGCCTTTCTGCAGGGCGAGACCCCGGATGAGGTGGCCATCGACGCCAGCTGGCCGGAGGAGACCCTGGCCGAAGCCACCGCGCGCCTGGAACGCCTGCTGATCGAGCGCGCCCTGCAGCGCAGCGGCGGCAATCGCGCCGAAGCGGCGCGCCGCCTCGGCATCCATCGCCAGCTGCTCTACACCAAGCTGAGCCGACTGGGCCTGGGTGTCGGTGCAGACGACAGTCCCGCTTAGAGCCTATTCAAAGTCTCGCGAGCTAGAGACAAACAAGGCCTAGGCGGCCCCACGAAAATGGCTGAGGAAGCGGAGTTTACGAGTGGTAAATGAGCATTCCGAAGCCATTTTCAACGCCGTTTGGCCGACGCGCAGCAGACTTTGGACAGGCTCTTAGGCTGTCCGCTTTGCCGACAGGCCTGTCCGCCAACCGGACGCAAAGCCTGGCTCCAATCGCTGCTTAAAAACCCAAGCCATTGATTTACATGGGAAATAAAAGTTGGCACAGGCCCTGCAATATCCTGATCGTCAACCACCGCAGGAGTCATCCATGCCTACCAAGACCCAAACCCTCGTGATCGGGACCTTCGCCCTGCTGTCCGTCAGCGGCCTCGTCCTGGCACAAACCGCACCCGCCGGCAGCACCGCCTCCACCACCGCAGCCAGCGCCCAGATTCCTACCCAACAGGGCCAGCTCAAGCAGTTCCTGCTCAATCCCCGCGGCGATATCGACGGCCTGATCCTGGCCGACGGCACCGAGGTCAACACCCCGCCGCACCTGTCCGAGCAACTGGCCGCCACCTTCAAGCCGGGTGACAGCATCAACGTCGCCGGCCTGCGCGCCGCCAGCCTGCCGCTGGTCCAGGCGGTGTCCCTGACCAACGTCCAGACCGGCAAGACGGTCACCGACGAAGGCCCCGATCGCGTGGGCGGTCGCCGTCCGCCGGCACCCCCGGCGCCGGGCACCGAGCGCGATGGCGATAGCCTCCAGGGCCAGATCGTCCAGCTGCTGCACGGTCCCCGTGGCGACGTGAACGGCGCCCTGCTGCAGGACGGTACCGCCCTGCGCCTGCCGCCCCATGAAGCCCTGCGCCTGCAAGCGCTGCTCAAGCCCGGTCAGACCGTAGCCGTCCGCGGCGAGCTGGTGGCCAATGCCCAGGGCCGTGCCTTCCGGGTCAGCGCCCTCGGCGCCGACGCCAACTCGCTGCAGACCCTGGACACCCCGCCGGCACCCCGCGGTCCCGGTCGTCTGCCGCCGCCCCCGCCCCCCGGCGTCCAGCCGGTCGTCCCGGGCGCCCAACCGCCGGCACCCCCGGCACCGCCGGCCGGCTGATCAGGCCAGCAGTCGCCGGGTCGCTTCGGCGATCCGGCGGCAGGCTTCCTCCAGCACCTCGTGCGAGGTGGCGTAGGAAACCCGGAAGTAAGGCGCCAGGCCAAAGGCCGAGCCTGGCACCACCGCCACCCCGCCCTCGTCCATGAGGTAGCGGGCAAAGGCCGTATCGCTGTCGATCAGCTCCCCGCCCGGCGTCCGCCGACCCAAGACCCCCGCGCAACTGGCGTAGACATAGAAGGCCCCCTCGGGCCGCCGCGCCGACAGGCCCGGCACCGCGTTCAGCGCGTCCACCACCAGATCCCGCCGCTGGCGAAACAGCTCGCAACGCTCGCGCACGATGTCCTGCGGCCCATCCAGGGCGGCGATGGCCGCGGCCTGGCTGACCGAGCAGGGGCAGGAGGTCACCTGGCTCTGCACACTGGCCATGGCCTGGATCAGCGCCTTGGGTCCGCCGGCATAGCCCAGGCGCCAGCCGGTCATGGCATAGGCCTTGGAGACGCCGTTGATGGTCAGGGTCCGCTCGCGCAGCCGTGGCTCCAGGGCCGCCGGAGTGACGAAGCGAAAGCCGTCGTAGAGGATGTGCTCGTACATGTCGTCGACCATCAGCCAGACCTGCGGATGGCGCAGCAGCACCTCCAGCAGCGGGCGGTAGTGTTCCTCGCCATAGGCCGCCCCGGAGGGGTTGGACGGCGAGTTGAGCATCACCCAGCGGGTGCGCGGGGTGATGGCCGCCTCCAGGGCCTCGGCGGTCAGGCGGAAGCCATCCTCCTCACGGCACGGCAGCACCACCGGCGTGCCGCCGAGGATGGTGACGATGTCGGCATAGGTCACCCAGAAGGGCGCGGGGATGATCACCTCGTCGCCCGCGTCCAGGGTCGCCATCATGGCGTTGAAGATCACCTGCTTGGCCCCGGCCGAAGCGGTCACCTCGTCCTGGGCGAACACCAGGTCGTTCTCCCGGGCGAACTTGCGGCGAATGGCCTCCTTGAGCGCCGGGCTGCCGTCGAGCACCGTGTACTTCGTCTGGCCGGCGCGGATGGCCTGGATCGCCGCCTCCTTGATGTGCTCCGGGGTATCGAAGTCCGGCTCGCCCGCCCCCAGCACCAGCAGATCGACGCCCTGGCGGCGCAGGGCATTGGCGCGTTCGGTGATCTTGAGGATCTCGGAGACGCCCACGGAGGCGAGGCAGTGGGCGAGGTGCAGGGTCGAATCGGCGGCCATGACAGGGCTCCAGACAGGCGAAAAGAGGTGCCGGAAGCGTCCGGCAGGGATCGTCTCGCACTATCGAACCGCGGCCGCCGGCCTTCAAACGCTATAAAGGACTCACGTCATTCCACCGGGGCATGGTCTGCCGCCAGGTCGAGCGCTAGAGTGGCGACCATGACCACCGCCCCCTCTCCCCTCGCTGCCTACCGCCGGATCCTGGCCCAGGGCGACCGCCTGCCCGATGCCGCCCAGGAGGCCGCTGTCCTGCGCCTGGAGGCCTGCCACGCGGCGCTGCTGGCGGGCCAACCGGCGCGCGGTCTCTATCTCTGGGGACCGGTCGGCCGTGGCAAGACCTGGCTGCTGGACCTGTTCCACGCCAGCCTGCCGGTGCCTGCCCGCCGCCAGCATTTCCATCACTTCATGCGCTGGGTGCACCAGCGCCAGTTCCAGCTCGCCGGCACCCGCGATCCCCTGCAGGTGCTGGCCCGGGAGCTGGCCGCCGAGGTGCGGGTGCTGTGCTTCGACGAACTCTTCGTCAGCGACATCGGCGACGCCATCCTGGTGGGCGGCCTGCTGTGCGCCCTGCTGGACCAGGGCCTGGTGCTGGTGGTCACCTCCAACCAGCCACCGGAGCAGCTCTATGCCGGCGGCTTCAATCGCGAGCGCCTGCTGCCCGCCATCGCCGCCCTGCAGGCACAGCTGGACGTGCTGGAGGTGGACGGCGGCCAGGATCACCGGCTGCACCAAGGCCAGGCCGAACCGCGCTTCTGGGTGGACGACCCCACCGCCCTCGCCACGACCTTTGCCCGCCTCACCGCAGGGGAAGCCGTGACGACCGCCCCCCTGATCCTCGGCGAGCGCCCGCTGCCCGTGGTGCAGCGGGCCTCCGGCGCGATCTGGCTGGATTTCGCCGTGCTCTGCCAGGGCGCCTGGGCCACCACCGACTACATGGATCTCTGCACCCGCTTTCCCGCCCTGTTGCTGGGCAACGTCCCCTGCCTGTCCGGCGATCCCCGCGCGGGCCGCATCGCCCGCGGCACCGAAGACGGCGCGACACGGGTCCTGGCCGGCGACCGCGAACTGCCCAGCCTGGCGCCCCAGGACGACGCCGTGCGCCGCTTCATCGCCCTGGTCGACGAAGCCTACGACCGCCGCCGCCCTCTCTACCTGGACGCCGCCGTGCCCCTGGATCAGCTGTACACCCGCGGCTTTCTGGAATTCCCCTTCCGCCGCACCCTGAGTCGCTTGAAGGAGATGCAGCAGGCGCGGTACTAGGCCGGTCTAGACCTGCGGCGACGAGGCACGCCGCGGAGCGGCGGAGCCCCGTGGTAAGGTGGGACATCCCACAGCTTGACGAGGCCCGGTCATGACTCCGCGCATCGAACCCTTCTTCGACGCCACCACGTCCACCTTCACCTATGTGATCTACGAAGCGCCCGGCAGTCGCTGCGCCATCGTCGATTCGGTGCTGGACTACGATCCGCATTCGGGCCGCACCGCCACCCTGTCGGCGGATCGCGTCGCCCGCTTCGTGCACGATCAGGGGCTGACCGTGGAGTGGCTGCTGGAGACCCATGCCCACGCCGACCACCTCTCCGCCGCGCCCTATCTGCGGCGGCAACTGGGCGGCCGCATCGCCATCGGCGAAGGCATCCGCCGGGTCCAGGGCGCCTTCAAGGACATCTTCAACCTGGAAGCGGAATTCCGCCTCGACGGCTCTCAGTTCGATCACCTGTTCCAGCCCGACGAGGTCTTCCACATCGGTGCCCTGACCGCCCGCGCCCTGCACGTGCCCGGCCACACCCCGGCCGACATGGCCTACCAGGTGGAAGAGGAGCATGTCTTCGTCGGCGACACCCTGTTCATGCCCGATGTCGGCTCGGCGCGCTGCGACTTCCCCGGTGGCAGCGCCCGCGATCTCTATCGTTCGATCCGCCGGCTGCTGGCCCTGCCGGAGGCCACGCGCCTCTATCTGTGCCACGACTATCCGCCCGCCGGCCGCGAAGCGCGCCACGAGACCACCGTGGGTGAAGAGCGTGCGCTCAACGTGCACGTCCGCGATGGCGTGGACGAGGATGCCTTCGTCGCCCTGCGCACCCGCCGTGACGCCACCCTGTCCATGCCGACGCTGATCCTGCCGGCGATCCAGGTGAATATCCGCGCCGGCACCCTGCCGCCGGCCGAGGCCAATGGCCGCCGTTACCTGAAGATTCCCATCGACGGTTTCTAGGATCGCCGCCATCCGTCGTACAAGGTAAGAGCCACAGGTATTGGACGCAGCGGCGCCGCTGCGTCCAGGCTTTTCCAGTTCGCACAGCTTCTCTGCTCCGTCCAACCCAGCGGCAAGGTTGGACAGCTCGTCGGCCGAATTTAGATACAGACCTGGTAGTGGCCCATGGCCTGCGACCACCCATCCCCTGGCCGGGAAACCTCGCCGCGTCCGCTCCTCAATACCAGGGCAGGCAATGTGTTCTGCACTACATTCCCACCAGAGGTAGAGCGACCATGACCACCAAGAATTCGAACTCCAATCCCGGCAACTTCGCCAATGATCGCGAGAAGGCTGCCGAGGCCGGGCGCAAGGGCGGCCAGAACAGCGGGGGCAACTTTGCCAATGATCGCGAGAAAGCCTCCGAAGCCGGACGCAAGGGTGGTAGCCGCTAGGCGCTTCCCTCCTTGTAGCGGAGCCACGTCCGGGTGGACCCGGCTCCTTCGTCCCACGATCAAGAGGAATTCACGATGAGCACCAACAACTCCAATCCCGGCAACTTCGCCAACGATCGCGAAAAGGCCGCCGAAGCCGGCAGCAAAGGTGGGCAGAACAGCGGGGGCAACTTCGCCAACGATCCCGAGCGCGCCGCCGAGGCGGGCAGCAAGGGCGGCCAGAACAGTGGTGGCAACTTCGCCAATGACCCAGAGCGCGCCGCCGAAGCCGGCCGCAAGGGCGGCGAGAACAGTGGCGGCAACTTCGCCAATGACCGCGAGAAGGCGTCCGAGGCCGGCCGCAAGGGCGGTCAGAACAGCGGCGGTGGCGGCCAGCAGTAATCCGGCCTGATCCAGGCCATGGCGAAGGGCAGGCTCATCCTGCCCTTCCCGCCTCCTACGTCACCGTCACTTCTCTGTGGGCTTGGGTATCACCGAGATCTGGCCATTCTTCTCCAGCACCGCGAAGCGGATCTGCTCCAGCCGTTCCAGCCCCTGACTCTGCCGCGCCGCCTCGAGGATGTCTTCCTCGGTGAGGCGCGCCTTGCGCAGCCGCTCCGTCAACGGCTTGCCGTACTCCACCACGATCAGCGGCACCCCGTCGAGAAAGCGCCCGACCCGGGGCGAACGCTCCTTGAACAGCGAAAGCAGGATGTCGATCAGCACCAGGGTGGCGATCACCACGAAGGCATTGATCACCGAAAAGTCGTCGCCCAGCAGCGCCTGCTGGGTGGCCTCGCCGATCACCAGCAACAGGACGAAATCGAAGGTGGTGATCTCCGACAGGGCCCGTCGCCCAGTGATGCGAAACAGCACCAGCAGGAAGGCGTAGAGGGCGGCGGCGCGCAAGACGGATTCCATGGCAGTTCCCTAGGGATAGATGAAGGCGGAAAGTGCCAGCGGTGGCTGGCCGGGTCGCAGGATCCGCCAGTCGACGGTGCCCAGGCGGTCCGGGCGCAAGGCGAGGTGCAGGCGACTCGGCCCCGTACCGGTCGCCAGATCGAGCCAGAGCACCCCGTCGCTGCTGGTCATGCGCAGCGGCTGCGGATAGAGGGCTTCCACCGTCCAGTCGGCCACCAGGCGTTCATCCAGGCCGACGCGGTCGAGGCCGGGTGCCAGTTCCAGGGTCAGGGTCGCCGGCGCACCGCGGCGCTGGAAGCGCTCGTATTCGACACTGAGCTGGCCATCCGCGCTGACCCGGGTCGCCGTGGCCCAGGGCCCGCCGCTGGCGAACAGGCCGGCCAGGGCCAGGGCGACGAACAGGCCCAGCAACACCCAGCCCAGCCGCTCGCAGCGCCAGATCCAGCGTTGCAGGCCCGGCTCCTCGCGGATCGGCAGAGGCTTTTCCACCCGTGGCGTCATGGCGGTCGCTCCGCAATTCGATAGAGCTTGGAGCCCGACCGGAGGTCGCCGGTTCGACCGCTTCGCCCACCCACTGGGGCATACTGCGCGCCCCTTTTTTCCTGGAGTCCTGTCGATGCCCGTCTGGTGGCTGCTCGTCCTGCCCTTCATCGCCGGTGCCTGCCTGCCGCTGCAGGCCGGCATCAACGGCCAACTCGCCCGGCACCTCGGCAGCGTCTTCGCCGCGGCGTCCATTTCCTTCATGGTCGGTCTCATCGCCCTGCTGGGCCTGACCTTCTGGCAGCGTGGCGTCCCCACCCTGGGTGCCCTGCGCGAATTGCACTGGTGGCACTGGTGCGGCGGCCTGCTGGGCATGTTCTTTATCGCCATGGCCGCCTTCGCCGGTCCGCGCATCGGCGCCACCCTGTTCATGGCGCTGGTGATCGCCGGGCAGCTGGCCATGTCGCTGAGCCTGGATCACTTCGGCTGGGCCGGCTTTCGCCAGGATCCGGTCACCCTCGGCAAGCTGGCCGGCGTGGCGCTGATCGGTGCCGGCGTCTGGTGCATCGCCCGGGCCTAGGTCTAGTAGAGATCGCGACGGTAGCGCTGTTCGTCGATCAGCCGCTGGACCTCGGCCTCGCCGAGCAGCGCCTGCAGGGTGGCCTGGACGCTACGCCCCAGGCCCGGCAGGCTGCCGCAGACCATGATCACGGCATCGGCCGCCAGCCAGTCCAGCAGCAGTTCGCGCTGCACCCGCAGGCGGTCCTGCACATAGCCGTCGCCGTCCCGCGAGAACACCCGGTCCAGCCGTTCCAGCTCGCCCCGCGCCTGCCAGGCATCCAGCTCCGCCCCATAGAAATCGTCGTGGGCCGCCGTGCGTTCGCCAAACAGCAGCCAGTTGCGCCGGTACCCGGCGGCGATACGGGTAGCCAGCAGCGGGCGCACCCCGGCCAGACCAGTACCGGCAGCGATCAGCACTAGCGGGCGCTGGTCCAGCGGCGGTCTGAAGCCCGGATGGGCGCGGAGTCGCGCCGGCACCGCATCGCCCGGCCGCAGCCCTGTGGTCAGCCAGCCGGAGGCGATGCCCAGACTACCGTCCGCCTTGCGCTGCTGGCGCACCAGCAATCGCAGTGCGCCTTCATCGGGTAGCGAGGCGATGGAGTACTGGCGCACGGCGAGTGGCATCAGAGCGTCGAGCAGCGCCTGGGCGTCCAGGCCCGTCAGCGCGGTCTGGTCTTTCGGCAACAGACGGGTGTCCAGGGCTGCGGCGAGGGTCTGGCTGATGCCGTCGCCTACCACCACGCTGTCCGTGGCCAGCCCCAGGGGCGACAACCAGGCCGCTACGCGTTCGGCGCCCTGGTGCGGCGCGATCTCGAGGATATCGCCAGGTGCCCAGCTGCTCCCGGGCGGCGGCAACAGCTGCAACTCGAAGACCGCGCCACCGGGGCTGCCGACATTGAGCGGCTGCACCGCTACCAGCGGCCAGGCCTGCAGCGGCCGCTCGACCGCTGGCGCGGCGGCCACGGCGCCCAGGGTCTGGAGCCGACCCTGCCAGACCGCGAGCGCCCGAGCGTCGCCATTGTCCACCTCCACCGGGGCGAACAGCGACCGGGCGCCCTGCCCGGCGAGCCAGGCATCCAGCCGCCGGGCAAAGGCGCAATAGGCCGGATAGCGCCGATCGCCCAGGGCCAGCACCCCATAGCTCAGACTTGGCAGCGTCGCCGCCTGGGTCAGCATGCGCCGCTCGAAGCCGCGCGCGGCATCCGGTGCCTCGCCGTCGCCGTGGGTGGCGACGACGAACAGTGCCCGGGTGGCCCGTTGCAGCCGCTCGACCGAGAGCCGCCCCAGCGCTGTCACCTCGGCGCTCAGCCCCGCCGCCTGCAACTGGCCAGCGGCCTGCCAGGCCAGCGCCTCGCCCTGGCCGCTCTGGCTGGCATAGCCGATCAGCCAGTCGGCGGCGCCCGGCGTGGCCGGCAGCAGGCCGCGCCGGGCCTGGTGCGCCTGGCGACGCTTGCGGCGGCGGTCCAGATAGAGCCAGAGGCCGGTCACCATGAACAGCGGCATGGCCAGGCTGGCGAGCGCCAGGGCCACCCGTCCGGTCAGACCGAAATACTCGCCCGAATGCAGCGCATAGACACTGAGCAGCAGCCGAGCGCCGAGCGGCTGTTCGCTGTAGCGGCGGTGATCGAGCACCCGTCCCGCGCCATCGAAGACGATGCGATTGAGGGCACGGACATGCTCGGCCTCGTCGGGCAGGTACCAGAGGGTCGGCTGACTGACCTTGCGCGCCGGATTGGGCAGCAGCAGGCCATAGCCCTCGACCTGTCCGCCGGTCTCCTGCCGAAAGCTCTGCCAGAGCGCATCCAGGTCCACATCCTGGCGCGCCACCACGCCGCTGATCCGCGACTCCGGCGCCGCCCCCAGCAATCGCTCGCTGGCCTGGCGATACCAGTCATAGGACCAATACAGACCGGTCAGCGCCGCCAGCAGATAGAGCAGCAGGCACCAGGTGCCGACCACGGCGTGCAGGTCCCAGTGGAAACTGCGCCCCCGACGCGCCCAGTCGAGGGTCAGCCAGGTGCGCCAGCGCCCTGCCTGGCGCGGCCAGCGCAGATAGAGGCCGGACAGGCAGAGCACCAGCAGGATCAGGGTGGCGGCCCCGGTCAGGGCCTTGCCTACCGGTCCCAGGGCCAGGGAGCGGTGCAGGTCCAGGACCAGGCGAAAGAACGCCTGGCCGCGCGGCGCCTTCAGCACCTCGCCGGTGTAGCGATCGAACAGCAGCACCTCGCCACGGCCCTGGCCGCTCGCCGGCGCCAGGCCGAGCAGGCCGTAGCCCTCCCCCGCCATGCTAGAGACGAAGCTCAGCTCCCGGTCCGGCGGCACGAGGCGCTGCCGCACTTCCGGCAGTGTCAGCGGACGCTGGTCCGGCGTCGCGGCGGTCGGCGGCGGATTGAGCAGTTCCAGCAACTCCAGCTGAAAGCTATAGAGCGCCCCCGTCACCCCCAGCACCACCAGCACCAGCCCCGCCGCCAGCCCGAGCAGGCTGTGCAGCTGGAACAGACTCGCGCGGATCAGGGCTGGGCCCACAGCCGCAGGAGGTTGTGATAGACACCGGTCAGCTGCAGGCAGGCCTCGTGGCCCTGCCCCAGCTCGGCCGCCGCCCGCTGGATACCCTGGTCGAGTTCGAACAGCTGGCCGCGCTGGCCGGCATCGCGCACCAGGCTCTGGATCCAGAAAAAGGAACACAGCCGGGTACCGCGGGTGACCGGCAGCACCCGGTGCAGGCTACTGGCCGGATAGAGGATCAGATCGCCCGCCGCCAGCTTGACGCTGTGGGCGCCATAGGTGTCTTCCACCACCAGCTCGCCACCGTCGTATTCGTCCGGCTCGGAGAAGAACAGCGTGGCCGACAGATCGGTGCGCAGGTAGCCGCTGCCATCCGGTAGCGGCCGCAGGGCATTGTCCACGTGCAGGCCAAAGGACTGGCCGCCCTGGTAGCGATTGAACAGCGGCGGAAACACCCGTGCCGGCAGCGCCGCGGCGACGAACAGCGGATGCCGTGCCAGCGCCTGCTGGATCAGCTCGCCCACCGCGCGCGCCGCCGGCTCGTCCGCCGGCAGCTGCAGATTGTCCTTGGCCATGGCCGACTGAAAACCGGCCGTGTGCCGGCCATCGGCCCAGGCGGCCGCCTCCAGCCGCTCCCGGCATTCCCTTACCTGCTCGGGCGTCAGCACGCCCGGAACGCTGATCATCATGGTGATTCCCCTCTAACGCCGAAAGCCCTGCGCAGGCAGGGCTTCGGTTGCTGCAGGCGACCTCAGAAGCTGTAGGTCGCGGTCAGGATGGCGGAACGGGCATCGCCGTATTCGATGGCCGACGACCGGGTGCTTACGCCCAGTTGCGAACGCACCCGCTCCACATAGTCCTTGTCGAAGACGTTGTTGACGTTGAGCTGCAGGTCGACGTTGCGATTGACGCGATAGCCGACCATGGCGTTGTGCAGCCAGTAGTCGTCGAGCTTGGCGCCGTCGTTGCTGGAGGTGACGTTGCGCTCGCTGACATAGCGGGCACCATAGCCCACCCGCCAGCCGGCCGGCAGCTCGTAGGTGGTCCAGAGATTGAGCGAACGCGGCGGGGTGTTGGCCAGCGCCTGGCCTTCGCGATTGCGACCGTCCAGGGTATCGGCGGCCTTGAGCGTCTCGCTGTCGAGGAAGGTGAAGTTGGCGTAGACGTTCCACTGCGGGGTGATCCGCCCGGTGGCGCCCAGCTCGATGCCCTGCACGCGCTGCTTGCCGGCCAGGGCGGTGCTGCCGTCGGCCAGGGTCTCCCGCGCATTGCTCTTCTCGACGCGGAACAGTGCGCCGTCCAGCTCCAGGCGCTTGTCGAGGAATTCCCACTTGGTGCCCAGCTCCCAGGTCTTGTTCTTTTCCGGACCCAGATCCTGGTTGGCCGCGCTCAGCCCGGCGCCGGTGGAGGTCAGGCTTTCCGCCGAGGGATTGAAGGAGGTGCCATAGGCCACGTAGACCCGACCGTTCGGAGCCGGCTTGAACACCAGGCCGGCGCGCCCGCTCAACTTGGCGTCATCCGAACTCAGCTTGGTCTTGGCGCCGCGCACGCCGTTGGCGACCGGGGTGGTGTCGCTGTCGCCGTCGAACCAGTCGTAGCGCAGGCCCAGGTTCAGATCCCAGTAGTCGTTGAGGGCAATGGTGTCGAAGGCATAGAGCGCCTTGTCGGTCAGCACGTTGTTGGCGATGGCCGAGGTCTGCTTGTTGGTCGCGCCGTCATAGCGCTCCGGCGGCGCGGCCAGGGAATAGCCGGCGGCCGGGAAGGTCAGGCCATAGCTGTAGGTGTCGCGGTCGTAATCCTCGCGGGAGAACTCGGCGCCCAGCACGAAGGAATGGCCCAGGCCAAAGGTTTCGACATTGCCGGTGAGGTTGGTCTGGTTGATCCACATCTCCGAGGTCACGTCGCGGCCATAGCCCTGGGGACCGGCCGGGCGATAGCGACCCGCGGCCACGCCACCCAGGTTGACGTGGGACGCCGAGATCACCACGTCGCGCTCGATGCGGCTGTAGCGGGTCAGGTTCTGCAGACTCAGGTTGTCGTTGAAGCGATGCTCCAGCTCCACGGTGAAGACATTGTTGTCTATGTCTTCCTTGTCGATGTTCTTGAAGCCGAAATAGGCATCGCGATCCACCCCGCCCAGGCGCTTGCCGTTGAGCGCCGGCACCCCGTAGTCGGGCTGGTTGTTGTCGGTCTGGTGGAAGTAGCTCAGGGTCAGGCGGGTGTCGTCCGACAGACCCAGGGCCAGCGACGGCGCGATGCCCCAGCGCTCGCGATCGATCTGGTCGCGGCCGGGCACGTCGTTCTCGTGGGCCATCAGATTCAGGCGGAAGGCGCTGTCGTTGCCCACGCCCTGCAGCGGCTGGTTGGTGTCCAGGGTCAGGCGGCGATAGCTGTCGGTGCCCAGGCCCGCGCCGATGCGGGTGAACTGGCGCTCCTGGGGCTTCTTGCTGATCAGGTTGATGGAGCCACCGGTGGTGCCGGCGCCGCCGAACACCGAGTTGGGGCCCTTGATGACCTCGACCGATTCCAGGTTGAAGGTGTCGGTGCGGTTGGTCTGGGTGCTGTCGCGCAGGCCATCGATCTGGATGTTCGAATTGGCACTGAAGCCGCGGATGTTGATGCTGTCGCCGGAGCCACCACCGCCCTCGCCGGCGTTGAAGGTGATGCCGGATACGTTGGACAGCACCGATCTCAAGCTCAAGGCCTGCTGGTCCTGGATGACCTGTGCGGGCACCACGGTCACGGTCTGCGGGGTGTCCAGCAGAGGCGCGGTGTACTTGCGCGAGGCGGACTGCTCAGCCTTGAAGCCTTCCTGCTGCGCCTGACCTTCGATGGTCAGACTTTCCAATCGGGTCACCGGCTCCTTGGCGTCTTGGGCCTGCGCCCCGAGGGACAGCGAAGCGACGGCGACACTGAAGGTAGAAACCAGCAAACGGCGCTGGGACAGCGAGGACATTTCCTTGGACATGATGGCGGGCCGCCTCCTTATGTGAATGCGGCGCGATTCTATTTGCAAACGATTATCAAATCCATAGCGAATGTAAACTATTCTTAACAATCCTGGTAAATAGCCTGACAAACCGCTTTTCGCCAGGCATGAAAAAGCCCGCGTCCCTGACGGGACGCGGGCTCGACTACCGCGGGAAGACCTTAGAGGTAGAAGGCCTTCAGCGGCGGGAAGCCATTGAATTCCACCGCGCTGTAGCTGGTGGTGTAGGCACCGGTGGACAGCCAGTACAGGCGGTCACCACTGGCCAGGTTCAGCGGCAGGCCGTACTTGTAGTGCTCGTACATGATGTCGGCGCTGTCGCAGGTCGGCCCGGCGATGACGACTTCTTCCATCTCGCCCTTCTTCTCGGTCCAGATCGGGAACTTGATGGATTCATCCATGGTTTCGATCAGGCCGGAGAACTTGCCCACGTCGGTGTAGACCCAGCGCTCGACGGCGGTACGCGACTTGCGCGCCACCAGCACCACTTCGCTGACCAGGATGCCGGCGTTGGAGATCAGCGAACGGCCCGGCTCCAGGATGATTTCCGGCAGTTCGTCGCCGAAGTCTTCCTTGAGGAAGCGGATGATCTCCTCGGCATAGGTCTCCAGGCTGTTGGTGCGCTGGATGTAGTTGGCCGGGAAGCCACCGCCCATGTTGATCATCTTCAGGGTGATGCCGTCTTCTTCCTTGAGGCGCTGGAAGATCACCTTGACCTTGGCGATGGCGGCGTCCCAGACGTCGATGTCGCGCTGCTGGCTGCCGACGTGGAAGGAGATGCCATAGGGCTCCAGGCCCAGCTGGCGGGCCAGGATCAGCAGGTCCAGGGCCATGTCGGGCTGGCAGCCGAACTTGCGCGACAGCGGCCAGTCGGCGGAGTTGGAGCCTTCGGTGAGGATCCGCACATAGATGCGCGAGCCCGGGGCAGCCTTGGCGATATTGCGCAGGTCGGCCTCGGAGTCGGTGGCGAACATGCGCACGCCCTTCTCGTAGAAGTAGCGGATGTCCTTGGACTTCTTGATGGTGTTGCCGTAGCTGATGCGCTCCGGCTCGACCCCGGTGGACAGCACCTTGTCCAGCTCGTAGATGGAGGCGATGTCGAAGTTCGAGCCCTTGTCGCGCAGCAACTCGGTGATCTCGATGGCCGGGTTGGCCTTAACCGCGTAATAGATCTTGGCGAACGGGAAATTGCCAACGAGATCGTCATAGGCCCGGCCGATGGTGGCGGTGTCGATGACGACGAAGGGGGTTTCCTGCTGGTCGGCGAAGGCCTTCATCTTCTGAAAGGTTTCGCGAGAATAGTAATCTTCGACCTTGATGGACATGCGTCGGACTCCCGATGGGCAGAACAAATTGAAGGAGGGGGTGTTCTGAACGCCTAATCCGTTTCCCCACTTTGGTTCGCCTACTTCCCAAGGCACATCGCCGAAAGCAAAAAGGTCAACGCGTACTAGCGTTGACCTCGCTGTCTCGTCGTCGGTACTTGAGCCGGATGGATCGTTTCCAGCATGGACGTTCGGGCGCGAACTTTAGGGCCAGACGCCTCAGAGATCAATGTTAAATCCATGATCTTTACCGAACGGTGACGCCTGCGGACTCACCCCTCTCCTGCAACCGACCGGAGCGAGCGCCGAGATGTTCCTGGGGGGCGATGACAGGAGGTTTCCGCGCGGGGAATCAAGAGGCCGAACAGCGCAGCCATTGGGCTTTGACGGTGGCGCTGGGCGATCGCAGCCATGGCACCGTAGCGTGGAAAGAGGCGCAGCCTTTTCCACTGAGCTTTCGGTGCCTAAGCGCGCCCTCACCCCAGCCCTCTCCCAAGGGGAGAGGGGGCCGTCCGAACGACTATCTGGCCCCGTCAGCACCGTAGCGTGGAAAACGGCGCAGCCTTTTCCACTGAGACTTTCGGTGCCGAGACGTGCCCTCACTCCAGCTCTCTCCCAAGGGGAGAGGGGCCGTCCGAACGACCCTCTGGCCTCGTCAGCACCGTAGCGTGGAAAACGGCGCAGCCTTTTCCACTGAGGCCTTGGCTGCAGTGACACCCTTACCCCAGCCCTCTCCCAGGGGAGAGGGGAGCATCTGAGCGACTCTGGACCAATCGAACTGGGGCTCATCGCCTTTCGTAGGTTGGGTTGAGCGCAGCGAAGCCCAACAGGCCCAACCCCAACCCTTACCGGAACGGCGGCTCGTCGAAGCTGCGCAGCTTACGCGAGTGCAGGGAGTCGAGCTGAGTGCGCAGCTGGTCCAGGGCGGCGATGCCGATCGCCAGGTGCTGGCTCACCGCGCGGGCATAGAAGGCGTTGGCCGAGCCCGGCAGCTTGATCTCGCTGTGCAGCGGCTTGTCGGAGACGCACAGCAGGGTGCCGTAGGGCACCCGCAGGCGATAGCCCTGGGCGGCGATGGTGCCGCTTTCCATGTCCACCGCCACGGCGCGCGCCAGGTTGATCAGCGGGCGTTCCTGGGCCCAGCGCAGCTCCCAGTTGCGGTCGTCGTAGGTCAGCACGGTGCCGGTGCGCAGGCGGCGCTTGAGCGCCTCGCCGCGTTCGCCGGTGACGCTGGCGGCGGCTTCCTGCAACGCCACCTGCACCTCGGCCAGCGCCGGGATGGGGATGTGCGGCGGCACCACGCGGTCGAGGATGCCGTCGCGTCTCATGTAGGCGTGGGCCAGCACGTAGTCGCCGATGGTCTGCGACTGCCGCAGGCCGCCACAGTGGCCGATCATCAGCCAGCAGTGCGGACGCAGCACCGCCAGGTGGTCGGTGATGTTCTTGGCGTTGGACGGGCCGACGCCGATGTTGACCAGGGTGACACCATGGCCGTCACCGGCGATCAGGTGGTAGGCCGGCATCTGGAAGCGGTGCCAGGCGATGGCGGCGATGACCGCCTGGGCCTCGGTGGGGTCCATGTCGCGTTCGATGACGACGTTGCCCGGCAGCACCAGGCGCTCGAAGCGCGGATCGTTGCGCAGCTGTTCCAGGCCATGCTGGATGAACTGGTCGACATAGCGATGGTAGTTGGTCAGCAGGATCCAGGGCTGCACGTGGCGCCAGTCGCTGCCGGTGTAGTGGACGATGCGACGCAGCGAGAAGTCGGTGCGGGCGGCATCGAACAGCGCCAGCGGCAGCGGATCGATGCGCTCCCAGTCGTAGTGGCCGTCGGCGATGTCGTCGTGGGCGGCGGAGAGATCGGTGCTGGGAAAGACCCGCGCCAGCTCGGCGGCGGTCACGCCACTGCCGGCCAGTTCGTCGCCCTGCTCCACCACATAGGGATAGGGGATGTCCTGGCGACTGCGACCGATCTCGACCTGGACGTCATAGTCGCGCATCAGGGGTTCGAGCTGTTCCAGCAGATAGCCGCGAAAGGCCGCCGGATGGGTCACGGTGGCCACATAGGTGCCGGGCAGCTGGATCTTGGCGTAGGCGCGGGTGGTGGCCGGCGGCACGCCGGGGGCGCGATAGCGGATGCGGATCTCGGGATAGCGGAACAGCTCGCGCTCGGCCGCGCTGGGCTCGACGCGATCCTTGAGATAGCGTTTGAGGGCGGCATCCAGGGCCTGGGTGGCCTCGTCGTGCAGCGCCGCGAGACGGTCGACCGCCTCGCTGGCCGTGGCAACGGCGGTGAAATCCTCGGGTACGGAGGTCATGCAGGTTTCCTTGTTGGGACGCAGGCTATAGCTGACACCCTAACACCCCTGCATGACAACGGCCTCCCCCCGCTAAAGCGTCTTTTCCCCCTGGGCGTGCTGCTCCCACAGGCGTCGATAGTGGCCATCGGGCCGCTGCAGCAAGGCCTCGTGACTGCCCTCCTCCACCTTGCGGCCATCACGCAGCACCAGGATGCGATCGGCGTGGCGGATGGTGGACAGTCGATGCGCCACCACGATCAGGGTGACCTGGCCGCGCAACTCGTCCAGCGCCCCCTGCAGCCGCGCCTCGGTGGCGCTGTCGATGCTGGCGGTGGCCTCGTCGAGCAGCAGCACCTTGGGTTCGCGCAGCAGCGCCCGCGCCAGCGCCAAGAGCTGCCGCTCGCCCGTGGACAGGGTGAAGCCGCGCTCGCCCAGCAGGGTATCCAGGCCCTCCGGCAGACGCGCCACCAGGTCGTCCAGGTGGGCGGCGGCCAGGGCCTCGCGCAGCCGCGCATCCGGCACCTGGCTGCCCAGCAGGAGGTTGTCCCTCAGGCTGCTGGAGCGGATGAAGGGCTCCTGGGGCACGCTGGCCAGGGCCGCGCCCAGCACCTCCGGGGTCAGGCTGCCCAGTTCACGGCCGTCCAGGCAGAGGTGGCCGCCGGTTACCGGCTGCAGCCCGGCGAGCAGGTCGAGCAGGGTCGACTTGCCGCTGCCGGTGGGCCCGACGATGCCGAGAAAGGTGCCCGGCGGGATGTCCAGGTCGATGCCGTGCAGGGTGTCGTGCCCGGCGCCGGCATGGCGGAAGCGCACGGCGTCGAGGTAGAAGTGCGCGGTCGCGATGGGGCGGTCGTCTTCGCCGCTCAGCGCCGGTTTTTCTTCCAAGAGGTGCAGCAACCGGGTGCCGGCCACGGTGGCCTGCTGGAACAGGTTGAATCTCTGGGTGATGTCCATCAGCGGCTCGGTCACCCGGCCCAGATAGGTGACGAAGGCATAGAGCACGCCGATCTCGGCGCCGCCCTGCAGATGGCCCATCCCGTAGACCAGCAGCAGCACTGCCAGCACCGCCACGCTGACCAGGTCCAGCGCCGAACGCAGCAAGAGCCCGGAGACGCGGATGGTGCGCATGCGGGCGCCGTACTGGGCCTGGTTGAGGCGCTGGAAATCCTGGCGGAAGCGCTCGGTCTGGTTGAAGGCCTGCAACAGGCCCATGCCGCCGATGGCCTCGCCCAGGCGGGCGCTCTGCTCGGCGCGCAGCATCCGCACCTTCATGGCCGCCGCCCCGCTGTATCGCTGATAGGCCCAGACGATCAGCATGGCCGCCGGGATCAGCAGCACGGCGATGGCCATCAGGCGCACGTCGAGCAGGGCCATGGCCACCAGGATGCCGATCAGCAGCACGATGTTGCCGACCATGTTGCCGAGAAAGGCCACATAGAGTTCACGCAGGGCGTCGGTGTCGTTGGTGACCCGCGCCACCAGTTCGCCGGTGGCGGTGCGGTCGTGGAAGCTCTGCGGCAGGCTCAGCACGTGGCGGAACAGCCGGCGCCGCTGCAGGAGCACTACGTCCATGGCGATCTCGGCGAATCTGAGCGATTGCAGGTAGCGACCGTAGGCGGCCAGGCCCTGGGAGACCACATAGGCCGCCACCAGGCCCACCAGTGGCCAGAGCCGCAGGTCGTGGGGCACCAGGTAGTTGTCCAGGTAGTGCTTGGTCAGCCAGGGTCCCAGGACATCGAACAGGGTAGCCATGACCAGGATCGCCAGGGTGCCGGCCAGCTTGCGCGGATTGGCCAGTACCGGCTTGAGCAGCAGCGAGAGCACGCGCGTCCTGGTCATTGGCTGGCCTCCTCCGCCTGCTGCAGCGTCCAGAGCCGGGCATAGAGGCCACCGGCGGCGAGCAGCTCGGCGTGCCGGCCCCGCTCCACCAGGCTGCCCTGGTCGAGCACGATGATCTCATCGGCCTGCTGCACGGCGGAGAGCCGGTGGCTGACGATCAGGGTGGTACGCCCCTGCAGCCCGGCCAGGGTCTTCAGCAGGCGGGCTTCGGTGGCGGTATCCACCGCCGAGAGGGTGTCGTCCAGCAGCAGGATGGGCGCCGGCGAGAGCAGCGCCCGGGCCAGGGCCACCCGCTGGCGCTGGCCACCGGAAAGGGTCAGGCCGCGCTCGCCCACCGGGGTATCCAGCCCTTGCGGCAAGGCCGCCAGGTCGCTGCCGAAGGCGGCGGCGTCCAGGGCCTCGCGGATCTCTCCGGCGGTGGCGTCGGGGCGACTGAGGGCGACGTTCTCGCCCAGGGTGCGGGCGAACAGGAAGGGATCCTGGGGCACATAGGCGAATTGGGCGCGCAGATCGCCCAATCGATATTCCTCCAACGGCACCCCGCCCAGGCGGATGCAGCCCTGCTCCAGCGGAAACTGGCGCAAGAGCAGGCGCAGCAGGGTGCTCTTGCCACTGCCGGTGGCGCCGACGATGCCCAGGGTGTCGCCGGTGGGCAGGTCGATGACCACGTCCTGCAAGGCCGGCTGACGCGCCTGGGGATAGGTGAAGGCCGGGATGTAGACCGACAGATCGGCCTGGTCCGGCGGCGTCTGGGTGCCCTCGTCACGGATGCGCTCGGTGACGGCGAACACCTCTTCCAGCCGGCGCGCTCCGGCTTCGCCGCGCTGCAAGAGGTTGAAGCACCAGCCGATGGCGAACATCGGCCAGATCAGCTGCACCAGATAGAGGCTGAAGCTGGTCAGCTGGCCGAGGGTGATATGGCCGTCGAGATAGCGCCAGCTGCCCATGACCAGGGTCAGCAGGGTGGCGAGACTCAGGGCGACGAAGATGATCGGCTCGTAGCGGGCTTCGGTGCGCTGCACCTGGTAGTCGGCCTTGGCCACGCTGCGGGCGCGGGCATCGAAGTCGTCCAGCTCGGCTTCGATCAGGGCGTGCTGGCGCAGCATGCGCAGGCCGCTCAGGGCTTCCTGGGTGCGATCGTTGAGGGCGGAAAAGCCGGCCAGCGCTAGGCCGAAGCGCTGCTGCACCCGCCGCGCCACGCGATAGAAGCCCCAGGCCATGAAGGGAAAGGGCAACAGCGCCAGGGCGGCCAGGGGCGCGTCGATGCCGATGAACATGGCCAGCAGCACCAGCAGCAGGGTCAGCATGCCGTCGAAACTGGCCAGCACCCCTTCGCCGGCGGCGGTCTCCACGGCGTCGATGTCCTGGGTCGCGCGGGCCAGCAGGTCACCGGTGCGACTGGACTGGAAGAACCCGGGGTCCAGCCGCGCCAGCTTGGCGAAGAAGGCGTCGCGCAATTCCACCCCCACCTGGTAGGAGGTGCCGAACAGCCGCACCCGCCACTGATAGCGGAGCACATAGAGGCCACAGCCGACCGCCACGATCAGGGCGACGCGCCAGAGCAGCCCGGTCTGATCCAGCTCGCCGGCGCGCAGGGCGTCGATGGCCTTGCCGATCCACCAGGGCAGGGTCAGGTTGAGCAGACCGACGCCCAGCAGGCAGAGGATGGCAGTCCCGTAGGCACGCCGTTGGCGCAGGAAGAAATCACGCAACAACCGCCACAACGCCATAGAACCGCCTTACCCGAGCAAAGGTGCAGTATATCGGCTACCCAACCGGCAGCGGAGTTCCTTCGTCCCGATCCGGGTCCCATGTCAACGGGTGGCGCGGGGCGCAAGGTCGTTGTAGGGTGCCACTCCCTGCGGCGCCCGGCCGCTGCGCCCCTTTTTCCTTTGCTAGGCTGACGTCCATGACCCTCGAACCCCAACGTCCCGTCGTCCTCTGCCTGTCCGGCCACGATCCGAGTGGCGGTGCCGGCCTGCAGGCCGACATCGAAGCCCTGCTCGCCCAGGGTTGCCATGCCGCCCCGGCGGTCACTGCCCTGACCGTGCAGGACACCGTCGACGTGCGCGACTTCCGGGTGCTGGATCGCGAGTGGGTGCTGGCCCAGGCCCGGGCGATCATCGCCGACCTGCCGGTGGCGGCGGTCAAGCTGGGCATGCTCGGTTCGGTGGAGATGGTCGAGACGGTGCTGGAGATCATGGAATCCCTGCCCGGCGTACCCCTGGTCTGCGATCCGGTGCTGCGCGCCGGTGGCGGCGGCGCCCTGGGCAAGGACGAGGTCGGCTATGCCATCCGCGAACGGCTGCTGCCGCGCGCCACCATCGCCACCCCCAACCTGCCCGAGGCACGCATCCTCGCCGAGTTGCCCGAAGGCACCCCGGAGCAGTGCGCCGAGCGCCTGCTGCCCTTCTGCGCCCACCTGCTGATCACCGGCGGCCATGGCGAGGAACACGAGGTGCACAACCGCCTCTATGACCGTGCCGGTGGCTGCGAGACCCACGTCTGCCAGCGCCTGCCTGGCAGCTACCATGGCTCCGGCTGCACCCTGGCCAGTACCCTGGCCGGGCGCCTGGCTCTAGGCGAAGCCCTGCCCAGCGCGGTGCGCAGCGCCCTGGACTACACCTGGCGTACCCTGAGGGACGCCGAACGCCCCGGCCGTGGTCAGTACGTGCCGCGCCGCCTGCCGCTGGACTTCTGCTCATGAGCGATCTGCATGGGCTCTACGCCATCACCGACAGCGCCTTGCTCGCCGACGGTCGCCTGCTGCCCTACGTCGAAGCCGCCCTACAGGGCGGTGCCCGCCTGGTGCAGTACCGCGACAAGTCAGGGGACGCCAATCGTCGCCACGACGAAGCCGCCGCCCTGGCCGACCTCTGCCGGCAGCACGGCGCTACTCTGATCATCAATGACGACCTGGCCCTGGCCCGCGCCCTGGGCGTCGGCCTGCACCTGGGCCAGGAAGACGGTTCCCTGGCCAGCGCCCGTGCCGAGCTGGGCGCGGATGCTGTCCTCGGCGGTACCTGCCACGCCAGCCTGGAGTTGGCCGAAGCCGCCGCCCAGGCCGGCGCCAGTTACCTGGCCTTCGGTCGCTTCTTCGCCTCCAGTACCAAACCCGATGCCCCACCGGCGCCCCTCGACCTGCTCGGCCAGGCACGCAGCCGTTTCGCCCTGCCACTGTGCGCCATCGGCGGTGTCACCCTGGACAACGCCCCGCTTCTGCTCGACCACGGCGTCGATCTGCTCGCCGTCGTCCACAGCCTGTTTTCCGCCGCCAGCGCGGGCGAGGTGGAGCGCCGTGCGCGCGCCTTCGCCCAGCTGTTCGCGGCCTGATCCCATTCAAGGAGACCCCTATGTCCCGCTCCGCGCAACTCTTCGACCAGGCCCAGCGCCACATCCCCGGCGGCGTCAACTCGCCGGTCCGCGCCTTCAAGAGCGTCGGCGGCACGCCGCTGTTCTTCAAGCACGCCCAGGGCGCCTACATCGTCGACGAGGATGACAAGCGCTATGTCGACTACGTCGGCTCCTGGGGTCCGATGATCCTCGGCCACAGCCATCCGGACGTGCTCGACGCCGTGCGCCGCCAGCTGGAACACGGCCTCTCCTATGGCGCGCCGACCGCCCTGGAAACCACCATGGCCGACCTCATCTGCGAGCTCGTGCCGTCCATGGAAATGGTGCGCATGGTCAGCTCCGGCACCGAAGCCACCATGAGCGCCATCCGCCTGGCGCGCGGCTACACCGGGCGCGACACCATCATCAAGTTCGAGGGCTGCTACCACGGCCACTCCGACAGCCTGCTGGTCAAGGCCGGCTCCGGCGCCCTGACCCTGGGCGTGCCCAGCTCGCCTGGCGTGCCGGCGGCCTTCGCCCAGCACACCCTGACCCTGGCCTATAACGACCTGGGCGAAGTGGCAGAAACCCTGGCCAAGGTCGGCGACCAGATCGCCTGCATCATCGTCGAGCCGGTGGCCGGCAACATGAATTGCGTACCGCCCGCACCGGGCTTTCTGGAAGGACTGCGCCGCCTCTGCGACCAGTACGGCGTGGTGCTGATCTTCGATGAGGTCATGACCGGCTTCCGCGTCGCCCTGGGTGGCGCCCAGGCGCACTACGGCATCCGCCCCGACCTTACCACCTTCGGCAAGATCGTCGGCGGCGGCATGCCGGTGGGCTGCTTTGGTGGCAAGCGCGAGATCATGGAAAAGATCGCCCCGCTCGGCCCGGTCTACCAGGCGGGCACCCTGTCGGGCAATCCGCTGGCCATGGCCGCCGGCCTCACCACCCTGCAACTGATCCGCCGTCCCGGCTTCCATGCCGAGCTCACCGACTACACCACGCGGATGCTGCAGGGCCTGCAGGACCGCGCCGATGCCGCCGGCGTGCCCTTCGTCACCACCCAGGCGGGCGGCATGTTCGGGCTCTACTTCAGCGGCGCCGAAGACATCGTCACCTTCAGCGATGTCATGGCCAGCGACAGCGAGAGATTCAAGCGCTTCTTCCACCTGATGCTGGACGGTGGCGTCTACCTGGCACCCAGCGCCTTCGAGGCCGGCTTCACCTCCATCGCCCATGGCGACGAGGAATTGCGCATCACCCTGGATGCTGCCGAGCGCGCCTTCGCCACCTTCAAGGACTAGGTGTCATTCGTCTCGCTTGCGGAACCTCTCTGCCACGCCGGCCTCACACCTAGTTGAGTGGCCGGCGTCACAGGTAAAAAAGTTCCGCCGTTGCGCGTAAAGGTTTTGAAAGCGTGCGTCGGCTTGACCCATAATGAGATGTCGGCGCGTTTCGCCGACCGGGTTCTCCGAACCTGCCTCGCTTGTGGAGGCGCTTCATGCACCGCGCTGGTCGTACCCTGTGCGCAGCCCTAATCCTGATGCCCCTGGTCGCCCTGGCCGGAGGCAATTCGCTGCTCGTCCCCAGCACCAGCCGTTGCAACCTGAATCTGGCCAACGAAGCCCTGGCGCAGGCGATCGCCCGCTGCCAGCAGATCGCCCACGACGGTGACTCCCAGGCGCAGTACGAACTCGGTGACTTCTACTACGAAGGCAAGCAGACGCCCAAGGACCTGAACCAGGCGCGTCAGTGGTTCGAGCAGGCCTCGCTCAAGGGCAATGCCGATGCGCAGAATCGCCTCGGCAACATGTTCTTTCGTGGCGAGGGCGTACCGCCCAACAATATCCAGGCCTACATCGTGCTGAAGATGGCCGCCATCAATGGCAACGACGAAGCCATGGACACCGCCGACCTGGTCAGCGCCCAGATGCGCCGGGACGAGCTGGAGATGGCCACCCAGGTGCTGGGGCAGATCTTCCGCGACTATCTGCAGGACATGCAGACCGCGGGCAACCTCAATCCCTTCCAGCCGCCGCAGAACTGACTGCGAGCCCGGTCAGGGCTTGTCGGGCATGGGCATGGGAAACGGCATGACATTGGTGCCGCCCTTGGCTTCGCTGATCTTGGGCTGGCCCAGGCGCTCCACCTCGTCGATGCGGATGATCGAGTGCATGGGCACGAAGCTGCGCACCACGCCTTCGAATTGCGCCTTGAGCTTTTCCTCGCTCGGATCCACCACCACCTGGGTGCGTTCGCCGAACACCAGCTCCTCGATCTCCAGGAAGCCCCAGAGATCGCTCTGGAATATCTGCTTGGCGTAGATCTCGAAGACCTGACCCTGGTTGACGAAGATGACCTTGTAGATGGCCGGCTTGCTGGGGGATGAGCTCATGGTGGACGCGGGGTTCGCCGAGAAAAAAGGGGGCGGCGAGCATAGCATGTCGTCCCCGGCTGCCGTCAGGGCTCGCCCGGGGTTTCCAGCCAGGCCCGCTCGGCCACCAGGGCCGTCACCCAGTCGATGAAGACCCGCAACTTGGCGCTGACGTGACGGTTGGGCGCGAAGGCCAGATACAGCGGCATGGGGGTCACCCGCCAGTCCGCGAACAGCCTGACCAGTTCGCCACGGGCGACCGGCTCCGCCGCCAGATAGTGCGGCAGGCAGACCACGCCGAGCCCGGCCTGCCCCGCCGCCAGGCAGGCATTGCCGTCGTCCACCTCCAGACGGTGCCGGCTCTGCAACTCCAGGCGCTCGTCCCCGCGCCGCAGGGCATAGGGAAAGCCCTTGCCCGCCCCCCAGAGGAACCGCACCACCCGGTGCGGCGCCTCGGCCAGTTCGGCGGGATGAAGCGGCACACCCTGGGCGGCGAGATAGGCCGGCGCGGCATAGCACCCCAGTTGCAGCGCCCCGAGCGGTCGGGCCACCAGATACTGCTCGCGGATGCGCCCGCCGCGGATCACGCAATCGACGTTGTCGCCGATCAGATCCACCTGGCGATCGCTGACGCCCAGTTCGAGCTGGATGTCCGGATAGCGCTGGAAGAAGTCCGGCAGGGCCGGGATCAGGATCAGCCGCGCCAACGGACTGGGCACGTCTGCCCGCAGGCGGCCACGGGGCGTGCGGGTGGCCACCGACAGCCCCGTCTCGGCATCGTCCACCGCCGCCAGCACGCCCAGGCAGCGGTCGTAGTAGGCGGCGCCGTCGGCGGTGACCTGCACCTGCCGGGTGGTGCGATTGAGCAGGCGCACCTGCAGGTGCGCTTCCAGCTGCTGCACCTGCTGGGTGACGCGGGTGCGGCTGCTGCCGAGGGTCTCGGCCGCGCGGGTGAAGCTGCCCGCTTCCACCACCCGCACGAAGGTCTGCATCGCGGCGAACAGATCCATGCCGATTCCTCACCAGGAGATTGTTTGGATTGTACAAACAATGCTGACCGCCAGGCCGGGTTTATCCCCTGGCGGGCGACGCCTAAGGTGGCCCCATCCATCCCTACCGGAGCCCCACCATGACCCGCGACGTCGTCTTTCCCGCCCAGCGCCACGCCCTCTACGAACAGCACCGCTATTCGCCGGCCATCCGTTCCAACGGCTTTCTCTTCGTGTCCGGGCAGGTCGGCAGCCGCGCCGATGGCTCGCCCGAGCCGGAGCTGGAAGATCAGGTCCGCCTGGCCTTCGCCAATCTCGACGCCGTCCTCAACGCGGCCGGCGCTTCCTTCGCCGACGTGGTGGACGTCACCCTGTTCATGGTCGATGCCGAAGCCAGCTTCGAACGCATCTGGCCGGTGCTGTTGGAGCACTGGGGCACGGCGCCCTACCCCACGGTGACTGCGGTCGGCGCCACCTGGCTGGCCGGCTTTCGCTTCGAGATCAAGGTCATCGCCCGGTTGCCGGAGGGCGCTGCCCAGGCCTAGACCGACCGCCTTCCGGGCGGCTCTTCCCCGTCCGGAAGGCCATCATTATAATGCGCGGTCCACTCGCCACCGACTCCCTGCCGCGCATGTCCAAGAAGCTCTATATCGAAACCCATGGCTGCCAGATGAACGAATACGATTCGTCGCGCATGGTCGACCTGCTCGGCGAGCGCGAGCCCCTGGAAGTCACCCAGAATCCGGCCGAGGCCGATGTCATCCTGCTCAACACCTGCTCGATCCGCGAGAAGGCGCAGGAAAAGGTGTTCTCCCAGCTCGGGCGCTGGCGCGAACTCAAGCTGGAGAAGCCCGACCTGGTGATCGGCGTCGGCGGCTGCGTGGCCAGCCAGGAAGGCGCCGCCATCCGTGACCGCGCACCCTATGTCGACGTGGTCTTCGGTCCCCAGACCCTGCATCGCCTGCCGGAGATGATCGACGCCGCGCGCACTACCCGGGCGCCCCAGGTGGACATTTCCTTCCCCGAGATCGAGAAGTTCGACCGTCTGCCCGAGCCGCGCATCGACGGTCCCAGTGCCTTCGTCTCCATCATGGAAGGCTGCAGCAAGTACTGCACCTTCTGCGTGGTGCCCTACACCCGTGGCGAGGAAGTCAGCCGGCCACTGGATGACGTCCTCGCCGAGATCATCCACCTCGCCGAGCACGGCGTGCGTGAGGTGACCCTGCTGGGCCAGAACGTCAACGGCTATCGCGGCGCCACCGGCGACGGCCGCATCGCCGACTTCGCCGAGCTGCTCTATGTGGTGGCAGCGGTGGATGGCATCGACCGCATCCGCTACACCACCTCGCACCCGCTGGAATTCTCCGACGCCCTGATCCAGGCCCACGCCGAGATCCCGGAGCTGGTGAAATTCGTCCACCTGCCGGTGCAGGCCGGCTCGGATCGCATCCTGGCCGCCATGAAGCGCAACCACACGGCGCTGGAATACAAGTCGCGCATCCGCAAGCTCAAGGCCGCGGTGCCCGACATCTGCATCAGCTCGGACTTCATCGTCGGCTTCCCCGGCGAGACCGAGAAGGACTTCGAGCAGACCATGAAGCTGATCGAGGACGTCGGTTTCGACTTCTCCTTCTCCTTCATCTACAGCGCCCGTCCCGGCACCCCGGCGGCGGACCTGGTCGACGACACCCCCGACGAGATCAAGAAGCAGCGCCTGCAGATCCTGCAGACGCGCATCCACCAGCAGGGCTTCGAGATCAGCCGGCGCATGGCCGGCAGCGTCCAGACCATCCTGGTCAGCGACTTCTCCAAGCGCGACCCAGGCATGCTGCAGGGCCGCACCGAGAACAACCGCATCGTCAACTTCCGTTGCAGCGACGCCAGCCTGATCGGCCAGTTCGTCCAGGTACACATCGACGAAGCCCTGCCGCATTCCCTCCGCGGCACCCTGCTGAGCCCCGTCGCCAACGGTGCCCGCCCGCCGGTCGCCGTCGCGCTGGCCTGATGGATGGTCGCACGCGCCCTTTGCCAAGGGCGCGACGCGAGTTACTCTCCAGTCAAGCAACGTCAAGTTTTCGTAAAGCCATCCAAAGGGTCCCCTAGCTCACCTTGAATACCCCCCAGACGCTCCAGCACTTCACCCTCGAACCCTTCGATGCCGACCGTTTCGCCAACCTGTGCGGCCAGCTCGATGAAAATCTGCGTCAGATCGAAGGCCGTCTCGGCATCGAGATCCGCAACCGCGGCAACCAGTTCGAACTGGTCGGCGACCCCGAGCGCACTCGCGCCGCCCAGAACCTCCTGCAGCGCCTCTATCGCGAGACCGCCAGCGGTACGGGCGTGGCCCCGGAACTGGTGCACCTCTATCTGCAGGAATCCGGCCTGGAAGCCCTGCAGCAAGAGCACCGTGGCGGCGATACCAGCGTGGCCCTGCGCACCAAGAAGGGCATGATCCGGCCGCGTGGTGCCAACCAGCAGCGCTACGTCAAATCGATCCTCGACCACGACATCAACTTCGGCATAGGCCCGGCCGGTACCGGCAAGACCTACCTCGCCGTGGCCTGCGCCGTGGACGCCCTGGAGCGCGAGCAGATCCGCCGTATCCTACTGGTGCGTCCGGCGGTGGAAGCCGGCGAGAAGCTCGGTTTCCTGCCCGGCGACCTGGCGCAGAAGATCGATCCCTACCTGCGCCCGCTGTACGACGCCCTCTACGAGATGCTCGGCTTCGAGCAGGTGGCCAAGCTCATCGAGCGCCAGGTCATCGAGGTCGCGCCGCTGGCCTATATGCGTGGCCGCACCCTCAACAATAGCTTCATCATTCTCGACGAAAGTCAGAACACCACCCTCGAGCAGATGAAGATGTTCCTCACCCGTATCGGTTTCGGCTCCACCGCCGTGATCACCGGTGACGTCACCCAGGTCGACCTGCCGCGCGGCACCAAGTCGGGCCTCAAGCACGTCATCGAAGTGCTGCGCGACGTACCCGGCATCGGCTTCACCCACTTCGAGTCCAAGGACGTGGTGCGCCACCCGCTGGTGCAGCGCATCGTCGAGGCCTACGATCGCTTCGAGGCGCTGCAGGCCCAGCCGCGTGGCAACGGAGAAGATCGCCATGGCGATTGAATTGGACGTCCAGGTCGCCAGCGAGGCGGCCGACCTCCCCGAGGAGCCGGACTTACGCCGCTGGTGCGAACTGGCCCTGCGCGCCCGCCAGGGTGATTCGGAACTCACCATCCGCCTGGTGGACGAAGACGAAGGCCGCGAGCTGAACCGCACCTGGCGGCACAAGGACTACGCCACCAACGTGCTGTCCTTCCCGGCCGACGTGCCGGACGAATTTCTCGATATCCCCCTGCTCGGCGATCTGGTGATCTGCGCCCCCGTGGTGGCCCGCGAGGCCGCCGAGCAAGGCAAGCCTGCCGCCGCGCACTGGGCGCACCTGGTCATCCACGGCTGTCTGCACCTGCTCGGCTACGATCATCTGGAAGATGACGAAGCCGAGGAGATGGAAGAACTGGAACGCCAATTGCTCGCAGAACTGGGCTACCCCGATCCCTACGGTGAATGACACACACATGAACGAAGATCGATCAGGCACTGGGCATCGTTCCTGGCTGGAACGCATCGTCCAGGCCTTTGCCCATGAACCCAAGAGCCGCCAGGAACTGCTGGAACTGCTGCGCGAAGCCCACGAGAACAAGGTGCTCGACAGCGAGGCGCTGTCCATCGTCGAGGGCGCCATCTCGGTGGCCGACCTGCAGGTGCGCGACATCATGGTGCCGCGCTCGCAGATCATCAGCATCCGAGCCCACCAGACCCCGGCGGAATTCCTGCCGGCAGTGATCGAGGCCGCCCACTCCCGCTATCCGGTGATCGGCGACGGCCCCGACGACGTCCTCGGCCTGCTGCTGGCCAAGGACCTGTTGCCGCTGCTACTGGACCAGGAGCGGACCTTCGACCTCAGGGCGGTGCTGCGTCCGGCCACCTTCGTCCCCGAATCCAAGCGCCTCAATGTGCTGCTGCGGGAATTCCGTTCGACCCACAGCCACATGGCCATCGTGGTGGACGAATACGGCGGCGTGGCCGGCCTGGTGACCATCGAGGACGTGCTGGAGCAGATCGTCGGTGAGATTGAGGACGAACACGACGTGGAGGAAGAGAGCTTTATCAAGTCGTTGCCCAATGGCGACTTCGTGGTCAAGGCACTCACCCCCATCGAGACCCTCAACGAAACCCTCGACACCCGTTTCGCCGACCCCGAGGCCGATACCGCGGGCGGCCTGGTGATGAATCGCCTGGGCCACCTGCCCAAGCGCAACGAAGAAACGGTGATCGACGACTTCCGCTTCCGCGTGCTCAACGCCGACGGCCGCCGCATCCACCTGCTGCGAGTCACCCCGGTCAACCGCTAGGGCCTTTACCCCCTCTCCCTCCGGGAGAGGGCTGGGGTGAGGGCCAAGCGCTCTGTCTATCAATCGCGGCCATGGGCCGCTCCTACGGGGTATCCGGCTTCTGTAGGAGCGGCCCATGGCCGCGATCAGCTCTACCCTCGCCCTCCCCTAGCCAGCTATGACCCAGCTCACTCTCCCGCACACGCCTTTGGCACTCCTCCGCGCTGACGAGTAAGCTTGCGCAGCCTCGATCGGACCAAGGATTTTCGATGCGCTGGATCTCTCAACCCGGCTGGAAGGGCAACCTTCTGGCGCTCTTCGCCGGTGCCCTCACGCCCCTGGCGCTGGCCCCCTTCAACATCTGGCCGCTGGCGCTGCTGTCCGCGGGCCTGTTCTACCTGGGCCTCAAGGGCCTCGGTGCCTGGCGCGCCCTCTTGCGCGGCTGGTGCTATGGCTTCGGCGCCTTTCTCGCCGGCACCAGCTGGATCTACGTCAGCATCCACACCTACGGCGCCGCGCCGGTACCCCTGGCGCTGTTTCTCACCGTGGGCTTCTGCGCCGGCATCGCCCTGTTCTTCGCCCTACCCGCCGCGCTCTGGGCGCTGTGCCTGAGACGCAACCAGGCCCCGCTGGGCGACGCCCTCACCTTCGCCGGCCTCTGGTTCGCCCTGGAACTGTTCCGCAGCTGGGCACTGACCGGCTTTCCCTGGCTGCTGCTCGGCTACAGCCAGCTCAACGGCCCCCTGCAGGGCCTGGCGCCGCTGGGTGGCGTCTGGCTGATCTCCGCCGCGCTGGCCTTTACCGCGGCGCTGCTGGTCAACGCCCCGCGCCTGATCATGCGGCCGCTCGCCCTGGTTGCTGGCCTGGTGCTGATGGCCCTGCCCTGGGTGGCCGGCGATGTCTTCAAGGGCCAGGTCTGGACGCAACCCGCCGGCGCGCCGCTCAAGGTCGCCGGGGTCCAGGGCAACATCGCCCAGGAACTCAAGTGGAATCCCGACCACGCCCGCGCCACCCTGGCGCTGTATCGCGACCGCACCGCCGAGCAGACCGATGCCGACCTGGTGGTCTGGCCGGAAAACGCCATTCCCGTGCTGCGCGAATACGTCAGTGACTTCCTCGCCGCCGAAGGCGCCCAGGTGGCGGCCCATGGCGGCGCCCTGGTGACCGGCCTGCCCGCGCGGGAACGCGACGCCGACGGCGATTCGCGCTACTTCAACAGCATCACCGCGGTCGGCAACGGCTCGGGCACCTACTACAAGCAGAAGCTGGTGCCCTTTGGCGAATACGTGCCGCTGCAGGACTATCTGCGCGGCCTGATCGGCTTCTTCGACCTGCCCATGTCCGACTTCGTCCGCGGTCCCGAGCAGCAGGAGCCGCTGCTGGTGAAGGGCTATCGGGTGGCGCCCTACATCTGCTACGAGGTGGTCTATCCGGAATTCGTCGCCAGCATGGCGGCCCAGAGTCAGCTGCTGCTCACCATCAGCAACGACACCTGGTTCGGCAAGTCCATCGGTCCGCAGCAGCACCTGCAGATGGCGCAGATGCGCGCCCTGGAAAGCGGGCGCTGGCTGGTGCGGGTCACCAACGACGGCATCACCGCCCTGGTCGATCCCTTCGGTCGCATCAGCCGGCAGATCCCGGCCTTCGAGGTCGGCGTGCTGCAGGGCACCGTGGTGCCCATGGACGGCCTGACGCCCTATCTGCACTACCGCCTCTGGCCGCTGGCGATCTTTTCCGCCCTGGTGCTGCTGTGGGGCCTGGCGCTGCGTCGGCAGGATCGTCCGGAAGAGGCGCCGCTGGTAGTCACCCAGAGCTAGTTCAAAGTCTAGCGAGCTAGAGTCAAACAAGGCGAAAATGGCTGAGGAAGCGGAATTTACAAACGTAAATGAGCATTTCGAAGCCATTTTCAACGCCGTTTGGCCGACGCGCAGCAGACTTTGAACAGCTCTCAGCGATAGGCGAGCGGATAGAGCAATAGCCCGGCGGCTTCGTTGAGCAACTGGGCGGTCTGCTCGACCGCCTTGGCTTCCGGTAGCCAGCCACCGAAGGGCCGGGCATTGGCGACGCCGATGAAGCCCATGGGCGCGGCCACCACCGCGAAGCCCTGCCGCTCGAAACACCAGCGCGAACGGGCCATGTGATAGGCCTGGGTCACCAGCACCACCCGCTTCACCCCGGCCTCGCGCAGCAGCGGCGCACTCAGGGTGGCGTTTTCCCAGGTGGTGCGGCTGGCCCCCTCCTGCCAGCGCACCGGCACCCCCAGGTCGCGTTCCATCACCTCGGTCATCAGCGCCGCCTCGCTCAGCGGGCGGTCATGGGGCGAGCCGCCGGTGATCAGCACCGGCAGGCCGCTGGCCTTGGCCAGTCGCGCCGCATAGCGCAGCCGTTCCACCGCCAGGTGACTGGCGGCATCGCCCGCCCAGCCCGGATCGTCCACCTCGCGACCGGCGCCCAGCACCACGATCGCATCGGCCTGCTGCGCCAGCGTCGCCCAGCGCGCCTCGGGCAGCGCGGCATCGCGTTCCAGCAGGCGCCCGCCGGTCTCCACCACGACCGGCAGGGTGCTGGCCCAGAGCCCCAGCAGACCGCCCAGGAAGCAGACCAGCCCCAGGCGCGGATAGCGACGACGCAGCCACCAGCCCAGCAACAGGAGCAGCAGCAGGCCGCCCGGTGGCAGCAGCAGTTGCTTGAAGAAATAGCGCAGACCCATGGTCCCTCCGGTCGGGGGCGACCTCCGGGTCGCGGCGGCGCCTAGTGTAGGGGAGCGCCGACCGGGGCAGAAGGACTCTCGACCAGCAGTCGTCGGCCCTGACACCGCGGGCAGAAGGCACCCGCCGGCTGGACCCGGCCACAGCCCAGGCAGCAGGCCATGGCGGCGTCGGTCGCCTGATGGCGCGCCAGCCAGCGCTTGACCAGGGCGTATTCGGCCGGACTCAGGCCCTGCACCTCGACTTCCCCATCGGCCTTGTCATAGAGGCGCTCCTGGGTAGCCGCCTCATCCAGCGCCAGCGCCAGGCGCCGTTGCAGGCGCACGTCGACGGGCAGCTTTTCGGACTCGCGTCGAAACTTTCCCATGATGGCGATCATCCTCCCGAGTAATTGAACGGACGTTTGAACAGCCTAGTACGGCCCTTCCAACCCTGCCTCCCCCGGAGTGCGAAACAAGCGGCGGACCGGGACATTTCCCCGCGCTCGGGGGGTCATGTATGCTTGGCGGCTCGATCAAACGCCTCTGCAGCCCTCGACACGCCCATGCACGAACACTATCAGCCCCGCGAAATAGAAGCCGCCGCCCAGTCCTTCTGGGACCAGAATCTGTCCTTCAAGGCCGTTATGCGCCCGGGCCAGGAGAAGTTCTACTGCCTGTCGATGTTCCCCTACCCCAGCGGCAAGCTGCACATGGGGCACGTGCGCAACTACACCATCGGCGACGTCATCGCCCGCTACCAGCGGATGCTGGGCAAGAACGTCCTGCAGCCCATGGGCTGGGACGCCTTCGGCATGCCCGCGGAAAACGCCGCCATGAAGAACGGCGTGGCCCCCGCCAAGTGGACCTACGAGAACATCGCCTACATGAAGTCCCAGCTGCAGAGCCTGGGTCTGGCGATCGACTGGTCCCGCGAGGTCACCACCTGCAAGCCCGACTACTATCGCTGGGAGCAGTGGCTGTTCACCCAGCTGTTCGAGAAGGGCATCATCTACCGCAAGAACGGCACGGTGAACTGGGACCCGGTGGACCAGACCGTCCTGGCCAACGAGCAGGTCATCGACGGCCGCGGCTGGCGCAGCGGTGCGCTGATCGAGAAGCGCGAGATCCCCATGTATTACTTCCGCATCACCGACTATGCGGAAGAATTGCTGACCTCCCTCGACGGCCTGCCCGGCTGGCCCGAGCAGGTCAAGACCATGCAGCGCAACTGGATCGGCAAGTCCCGCGGCATGGAGGTGCAATTCCCCTATGACCAGGACAGCATCGGCGCCGAAGGCACCCTGAAGGTCTTCACCACCCGTCCCGACACCCTGCTCGGCGCCACCTATGTCGCCGTGGCCGCCGAACACCCGCTGGCTACCCAGGCCGCCCAGGGCAATGCCGAGCTGCAGGCCTTCATCGACGAGTGCAAGCGCGGCGGCGTCGCCGAAGCCGACATCGCCACCCAGGAGAAGAAGGGCCTGGACACCGGCCTGTTCGTCCGCCATCCGCTGACCGACGCCCGCCTGCCGGTATGGGTCGCCAACTATGTGCTGATGCACTACGGCGACGGCGCGGTCATGGCCGTGCCCGGTCACGACGAGCGTGACTTCGAATTCGCCAACAAGTACCAGCTGCCCATCGTCCAGGTGGTGGATACCGCCGAGGCCACCCAGGTGCTGGCCAATCCGGACGACTACAGCCCCGAGGAATACGAGCGCTACCAGTTCGACCCGGTGCAGTGGAAGGACTGGTACGGCAGCAAGGAAGGCTTCCTGATCAATTCCGGTGCCTACGACAACCTCGCCTACGACGCCGCCTTCGACGCCATCGGCGCCGATCTGCAGGCCAAGGGCCTGGGCCAGCCGCGCACCCAGTTCCGCCTGCGCGACTGGGGCATCAGCCGCCAGCGCTACTGGGGCTGCCCGATCCCCATCATCCACGGTGACGACGGCGTCGACATCCCGGTGCCGGCCGACCTGCTGCCGGTGGTGCTGCCTGAGGACGTGGTGCCGGACGGCGCCGGCTCGCCGCTGGCGCGCATGCCGGAATTCTACGAGACCGTCGATCCGCGCAACGGCCAGCCGGCCCGTCGCGAAACCGACACCATGGACACCTTCGTCGAAAGCTCCTGGTACTTCGCCCGCTATGCCTCGCCGAACTTCACCGGCGGCATGCTGGACAAGGAAGAAGCCAACTACTGGTTGCCGGTCGACCAGTACATCGGCGGCATCGAGCACGCCATCCTGCACCTGCTCTACTCGCGCTTCTTCCACAAGCTGATGCGCGACCAGGGCCTGATCGATTCCGACGAGCCCTTCGAGAATCTGCTGACCCAGGGCATGGTGGTGGCCGAGACCTACTACCGCACCAATCCCAACGGCAGCAAGGACTGGTTCAACCCGGCCGATGTCGAGGTGGAACGCGACGCCAAGGCCAAGGTGATCGGGGCGCGCCTGAAGAGCGACGGCCAGCCGGTGGAAATCGGCGGCGTCGAGAAGATGTCCAAGTCGAAGAACAACGGCGTCGATCCCCAGGCGATGATCGACCAGTACGGCGCCGACACCTGCCGCCTGTTCATGATGTTCGCCTCGCCGCCGGACATGAGCCTGGAATGGTCCGACTCCGGCGTCGAGGGCGCGAGCCGCTTCCTGCGCCGCGTCTGGCGTCTGGCCCAGGCCCATGTGAGCCAGGGCCTGCCGAGTGCCGGCGCCCTCGGCGAGCTGTCGCCCGCCCAGAAGGACGTCCGCCGTGCCATCCACCTGGCCATCCGCCAGGCCAGCCAGGATATCGGTCAGCATCACAAGTTCAACACCGCCATCGCCGCGGTCATGACCCTGATGAACGTGCTGGAAAAGGCCGCCCAGGACAGCGACACCGATCGCCGTCTGCTGCAGGAGGGCCTGGAGGCCGTCACCCTGCTGCTGGCGCCCATCACCCCGCACATCGCCCACGGTCTCTGGCAGCAACTGGGCCACAGCGACGCGGTCATCGACGCCCGCTGGCCGCAGGTGGACGAGAGCGCCCTGGTGCAGGACAGCCTGCAGATCGTCATCCAGGTGAACGGCAAGCTGCGCGGCCAGATCGAAGTACCGGCCGACGCCAGCCGCGAGGCCATCGAGGCCGCCGCCCGCGCCAACGAGAACGTGGCACGCTTCACCGAGGGTCTGACCATCCGCAAGGTCGTCGTGGTCCCGGGTAAACTGGTCAACATCGTCGCCAACTAAGACACGCGAACGGAGCAGACAACAGATGAAGAAACGGATTCTCCCCGGCCTTGCGGTAGTCGGCCTGGCGACCCTGCTGACCGCCTGCGGCTTCCAGCTGCGTGGCACCGGCGAAACCCGCCTGAGCCTCACCGAGCTGAACCTGACGGCGCGCGACGCCTATGGTCAGACCGTCAAGGACGTCCGCGACATGCTGGACGATGCCCATGTGCGGGTCACCTCGGGCGCGCCCTACACCCTGGACCTGGGCGGCGAAGCCCAGAGCGAGCGCACCGCCAGCTACACCAGCGGCGCCCGCAGTGCCGAGGTCGAGCTGACCACCCGTCAGCCCTATACCATCATCGGCAAGAACCAGGCGGTGCTGGTCAGCGACTACCTGGAAACCCAGCGCTACTACGTGACCGACCAGAACAACATCGTCGGTTCCGAACAGCAGAAGGACCAACTGCGCCGCGAGATGCGTCGCGAGCTGGTGCAACAGCTGGCGGCCCGCCTGCAGGCCGTGACCCCGGAGCGCCTGGAGAAGCTGCAGCGCGACGCCGATGCGCGCGCTGCCGCCAAGGCCGAAGCCGATCGCCGCGCCCGCGAGTCCGCCCCGCCGCAGCAGTCGCCGATCGACATCCCCACCCCCGCGCGCTAAGCGCCGCATCCGGAGCCGCAAGGCTCCGGTTTGCCATTCCGGTTCAGCATGAAACTCAACGCCAACCAGCTCGGCAAGCAGCTCCAGGGCTCGCTGGCCGCCGTCTATGCCGTCAGCGGCGACGAGCCGCTGCTCTGCCAGGAAGCCAGCGATGCCATTCGCGGCGCGGCCCGCGCCCAGGGCTTCGACGAGCGCGAGGTCTTCGACGTGGATGCCGGTTTCGACTGGGGTCGCCTCTATGAGGCCGGCGCCAGCCTCTCGCTGTTCGCCCAGAAGCGCATCCTCGAATTGCGCCTGCCCACCGGCAAGCCGGGCGACAAGGGCTCGGCCGCCCTGCTCGACTACCTGGCTCGCCCCGCCGAAGACACCCTGCTGCTGATCAGCCTGCCGCGCCTGGATGCCGCCGCCCAGAAGACCAAGTGGGCCAAGGCCCTGCTGGAGCACCCGCAGGCGCAATTCGTGCAGATCTGGCCGGTGGAGCTGGCGCAGCTGCCGCAGTGGATCAACCAGCGCCTGTCGCGCCTGGGACTGGCCGCCACCCCCGAGGCGGTCGACCTGATCGCCGAACGGGTGGAAGGCAATCTGCTGGCCGCGGCCCAGGAGATCGAAAAGCTCCGCCTGCTCATCGAAGGCTCTCAGGTGGATGCCGAGACCGTGCGCGCCTCGGTGGCCGACAGTGCCCGCTACGACGTCTTCGGCCTGCTGGACGCCGCCCTGGCCGGCGATGCGGAACATGCCCTGCGCATCCTCGAAGGCCTGCGCGGCGAAGGCGTGGAAGCCGCCGTGGTGCTCTGGGCCCTGGCCCGGGAACTGCGGCTGCTGGCCAACCTCGCCCATCTGCAGGAAAGCGGTACGCCGCTGGAACGCGCCTTCACCCAGGTCAAGCCGCCGGTGTGGGACAAGCGGCGCCCGCTGGTCAGTCGCGCCCTGCAGCGCCAGGGCGCGCGCCGCCTGGAAGCCCTGCTGCGCGAAGCCCAGGTCGCCGACGAACAGATCAAGGGCCAGGCACCCGGCGAGGTCTGGCTGACCCTCGCCAGCCTGGCGCTGACGCTCGCCGGCAAGCGGCTGGCCCTGCCCAGGTCCTGACGCTCGCCGGCACTTGTAATGCCCGGCCCTTGCAATAGACTGGCGCGCCCCCATCAAGGGGGAGTCCCCAACCCCCGGAGCACGCATCATGGCCAAGAAATACAGCCGCGGCCCCAACAAGGCCAAGATCCTCGTCAGCGATCCCCGTTATCGCGCTCGACAGGAAAAGCCCGCCAAGGGCAAAGGCAGCTACCGCCGCGAAGCCTTCTCGTTGCAAGACGAGAAGGCTTCGGTCTTTCTGGCCGCCTGAAAGCCGCGTCCAGACGCCAGCACCCGGGCCGTGCTAAGGTGAGTCTTCCTGCCTAGACGTCCGGTGGAGACAGATGCAATTCGGGAAAACCCGCGGATTCAAGACCGGCGGCCTCCTCGCCGGAACCCTGGTCACCCTGCTGACCGCCGCCCTGGCCGCCTGCGCCCAGACTCAGACGACGCCCACTGCGGCGCCCTCTTCACCCTCCTCGTCCAAACCCGCGCCCGCGGCCAATGCCCCCGCCTCGGCGGCCGAGGCCATGCCGCAGCCGGATGAAAGCTTCGAGCAATGGCGCAGTCGCTTTCGCACCCTGGCCCTGGGCCGCGGCATCTCGGCCGCCACCTTCGACCAGGCCTTTGCCGGCGTGCAACCCGATCCAACGGTGATCGCCGCCGATCGCAGCCAGCCGGAATTCACCAAGCCGGTCTGGGAATACCTGGAATCCGCCGTATCGCCGCTGCGGGTGCGCAACGGCAAGAGCCTGCTGATCCAGCAGGCCGGGCTGCTGGCCTCCCTGGAGGCCCGCTATGGCATCGAGCCCGCGCGCCTGGTGGCCTTCTGGGGCATGGAGAGCAACTACGGCAACAACATGGGCAACAAGGGCGTCATCCGCTCCCTGGCCACCCTCGCCTACGAAGGTCGCCGCCCGGACTTCGCCCAGGACCAGCTCATCGCCGCCCTCGGCATCCTGCAGCACGGCGACGTCACCGCCGACCGCATGATCGGCTCCTGGGCCGGCGCCATGGGCCAGACCCAGTTCATCCCCACCACCTACGACCAGTACGCGGTGGACTTCGACGGCGACGGTCGCCGTGACATCTGGGGCTCCACCGCCGATGCCCTGGCCTCCACCGCCAACTACCTCAAGGCCTCCGGCTGGCAGGACGGCAAGCCCTGGGGCTACGAGGTCCGGGTACCGGCCAATTTCGACTACAGCCTGGCCGACATGGGCGTGCGCAAGAGCCTGGCCGAGTGGAACGCCCTAGGCATCCAAGGCCTCGGCCTGCCGCAACCGGCCGCCCAGCCGAGCGACAGCGCCTCGCTGCTGCTGCCCGCCGGTCATCGCGGTCCGGCCTTCCTGGTGTTCAACAACTTCCGCACCATCCTCAAGTACAACAACTCCAGCTCCTATGCCCTGGGCGTGGCGCTGCTCTCGGAGCGCTATCGCGACGCCGGTCAGATCGCCGGCAGCTGGCCCACCGACGACCTGCCGCTCAGTCGCAGCGAGCGTGTGGAGTTGCAACAGCGCCTGGCCGCCCTGGGGCTCGACCCGGGTAGTGCCGACGGCATCATCGGCGCGAACACCCGCAAGGCCATCCGCGCCTACCAGCAGTCCCAGGGCTGGCCCGCCGACGGCTATCCGAACCATCAGTTGCTGGACAAACTACGCGGCTAGGACCCGACGACGCCCCTTATCCATACGCGGCAGGGGGCGTCCGCCGTCAGCCCGGGTGCGCCACCTCCCCCACCAGCGCTTCCAGCAGCGCTGTCGCCGCCGGCGCCAGCTCTGCGAAATCCCGGCAACCCACCACCAGGTCACGACGCGCCCAGGCGTCCTTCAGCGGATGACGAGCCAGCGCCAGGCCCGGCCCTGCGCGAAGCAGACTCGTGGCCGGCAGGATGGCCACGCCCAGGCCACGGGCGACCAGGGCACAGGCCTGGATCGTACTCGGCACCCGGATACGGATCGCCAGCTCCCGGCCCCATTGCGCCGCCTGGGCTTCCACATGTAGCTGCAAGGCATTGCCGCGGGACAGGCCGACAAAGGGCTGCTCGAGCAGATCGGCGAAGTCGACCGCCTCGCCGTCCCCGAGCGTCAGGCGACCCGGCGCCGTGACCAGCACCAGGGGATCCATCCGGAATGGCCGGACCTGCAGCCCTTCCAGTCCCGGCGCCGCAACGAAGATCCCCAGGTCGGCACGCCCCTCACGCAGCGCCAGCACGATACGCGGGCTGGGCAATTCTTCGACGTCCACGTCCACCCGGGGCTGCGCCTGGAGGAAATCGGCCAGGGGCGCATCGAGGTGCTCCATCAGCGCGGCGCCGTTGGCCAGCAGCCGTACCCGCGTGCGGCTGTCCGCCCCTGCGCCCACGAGGTCTTGGTCCATGTCTTCCAGTCGCTGCAGGATCGCCCGGGCATGGCGCTCCAGGGTCAGGCCGGCCGGGGTGGGGCGTACCCCACGCGCGTGGCGGATCAGCAGCGGCGTACCCAGGCTGTCCTCCAGGGCCTTGATGCGGGCACTGGCGGAAGGCAGCGCCAGGTGACTCCGTTCGGCGCCCAGGGTGATGCTGCGCGCCGCCACGACATGGAGAAACAGACGCAGGTCGAGCAGGTCGTAGCGCATCGCCGCAGAGCCTCTGTGCCGACCGTAGGCAGCCTTCGCCAATCCCGGCTTCTCACCTGCGGTCCTGGACGCCATGGTAACCCCTCCACCCGCGGAGACGACCATGACCCTGCTGCTCTGTATCCTGATCTTCGTGCTCGCGGGGCTGACCAAGGGCGTGCTGGGCCTGGGCCTACCCACCGTGGCCATGAGTCTGCTGGCACTGCTGATGACGCCGGCCGAAGCCGCCGCCCTGCTGCTTATTCCCTCGCTGCTCACCAACGTCTGGCAATTCTGCGCCGGTCCCTCGCCCTGGCCGACGTTCAAGCGTCTGTTGCCGCTGCAACTGGCCCTGGTGCCCGGCACCCTGCTCAGCATCCCGCTGCTGACCGGGGGCGATGGCGCCGGACTCGCCGCCGCGCTGGGCGCGGTGCTGGTCGCCTATGGCCTGGTCGGCTGGACAGGCTGGCGCCTGCCCGCGCCTGGTCGTCATGAGGGCAAGGTCGCTCCGCTGGTAGGTTTCGTCACGGGTCTGATCACCGGCATGACCGGGGTCTTCGTGCTGCCGGCAGTGCCCTATCTGCAGAGTCTGGCGCTGGACAAGGAACAGCTGATCGAGGCACTGGGCCTGACCTTCACCGTCGCCACCCTGGCCCTGCTGATGGGCCTCTGGTGGCAGGACGCCCTGGCGGTCGAGCGCCTGGGGGCTTCCAGTCTGCTGCTGCTACCAGCCCTCCTGGGCATGGCGCTGGGCCAGCGCCTGCGCCAGCGTCTCGCTGAACGCCTGTTCCGCCGTCTGTTCTTTGGGGGATTGCTGCTGTTGGGCGCCTACGCCGTCCTGCATTATCTGCTGCGCCTGGGCTATCTTGGCTGAACCCGTCACAGCGCTGTCAGGTCCAGCCGGTGTAGGCTGCACCTTCGACAGGCAGCACGGTCTATGGGCGTAATCTAATGGTCGTCGCGCCGCGCTGCCCATTCAGACCCGGCCTTGTGCCTGACCGCTGTCTCTTTCCGACGTATACAGGACGCTTTCATGACGCTCGCTCCCAATGCAGGACGCCTTCCCGACGAGAACACCCTGACCCACCTGCCGCGCCTGGTGGCGCGCTACTACAGCGATCGCCCCGACCCCAGCGATCCGGGTCAGCAGGTCGCCTTCGGCACCTCCGGGCACCGCGGTTCCTCGCTCAAGGGCAGTTTCAACGAGTGGCACATCCTCGCCATCACCCAGGCCATCTGCGAATACCGCAAGGCCCAGGGCGTCGACGGCCCGCTGTTCATGGGCATGGACACCCACGCGCTGTCCGAACCGGCCTTCATCTCCGCCCTGGAAGTGCTCGCCGCCAACGGCGTGGAAGTTCGTATCGACGCCGGCTGCGCCGAAACCCATGGCGAACCGGGCTATACCCCCACCCCGGCGCTGTCCAACGCCATCCTCGAATACAACGCCGGCCGCAGCTCGGGCCTGGCCGACGGCATCGTCATCACCCCGTCGCACAATCCGCCGGCCGACGGTGGCTTCAAGTACAACCCCACCAATGGCGGCCCGGCCGATACCAACGTCACCAAATGGATTCAGGACCGCGCCAATGCCCTGCTGGTGGCCGGTCTCGACGGCATCAAGCGGATGGACTACCGCCAGGCGCTCAAGGCCGCCACCACCCACAAATTCGATTTCCTCGACAGCTACGTGAGCGGCCTGGGCCAGGTCATCGACCTGGACGCCATCCGCGGCTCCGGCCTGACCTTTGGCGTCGACCCCCTCGGCGGCGCCGGGGTGCACTACTGGCCGCGCATCGCCGAGCGCTATGGCCTGCCGCTGGAGGTGCTGTCGACCCGCGTCGACCAGACCTTCCGCTTCATGCGCCTGGACTGGGACGGCAAGATCCGCATGGACTGCAGCTCGCCCCACGCCATGGCCGGTCTGATCGAGAACAAGGACAGATTCGACGTGTCCTTCGCCTGCGACACCGACCATGACCGCCACGGCATCGTCGCCCGCTCGGTGGGCCTGCTCAATCCCAACCACTACCTGGCGGTGGCCATCGAATACCTCTTTACCCACCGTCCGCAGTGGAGCCAGCAGGCCGGCATCGGCAAGACCCTGGTGTCCTCCTCGATGATCGACCGCGTGGCCCAGGGCATCGGCCGCCAGGTGGTGGAAGTGCCGGTAGGCTTCAAGTGGTTCGTCGACGGCCTGCTGGACGGCAGCCTGGGCTTCGGTGGCGAGGAATCCGCCGGGGCTTCCTTCCTGCGCAAGGCCGGTGGCGCCTGGTCCACCGACAAGGACGGCATCATCCTCGGCCTCTTGGCCGCGGAAATCACCGCCGTGACCGGCAAGGACCCGGGCGAGCGCTACCAGGCCCTGACCGAGCGCTTCGGCGCCCCGGTCTACCAGCGCATCGACGCCGCCGCCGACCGCGAGCAGAAGGCTCGGCTGAGCAAGCTCTCCGCCGCCCAGGTCACCGCCAAGGAGCTGGCCGGCCAGCCGATCACCGCCATCCTCACCGAGGCCCCCGGCAACGGCGCCGCCATCGGTGGCCTCAAGGTGGTCACCGAGAACGGCTGGTTCGCCGCCCGTCCCTCCGGTACCGAGGACGTCTACAAGATCTACGCCGAAAGCTTCGAGGGCGAAGCCCACCTGGGGCGTATCCAGGAAGAAGCCAAGGCGCTGGTGGATGGCGTGCTGCGCGGGTAACGGCGCTCCCCCCTTACCCCAACCCTCTTCCGAAGGGAGAGGGAGCTGGAAGCGGTGAGGCGTTCAAATCCGCAATAGAAAAGGGCAGCCACTGGGCTGCCCTTTTTCATGACGACGCCAGGATCAGTTGATCTTGGTGCCGTGCGCCTGCTGGTCGGCGTGGTAGGACGAACGCACCAGGGGACCGGAGGCGACGTTCTTGAAGCCCATCTTGGCGCCTTCCTCGGCGTACCAGGCGAAGGTATCCGGGTGGACGAAGCGCTGCACCGGCAGGTGGTTGCGCGAGGGCTGCAGGTACTGGCCAAGGGTCAGCATGTCGATCTCGTGCTCGCGCATGCGCTGCATGACCTCGATGACTTCCTCGTCGGTCTCGCCCAGGCCCAGCATCAGGCCGGACTTGGTCGGCACGTGGGGCACGCGCTTCTTGAAGTTCTGCAGCAGGTCCAGCGACCACTCGAAGTCCGAACCCGGGCGCGCGGCCTTGTACAGGCGCGGGACGGTCTCCAGGTTGTGGTTGAAGACATCCGGCGGCTCCTGCTCGGTGATGGCCAGGGCGACGTCCATGCGACCGCGATAGTCCGGCACCAGGGTCTCCAGCTGGATGCCGGGGGTCAGCTTGCGAATCTCGCGCAGGCAGTCGACGAAGTGCTGGGCACCGCCGTCGCGCAGGTCGTCGCGGTCCACCGAGGTGATCACCACGTACTTCAGACCCAGGTCGGCGATGGCCACCGCCAGGTTCTTCGGCTCGTCCACGTCCAGCGGCTTCGGCCGGCCGTGGCCGACGTCGCAGAAGGGGCAGCGACGGGTGCAGATGTCACCCATGATCATGAAGGTGGCGGTGCCACCGGAGAAGCACTCGCCCAGGTTGGGGCAGGACGCCTCTTCGCAGACACTGTGCAGCTTGTGCTTGCGCAGCAGCTGCTTGATGCGCTCGACCTCGGGGGTGACCGGGATGCGCACGCGGATCCAGTCCGGCTTGCGCGGCAGCTCTTCGGTGGGAATGATCTTTACCGGGATGCGCGCGACCTTTTCGGCGCCGCGCAGCTTGACGCCGGCTTCCACCTTGCTGGGGCGGGCGGGCGGGGTAAGGGTCTGGATACTGTCTTGTACTGTAGTGGTCATGTCAATCCGATTCCAGGGTGATCGGTTCGGGGTAGCCCAGGCGCAGACTCAGGTGACGCACCAGAGACTCGCGGACCTCGTCGAAAGCTAGTGGCCCGGTCACCAGATCGCGGAGCTGGGTCATGGCCAGGCCGGCATAACCGCAGGGGTTGATCCGGCGGAAGGGTGCCAGATCCATGTCAACGTTGAGCGCCAGGCCGTGGAAGGACCGGCCATTGCGGATGCGCAGCCCGAGGGAGGCGATCTTGGCGCCGTCCACATAGACACCCGGCGCATCGGCCCGGGCCGCGGCCTGCACGCCCCAGTCGGCGAGCAGCGCGATCAGGCTGTCTTCCATGGCGCTGACCAATTCTCGCACGCCCAGGCCCTTGCGGCGAACATCCAGCAGCACATAGGCGATGAGCTGACCGGGGCCATGGTACGTGACCTGGCCGCCGCGATCGACCTGCACCACCGGAATGTCGCCCACGGCGAGCAGGTGCTCGGGCTTGCCGGCCTGGCCCTGGGTAAAGACCGCGGGGTGCTGCAGCAGCCAGAGTTCGTCGGGAGTGGCCGGGCCGCGCTCATCGGTGAAGCGGCGCATGGCCTCCAGGGTCGCCTCGTAGGGCCTCAGGCCCCAGCGGCGCACGCCCAGGCTGGCCGGGGCGGGAGTGGTCATCAGATCACCATGTGCACGCGGCCAGTGGCGCGCAGGTCCTGGTGGATGGCCTGCAGCTGGTCCACGCCGGTGGCGGTGATGAGCACCTGCACGGAGAGGAAGCGGCCGTTGCGACTGTCGCGGGTCACCAGGGTGCCGCGATCCAGATCCGGGGCGTGGCGCTGGACGGTGTCGAGCACCAGCTCGGCGAAATCGGCACCGGCGTCGCCGATCACCTTGATCGGATAGCGCGGGCAGGGAAATTCGATCTTGGGGGGTTTAACGTCTTCGGTCATGCGGACTTCCAGGCCGAGCTCTGTCGGCAGGGGGTGAAAGGCCCGCAGATGCGGGCCTTTCCAGGGTGACGGATCAGTTGAACAATCCGTAGAAGAACAGGCGAATGCTATCCCACAGGCGACGGAAGAGGCCACCCTCCTCGACCGGCTGCAGCGCGACCAGGTCGGCGGTGTGCACCACCTTGTCATCCAGCTTCACCTCGACCTTGCCGATCACCTGGCCCTGGGCGATGGGTGCGATCAGCTGCGGATTGAGCACCATCTCGGCATGCAGCTTCTTGGCCTGACCGCGCGGCAGGGTCATGGTCAGGTCGTTGGCCAGACCGGCCTGGACTTCGCGGCTGTCACCCTTCCATACCGGCGCCTTGGCCAGCTCGGTGCCCTTCTTGTAGAAGGACTGGGTCTCGAAGAAGCGGAAACCGTAGGTCAGCAGCTTCTGGGTCTCGGCGGCGCGGGCCTGTTCGCTATTGGTGCCGAACACCACGGCGACCAGACGCATGCCGTCGCGCACGGCCGAGGCCACCAGGCAGTAGCCGGCTTCGTCGGTGTGGCCGGTCTTCAGGCCGTCGACGGTCTTGTCGCGCCACAGCAAGAGGTTGCGGTTGGGCTGCTTGATGTTGTTCCAGAAGAATTCCTTCTGGGAGTAGATGGCGTAGTGCTGGGCATCGGCGTTGATGATGGCGCGTGCCAGGATCGCCATGTCGTGGGCCGAGGAATAGTGATTCGGATCCGGCAGGCCGGTGGCGTCCATGAAGTGGGTGTTCTGCATGCCCAGCTTCTGCGCGGTGGTGTTCATCATGTCGGCGAAGGCGTCTTCGCTGCCGGCGATGTGCTCGGCCAGGGCGACGCTGGCGTCGTTGCCGGACTGGATGATGATGCCGTGCAGCAGGTCACCGACCGACACCTGGGTGCCGACCTTGATGAACATCCGCGAACCGCCGGTACGCCAGGCGTGCTCGCTGACGGTGACCATGTCCGATTCCTTGATGCGACCCCGGTTGATTTCCAGGGTGGCGATGTAGGCGGTCATCAGCTTGGTCAGGCTGGCCGGCGGCAGGCGCTGGTCGGAGTTGGATTCGGTGAGCACGGCGCCGCTGTTGGCATCCATGAGAATCCAGGCCTTGGCGGCCAGCTGGGGCGCCGCCGGAACCATTGTCTCGGCCGCCCAGACGGCCGGGACACAGGCGATCGTTACTAGGAGGAGCAGGCGTCGAGCGAGTTTTGCGATTGTCATCCGAATCTCTGAAAGGTTGGGGTATGGCAGGAGCAGCGGACCCAGACCGCACGGTCCACGGCGATCCGCGCGAGGCGGATCACGACGGCTGGGGCCGGCGACTGGGCGTCATGAAGCATCCCTGCTTCAATCCGGTTGCACGAGAGACGCCTGACCCAGGCGGGCCACGCGTACGCTGTTCTGAAGCTGGGAGACCTCAGCCGGCTGGACCGGTCCGAGGCGGACCCGATGCAAGGTCTGCTGGTTGCGCACCGTCGAACTGATGAACACCGGGGCACCGGTCAGGTCGCTGAGCTTGTCCTTGAGCAATTCCGCAGCGTCCGGATTGGCGAAGGCCGCCACCTGCAGATAGAGCCCAGCGGCTGGGACAGAAACGTTTTTTTTTGCGTCGAAGGCCGCGGGCGTCACCGGCTCGGCGTGCTGGTTGACCGGTGGCGTATAGGTCTCGATGGCGCCGAAGGTCTGGGTCTCGGTGGTCTTCTGGGCCACCGGCGCCTGGCGCGGCTGGGCCAGCACCATGGGCACCGCCTGGCCGCGCTGGGCCCAGTACTGCTGCGGATCTATGCCTTCGACGCTGACCCGGGCAGTGCCGATCTCGGCGTAGCCGAGCTTCTTGGCGGCGGCGAAGGACAGGTCGATGACCCGGTCGGAATAGAAGGGACCGCGGTCGTTGACGCGCAGGATCACGCTGCGGCCGTTGTCCAGGTTGGTGACCCGCACGTAGCTGGGCAACGGCAGGGTCTTGTGCGCCGCGGTCATGCCATAGAGGTCGTAGGTCTCGCCGTTGGCGGTGGCCTGGCCATGGAACTTGGTGCCGTACCAGGACGCGGTGCCGGTCACGCGGTAGTTGCGCGAATCGGTCAGCGGGAAATAGGTCTTGCCCAGTACGGTGTAGGGATTGTTCTTCAGCGGCCCGTTGTAGGGCATGGGCACGGCGTCGGGAATGCGGCTGACGTCCACGTCCCACCAGGGCGCGCCGTCACGGTGCGGACGCAGGTAGCCACCCGGTCCGGCCACGCCCTTGCTGGTCGGCTTGGGCGCCTGGCTGGAACAGCTCACCAGCAGCAGGCCGAGGCCCAGGCAACCGGCCAGGCGCGCCAGGGCAGTCAGGCGCATCACGGCTTGGCACCCTCGGCGGCATGGCGCTCGGCGATGGCATTGGCCAGATCGGTCACCGCCATGGCGTACATGACGCTGCGGTTGTATCGGGTAATGGCGTAGAAATTGGGCAGGCCCATCCAGTACTCCGGTCCCTTGTCTCCGTCGAGGCGGAACGAGGTTACACGCAAATCGTCACGCAGGGCAGGGTCTTGGGCGTTCCAGCCCAGGGCGCGCAACTCGGCGACGCTCTTGACCGGCTCGATGCCGGCCACCACGCCCTCCTCCACCCGCTCGCCGCTGACCTGGGCGCGAATGGCGGTAGGACCGCGCCCGGACCAGCCGTGGCGCTTGAAGTAGTTGGCCACGCTGCCGATGGCGTCGGTGGGATCGGACCAGATGTTGATGTGGCCGTCGCCGTCGAAGTCCACCGCATAGGCGCGGAAGCTGCCCGGCATGAATTGCGGCAGGCCCATGGCGCCGGCATAGGAACCGGTCAGGCTGAGCGGATCGACCTGCTGCTCGCGGGCCAGCAGCAGGAATTCGCGCAGCTGGCTGCGGAAGAAGGGCGCGCGCGGCGGATAGTCGAAGGCCAGGGTCGAGAGCGCGTCCAGCACCCGGTAGTTGCCGGTGTTGCGGCCGTAGAAGGTTTCCACGCCAATGATGGCGACGATGAACTGGGCCGGCACGTCGTATTCGCGCTCGGCGCGGGCCAGGGCCTCTTCGTGGGCCTTCCAGAACTCGACGCCCTGGGCGATACGCCGATCGGTGATGAAGATGGGGCGGTATTCGCTCCAGGGCTTGACCCGCTCGGCCGGTCGCGAGATGGCGTCGAGGATGGCCTGCTTGCGCTCGACCTCGCCGAACAGCGCCTGCAGCTGTTCCGGGGCGAAGCCATAGCTCTGACTCATCTCGGCGATGAAGTCGCGCGTCAGCGGTGCCGCATCGTAGTCACCCGCGACGACGCCGGTCGTCACGCCCATCGCACCCGCGAGCCCGAGGCTCAGCAGGCAGCGACGCATCCATCCCATTGTCGGCATCTAACCCTTCTTTGTTGCGTGTTAAACCTGGGCGATCCACTTGCGGTGCGTGTGGATCGACATCAAAACTCCGAACCCGGTGAACAATGTGACCACCGAGGTGCCGCCATAGCTGATGAATGGCAGCGGTACGCCCACCACGGGGAGCAGGCCGCTGACCATGCCGATGTTGACGAAGACATAGACGAAGAAGGTCATGGTCACGCCGCCGGCGAGCAATTTGCCGAACAACGTCTGGGCCTGCACCGTGATGGTCAGGCCGCGACCGATGAGCAGCAGATAGAGCACCAGCAGCAGGCAGACGCCGACCATGCCGAACTCTTCGCCGAGGACGGCAATGATAAAGTCCGTGTGACTTTCCGGCAAAAAATCCAGATGAGACTGGGTACCCAGCAGCCAGCCCTTGCCGAACACCCCGCCCGAGCCGATGGCGGCCTTGGACTGGATGATGTTCCAGCCGGCACCCAGGGGGTCCATCTCCGGATCGAGGAAGGTCAGGATCCGGCGCTTCTGGTAGTCGTGCAGGACAAAGAACCACATGGCCACCGCCAGGGGCACCGCGGCGCTCACCGCGCCGATCAGCCAGCGCCACTGCAGGCCGCCGACGAACAGCACGAAGCCGCCCGAGGCCAGCACCAGCATGGCGGTGCCGAGGTCGGGCTGGTCGAGGATCAGCACGAAGGGCACCACCACCAGCGACAGGCTGATGACGCTGTGCTTGAAGTTGGGCGGCAGACTGCGCTTGGACAGGTACCAGGCCATCATCATGGGCATCAGGAGCTTCATGAATTCCGACGGCTGGAAGCGGATGACCCCGGGAATGTTGATCCAGCGGGTGGCGCCCATGGCGTTGTGGCCCATGACGTCCACCACCACCAGCAGGGCCACGCCGATCACGTAGCCCAGGGGCACCCAGCGCGCCATGAAGCGGGGTTCGAGCTGGGCGACGACGGCCATGGCCACCAGGCCGAGGCCAAAGGAGCTGGCCTGCTTGAACAGCAGGTCGAGATTGCGGCCACCCGCGGAATAGAGCACGAACAGGCCGGTCGCCCCCAGCATCAGCAGCAGGATCAGCAAGGGGCCGTCGATGTGCAGGCGCTGCAGCAGGGTAGCGCGCCGCTTCATCACGTCCCCTTCGGGGATGGTGCGATCGAAGTTGGGAGCAAGACTCATGGCTGCACCTTGGTCGCGGCGGCGGCAGTGGCCGCGGCGGGATTGGGCTTGGCGTACTCGGCCTTGAGATGGCCCTGCTCATCGAGCAGCCAGGCATCCAGCACCTGGCGAACGACCGGGGCGGCTACGCCGCTGCCCGATTCGCCGTTCTCGACCATCACCGCCACGGCGATCTGCGGATTGTCGGCCGGGGCGAAGGCGACGAACAGGGCGTGGTCGCGATGGCGCTCCTTGAGCGCGGCCGAGTTGTACTTCTCGTTCTGGCGAATGGCGACCACCTGGGCGGTACCGCTCTTGCCGGCGATGCGGTACTGGGCGCCGACATTGATCTTGTGCGCAGTGCCGCGTGGATTCTGCACCACCATTTCCATGCCGTGGACGGCCCTGTCCCAGTAGGTCGGGTCCCTGAGATCGATGTCGGGCATGGGATTGCTGTCCACCGGCGGCTGGCCGTCGAGGGTCTTGGCCAGGTGCGGACGGATCCACTTGCCATGGTTGGCGATCAGGGTGGTGACCTGGGCCAGCTGCAATGGCGTGGTCTGCATGTAGCCCTGACCGATACCGAGGATCAGCGTCTCGCCGGGAAACCAGGCCTGGCGGCGGGTGGCACGCTTCCACTGCCGCGACGGCATCAGCCCCGGTGCCTCCTCGAACATGTCCAGGGAGACCTTCTGGCCGAGACCGAACTTGCCCATGTACTCGGAGAGCCGATCGATGCCGATCTTGTGGGCGAGGTCGTAGAAGTAGGTGTCGTTGGATCTCATCAGCGCCATGTCGAGATCCACGTAGCCATCGCCGCCGTGGTTCCAGTTGCGATACTTGTGATCGTAGTTGGGCAACTCGTAGTAGCCCGGATCGAAGACCCGCGCCTGGGGCGTGGTGGCGCCGGTATCGAGACCGGCGATGGCCACCGCCGGCTTGATGGTCGAACCGGGCGGATAGAGGCCACGCAGCACCCGGTTGTAGAGCGGGCGATCGATGGAGTCGCGCAGCTCGGAATATTCCTTGAAGCTGATCCCGGTCACGAAGGGGTTGGGGTCGTAGCTCGGCTGGCTGACCATGGCCAGCACCTCGCCGGTCTTGGGCTGGATGGCGACGATGGCCCCGCGACGCCCGCCCAGGGCGGCTTCGGCGGCGGCCTGCAGGCGCGAGTCGATGGTCAGGACGATGTCCTTGCCGGGCTTGGGGTCGGTGCGATTGAGCACCCGCAGGACCCGGCCACGGGCGTTGGTCTCGACTTCTTCGTAGCCCACCTCGCCGTGCAGCTCGGGCTCGTAGAAGCGCTCCACGCCGGTCTTGCCGATGTGGTGGGTGCCGCTGTAGTTGACCGGATCCAGGCGCTTGAGCTCCTGTTCGTTGATCCGCCCGACATAGCCCACCGAATGGGCGAAGTGCTCGCCCATGGGATAGTGGCGCACCAGCTGCGCCGTCACCTCGACCCCGGGCAGGCGGAACTGGTTGACGGCGATCTTGGCGATCTGCTCCTCGGTCAGCTCGAACAGCACCGGCACCGGCTCGAACGGCCGCCGACCCTGCTTCATGCGCTTCTCGAAGAGTTCGCGGTCTTCCTCGGTCAGGCCCAGGACCTGCACCAGGGTATCGAGGGTCTGCCGCCAGTTGTCGGCCCGCTCCCGGGTGATGGTCAGGCTGAAGCTGGGGCGGTTGTCAGCGACAATGATGCCGTTGCGGTCGTAGATCAGGCCGCGGGTGGGCGGAATCGGCTGGACATGGACCCGGTTGTTTTCCGACAGGGTCGAGTGGTAGTCGTGCTGGATGACCTGCAGGTAGTACATGCGCGCCACCAGTACGCAGGCGAGCACGAGAAAGAGCACCGCCCCGACGGTCACGCGGGCGCGGACGAGCTGGGCGTCTTTCTCGTGGTCCTTGAGGCGTATGGGTTGCGACATCGCAGGTACGGACTACTTGTGATACGGATGGCCGGCCAGTACGGTCCAGGCGCGATAGAGCTGCTCACCGACGAGGATGCGCACCAGCGGATGCGGCAGGGTCAGCGGCGAGAGCGACCAGCGCTGTTCGCTGCGCGCCTGCACCTCGGGAGCGAGACCCTCGGGACCGCCGACCATGAGGTTGACGGTCCGGGCTTCCAGGCGCCACTGCTGGAGTGTTTCAGCCAGTTGCTCGGTGCTCCAGGGCTTGCCGGTGACCTCCAGGGTCACCACGCGCTCGCCCGGCTGCACCTTGGCCAGCATGGCCTCACCCTCCTGGCGGATCAGCCGGGCGACGTCGGCGTTCTTGCCACGGGTCTGCAGCGGGATCTCGACGAGTTCCAGCGGCAGTTCCGGCGGCAGACGCTTGACGTACTCGTGCCAGCCCTCTTCGACCCAGCGCGGCATGCGCGAGCCGACGGCGATGAGACGCAGGCGCACCGGGCTTATTCGCCGTGAGCGGCGCGGCTCTGCTCGGCACCGCGCCAGAGGCGCTCAAGGTCATAGAACTCGCGGGTGGTCGGCAGCATCACGTGGACGACCACGTCGCCCAGGTCCAGCAGCGCCCATTCGCCGCCTTCCAGGCCTTCGCTGCCCAGCGGGCGCACGCCCTGCTGCTTGACCTTTTCCAGCACGTTGTCGGCCAGCGACTTGACGTGGCGGCTGGAGGTGCCGCTGGCGATGACCATGATGTCGGTCACGCTGGTCTTTTCCCGCACGTCCAGGGAGATGATGTCCTGGGCCTTCATGTCTTCCAGGGCGGCGATGGCCACCTGGACGAGTTGTTCGCTTTGCATGGTGTAGCTCTTACCTCGGTTCGGAGGACGCCGGATAGAGGCCGTGCGTCCGGATGTAGTCAAGCACGGCATCGGGCACCAGGAAGCGGATCGACTTCCCGGTGGCCAAGAGGCCGCGGATCTGGGTGGCGGACACCGCGAGCGGGTTCTGCCAGATAAAGGTGATCTGCCCGCCCGGCCCCTTGAGGGCCTGGGGATCGGGCTGACTGCGCGCCGCCAGGAAATCGCGCAATTCCTGGCAGGGCTCGCTGTCGGCGTCGGGTCGTTGCAGGACCAGGATGTGGCACAGCTCCAGCAACTCGCGCCAGCGGTGCCAACTCGGCAGGCCGCAGAAGGCGTCCCAGCCCAGCATGAGCAACAGCTGCACCTCATCGCCGAGTTCGGCGCGCAGGCTTTCCAGGGTCTCTATGGTATAGGAGTGGCGCGTCCGGCGCAGTTCCCGGTCATCGACCACCAGGGTCGCGACGTCGGCCACCGCCAGGCGCACCATCGCCAGCCGATCCTCGGCGGAGACGCTGGGCGCCTCGCGATGGGGCGGCCGGGCGCTGGGGATCAGCCGCAATTCGTCCAGCGCCAGGGCCTCGGCCACCTCCAGCGCCGCGCGCAGGTGACCGATGTGCACGGGATCGAAGGTACCGCCGAACAAGCCGATGCGGGTGGGCAGGCTGCTCATCAGCTGCGGACGTGACCGTCGCCGAAGACCACGTATTTCTCGCTGGTCAGTCCTTCCAGCCCCACCGGCCCACGGGCGTGCAGCTTGTCGGTGGAGATGCCGATCTCGGCGCCCAGGCCGTATTCGAAGCCGTCGGCGAAGCAGGTCGGGGCGTTGACCATGACCGAACTGGAATCGACTTCGGCCAGGAAGCGGCGCGAGCGGCCGAGGCTCTCCGTCACGATCGCATCGGTGTGATGGGAACCGTAGTGGTTGATGTGCTCGATCGCCTGGTCCAGGCCATCGACGATGCGAATCGACAGGATGGGCGCCAGATATTCGGTGGACCAGTCGGCCTCGGTGGCGGGCACAGCCTGGATCAGATCACGCACCCGCTCGCAGCCCCGCAGCTCCACGCCCTGTTCTTCGAAGCGGCGTGCCATGGCCGGCAGGAAGGCCTCGGCCACCTGGGCATCGACCAGCAGCGTTTCCATGGCACCGCAGATGCCATAGCGGTAGCACTTGGCGTTGAAGGCGATGGACTCGGCCTTGGCGAGATCCGCAGCCGCGTCGACATAGACGTGGCAGATACCGTCGAGGTGCTTGATCACCGGGACGCGAGCGTCGCTGCTGATGCGTTCGATCAGATTCTTGCCACCGCGCGGCACGATGACGTCGACGAACTCGGGCATGGTGATCAGGGCGCCGACGGCAGCCCGGTCGGTGGTTTCCACCACCTGAACCGCCGCAGCGGGCAAGCCGACCTTGGCTAGGCCTTGCTGAATGCAGGCGGCGATGGCGCGATTGGAGCGAATGGCTTCTGAACCACCACGCAGAATGGTGGCGTTGCCCGACTTCAGGCAGAGACTGGCCGCGTCGATCGTCACGTTGGGGCGGGATTCATAGATGATGCCGATGACCCCGAGCGGCACGCGCATCTTGCCGATCTGGATCCCAGAAGGCCGGGCGCTCAGGTCACGAACGGCGCCTACCGGATCCGGCAAGGCGGCAACCTGCTTGAGGCCGTTGATCATTGCGTCGATACGCGCCGGCGTCAGCGTCAGTCGATCCAGCAGCGCCGCTTCGAGCCCCGCAGCCGTGGCGGCCGCGACATCCTCGGCGTTGGCCGCGATCAACCCTTCACGATCAGCGCCCAGGGCGTCGGCAATGGCGTTCAGCGCCAGGTTCTTCTGGCCAGTGGACGTACGCGCGAGGACCCGCGACGCGGCACGGGCAGCCTGGCCAAGACGGGTCATGTAGGCGGAGACGGACTCGGTCATGGTCGGCGGCCTGCGAAAGACGGTGGGAAAGCCGCAGAGTATAGCGTCGCCGGGCCCTGCGCGGCCAGCGCCGAGGGGCCTGGCGATGGCATTCGCCTGCTCGATTTGGTTGACTCGCCACGGCCTGTCGGGAATCATCCGCGGCTGTATTTGCCGTTCAGCTTGCGTTCAGCTATTCCCTTATAGCCGAAATCGTCCCCAGCTCTGCGCCAGGTGCTGCAGCGACGCCTACCAGTCTTCACGGAAAGAACCATGCCCAAGCACCTCACCTTGTCCCTTGGTCTGCTCGCCCTGCTGATCCATGCCGACGCGACCTGGGCCGCCGCTGCCGATGCCGCACCGAGCGCAGCCGCCGTCCAGGCCCTGGAAGCCCAGCTGAAGAAGACGCCCCAGGACCCGGATGCCCTGGGCAAGCTGGGCAGTGCCCGGCTGGCGCAGCAGCGCTGGACCGATGCCGAGCAGTTGCTGACCCAGGCCGTGCAGAAAGGCGGCAAGACCTGGCAGCCGGCGCTGGACGAGGCGCGCTATCACCACCTGCTGGAACGCGCCCATGCCGCCGAGAACAAGCGCGAGCTGGACCAGGCGCGGGATCTCAGCGTGGAAGCCATCCGCCTGAAGCCCGAAGCGGTCGAGGCGCAACTGTTCCTGGCCGGCATCCAGAGCCAGAAGCGTCAGTGGGAGCTGGCCGAGGCCACCTACCGCCAGGTGCTGATGCGCGAGCCGGCCAACGTCGATGCCTACTACGGACGCATCGCCGCACTCAACGAGCTGGGTCGCACCGAAGAGGCCATGCAACTCACCAAGAACCTGCAACCGAGCGCCCAGACCCAGGTCAAGGGCCTGGATCGCCTGCGCGCCGGCCAGGCCATGCAGGAAGCCGAAGCCGCCGAGGCGCGGGGCGATCTGCAGAGTGCCTCGCGCCTGCTGGAACAGGCACGCAAGGAGTCCCCGGAGGATCCCTGGCTGCGCCTGGCCCAAGCCCGTCTGGAAGTCCGCCAGGGCCGGCCGCGCGCCGCCCGCGATCTGGTGGACAGCCTGGTCAAGGATGGCGCCCAGCGCCCCGAGGTGCTCTATGCGAGTGCCCTGCTGTCCAACGAGCTGGGTGAATACCCGCGCGCCATGCAGACCCTGATGCGCATTCCCCAAGCGCAGCGTTCGCCGGACATGAACGCCCTGGCCGCGCGCATCACCTTCAACGAACAACTGGCCGAGACCGTGGCCCTGGCCAAGCAGGGTCGCCGCGAGGAAGCGCGCAGCCTGATGCAGCGCCTGGAAGCCCGCGCCGGTCGCAATCCGGATCTGATCGGCGACCTGGCCGAGGCCTTCGCCACCGCCGGCGATCCAGAGCACGGCCTGGCCCTGCTCAAGCCGATGATCAGCGGCGATACCCGCCCGGCGCCCGCCATGCAGCTGCACTACGCCAGCATCCAGCTGCAGCTGAACCAGGACCAGACCGTGGGCAACGTCCTGCGCGACCTGCAGGGCGTGGTGCTCGACAGTGGCGAGAAGCAGCAGTACGACGACCTGCTCGCCCGCTATCGCATCCGTCAGGCCGACCGTCTCACCGATCAGGGCAAGCTGGCCGCCGCCTACGACACCCTGGCCCCGGCGCTCAAGGCCCGTCCCGACGACAAGGCCGCCCAGGCCGCCCTGGCGCGCATGTACCTGGCCAGCGGCGACACCCAGAAGGCCCGCCAGCTCTATCGCGACGTGCTCAGCGACCAGCCGAAGGACGCCGAGCTCTATCTGGGCGCCGCCGAGATCGCCGCCAAGTCCCAGGACAGCGTCACCGCCCGCCAGTACCTGGACCAGGCGGTCAAGCTGGGCCAGAGCGATCCCCTGGTGCTGCGCCGCGCCGCCCTGCTCTACCGCGACATCGGCATGGCCGGTACCGCCACCGGCCTGCTGGAGCAGGTGGTGCAGGTGGAGCGCAAGGATCGCGAATCCGCGGCCCGCGCCGCCGGTGCCAGCGACAACCCCTTCGCCGCCCTGCCCGGCCAGACCCGCAGCGCTGACGCCCTGGCCGCCGTTCCGGCCGCCGCGGGTGGCAACGCCGGCAGCGCCGACTACGCCTGGAGCGATCCGCTGCAGGCGCAGAAGGCCGCCAACAACCCCTTCAGCGACCTGTCCGTGGTGCCCACCAGCAGCCTGTCGAGCAGCCTGGCCACCGAGCAGATCCTCGGCCAGCTGCAGCGCGAGCGGAGCATCCGCATCACCCAGGGCCTCAGCGTACGCAGCTACGACCCCAGTGGCAGTTCGCGCCAGACCACCGTCAGCGCGCCGCTGGAGATCTCCTTCCCCGCCGGCGACCAGCGCCTGGCCGTGCGCATCACCCCGACGCGCATCAACGACAGCAGCAGCGACGGCAGCCAGAAGGAAAACGGCGTGGCGGCGTCCATCGCCGTGGAAGACGCCGGCCGCGGCCTCAAGGGCGACATCGGCGTCTCGCCGGTGGGCCTGAGATACAGCACCGTGGTTGGTGGCGCGACCCTGGAGCGCCCGCTGAGCAGCCTCAGCGAGAACCTGCTCTATGCCCTGAGCGTATCGCGCCGTTCGGTGACCGATTCCCTGGCGTCCTACGGCGGCATCCGCGATCCGCGCACCGGCCAGGAGTGGGGCGGCGTCACCGCCAACGGCGGCCTGGCGCGGCTGAGATACGACGACGGTCGCTACGGCTCCTACATCTATGGCGCGGCCCATCGCCTGACCGGCCATGACGTCAAGGACAACGACCGCTTCGAGATCGGCACCGGGGTCTACTACTACCTGCGCAATGGCCCGGACAGCCTGTTCACCGTGGGCCTCTCGGCCACCGCGATCGGCTACGACAACAACCAGAACCACCTGACCTACGGTCATGGTGGCTACTTCAGTCCGCAACGCTACTTCGCCATCGGCGTGCCCCTTGTGTGGGCGCAGCGGGGCGATCTCTGGGCCTACCAGGTGCAGGGCATGCTGGGCGTGCAGACCATTCGCCAGGACGCCGCGGATCGTTATCCGGACGACGCCGCCCTGCAGGCGGCCGCGGAAGCCGCCGGCCAAGGCCAGTACGGCAGCAAGAGCAAGACCGGCGTGGCCTACAGCCTCTCCGCCAATGGCGAATACCGCCTCAGCGGGCAATTCGCCCTGGGCGGTCGCCTGGGTCTGGACAACGCCCAGGACGAGCGCGACGTCAACGGCAACCTCTATCTGCGCTACTTCTTCGAAGAGCAGGAAGGCCGACCGCAACTCTCGCGGCCGCAGCCCTACCGCTCGCGCAACGAGGAATAAGCAAAAGGCCCGCACCCGCGGGCCTTTTTCTTGCCGCCGGCACCCTGCCCAGCGCCGCCGAAACGACCGCTCATCCCCGCGTTCGTCGCCAGCGCGACCGCCCCGTCCCCGCGCCACGCCTTTCGTCCGCACGACGCCAGGCGTGCCGTTGACGGGTGCTCGAGGTGATCTAAACATTGCAGCGAGCCGGCGCTGAAAAGCGAGACGATCCGTTCGCTCCGCTTCGATGCCCGCATACGCATTTTCAATTGGTGCGTCACGAACCTCGCGTGACAGTATTCGCAAAAATGACACCTAATGGCTTTTGGCCATAAATTTGACGTCAAGCCCCTGCCTAGCCCCTTACCTTTTCGGAAGCCGCCATGGTCCGTTCGCTGGATATTGCCAATCTGTTCCGCTCCTTCGGTGGCGATCCCCAGCGTTACCACGAATTCGAAGCTCCCGAGCCGCTGCCCTATGAGGCAACCTTGCCAACCGCACCGCAGCTGCAGCCTGCGCCGAGCGCCCAGGCCGAAGCGGTCATCACGGTGGCCGAGGCGGCCGCTCAAGCGGAACCGGGCGCCCTGCCCCCGCTGTCGCGGAAGCTGGCGCAGCTGCACAGCAGCCGCCAGGCCAACCAGGCGGTCGTCGCCCTGGACCAGGCGCTGAGTCGCACGCTGCCGCGGCTGGCCGGTCCAGTGCTGGCACTGATGTCGGCCCGGGGCGGCACCGGCAAGACTATGATCGCCGCGGGCCTGGCCCAGGCGCTGAGTCGCAGTGGCCAGCCAGTGCTGCTGGTGGAGCTGGACAGTCAGAACGTGCTGTCTTCGCTGTTGCTGCAGGAAGCGTCGTCCACCACCGGTTCGGTCAGGGCGCCGCTTTCCGTCTGCCTGGCGGTGGACGAGCGCCTGCGCCTGGTGCCCTTCGGCGCCCCCGACGAGCTGGATCTGCAGGCCCTGGAGCAGGCCCTGGCCACCGACACCCAGTGGCTGACCCGCCGCCTGCAGGCGCTGGACGTCCCGGCCGACACCCTGGTCATCCTCGATTGCCCCACGGGCTCGACGCCCCTGAGTCGTCAGGCCCTGGCCCTGGCCACCCGGATCCTGGGGGTGACGACCGCGGATGCGACCGGTTACGCCAGTCTGCCGCGCCTCGAACGCCAGTGGCAGCGCTGCAGCGGCCAGGTCACTCCGCTGCACCTGCTCAACCGGGTCGATCCCGCCCGCCCCCTGAGCCAGGACATCGCCGCCATCGTGGCGCAATCCTGGGGCGAACGCCTGCTGGGCGTACTGCCGGAAAGCCCCGATCTGGAGCAGGCCCTGGCGCTGGGCCAGGGTCTGGCCAGCGTCCAGGACGCCTGGGCGCGTGGCCTGGCCGAGCTGGGCGAGGCCTTGCTCGGCGATCTCCGCTCGCCCGTGCCGCACGCCGCGCACGCCTAGCCATGAGCTTTCTCGACCGCCTGGAACAGGTTCGCCAGCGCCGCGCGGCGCACGCTACCGACGCCCTGCCGGTGTCGCCCGCGGCGCCGCTGTGGCTGCAGCTGCTCGCCTGGACGACGGCCGCGCTGCTCGGCGCCCTGCTGGTGAGCGTGCCCCTGGCACTGGAAGAACAGGCGGCGTTCGCCGTCGGCTGCTTCGGCGCGGCCCTGCTGCTGCGCCGGCTGCCCGGACGGCTGCCGGTGATCGCGCTGATCCTGCTGTCGCTGCTGGCGTCGCTGCGCTATCTCTACTGGCGTCTGACCAGCACCCTGGGTTTCGAGACGCCGCTGGAGATGGTGCTTGGCTACGGGCTGGTGGCCGCCGAACTCTATGCCCTGGCGGTGCTGGTGTTCGGCTATCTGCAGACCATCTGGCCGCTGCGCCGCACGCCGGTCCCATTGCCCGCCGACCCGGCCGCCTGGCCCACCGTGGACGTCTTCATCCCCACCTACAACGAAGCCCTGAGCATCGTGAAGCTGTCGATCCTGGCGGCCCAGGCCATCGACTGGCCACGCGACAAGCTGCGGGTGCACGTGCTCGACGACGGCCGTCGCGAGGACTTCCGCCACTTCTGCGCGACCGCCGGCGTCTCCTACCTGGTGCGCGAGAACAACGAGCACGCCAAGGCCGGCAACCTCAATGCGGCGCTCAAGGTGACCGACGGCGAGTACATCGCCATCTTCGATGCCGACCACGTGCCGACCCGCTCCTTCCTGCAGGTCTGCCTGGGCTGGTTCCTCAAGGATCCGCAGCTGGCCATGCTGCAGACCCCGCACTTCTTCTTTTCCCCGGATCCCTTCGAGAAGAATCTCAAGACCTTTCGCACCGTGCCCAACGAGGGCGAGCTGTTCTACGGCCTGGTGCAGGATGGCAACGACCTGTGGAACGCCACCTTCTTCTGCGGCTCCTGCGCGGTGATCCGGCGCACCATGCTGGAAGAGGTCGGCGGCGTGGCCACCGAGACGGTGACCGAAGACGCCCACACCGCGCTCAAGCTCAACCGGCTCGGCTATAACACCGCCTACCTGGGCATTCCCCAGGCCGCCGGTCTGGCCACCGAGAGCCTGTCGCGCCATATCGCCCAGCGCATCCGCTGGGCCCGCGGCATGGCGCAGATCTTTCGCATGGACAATCCGCTGCTGGGCAAGGGCCTCGCCCTCGGCCAGCGGCTCTGCTACCTCAACGCCATGCTGCACTTCTTCTATGGCCTGCCGCGGCTGGTGTTCCTTACCGCACCGCTGGCCTATCTGCTGTTCAGCGCGCAGATCTTCCATGCCTCGGCGCTGCTGATCACCTGCTATGTGCTGCCCCATGTGCTGCACTCGAACCTGACCAACTCGCGCATCCAGGGCGAATTCCGCCACTCCTTCTGGAACGAGGTCTACGAGACGGTGCTGGCCTGGTACATCCTCAGGCCCACGCTGCTGGCGCTGATCAACCCGCGGCTGGGCAAGTTCAACGTCACCGACAAGGGCGGCATCATCGCCAGCGACTACTTCGACTGGGAGCTGGCACGCCCCTACATCGTGCTGCTGGCGCTCAATCTGCTCGGCCTCGGCGTGGGGATCGGCCGGCTGCTGTTCGGCGATCCCGAGGCGGTGACCACGGTCGCCATCAACCTGGTCTGGACCCTCTACAACCTGGTGATCGCCAGTGCCGCGGTGGCCGTGGCGAGCGAGACGCGCCAGGTGCGCGCCGAACCCCGGGTGGCCGCCACGCTGCCGGCCGGACTCGTGCTCGCCGATGGCAGCCGCCTGGAGTGCAGCACCCTGGACTTTTCCCAGAGCGGCATCGGCCTGAAGTTGCCCGCGGGTCTGCACCTGCCCGAAGGCAGTGCGGTAGAGGTGGAACTCAGTCGCAACGGGCGCAGCCGTCGCTTCCCGGCCACCGTGGCCTTCAGCCGCGCCGGCGCCGTGGGCACCCGCTTCGCCGAACTCAGCGTGACCGAACAGCGCGAGCTGGTGCGCATGACCTTTTCCCGCGCCGATCTCTGGGCCGAGGCCTGGGGCAATCACCGCCCGGATTCCCTGCTGGGCTCGCTGCGCGAGGTCAGTCTGATCGGTCTGCGCGGCATCGCCGATCTCAATCGCAACGTCTGGCGCCTGAGCCGACCTTCCCGGCGCACGGCGCCCTCCTCTTCCGCCCCCCTGGACCGCCCATGACCGTGTCGCTTCGTCTTGCCCCCCTGCTGCTCGCCACCCTGGGTGCCGCGCCCGCCTTCGCTCTGGCCCAGAGTGCGCCGCCGGTGGCCGTGGCCGGCAGCGGCTACGACAACAGCTTCAAGCAGCTTGGCGCGGTCTATCCCTTCAATCTGCGCGGCATCGACAGCCGGGACGGGGTCGGCTTCGACATCCGTGCCGACGAGATCGTCAGCGCCGCCAGGGTGACGCTGAACTACACCTATTCCCCGGCGCTGCTGCCGGAGTTGTCCCAGCTCAATGTGCTGGTCAACGACGAGGTCGCCGCCAGCATTCCGCTGCCCAAGGAAGGCGCCGGCACGCCCCAGACCCGGGTGGTGGACATCCCGCCGCGGCTGATCACCGAATTCAACCGGCTGAGCATCCAGCTGATCGGCCACTACACCATGCAGTGCGAAGACCCGCTGCACTCCAGCCTCTGGGCCAAGGTGAGCAATGGCAGCCGCCTGGATATCCAGGTCAGTCGCCTGGACCTGGCACCGGACCTGGCGCGCCTGCCGCAGCCCTTCTTTGATCGCCGCGATGCCCGGCAGCTGGAACTGCCCTTCGTCATCGCCGGCGCGGCCGACAACGGCACCCTGGAGGCCGCCGGCACCCTGTCCTCTTGGTTCAGCGCCCTGGCCAGCTATCGCGGCGCCCACTTTCCCAGCAGCCAGAACGCGTTGCCGGCCAAGGGCAATGCGGTGGTGCTGGTCACCAGCGAGGAGCGCGCCAAGACCCTCGGCCTGAGTCTGCCGGCACCGGCGACGGCGCGGGTCGACATCCTGGCCAATCCCTTCGATCCCCAGGGTCAGCTGCTGGTGATCTCCGGTCGTGATGCCAACGAACTCAAGCGCGCCGCGAGCGCCGTGGCCCTGGGTCACCAGACCCTCTCCGGCCAGAGCATGACCTTCGACACCCTGCAGGCGCTGCAACCGCGCAAGCCCTACGATGCGCCCAACTGGCTGCCCAGCGACCGACCGGTACGCCTGGGCGAACTGGCCACGCCCAAGCAGCTGGCCGTCTCCGGCTATGACTCGGGTACCGTGAGCGTGCCGCTGCGACTGCCGCCGGATCTGTTCCTCTGGCGCAACGAGGGGCTGCCGCTGCACCTCAGATACCGCTACACCCCACAACCGGTGGCGACCAATTCCTCGCTGCTGGTGAGTTTCAACGACCGCTTCGTGCAGTCCATCGCCCTGCCGTCCCAGGAACACCTGGACCAGGGCCTGCTGAGTCTGATCAAGGACGAGGAACTGCCCCGCGAAGCCGAGGTGCGGCTGCCGCTGGAGGGCGAGGCGCTGCAGGCCCGCCTGCAATTCCGCTTCATGTACGACTATCTCAAGCAGGGCGAATGCCGCGACGTCATCATCGACAACATGCGCGGCACCCTGGAACCGGATTCGACCCTGGATCTCTCCGGCTATCGGCATTTCATCGCCCTGCCCAACCTGGGCGTGTTCAAGGACAGCGGCTTTCCCTTCACCCGCCTGGCGGACCTGAGCGAAACCGCGGTGATCCTGCCCGATGCACCCAGCGCCGCGGAGATCGACACCTACCTCAACGTGCTCGGCCGCTTCGGCAGCTCCACCGGCTACCCCGCCACCGCGGTCACCGTGGCCCGTGCCGGCGAGGTCGACGGCCTGGCCGACAAGGACCTGCTGCTGATCGCCGGCGGCGCCGACCAGCCGCTGCTGCAACGCTGGGCCGCCCAGCTGCCCGCCGGCTTCACCGGCAACGGCCAGCGCTTCGAGGTTTCCGACCTGGCGTTCAAGCTGCGCCAGTGGTTCAGCAGCGACAACGCAGCCAGCCTGGAACGCAGTCGCGCAGCCTTGAGTGCCAGTGGCGGCGCCGGTACGGCCTTCGTCACCGGCTTCGAATCGCCGCTCAAGAGCGGTCGCAGCGTGGTGGCCCTGATCGCCGCCCGCCCGGAGGGCCTGGCCGACATCAGCCGCGCCCTCACCACCCGGGAAGACTATGCCCAGGCCTTGCAGGGTAGTCTGGCCACGGTGCGTGGCCAGCAGGTGGAAAGCCTGGTGGCCGACGAGACCTATCACGTCGGCAGCCTCGGGCCGCTGCTCTACGTCCGCTGGCAACTGGCTCGCCATCCGCTGTTGATGCTGGGCCTGAGCGCCCTGGGCGTGGCCCTGCTGGCCGGCCTGCTCCATGCGGCGCTGCGCGCCCGCGCCCGTCAGCGACTGGAGCGCTAGACCATGACCCGTGCACCGCTGCTGGCTACCCTGCTGACCGGTCTGCTGCTGCCGCCACTGACCCAGGCGGCCGGCACCCCCGAAGCGCTGCTCATCGAGCAGGGTCACTTCTGGCAGGCGCGCAAGAATGCGCCCCGCGCCCAGGAGACCTGGAACAAGCTGCTCGAACTGGATGCGCAGCAGCCCGAGGCGCTGTACGGCCTGGGACTGATCGAGGTGCAGGCCAACCGGCTGCCGGCCGCCCAGGCCTATCTGCGCCGCCTGCAAGCGCTCAAGCCCGTGCCCCAGCAGGCCCTGCAACTGGAGCAGGACATCGCCCTGGCCAGTGGCGACAACCCGCAGCGCCTGGTGGATGCCCGCCAGCTGGTCAGCGAAGAAAAGCCGGTGCAGGCGCTGGCGCTCTATCGCCAGCTGTTTGGCGGCCGCCTGCCCCAGGGTGATCTGGCGCGGGAGTACTACGACATCCTCGCCTACACCCCCAATGGCTGGCAGGAAGCCGGTCCGGGCATCGAGCGTCTGCGCAAGCTGCAACCTGGCGATCCGGCGCTGATGCTGATCCAGGCCAAGCACCTGGCGCGCTTTCCGGCCAGTCGCAGCCGTGGCATCCAGGCCCTGGCGGAGCTGAGCACACGCAAGGACATCGGTGGCGAAGCCGCCGAGTACTGGCGCCAGGCCCTGGTCTGGAGCGGTCCGCCCGGTCCGGCCGAGGCGCCACTGTTCGAGGCCTATCTGCGCCAGCACCCGGATGACGCCGAGTTGCGTGCGCAGCTGGAAAAGGGCCGTGCCCTGAGTCGCAGCGGCGGTCTGGATCCGCAACTGGCCCGCGGTATCGAAGCCTTGCGCCGCAATGAGCTGGGCGCCGCCGAAAGCGCCTTCCAGGCGCGCCTCAAGGTGGCGCCGGAGGATGCCAATGCCCTGGGCGGACTGGGCATCGTCCGTCAGCGCCAGGAACGCTTCGACGAAGCCGAAGCGCTGCTGAACCGCGCCATCCGCCAGCCGGGCGGGGCGCGCTGGCAGGCGCCGCTGGCCGAGGTGCGTTACTGGGCACTGCTCGCCCAGGCCCGCAAGGCGCAGCAGGCCAACGACTTCAGCACCGCCCGAGCCCGCGTGGAGCAGGCGCTGCGGCTGGACGCCAAGCGCCCGGAAGCACCGCTGGCCCTGGCCGGACTGCAGGCCCAGACCGGTCAGCTGGACGCCGCCGAGGCCGCTTATCGACGGATCCTGCAACAGGATCCGCGCAATCTCGAAGCCCGTCGGGGCCTGATCGACCTGCTCGCCGAGAGCGAACGTCCGGCCGAGGCCCTGCGCCTGCTCGACACCCTGACCCCGGCCGAACGCGCCAGGCTCGGCAACTTGGATCGGCTCAAGGCCACCCAGGCCCTGCAGGAAGCCAAGCTGGCCGAGGGCCGTGGCGATCTCCAGGGGGCCCGTCGCGCCCTGGAAGACGCCCGACGCGCCGATCCGGAGGATGTCTGGACACTGCTGGCCCTGGCCCGCCTGCAGCTGCGCCAGGGTCAGGAGGCGGCCGCCCGCCAGACCCTGGACAGCGGTCTGGCCAAGGATCCCCAGCGCCCGGAAGCGCTCTATGTCCGCGCCCTGTTCGCCCTGGAGCAGCGGGATCCCACCGCGGCGCGCGCGCTGCTCGGGCGCATCCCGCCGGCCCAACGCACGCCGGCCATGACGGGGCTGGCCACCGATCTCGACTTCGATGCCCGGGTAAGCGCCGCCCGTGACCTGGCCCGCCGCGGCCAGCAGCAGGCCGCGCGCCGCCAGCTGGCGGCCCTGGAGCCGCAAGCCGGCGAGCGCCCCGCCGCCCTGGGCGGCCTGGCGGCGGCCTATGCCGAGGCCGGTGACCCGCAACGCGGGCTGCGCCTGCTGCGCGATGTCCTGGCCCGCGAACGCACGCCCGATCCCGCCCTGCGCCTGCAATACGGCGAGGTGCTGCTGCGCAGTGGCGCCGACGAGGAGGTCAACGCCCTGCTGCACGATCTGCAGGGACAGCGCCTGACCACCGCGCAGCGCCAGGGCTATGACGACCTGCTCTATCGCTACCGGGTGCGCCAGGCCGACCAGCTGCGCGAGCGCGGCGATCTGGTCACCGCCTACGACACCCTGGCGCCGGCCCTGGCCCAGCGCCCGGACGACGACCTGGCCAACGCCGCCCTAGCGCGGCTGTACCTGGCCAACGGCGAGGCCGACAAGGCGCTGCGCCTCTATGAACCCCTGCTGCGCCGCGCCCCCGACAATCCCCGCTTGCAACTGGGTGCGGCCGATGCCGCCGTGCGTGCCCGGGACAACGCCTATGCCGAGCGCGCCCTCGATCGCGCCGTTACCCTGGGCGCCGACGACGTCGGGGTGCTGACCGAGGCCGCGCGCCTCTATCGCGCCCTGGGTCGCGACGGCCGGGCCACCGAGCTGCTGCGCCAGGTGGTCGCGGTGGAGCGCCGCGACGCCGAAACCGCGCGGCCCCTGGCCAGCGCCCCGGCCAACCCCTTCGGCCCGCGCCGCGGCAGCGCCACACTGGCCAGTCAGGCCATTCCGCCGACCGCCGACCAGTTGCTGGCGGCGGCCAAGGCCGCGCCCCTGGTGGACGCGCCCGTCGCTCCGCAGGACAGCGCCGCCGAGCGCGCCCTCGACGACCTGCTGCAGACCCGCAGCGCGCGGATCACCCAGGGCCTGACCGTGCGCAGCAACGACAACGAACGCGGCCTCGGCAAGCTCACCGACGTGGAAGCGCCGCTGGAGATCGACTTCCCGCTGGGCGATGTGCGCCTGGCCGTGCGGGTCACCCCGGTCAGCCTGACTGCCGGCAGTGTCGGCAGCGACGCCCGCAGTCGCTTCGGTGGCGGTCCGGCCGCTACCCAGGCCGCGCCGGACGCCTCGCCGGGCAGCCAGAGCGACAGCGGCGTGGGCCTGGCGGTGGCCTACAGCGATCCCCAGCTCGGCCTCAAGGCCGACGCCGGCACCACGCCCCTGGGCTTTCTCTATGCCACCCCGGTGGGCGGGGTGAGCCTGGAGCGACCGCTGACCGACCACAGCCGCTACAGCCTCTCGGCCTCGCGCCGGGCGGTGCTCGACAGCCTGACCTCCTTTGCCGGCAGCGAAGACGCCCGCACCGGCCAGCAGTGGGGGGGCGTGACCGCCAATGGCGTGCGCGGCCAGCTCGGCTACGACGACAGCCAGTTCGGTGCCTATGCCTATGCCTCCTGGTATCGGCTGCTGGGCAACCATGTCGCCGACAACAGCCGCACCGAGCTGGGCACCGGGCTGTACCGCTACCTGATCAACAGCGAAGACAGTCGCCTGACCCTGGGCCTGTCCCTCACCGGCATCGCCTACGACAACAACCAGGCCTTCTTCACCTACGGCCATGGCGGCTACTTCAGTCCGCAGCGCTTCTATGCCCTGGGCGTGCCCCTGACCTGGTCGCAGCGCACCGATCGCTGGACCTGGCAGCTGCGCGGCGCGGTGGGCCTGCAACGCATCGAGCAGGACGGCGCCGACTTCTATCCGACCGACGCCCGCCTGCAGGCCGCGGCGAGCCAGGCGCTCGGCGCTCCGGCGGTCTATGGCGGCCAGAGCAAGACCAGTCTCGGCTACAGCCTCTATGGCGCCACCGAGTACCAGCTCGGTCGCCAGCTGTTCGTAGGCGGCAACCTCGGCGTCGACAACGGTCGCGATTTCCAACAGCTCAATGGCGGCGTCTATCTGCGCTATGCGCTGGAACCCCAGGACCGTGCACTCGCCCTGCCGGTCAGTCCCTATCGTTCTCCCTACGACAACTGATTCACGGAGCTCCCATGGCAGCCAGCCTCCTCACCGGCCTCACCATTCTCATGATCGGCGACAGCCATCTGGCCACCCCCGACTACCTGATCGGCACCCTGCAGGACAGCCTGGTGCAGCAGGGCGCCAAGGTGCACACTCTGGGTATCTGCGGCACCAACGCCGGCGACTGGCTCAAGGTCACCCCCGGCACCTGCGGTGGCGCCGAGCGACGCAACGGCGACAAGGCCGTGGTGCTCGGCGGCAAGGCGGCGACCCAGCCGATCAATGAACTCATCGCCGCCGACAAGCCCGATCTGGTGCTGATCGTCATGGGCGACACCATGGCCAGCTACACCAACCCCAGCTTTCCCAAGACCTGGGTCTGGCAGCAGACCACCAGCCTGACCAAGGCCATCGCCGCCACCAAGACCCACTGCGCCTGGGTCGGTCCGACCTGGGGCACCGAGGGCGGCAAGTACGGCAAGACCTTCGAGCGGGTCAAGCTGATGTCCGGCTTCCTCGCCAGCAACGTCGCGCCCTGCAGCTACATCGACTCCCTGAGCTTCGCCAAGCCCGGCCAGTGGGCCACCATCGACGGCCAGCACCTCACCGGCCCGGGCTACAAGTCCTGGAGTTCGGCCATCGTCGACGCCCTGAACAAACTGCCCGCCGACAAGCTCAAGGGAGCCGCCCAGTGAAGGCCCTGCTGCTGCTCGGTCTGCTGGTGGGCGCGGTCGCCCAGGCCGAAGTCTCTCTCTATCCCACCGGCCCCAGCGAAGACTCCGCCTTCCTCAGATTCGTCAACGCCGGCAGCGAGCCCCTGACCCTGCTGGCCTCCGGCTCCGCCGCGCGGCTGCAGGTGGAGGCCGCCAAGCCAGTGTCGGACTACCTGACCGTCCCGGCCACCAAGGCGATCAAGGGCGAACTGGTCCAGGGCGCGGCCAAGGTCCCGCTGGAGCTGACCGTCGCCGCCGGCGAATTCGCCACCCTGGTGGCGCTGCCCGGCACGCCGCTGGTGCAGCGCGTGGTGCGTGAGCAGCCCGACGACTTCAATGCGCTCAAGGCCTCGCTGGCCTTCTACAGCCTGGACCCGCAGTGCGCGACGCCCGGGCTGCAGGCCGCCGGTCGTAATGCCGACATCTTCAAGGACGTGGCCGACGGCACCCTGCAGCGCCGCAGCCTCAACGCCGTGGCGCTCAAGGTGCAGCTGACCTGCGCCGGCCAGGCCACCGGTGAGGCGCTGGACCTGGGCGAACTCAAGGCCGGCGAGCGCTACAGCGTGCTGCTGCTGCCCGGTGCCAAGGGCCCACGACTGCTCGCCGCCCAAGACAGCATCGCCCGCTAAGGACAGCTTCTCGATGGTCTTCGCCTCCCTGGAATTCCTCACCCTCTTCCTGCCGCTGTTCCTGCTGGTCTACGCCCTGGCGCGGCCCGGCGGGCGCAACGCGGTGCTGCTGGTGGGCAGCTGGCTGTTCTATGGCTGGCTGAGTCCGCTGTTCCTGCTGCTGCACATGGCCCTGGCGCTGCTGGCCTGGGTCGGCGGCTTGCTGGTGGACCGGGCGCGGGAAGGCTCGAAGACCCGGCTACGGCTGCTCGCCGGGCTGATCGTGATCAACCTGGCGGTGCTCTGCTGGTACAAGTACGCCAACATCGTCGCCGCCACCTGGAGCCAGGTGCTGGTGACCGCCGGCGCCCTGCCGCTGGACTGGCAGAAGGTGGCCCTGCCGGCCGGGCTGTCCTTTATCGTGCTACAGGCCATCTCCTACCTGGTGGACGTCCATCGCCACGTGGTGCCGGTGGAGCGCAGCTTCGTCAACTACGCCACCTACATCTCCATGTTCGGCCATTCCATCGCCGGCCCGATCATCCGCTACGACTGGGTGCGCCGCGAACTCAACCAGCGCTGGTTCAATCGCGAGAACTTCGCCCTCGGCGCGCGCCGCTTCATGATCGGCCTGTGCATGAAGGTGCTGGTGGCCGACACCCTGTCGCCGCTGGTGGACGTGGCCTTCCACCTCGACCAGCCGTCCTTCGTCGACGCCTGGATCGGTTGCCTGGCCTATTCGCTGCAACTGTTCTTCGACTTCGCCGGCTACAGCGCCATGGCCATCGGCCTGGGCCTGATGCTGGGCTTCCACTTCCCGGAAAACTTCAACCGGCCCTATCTCGCCCGCAGCATCCAGGACTTCTGGCGACGCTGGCACCTGTCGCTGTCCAGCTGGCTGCGCGACTACCTCTACATCTCCCTGGGCGGCAATCGCGGCGGTCGCTGGCGCACCTATCGCAATCTCTTCCTGACCATGGCCATCGCCGGTCTCTGGCACGGTGGCGACAGCTGGAACTACCTGCTCTGGGGCATGCTGCACGGCCTGGCGCTGTGCCTGGACCGGCTCTGGGACGAACTCGGCGGCTGGCCGCTGCCGCGGCCCCTGGCCCATGGCCTGACGCTGCTGTTCGTGGCCCTGGCCTGGACGCTGTTCCGCGCGCCGGACTTCGCCACGGCGCTGTCGCTGTACGCCGGCCAGTTCGGTCTGCACGGTTTCGCCCTGGGCGATGCCCTGGCCGTGACCCTGAGACCGGTACACGGACTGGCCGCCGCCCTGGGCGTGGCCTGCATCCTGGCTCCGTTGTGGCAGGCGCGGATCAAGGCGCGCCTGCCCGGCAGCGCCCTGCTGCGCGCCCTCGGCGCCGCCTGGCCGGTGGCCGGCTTCCTGCTCTGCTTCGCGCTGATCGCCAGTCGCGAAGCCGTGCCCTTCCTCTACTTCCAGTTCTGAGGCCGCCGTCATGAGCGCTCCCGCCCTGCCGCCCTCGCCCGCACCACAACCGCCCAGCGCCAGCAGCGTGCGGCTGGCCCCGCTCGCCGGAGTGGTCTTCGCCCTGTTCCTGGCGATCGGCCTGCTGTCCTGCGCCTGGGCGCTGCTCACCGATCGCCTTTCGCTCTGGCCGGAAAGGGTGGATCGCCATGCCCTGCTCGAAGGCGAGATCACCCACCACATCGCCAAGGAACTGGCAAAGGCGCCGCTGCCGGAAGCGGCCGCCCGCCTGGAGCGCGGCGTCAGCTGGCTGCTGCTGGGCGACAGCGGACCGCGGGTGCGCCAGGGCTGTCCCGGCTGGCTGTTTCTCGCCGAAGAATTCGAGGTCTCGCGGCAGGCCGCCGCCAATGCCCGGGCCCGCGCCCAGACGGTGATCGAACTGCGCCAGCAACTGGCCGCCCGGCACATCCAGTTGCTGGTCGCCGTGGTGCCGGACAAGAGTCGCATCGCCGCCGACCAGCTGTGCGGACTGCGACGCCCGGCCGCCTTCGCCAATCGGGTCGCCGACTGGACGCGGATGCTGAGTGCCGCGCGGGTACCGGTGCTCGACCTGACCCCGGCGCTCACGCCCCTGGGCAGCGCCGCCTTCCTGCGCACCGACACCCACTGGAACGAAGCCGGTGCCGAGGCCGCGGCCCGCGCCCTGGCGCTGCGCATCCAGGCGCTGCCCTTCCAGGCCAGCCCGGCACGGGCCTTCACGCGCACACTGCTGGCGCCGGCACCGCGACCCGGCGACCTGGTGCGCCTGGCCGGCCTGGACTGGCTGCCGCCGCGCCTGCAGCCGACCCCCGAGGTGCTGCGCCTGACCCAGGTCGACAGCCGCGCCGCGGCCGGCGCCAGCGATGACCTGTTCGGCGATGGCGACCTGCCCAACGTCGCGCTCATCGGCACCTCCTTCTCGCGCAATTCCAATTTCCTGCCGTTCCTGGAGCAGGCCCTGGGCGCCAGCGTCGGGCGTTTCGCCAAGGACGGCGGGCATTTCGCCGGTGCGGCGCGGGACTACTTCGCCAGTCCCGCCTTCCGACAAACCCCGCCACAGTTATTGGTCTGGGAAATTCCCGAGCGCGATTTACAATCCCCCGGCCCCGAGGCGTTGCGTCTCGATCCGCGTCCTTGAGGCAACCAAGGCTTTCCCCATGGGTCTGAGGACGCAACCCCCAGCCCCCAGGAAGCCTTTCGATGACGGAACTGCTAGACGGCCTGACCCAGTGGATCAACCAGCACCACCAGTGGCTGGGCGTGGCCATCTTCATCATCTCCTTTCTCGAGTGCCTGGCCCTGGCCGGGCTGGTGGTACCCGGCACGGTGATCCTGTTCGCCGTGGCCGTCGCCGCCGGCAATGGCGCGCTCAACCTCTTCGATACCCTGCTGCTGGGCTTTCTGGGCGGCATCCTCGGCGATGCGGTGTCCTATTTCATCGGTCGGCGCTTCCATGAAGGCATCCGCCGCCTGCCCGGCTTGCGCACCCATCCGGAATGGATCGGCTCGGCCGAGGGCTTCATCCACAGATACGGCGTGGCCAGTCTGCTGGTCGGCCGCTTCATCGGTCCGCTGCGCCCGCTGCTGCCGCTGATCGCCGGCATGCTCGACATGCCCCTGGTCAAATTCGTCAGCGTCAGCCTGGTGGCCGCCGCCGGCTGGTCCATCGCCTACCTCGGCCCGGGCTGGGTGACCGGCGCCGCCTTCCGCCTGCCGCTGCCGGAGGGCTTCTGGCAACAGGCCGGCATCGTCTTCGGGGGCGCGGCGGTGCTGTTGACGGTGGTGGCCCACGGCACCTGGCGCGAGCGCGCCGGCACCACCCTGATCAGCGGCGCCCTCTGCCTGGCCGGGCTGCTGGCCCTGCTGTTCGGCTGGCACCACCTGCGCGCCTTCGACGAAGGCCTGATGGCGCTGGTCCAGGAGCATCGCGAGGGCTGGCTCAACCTGGTCGCCGTGGTCATCACCCGCATGGGCGATTTCCGTACCCAGCTGATCCTGGCCGCCGTGCTGATCCTGGTGCTGGCCGCCTTCCGCCAGTGGCGCCCGCTGCTGTTCGCCCTGGGCACCACCCTGGGGACCGCCCTGGCCAACGGCCAGTTGAAGAATCTGCTGGCCCGCGCGCGCCCGGACGTGCTCGCCGAGCCGCTGACCACCTACAGCCTGCCCAGCGGCCACAGTTCGGCCTCCTTCGCCTTCTTCCTGACCCTGGGCATCCTCGTCGGCCGCCGCTACGGTCCGCGCGGGCGCCTCGCCTGGCTGGTGATCGCCGCCCTGCCGGCGGTGCTCATCGCCCTCAGCCGCGTCTACCTGGGCGTGCACTGGCCCACCGACATCCTCGCCGGCGCCCTGCTCGCCGGCGGTTTCTGCGGCCTGAGCCTGGCGCTGTTGCAGAAGACCGGCGGCAATCGCCTGGAGCCGATTCCGACGCGGACCTGGTGGGTACTGCTGCCCCTGGTCGTACTGGTGCTGGCCTTCGCCGCCGGCTGGGCCCTGCCCGAAGCCATCGAGCGCTATGCGCCCCGGCTGTGAGGTCGCGGCCGAAAAAATCCGCGCCTGGTTCTGCAGTTCCGGTTCGATTGTGGTCTGAACGGCTGGAACTGCGGCGATGGGTGGGGAGACACGATAGATGGCAGCGCAGCTTGCCGACTGGAACGAACTGGACTTTCTCGCCGGCGGCGGCGAGATGGGCGCCCGGTTGCGCAGTCACGACTGGTCGGAATCCCCGCTGGGCCCGCCCTCTCAGTGGCCGCAATCTCTCAGGTCCGCACTGAGCATCTGCCTGAATTCCAGCTTTCCCACCGCCATCTACTGGGGCCCCGACCTGCTGCTGCTCTACAACGATGCCTGGGCGCCGATCCCCGCCGAGCGGCACCCCTGGGCCCTGGGTCGCCCGGCGCAGGAGGTCTGGCAGGACATCTGGCCGGTGGTGGGGCCGCAGTTCACCCAGGTCCTGACCACGGGCCAGGGCTTCTCGGTGTTCGACCAGTTGCTGCCGATGGTGCGCCAGGGCGTGGTCAGCGAGACCTACTGGAACTACAGCTTCACCCCGATCCGCGGCGAAGGCGGCGAGATCGCCGGGGTGTTCAACCAGGGCCACGAGACCACCCAGCGCATCCTCGACGAACGCCGGCGCGCCGCCGAGGCCGCGCGCCAGCGGCGGATGTTCGAGCAGGCGCCCGGCTTCGTCGCCATCGTGCGCGGCCCGGACCACGTCTTCGACTTCGTCAACGTCGCCTACAGCCGCCTGTTCGATGGCCGACCCCGCGAAGGCCTCACGGTGCGCGAGGTCTTTCCCGAGTTGCAGAGTCAGGGCTATTTCGAGTGGCTCGAACAGGTCTATCGCAGCGGTCGCCGCTTCGTCGCCGAGCACCAGCCCCTGCGCCTGGAAACCGCGGGCGAACCAGTCCGCACCCTGTACCTGGATTTCATCTACGAACCCCTGACCGACGAAAGCGGCCAGGTGATCGGCATCTTCTGCCAGGGGCAGGACGTCACCGAAGCCCATCTGGCGCGCGCCGCGCTGGAGGCCAGCGAACGACGCTTTCGCACCGCCCTGGAAATCGAGACGGTGGGCGCCCTCTGTTTCGACGCCGAGGGACGACTGATCGATGCCAATGACGCCTTCCTGCGCATGAGCGGCCATGACCGCGAGGACCTGGTCGCCGGGCGCATCGCCTGGCCCGCCCCGCTGCTGCCCCAAGCCGACGCTCAAGTGCCGCCCGAGGAGCGCGGCTATCGGCGCCGCGACGGCTCAACCGGCTGGGCCCTGGTGGCCGCCAAGCGCCTGCCCGATGGCAGCGCCTTCGAATTCCTGGTCGACATCAGCGACCGCAAGCAGGCCGAGGCCGAGTTGCGCGAGGAAACCCGCACCCTCGAAGCCCTCAAGCGCATCGACACGGAGCTGGCCAGCCAGCTGGATCTGGCGCATCTGGTGCAAACCGTGACGGATGCCGGGGTGGAGCTGACCGGCGCCCGCTTCGGCGCCTATTTCAATCACCAGGTCGACGACGGGGGCGGCTGTCTGCGGCTCTTCACCCTCTCCGGCGCCGAGCGCGCCGATTTCGAGCACCTCGGTGAGCCCGGCGCCACGGCCATGTTCGCCCCGACCCTGCAAAACGTGGGCGTGGTGCGTGCCGACGACGTGGCTACCGATCCGCGCTATGGCCAGTCCGCACCGCATCAAGGCCTGCCACCCGGGCACCTACCGGTGCGCAGCTATCTGGCCGTCTCCGTGGTGGCTCGCGACGGGCGAGTGCTGGGTGGCCTCTTCTTCGGCCATCCCGAACCAGGGCGCTTCAACGTCCGTCACGAACGCCTGATGGCGGCCCTGGCCGCCCGCGCAGCCATCGCCATCGAACAGGCCCAGCTGTTCCAGGCGGTGCGGACCGCCAACGAGACCCTCGAACAGCGGGTGATCGAACGCACCGCCGAGCTGACCCAGGCGCAGCAGGCCCTGCACCAGGCGCAGAAGATGGAAGCCATCGGCCAGTTGACCGGCGGCATCGCCCATGACTTCAACAACCTGCTGGCCGGCATCATCGGCAGCCTGGAGCTGATCGAGCGCCGCCTGCAGCAGCACCGGACCGACCAACTCGACCGGCTGCTCGGTGGCGCCCAGGCCTACGCCGCCCGCGCGGCCTCCCTGACCCAGCGGCTGCTGGCCTTTTCCCGGCGGCAGACCCTGGAACCCAAACCCACTGATGTGAACGAGCTGATGCTGGCCATGGAAGAGCTGATCCGCCGCAGCGTCGGCCCGGCGATCGAGGTGCAGGCCGAGCCGGCGGAGCCGCTGTGGCCAACGGTGATCGATGCCGTGCAACTGGAAAGCGCCCTGCTCAACCTGGCGATCAACGCCCGGGACGCCATGCCCCAGGGCGGCCAGCTGCGCCTGTCCACGGCCAATCTGCCGGAGGATGCGCCGGAACGACCGGAGGACCTGCCCGCAGGCGATTACGTGAGGGTCAAGGTAAGCGACACCGGGACCGGCATCGCGCCGGAGATCCTGGAGCGGATCTTCGATCCCTTCTTCACCACCAAGCCGCCGGGTCAGGGCACCGGGCTGGGCCTGTCGATGGTGCATGGTTTCGTGCACCAGTCGGGTGGCCAGATCCAGGTCGACACCACGCCAGGCGTAGGCACCTGCATCTCGCTCTATCTGCCACGGGCGCCGGAGGGCGACGCCCGCATGTCCTGAGCGACGCCTGGCGGCGCCGCTCAGTCGATCTCAAAGGCCGGCGCCATGGGGCGTGGTGCCGCCCTTCATCTGCGATTGCAGGTAGTTCTGCAGGCCGATCTTGTCGATCAGGCCCAGCTGCTGCTCCAGCCAGTAGGCGTGGTCTTCCTCGGTGTCTTCCAGCTGCACCACCAGGATCTCGCGGGTCACGAAATCCTTGTGCTGGTTGCACAGGGCCACGCCCTGGGCCAGGGCTTCGCGTACCTCGTACTCCAGCGCCAGGTCCGCGCGCAGCATCTCCGGTACGGTCTGGCCGACGGTGATGGCGTTGGGACGCATGTCCGGCGTGCCCTCGAGAAAGAGGATGCGGCGCAGCAGGGCATCGGCGTGCTGGGTTTCCTCTTCCATCTCGTGGCCGATCCGCTCGTACAGGCGCATCAGGCCCCAGTCCTCGTACATCCGCGAGTGGATGAAGTACTGGTCGCGCGCCGCCAGCTCGCCACGTAGCAGCTGGTTGAGGTAGTTGATGACGTCCGGATGGCCTTGCATGAAAAGAGTCCTGTGCTGTTCAGTGCCCAGTTTAGCGTGCCGGCGCCCAGAGGACGCCGTTCATCGCCCGACCACTGGGGCCGTTCGTCTCATCGCAGCGCTAATCGTTCTGCTTCACGATCAGCTTAGCCAGGGAGGCGGCGGTTCCTCGCGCACGCTGGGCTCGTCCTGCTCGCGCCGCGCGGCCTGGCGGCGCTCCTCGTCGCGCCGGGCGGCTTCGATCTCGCGCATCACCGCATGGACGTCGGCCTGGCCTTCCCGCTCGACGAATTCGCCGGTCAGGCGGGTATTGGCGAACAACTCGCCCTTCTCGAACAGCGCCCACATCTCCGGTGCATAGCGGGTCTTGCGCAATTCCGGGGCGAAGCGACCGAAATACAGCGCCATGTTCTCCACGTCCCGCGCCAGCAGGCGGAAGGCGTGGTTGTTACCGGCGGCGTCCACCGCCTGGGGCAGGTCGATGATCACCGGGCCATCCTCGGCCAGCAGCACGTTGAATTCGGAAAGGTCGCCGTGGACCAGACCGGCGCAGAGCATGCGCACGATCTGGCCGATCATCAGCTCGTGGTAGCGCAGCGCTTCCTCGGCGGTGAGGGTCACGTCGTTGAGCCGCGGCGCGGCCTCGCCATTGCCGTCGGTGACCAGGTCCATCAGCAGCACGCCGTCGAGGAAGTCGTGGGGCTTGGGCACCCGCACCCCGGCATCGGCCAGGCGATAGAGCGCCGTCACCTCGGCGTTCTGCCAGTTGTCCTCGCGCTCGCGGCGACCGAACTTGGAGCCCTTGGCCATGGCGCGGTTTTCCCGACTGCCACGCACCTTGCGCCCCTCCTGATACTCGGCGGCCTGGCGGAAGCTGCGCTTGTCGGCCTCCTTGTAGACCTTGGCGCAACGTACCTGGCTGCCGCAGCGCACCACGTAGACCGCCGCCTCCTTGCCACTCATCAGGGGCCGTATCACCTCATCGACCAAGCCGTCCTCGATCAGCGGCTCGATGCGTTTGGGAGTTTTCATCGCCGGTTCCAGCTCCTTCTTGTCGGTCGTCTCAGGGGGACGTGTGAGGCAAGTTTCAAGCCAGACGCCGAGAAAGGGAAGTCGGCGTCGCCCCTGAGCGTGCGACTCATCGAAGCGGACAAGATTCCTCAGCCGTAACCGATTGCACCCTCAGCCGCCGAAGAAGGCCAGGAACCGCCGCCACTCGGCCTGGGCCTCGGCCAGCTCCACCGGGGCGAAGCGCACCTGGTGATGGGCCGGGCACTGGGCCAGGCGCGCCAGGTCCAGCGGATGGATGAAGCCCAGCAGTGGATAGCCGCCCATGGTCTGGCGATCGGCCATGAGCACGATGGGCTGGCCATCCGGCGGCACCTGGATGGCTCCGGTCACCACGCCCAGCGACCACTGGCGACGCGGGGGCGCCAGGGGCACCGCGCCGGCCAGGCGGATGCCCATGCGATCGGACTGCGGACTGATGCGCCAGGACTGGGTGCAGAGCGCCTGCTGCTGCGCCGGGCCGAAGGCCTCGGCGTCGCCACCGAGGATCACCCGCAGGGTCGGCACCTCGCGATAGTCCGGCACGAAGCGCGCGGCCGGGCCGCAGCCGTGGGCATGCAGCGCACTCACCGCCGCGCAGCCCAGTCGCTGCCCGGCGGTGAGCGGCGCGCCCTGGCCTTCCAGTCCGCCCAGGCCTTCGCGTCGGTTGCTGGCCACGCTCCCCAGAGTCGCCGGCGCCTGGAAGCCGCCACCGGCGGCGGCCAGGTAGGCGCGCTGCCCGGACTGGGCGAAGCCCAGGCGCAAGCGCGCGCCAGCCCTTACCGGAAAGCACGACCAGGCCGGCAGGGGCTCGCCATCCAGGCGGGCGTCCAGCGGCGCACCGGTCAGCGCCAGCCAGGTGTTGGTCTCGATCTCGAATTCGGCGCCGCCCAGGGTGATCTCCAGCAGCGGCGCCGCGACCGGATTGCCCACCAGGCGATTGGCCCAGCGCGCGGCATGGCCGTCCATGGGCCCCGAGGGCGCCACCCCCAGGTGTTGCCAGCCCTGGCGCCCCAGATCCTGCAGCAGGGTCAGGGGACCGGGTTTGATGACCTGCAGTCCGCTCATGGCTGACCTCCCTGGGCGCGAAAGGCCGCTTCGTCGACGGGTACGAAGCGCACCCGATCACCGGGCGCCAGCAGGCACGGCGGCTCGGCGCGGGCATCGAAGACCGTCCACAGGCAGCGACCGATGAGATTCCAGCCGCCCGGCGACGCCTGGGGATAGACGGCGGTCTGGCGTTCGGCGATGGCCAGGCTGCCGGCGGGTACGTGGGTGCGCGGCGTGCTGCGCCGGGGCAGCGCCAGGCGCTCGTCCAGTTCGCCGAGAAAGGCGAAGCCCGGCATGAAGCCGATGGCGCCCACCTGATAGTCGCGACCGCTGTGCAGAGTGATGACCTCGCCCTCGCTCAGACCGCAGCGCGCGGCCACCTCGGCCAGATCGGGGCCGGCATAGAGCGTCGGCACCTGGTGCAGGCGTCCGCCCTCGCCCGCTGGCGCGGCGCCCGGCCAGTCGGCCAGCAGGGGCTCGAGTCCGGCCTGCAGCTCGGCCAGGGTCAGTTGCAGGGGATCGTAGTGCACCAGCAGGCTGGTCCAGCCCGCCACCAGGTCGGTCACCGCCGGGCCGAAACGCTGGCGAATCCGCTCGCCCAGGCGGGCGATGCGCGGCGGCAGCTCGGCATCGGGATGCTCGGCCAGTTCGAGCAGCAGCGCCGCGACACCGAAGGGCTTGCAGACGATCATAGGGCATCCAGCGCGGCGCGCAGCCGCCGCAGCACCGCCAGGGATTCGGCATTGTCGCCATGCACGCAGAGGCTGTCGGCCTGCAGCCGCATGGGCTGGCCATCGAAACCGGGAAAGTCTTCGCCGCGGGCGATGGCGACGGCCTGGGCGAGGATGCGCTCGGGGTCGTCATGGACGGCGCCGACCTGGCCACGCGGAGCCAGGGAGCCGTCGGCCAGATAGGCGCGATCGGCAAAGGCTTCCAGCAGCAGCGGCACCCCGGCGGTTTCGGCCAGCCGGCGCTCGCGATCGTTGTCGGCCTTGGCCAGCACCATCAGCGGCAGTCCCTGGCGATAGCGGGCGCAGGCGGAGAGCGCGGCGCTCAACAGGGCGTCGTCCTTGACCAGGGCGTTGTAGAGGGCGCCATGGGGCTTCACGTACGCGACGCGCACGCCCGCGGCGCGGCAGAAGGCGTCCAGGGCGCCGATCTGGTAGAGGACCATGGCTTCCACCTCGGCCGGGGTGCAGGCCATGGGCCGCCGACCGAAGCCCACCAGATCGGGATAGGCCGGATGGGCGCCGATCTGCACGCCATTGGCCACCGCCAGGGTCACGGCGCGCTGCATGGTCAGGGGATCGGCGGCGTGGAAGCCGCAGGCCAGGTTGGCCTGGTCGACCAGGGGAATGGCATGGGCGTCGTCGCCCATGGACCAGGCACCGTAGCTTTCACCGGAATCGCAATTGAGCAGCAGGCGAGCGGACATGACAGGATCCTCTGAGAAGGTAGCTCGAGTGTCGGAAAGCCGGAGCGCCGCTGTCCAACAAAAGATTCCGGGCGCTGGCGATAAGAAGCTGTTGCAACATTGGGGCTAGACCAGCACCGGCAAGGCGCGCTCCGGGCCCAGCCGCGTGCACCAGTCGGCCACCACCGTCTGGCTCAGGGCCACCACCGCCTCGCTCAGCGCCAGACCGGCGCCGCCATGCCAGCTGGCCTGGACATCGAAGGGCGGCGGGCCGGCCAGCGGCAAGGGCATGAGACTGCCACGGGCCAATTCCTCGATCACCAGGGCCGGCGGCAGGGCGCCGATGCCGAAGCCCTCGCCCATCAGCTTGATGATGGCCGCCACCGAATTGATGCAGCAGACCCGTGGCTCAGCGATGCCCTCGCGCTGCAAGAGGCCGAGGATGTCCTGGTGCGGGCGCGAATGGCGGGAAAAGGTGATCAGGCGCTCGCCCGCCAGTTCGGCGAGATTGGCGTAGGGTCGCGCCAGGTGGCTGTCGCTGGCCACCAGCCAGCGCACCGGATAGCTGGCCAGGTGCAGATTGCGGATGCCCTCGGCGCGTAGCAGATCGGTCTGGAAGATCAGGTCGAGTTGCCCCCGCGCCAGTTGCTCGGCCAGATTCAGCGCCGTGTCCGCGGTCAATTCCAGCTCGATGGCCGGGTAGGTCTGGGTGACCGCGGCGATCAGCTGATCCAGCCAGCTGTGGATCACCGTATCCATCACCCCGATGCGCAGGCGGCCCTCCAGGGTCTGGCCATGGCCCAGGGCCTCATGCAGCTCGCGCTGGGTGGCCAGCATCCGCTCGGCGTAGCCCAGTACCCGATGGCCCTCGGCGGTCAGGCTCACGCCGCGGGAATCGCGCAGGAACAGTTGCACGCCCAGTTCGCTCTCCAGCACGGCGATGCGACTGGAAATGGCCGCCTGGGTAGTGGACAGCTTTTCCGCCGTCAGTCGGAAACTGCCCAGGCGGGCGACCCAGACGAAGGTATCGAGAAAGCGCAGATTCATGGGGACCTCGACAAGGCTACCCCGCCACTTTACCCCCACCGGCGGCCTTGTCTGCCCCGCTTTTCCCTATCGGCGGCGAACAGTTTTATTTGCTGGACGTCAGCTCCACCGGCGGCGAAAGATGCCAGCCGGCGCCACGCCAAGTGACGTCCGACAACAATAACGAGCCGTGCCGCGAGGCACTGCCTGGATCAGCCGAAGCCGCCCGCGGCTTCCTACCGTCCGCCGCACCGTCTGCCCGGAGCGCGGTGGACCCGCTGGAGACATCCACCTATGCAAACCACCGTCAACCTCTGGCCGCTGCTGGGCGTGCTGGTCATCGTGGTCGGCTTCGTGCTGAGGTTCAATCCGCTACTGGTCGTCGCCCTGGCCGCCGTGGCCACCGGGATCGCCGCCCAGTTCAGCCCCGAGGCGCTGCTCGCCGCCATCGGTACCGGCTTCATCAAGGCGCGCGCCCTGCCGCTGATCATCCTGCTGCCGCTGGCGGTGATCGGCCTGCTCGAACGCCACGGCCTGCGCCTGCATGCGCAAAACTGGATCGCGCGCTTTCGCAACGCCACCGTCGGCCGCCTGCTGATCTTCTACCTCTTCGTCCGCGAGACCACCGCCGCCCTGGGGCTGACCAGCCTCGGCGGCCATCCGCAGATGGTCCGCCCGCTACTGGCGCCGATGGCCGAAGGCACCGCCGAAAAAGTCCATGGCCGCCTGCCCGAGGCCCTGCGCCAGCGGCTGCTGGCCTTTTGCGCCGCCACCGACAATGTCGGCCTGTTCTTTGGCGAGGACATCTTCGTCGCCTTTGGCGCCATCGCCCTGATGCACACCTTCCTGCTCGGCGCCGGACTCGATGTCGAACCCCTGCACATCGCCCTCTGGGGCATTCCCACGGCGCTCTGCGCCTTCTTCATCCACGCCCTGCGCCTGCACCGCTTCGATCGCCAGCTCTATCGCGAGCTGACCGCGAACCGGGAGGTGCGGCCATGATCCTGTCGATCCAGTACCTGTTCTGGCTGGCCGGCGCCATCCTGGCGCTGACCGCGGTCATGACCCTGGCCGATCGTCAGCACCCCAAGCGCTGGACCAGCGGCCTGTTCTGGGGCCTGTTCAGCCTGGTGTTCCTGATCGGCGATCGCCTGCCACCCGCCTGGGTGGGCGCCGGGGTGCTGCTGATGGCGGTGCTGGCCGGCTGCGGTGCGGTGGGCAGCGGGCATCACGCCAGTCGCCCCGAGCGCGAGACCCGCGCCAGCGCCGGCCGCCTGGGCAATCGCCTGTTCATTCCGGCATTGGCCATTCCGGTGGTGACGGTGATCGGCAGCGTGCTCCTCAAGGACGTGCAGATCGCCGGTCTGCCACTGCTCGACCCAAAGAACGTCACCTTCGTCTCCCTCGGCCTGGGCGCCCTGGTGGCCCTGGCGCTGGCCTGCTGGCTGACCCGCGACACCCCGATCCAGGCGATGCGCGAATCGCGCCGCCTGACCGATGCCCTGGGCTGGTCGCTAGTGCTGCCCCAGGCCCTGGCCATGCTCGGCCTGGTCTTTACCGACGCCGGCGTCGGCAAGGCAGTGGCGCACCTGGCCACCGCCTACGTGGCCCTCGACCTGCGCCTGGTGGCGGTGGTGGTCTATGTGGTGGGCATGGCCGCCTTCACCGTCATCATGGGCAACGGCTTCGCCGCCTTCCCGGTGATGACCGGCGGCATCGGCGTGCCGGTGCTGGTGGGCGTCTACCACGCCGATCCGGCGGTGATGGCCGCCATCGGCATGTTCTCCGGCTACTGCGGCACCCTGATGACGCCCATGGCAGCCAACTTCAACATCGTCCCGGCGGCCCTGCTGGAACTGGACGACAAGAATGCCGTGATCAAGGCCCAGGTCCCCACCGCCCTGGCGGTGCTGGCCTGCAACGTGGTGCTGCTCTATCTGCTGATGTGAGGTATCCCATGACCCTGCTGCTTACCGGTTTCGCGCCCTTTGGCGGCGAGACCCTCAACCCCTCCTGGGAAGCCGTGCGCCGGCTGGATGGCGAGCGCCTCGGCGACCTAACCATGGTCGCGGCGCAGCTGCCGACCGAATTCGGTGCCGCGCTCAGGGTGCTGGATGAGCTGCTCGAACGCCATCGCCCGACCCTGGTGGTGGCGGTCGGCCAGGCCGGCGGGCGGGCCGAGCTGTCGCTGGAGCGCGTCGCCATCAACGTCGACGATGCCCGCATCCCCGACAATGCCGGACGCCAGCCCATCGACGAGCCGGTGGTGGCCGGCGGCCCGGCGGCCTATTTCAGCACCCTGCCGATCAAGGCCATGACCCGGGTCCTGCGCGACGCCGGCATTCCCGCGGCGGTGTCCCAGACCGCCGGCACCTTCGTCTGCAACCACGTCTTCTACGGCCTGCAGCATCGCCTGCAGGGCAGCGGGGTACGCAGCGGCTTCATCCATATCCCCTATCTGCCGGCCCAGGCCGCACACCAGCCCGGCGCGCCGTCCATGGCCCTGGAGACCCTGATCGCCGGCCTGCGCCTGGCGCTCACCTGCGCGGCGACCACCCGGGCGGACCTGCGCGAAGGCGGCGGCCAACTGGACTGACCCTCGCAGGCGCTGCGGCGGAGGACCAGTCGGGCCGGCTGGCCTACAATGCCCCTCCGCCGCCGCTGCGATTAGCTCATGTCCACCCTGCCTGCCGACTGGCGTCACCCCCTGCTGCACCGCCGCGTCTGGGCCCTGGCCGCGCCGATGATCCTGTCCAATCTCAGCGTGCCGCTGGTGACCCTGGTCGACAGCGCCATCGCCGGCCATCTGCCCGAAGCCCGCCAACTCGCCGCGGTGGCCATGGGCGGCGCCTTCTACACCGCCCTGCTGGGCATCCTCGGCTTCCTGCGCATGGGCACCACCGGCTTCGCCGCCCAGGCCAGCGGCCGCGGCGACGGCGCCGCCCTGCGTCAGATCCTCCTGCAGGCCGGCCTGCTCGGGCTGGGTCTGTCGCTGCTCCTGCTGCTGGCCGCCAGCCTGGCGCTGGAGCCGCTGCTCGCCTGGCTCGGCCTGGAGCCCGCCTTCGCCGACCTGGCCGCGCGCTTTCTGCACCTTCGCCTGCTCGGCCTGCCCGCGGCGCTGCTCAGCTACGCGGTGATCGGCTGGCTGCTCGGCACCCAGGATGCGCGCACGCCGCTGGTGCTGCTGCTCACCACCAATGCCCTGAACCTGCTGCTGGTGACCGGCTTCGTGCTCGGCCTCGGCGCCGGGGTACAGGGCATCGCCCTGGCCTCGGTGCTGGCGGAATGGAGCGGCATGCTGCTCGGCCTCTGGCTGGTGCTGCACCGCCTGCGGCTGTGGCCCGGCCGGATCGACCGCCCGGCGCTGCGTCGCCTCGCCAGCTGGCGACCGCTGCTGGCGGTCAACCGCGACATCTTCATCCGCTCCCTGGCGCTGCAGGCGGTGTTCCTGCTATTCGCCGCCCAGGGCGCCCAGCTGGGCGAGACCACGGTGGCGGTCAACGCCCTGCTGCTCAATGGCCTGCTGGTGACCGCCTTCGCCCTCGACGGCCTCGCCCATGCGGTGGAGGCCCTGGCCGGCCATGCCCTGGGCGCGCGCGAGGGCGCCACCCTGCGCCGGGTGCTGGTGATCGCCGGTGGCTGGTCACTGCTGGCCAGCCTCGGCTTCGCCCTGGCCTTCGCCCTCGGCGGCGATCTCTTCATCGCCCTACAGAGCGACATCGCCGCGGTACGCCAGGCGGCTCACGCCTACCTGCCCTATCTGGCCGTGCTGCCGCTGATCGCCATGGTCAGCTACCTGCTGGACGGTCTCTTCATCGGCGCCACCCGCGCCCGGGAGATGCGCAACTCGATGCTGCTGGCCCTGTCGCTGGCGCTGCCGCTCGGCTGGCTGCTGCGCGGCCTCGGCAACCACGGCCTGTGGCTGGCCTTTCTCGCCTTCATGGCGCTGCGCGGCCTGATCTCCGCCCTGCTCGCCTGGCGCCTGGCCCGCCGCGAAGGCTGGCTCAGCGACGACGGCAACGCCTGACGCTGCGGAACCGCCGGGTCGGCGCTCGCCTCAAAGTCGGACATCCCCTGCCGAGAGCGCTGCCATGAGCGAAGACACCCGCGATCAGGAACCCCTGGACACCCCCGCCGAAGGCGACGACGTCCCCGAGCACCAGAAGCCGGAAAATCTGGAAAAGCTCAAGGATTACGGCAAGGACCAGATTCCGCCCGGCATCGCCTGACGCCAACCCTGAACCTCTCGACAAAAGCCGTCGACAGCGGTGGCAAAGCCCCGGCGGAGCTCTTAGCATCCGTCGGGTTGAGTGGGCCCAAGGGCCTTCGTGAAGGGAATCCGGATCACCATGACCGTCAGGTCCTACCTGTCGCCTATGCGCGCGCCCCTGTTGGCGCTGCTGGCGCTCGTCCCGGCGCTGGCCCAGGCCGTCGACGGCTACGCCGGGATCGCCTTCGGCACCGAGCAGAAGGCCTTTCTGGCGAAAAAGCTCTGCACCTTCCAGCCGCGCAAGATCGACGTCGTCGGCGTCGAGTATTTCGAGTGCACTGACCTGACCTTCGCCGGTGAAAAGGTCGAGGCCGGCGCCTTCTTCATCGATGGCCGCTTTCTGCGCCTGTCCATCGTCACGCCCCTGGCGCAATCCTTCCTGATCGCCGAGGGCCTCACCCAGAAGTACGGCAAGCCCTCTTCCCAGTCGTCGGCCGCCGCCTTCGAGCGCCTGACCCAGGACGACGACGCCCAGGCCTATCTGGCTTTCGATCACGACACCGTCGTCTACAAGTTCAGCGCCCAGGCGGCGCGCAAGAAGCAAGTCCTGCTGATCTACACCTCACCGCGTTACGAACCCCTGCTCAAGGAGAAGCAGTTGCAGTTCGTCAAAGACTCTCTCTAAACATCCGGTTACAGCTCGTCGGACAATTGGGCCCTTGGCCATCAAAGTGTTGCCCCGTTCACGTACGGCCGGAAACAAGCCATGAACAATGGCAGATAGCCACGGTCAGAACGCGGGCAAGGAGCCCCTTCCTGTAACCGGCTACTTACGGACGTCGTTCCTTCGGGAGTCCTACCATGACCGAACCTGTCGCACCGCGCGCCTTGGCGCCGCAGCGTTCCCGCTTTCGTTTGCCCCAGTGCTTTGGCTCCAGCTGCACAGGTTCTCTTTTGAAAAGGATCATTCAATGAACACTCGCAATCTCTGGGTCGACTATGCCAAGGCCATAGGCATCGTGCTGGTCGTCTACGGCCATGTCGTCCGCGGCCTGCTCAACGCCGGCATCCTGCAGGACGCCGAATTCCACGGCCTGGTGGACAGCGTCATCTACAGCTTCCACATGCCGCTGTTCTTCTTCCTCTCCGGCCTGTTCTTCTACAGCTCCTTCATCAAGCGCGGCACCGGCGGCCTGTTGGTGAACAAGATCGACACCATCGTCTATCCCTTCCTGGTCTGGTCGCTGCTGCAGGGTTCGGTGGAGGCGCTGATGTCGCGCTACACCAATGGCGGCGTCAGCTTCAGCGAAGTCCTGACGGTCTGGGAGCCACGCCAGCAGTTCTGGTTCCTCTATGCGCTGTTCCTGGTGTTCTGCCTGGCCATGCTCGCCTATCGTTGGGCCAAGCCGCTGGCCTTCTTCGCCGTGTTCGCCTTTGGCGCCCTGGTCTATCTGTTCCAGAACGCCGGCCCGGAAGACTTCTTCTTCACCTTTACCGCGCAGAACTTCGTGTTCTTCGCCTTCGGCGTCTGGTTCAACAACTTCAAGCAGGCCATCGAGGAACAGGCCGGTCGCGTGATGCTGGGTTCGGGTATGCTGTTCGTGGTGCTCGAATACTGGTTCCACGGCCTGCTGGGCCTGGTCTACACCGATCGTGGTCTGGCCACCCTGGTGCTGGCGCTGAACGGCATCGTCTTCGTCAGCAGCCTCTGCATGGTGCTGGCGCAGCGGCCGCTGCAATGGGTGCTCACCCTGGGCGCGCTGTCCATGCCCATCTACGTGATGCACGTGCTCAGCGGTAGTGGCGCTCGCATCGTCCTGAGCAAGGGCCTGCACATCAACGACGGCCTGCTGCACATCGTCGCCGGTTGCGCCTTCGGCATCCTGGTGCCGGTGGCCATCGCCAAGCTGCTGGAAGCCCGCGGCATCAACGGTCTGTTCGAGGCGCCGGCGTGGATCTCCGCCCGGCGGTGGCTTCGGCCCAAAGCAGAAACCCCCCGCCCCGCCGTCTAAATGACGACACCGGCCAGGGCGCCCTGCGCGCCCTGGCCGGCGCGGCAGAGCTTTCGGATCACCGCGCAAGAGCCAATAAAAAACCCGCTGCCAGTCACCTGGCAGCGGGTTTTTTGTTGGCTGAAGCCCAGTGGCTTCAGCCGGCTACGCGGATCACTGGCTGGCCAGCACCTGGCCGTTCTTGACTTCCAGTTGCTTGCCCGGCTCGTGGTCCATGCGGACCTGGCCGATCTTGCCATCCAGCAGGTACTTGACGTCATAGCCGACCACCTTGTCGCTGCTGTCGTTGACCGTGCTGCAGCGGGTCTGGGTGGTGGTGTAGGTGTCGCGGTTCTGCATGTATTCCTGACCCTTGTTGCCGGCGTAACCACCGCCCACGGCACCGGCGATAGTCGCCAGGGTCTTGCCGCTGCCGTTGCCGACCTGGTTGCCCAGCAGACCGCCGACGACCGCGCCTACGGCGGTCCCGGCGATCTGGTGTTGGTCCTGAACAGGCCGCCGATGCGTCACCGCGACCTCCTTGCAGACCTCGCGCGGGGTCTTGACCGTTTCCTTGACCGGCTGGACGGCGACGACCTCGGCGTACTGAGGCCCGCGGTCGACGAAACTGTACGCCACGGCGCCACCAGCGGTGGCGACGATGGCTCCCAGAACCGTACCTACGAGCATCGACTTGTTCACTACAACCTCCTGACTACTCTGTCATAGCGGGCACCTGGCCCTTTGCCATGCCTGGGACATCAGGGACGGTCGTCGAGTTCCTTGGCTTGCGGGGGAATCAGGTCCTCGCTCTTCAGGTCCAGCCAGATCAGCACCACGTTGGCGATATAGATCGACGAGTAGGTACCGGCCAGCACGCCGATGAACAGCGCCAGGGAGAAGCCGAACAGGTTGTCGCCGCCAAAGAACAGCAGCGCCGCCACGGCCAGCAGGGTCGAGATCGAGGTGGCCAGGGTGCGCAGCAGGGTCTGGGTGGTCGAGACGTTGATGTTCTCGATCAGACTGGCCTTGCGCAGTACCCGGAAGTTCTCCCGCACCCGGTCGAACACCACGATGGTGTCGTTGAGCGAGTAGCCGATGATGGCCAGGACCGCCGCCAGCACCGTCAGGTCGAAGGTGATCTGGAAGAACGACAGCAGGCCCAGGGTCACCACCACGTCGTGCACCAGCGAAATGATCGCGCCCACGGCGAACTTCCACTGGAAGCGGAAGGCCACGTAGACCAGCACGCTACCCAGGGCCAGCAGCATGCCCAGGCCGCCCTGGTCACGCAGTTCCTCGCCCACCTGCGGACCGACGAACTCGGTACGGGTCAGGGAGAAGCGCTCGGTGCTCGCCTTCTGCAACGCGCTGGTCACCTGCTGGCCCAGCTGCGGGTTGTCACCCGGCATCCGGACCAGGACATCGGTGGTGGCGCCGAAGCTCTGCACCACCGCCTCCTCGAAGCCGGCGCCCTGCAGCTCCTGACGGATCTTGCCGAGGTCGGCGGGTTGCTCGTAGCGCAGCTCGATCAGGGTACCGCCGGTGAAGTCCAGGCCGAAGTTCAGCCCCTTGTAGAACCAGCTGAACAGCGCCAGAACGGTCAGGAGCGCGGTGATGGCGAACGCGATGTTGCGTACGCCCATGAAGTTGATGGTCTTTTTCATCGCCGCGTCCTCAAATCCACAGCTTCTTGACGTTCCGGCCGCCATAAATCAGGTTGACCATGGCACGGGTCACGAAGATGGCGGTGAACAGGGAGGTGAAGATACCCAGCGACATGGTCACGGCGAAGCCCTTGACCGGCCCGGTGCCCATGGCGAACAGGATGGCGCCCACCAGCAGGGTCGTCAGGTTGGAGTCCAGGATCGCCGTGAAGGCGCGACTGAAGCCCTCATGGATGGCGCGCTGGATCGGCATGCCGTTGGCGATCTCTTCGCGGATCCGCGAGAAGATCAGCACGTTGGCGTCCACCGCCTGACCCATGGTCAGGACGATACCGGCGATGCCCGGCAGGGTCAGGGTGGCATGCAGGATGGACATCAGAGCCATCAGCAGCACCATGTTGAAGCCCAGGGCGATGGTCGCCAGCAGGCCGAAGAAGCGGTAGATGGCGATCAGGAACAGCGAGACGAAGACCATGCCCCACAGCGAGGCATCGATACCCTTCTCGATGTTGTCGGCACCCAGGCTTGGGCCGAGGGTGCGCTCCTCGGCGAAGTACATGGGTGCGGCCAGGCCACCGGCACGCAGCAGCAGCGCCAGTTCCGAAGCCTCGCCCGAGCCGTTCAGGCCGGTGATGCGGAAGCTGTTGCCCAGGGCCGACTGAATGGTCGCCAGGCTGATGATGCGCCGCTCCTCCTCGAAGCCGGGCACCGCCACTTCCTTCTGTACGCCGTCGACGGTCTGGGTGGTGTAGCGGGTGACCGGACGCTGCTCGATGAACACCACGGCCATGCTGCGGCCGACGTTGCTGCGGGTGGCGCGGTTGATCAGGTCGCCGCCATGGCCATCCAGGCGGATGTTGACCTGGGGCCGGCCGTTCTCGTCGAAGCTGGCCGAGGCGTCGGTGACCTGGTCACCGGTGATGATGACGTTACGCTCCAGCGGTACCGCCGGACGACCAGGCTCGCGGAATTCGAAGCTCTCGGTGGAGGCGCGCGGGGTGTCCGCGGTGGCGGCCAGGCGGAATTCCAGGTTGGCGGTCTTGCCGAGGATGCGTTTGGCTTCGGCGGTGTCCTGCACGCCCGGCAGCTCGACCACGATGCGGTCGGCGCCCTGGCGCTGCACCAGCGGCTCGGCCACGCCCAGTTCGTTGACCCGGTTGCGCACCGTGGTCAGGTTCTGGGTGACGGCATAGTTGCGGATCTCGCGCAGCTTGGCCTCGGTCAGCTGCAGACGCAGCACCTGCAGGTCACCACGGGTGTCGGTGGTCAGCTCGAAATCGGTGTAGTTCTTGCGGATCAGGCTCTGCGCCTGCTGCAGATCGGCGGCATCGGTGAAGCCCAGCTGCAGGGCGCCGTTCTGGTCGGGCATGCTGCGATAGCGCACCTTCTCGCGACGCAGCAGGGTCTTGACCTCGTTGTCATAGACCTTCAGGCGCGCGTCCACGGCCTTGTCCATGTCCACAGCCAGCAGGAAGTGCACACCACCGGACAGGTCCAGGCCCAGCTTCATGGGGCTGGCACCGAGCTTGCGCAGCCACTGCGGGGTGGTGGGCGCCAGGTTCAGGGCGACCACGAAGTCGTCGCCAAGGGTGCGGCGGACCACTTCCTGGGCCGGCAGCTGATCGTCGGCGCGCATCAGGCGGATCAGCACCCGGCTGCCGCTCTCGTTGACGTCGCTGGATTTCACGGCGAGTTGCGCCTGCGCCAGAGCCGCGTTCACCCGCTGCACATCGGCAGGGGTCACCGTGCGTTCGGTGCTGGAAGCGCTGATCTGCAGGGCCGGATCGTCGGGGTACAGATTAGGAACCGAATAGATGGCGCCCACGACCAGTACGGCCAGGATCAGCAGGTACTTCCAGAGGGGATATTTGTTGAGCATGACACCGCCCGAGATAAAGGCGGGGCGCCTTGCGCGCCCCGATATTAGCTAGATTGAGGAAGACTCAGAGGGCCTTCAGGGTGCCCTTCGGCAGGGTCGCGGCAATGGCGCCCTTCTGGAACTTGAGCTCGACGTTGTCGGACACTTCCAGCACCACGAACTCGTCGGTGACCTTGTTGATGCGACCGGCGATGCCACCGGTGGTCACCACTTCGTCACCCTTCTGCAGGCCGCCGATCAGGTTCTTGTGATCCTTGGTGCGCTTGGCCTGGGGACGCCAGATCAGGAAATAGAAGATCACCACGAAGCCGATCAGGAAGATGAACTGAATGTATTCACCTCCCGGTGCAGCGTTGGCGGCCGGCGCGGCAGCTTCCTGGGCCTGGGCCGTGGAAATCAGAAAACTCATTGCACTACTCCTTGCAGAGTTGGATGACGGAAAAAGAAGAGATGCCGGGGGTCGCTCGCCGCCGTTCCGACCGCCTTGAGACCCTGCTCACGCCCCCGACGAAGGACGCGCGAGCGTCGTTTCGCCAGGGTGATCGGACAGGGGCTTTCAGCTGTCGAGCGGCGGCGTAGGCAGGCCGCGCCGAGCATAGAAGGCGTCCACAAAGTCGGCCAATTTACCCTCTTGGATAGCCTGGCGCAAACCGGCCATCACACGCTGGTAATACCGCAGGTTGTGGATCGTATTCAGCATACTCCCCAGCATTTCCCCGCATTTATCCAGATGGTGCAGATAGGCCCGGGAGAAATGTTTGCAGGTGTAACAGTCGCAGCTGGGATCCAGCGGCGTCTCGTCGTGACGGTGCACGGCATTGCGCAGCTTGAGGACGCCGGTGTCGATGAACAGGTGGCCGTTGCGGGCATTGCGGGTGGGCATCACGCAGTCGAACATGTCGACGCCACGGCGCACGCCTTCCACCAGGTCTTCCGGCTTGCCCACGCCCATCAGGTAGCGCGGCTTGTCCGCCGGCAGGTGCGGCGGCAGGAAGTCCAGTACCCGGATCATCTCTTCCTTGGGCTCGCCCACCGACAGGCCACCGATGGCGTAGCCGTCGAAGCCGATGCCTTCCAGGCCCTCCAGTGACCTCAGGCGCAGCTCTTCGTGCATGCCGCCCTGGACGATGCCGAACAGCGCCGAGGGATTGTCGCCATGGGCTTCGCGGGAGCGCTTGGCCCAGCGCAGCGACAGCTCCATGGAGCGGCGCGCGGTGTCGAAGTCCGCCGGATAAGGGGTGCACTCGTCGAAGATCATCACGATGTCCGAGCCCAGGGCGCGTTGCACCGCCATGGATTCCTCGGGGCCCATGAAGACCTTGGCGCCGTCCACCGGCGAGGCGAAGTAGACGCCCTCTTCCTTGATCTTGCGCAGCGCGCCCAGGCTGAATACCTGGAAGCCGCCGGAATCGGTGAGGATCGGTCCCTGCCACTGCATGAAGTCGTGCAGGTCGCCATGGCGCTGGATCACCTCGGTCCCCGGGCGCAGCCAGAGGTGGAAGGTGTTGCCGAGGATGATCTGGGCGCCGATGTCGGCGACGCTGTCGGGCAGCATGCCCTTGACCGTGCCGTAGGTACCGACCGGCATGAAGGCCGGCGTCTCGACCACGCCGCGGGGAAAGGTCAGGCGACCGCGACGGGCCTTGCCCTCGGTGGCCAGCAATTCGAAATTCATGAAACTCATATCAGCTCTCCGGGCCCTGGGCCCCGGGATTGCGGGTGATGAACATGGCGTCGCCATAACTGAAGAAGCGATAGCCCTCGGCCACGGCCGTGGCATAGGCGGCCATGGTCTCGCGGTAACCGGCAAAGGCCGACACCAGCATCAGCAGGGTCGACTCGGGCAGGTGGAAGTTGGTCACCAGCGCATCGACCACGTGGAAGGGCCGACCGGGATAGAGAAAGATGTCCGTCTCGCCGGCGAAGGCCTTGAGCTCGCCGTCACGGGCGGCGCTTTCCAGCGAACGCACGCTGGTGGTGCCGACGGCGATCACCCGGCCGCCACGGGCGCGGCAGGCGGCCACGGCGTCCACCACGGCCTGGTCGACCTGCAGCCACTCGCGGTGCATGTGGTGGTCTTCGATCTTTTCCACCCGCACCGGCTGGAAGGTACCGGCACCGACGTGCAGGGTGACGAAGGCGGTCGCCACACCCTTGACGCGGATGGCCTCCAGCAGCGGCTCGTCGAAGTGCAACCCGGCGGTGGGCGCGGCCACGGCGCCGGCATTGCGCGCATAGACGGTCTGGTAGCGCTCGCGATCCTCGGCTTCGTCGGGCCGGTCGATATAGGGCGGCAGCGGCATGTGGCCGACCCGCTCCAGCAACGGCAGCACCGGCTCGGCGAACTTCAGCTCGAACAGGGCCTCGTGGCGCGCCACCATCTCGGCTTCGGCGCCGCCGTCGATGAGGAGGCGGCTGCCCGGCTTGGGCGACTTGCTGGACCGCACATGGGCCAGCACCCGCTCCTCGTCCAGCACCCGCTCCACCAGGATCTCCAGCTTGCCGCCACTGGCCTTCTGGCCGAACAGCCGCGCGGGTATCACCCGGGTGTCGTTGAACACCATCAGGTCGCCGGGCCGCAGATAACCCAGCAGATCGGCGAAGTGGCGATGGCTCAGTTCACCGCTGGGGCCGTCGAGCACCAGCAATCGACTGCCGCGGCGCTCGGCCAGCGGATGACGGGCGATGAGGGATTCGGGGAGGTCGAAATGGAAGTCGGCGACGTGCATGGCAGGTAGATCTCGAAAGGCCGCACAGCTTACCGGAAGCGGCCTTTTTCACCAACGCACTTTGGATTGACCGGGCCTGCCCGCGTCCCTATACTCCGCCGCCATTGCCCCGGTGGCGGAACCGGTAGACGCGGCGGATTCAAAATCCGTTTCCGAAAGGAGTGGGAGTTCGAGTCTCCCCCGGGGCACCAAGCTGTACCTTCCAGGCATCCGCTGCGCTACCTGGAAGCTGAAGAAACCGCCCCTGAGGCGGTTTTTTTGTGCCTGCTGATTCCGCTTCCGGATTTCAATCAGACTTTCGACCGCCTTCAGCCCTGACTGGAGGGCGGACTCACGAAAAGGCCCGTTCATGACGGGCCTTCTTTTCAGTTCACTCGAATCAGCTTCAATCGCTGGTCCGCCGGCACCTGATCGATGGTCAGCATCGTCAGGTCCTGTCCGGTGTTCTTGGCCATCACGGGCGCGCCCAGATCACCGCTCGAAGAGTCCGGCAGTTTGAACATGGCACCGGTCAGGGGATCTACGATCAACATACCGATCAGACCGCCGAACAGGATGTTGCCCCAGTACCAGCCGCTCATGCTGCTGCTGAGCCGGGTCGTGGTGTCGGCGTAGCCGTCCTTGTGGAAGGTAACGGTATAGGCTTCTCCCTTGAAGTAGCCGCTGCCTGACTTGAGTGTCACGGTTCCAGGCGTGGTGCCGGTGTGGACGACCTCACCCGAACGATTCTTGATGGTGAAGCTGGCACCGACGGGCGTGCTCTTCACAGCGACCGGATACTGACTGTTGCCGACAATGCTCGCACAGCCACTCAGGGTGAGCAGACAGGCAACAGACAAAACGGAGATAGTGGTACGACAGGCTTTCATGCTGACTCCCTTGGCAGACTTCCAGTGCCTTCATTGGCAAACTGCATTGCGCAGCGGGCGGCATTCTACCTAATGAGAAACGCATCACAATCCTCTTACTATATTCAGATGACCTCCTGTCGTCTTAACAGGTGATCACAGCAGCCTTGATCGACCCCCCAGACGTCCTTCAGAAACAGCCTGGGATCTTCCTCACTCCCCTTGAAGACGTATAGGCCGGAGTGCTATCAGGTCAGGGCTCTGAAAACTTAGCGCCCGCCTCTTGAACTCGCGGAAGTATGCCTCTTGAAAATTCTACTTTGGGGCCTCGCCCTGCTACTGACCGGCTGCAACCACTACAGCCCGGCCGGCTCCGTCTGCGAACCCAGTCCGCTGAGCGGCGAGGACTGCAAGAAGTCGCAACCGGTCGGCAACTACCTGATGGATAAATATCGGGAATGGCAGCGTTACCAGTAGGCTGGCGTCTGCCCGAGACCTGCCGAGACCAGAAGATGCGCCCGTGCCTTCCCCTGCTCCTCGCCCTGCTGCTAACCCTGAGTGGCTGCGCCGTGCAGCAACCGGCCCAGCCAGCCGGTGCAGCTATCGACCTGGATCGCTCGCCCAGCTGGACCCTGCAAGCCCGGTTGCACAGTGCGCTCTATGGCTGCGAATTGCTGGTGCTGCACGGCAACAATGCCCGCCTGGCGGGCGAGCAGGGGCGGCTGGCGGACTTTCGCCAGCAGCTGAGCAGTTGCCAGACCCAGGCCACCGCCGAAGAAAAGCAGGCCATGGGCCAGTTACCCACCGGCCAGGATCGCCTGCTGCGCAATGCGCAAAAGGCCTACCTGGCCGCCTGGCAGCGCTATCTGGCCGAACTCACCATCGATCATCCGGCCGATCTGCAGCAGAAGCAGTCTTATCTTAAGGCGCGATCAGCGCTGCTCGAGGTGGCGTCAAAACGCCCGGACATCCGCACTGAGCCCGGCAAACGATCGGATAGCCAGCTGACAACCGGCAGCTGAAACCCGAGGGCAAAGCATGCAATAGTAAGACATCGATACGGACGCGAGATCTTGCGCATGGAAACGCTCTCCCCCCTCTCCCAGGTGGCGGTCAAGGACCTGGAAACGGCCCAGGCCCCTGCCCGCTTCTCCACCGCCTTCATCGAGCGCCTGCTCTCGCGTTGCGAGACGCGCATGGACGAGATGGAAGCCTGCCCCGACATGAGCGCGGATCTGCGCCTGATCCACATGCAGAACGTCGATCTGCTGGTGCGTACCGTGGTGGGCGAGTGCCGCCATCGGGATCAGATCCGCCGCGTGCAGCGAATCCTGAGCTTCTGCGAAGCCCACGCCGGCTGGCTGCAGCCGCAACCGGTCGTGAGCAAGGGCGCCGCCTAGCGGACGGCGCCGCCGGGCCCTAGCCGGCCCGGCGCAGCAACAGCACCCCGGCCACGGCGCAGAGCAGCGCCGGTGCCAGCACGGCCAGCAGCGGCGAGAAGCCGAACACCAGGCTGGAAGGCCCCAGCAGATCCTGGAAGATCCGCAGGGCGAAGCCGATGATCACCCCGGTGAAGATCCGCTGCCCCAGGGTCACCGAGCGCAGCGGGCCGAAGATGAAGGAGATCGCCATCAGCACCAGGGCGGCGGTCACCAGCGGCTGGAAGATCTTCGACCAGAACGCCAGCCAGTAGCTCTTATTGCTCAGCCCCTGATCGGCCAGGTAGTGGATGTACCACCACAGCCCGGAGATCGACAGCGCATCCGGCTCCATGATCACGGTGTCGAGCACCTGCGGGGTCAGCTCGACGTTCCAGATGACCTTGGGCTCCTGGCGCACGCTGGTCTGGCGATTGCCGAAGTCGGTGATGCTGACGTTTTCCAGTTCCCAGTGATCGCCGCGATAGATGCCGCGCTGGGCGAAGCTGGATTGCAGCAGGTGGCGATTGTCGTCGAATTCGTAGCGGGTCACGCCCAGGAGCAGGCCATTGGGCTGCACCGCGTTGACGTGGGTGTATTCGTGCCCCTGACGATGCCAGAGACCGTGGCGCGAACTCTGTGCCTTGCCGGCGCTCTGGGCCAGGGCCCGCCCACTCTGCGCCAGGTTCTCCGACCAGGGCGCCACGTACTCGCCGATCAGGATGCCGGCGATGAGCAGCACGAACATCGGCTTCATCACCGCCCAGACGATACGCCCCAGGGAGACGCCGGCGGCACGCATCACGATCAGCTCGCTGCTGCTGGCCAGGGTGCCCAGGCCGATCAGGCAGCCGATCAGCGCGGCCATGGGCAGCATCTCGTAGGCCCGGCGCGGCGTGGTGAGCAGGACGAACTTGAGCGCCTCGATGACGCCGTAGTTGTCGTCGAAATCGCCGAGCTGGTCGATGAAGGCGAACAGCAGGGCCAGACCGACGATCACCCCCAGTACCGCGAGGATGCTGACGAAGACGGTGCGACCTATGTACCAGTCGAGCTTGTTCATGCCGCTACCTCCGGCTTGTGACCGCGCAGACGCGCCTTGAGCGGTTCCCAGAAGGCCAGCAGCAGGCCGAGCACCAGGAACAGCAGGTGCACGCCCCACAGCCCGATGGCCGGCGGCAGGCGGCCCTTGTCCAGGGCGCCACGGGCGGCGATTAGCAGCGACAGATAGGCCATGTACAGCAGGATCGCTGGCAGCAGCTTGAGGAAGCGACCCTGGCGCGGATTGACCTTGGCCAGGGGCACGGCGATGAGGGTCACCACGAATACCAGGATCGGCAGCGACAGCCGCCACTGCAGCTCGCCGCGATACTGCAGCTCGCTGCTGCGCATCAGTTCGCCGGTGGAGACGGCGTCACGCTCGCTGATGTCTTCGCTGACCGCGGGCTTGGGCAGGAGCACACCGTAGGTGTCGTACTGCACCGCGCGGTAGTCGGCCTGGCCCGGCACGCCGTCGTAGCGGAAGCCGTTCTGCAGGATCAGGTAGCGACTGCCGTCCGGGTGGATTTCCTGCCGGCCGGTGTCGGCCACCAGCACGCCCACGCCACGGTCCTTGCCGCCGGCGGTGGAGGTGTTGCGCTCGGAGATGAAGACCCCGCCCAGCTGGCTGCGATCCGCCGACAGGCGCTCGGTGTAGGTGACCCGCGAGTTGTCCCTCAGGGACTGGAAGCGACCCGGTTCGAGGGTATCGAACTCGGTCATGGCATCCTGCTGGTTGAGGATGGTGGTGACCTTCTGCACGCCCAGCGGCGCCAGCGACAGGCTCAGCCAGGCGACGATCAGGGCGACCACCGCGGCCGGGGCCATGCTGTAGGCCAGCAGGCGGCGCGGACTCATGCCGGTGGCGGTGAGCACGGTCATCTCGCTGTCCAGGTACAGCCGACCATAGGCCAGCAGGAAGCCGAGAAACAGGCCCAGCGGCAGGATCAGCTGCAGGAAGCCGGGGATGCGATAGGCCATGATGAGCAGGAGCACGCCCGGATCCAGCAGGCCCTGGGCCGCCTGGGCCAGGTACTTGATGAAGCGGCCGCTCATGATGATCACCAGCAGCACGGCACTGACCGCACCGAGGGTGGTGAGAACTTCTCGAGACAGATAGCGGAAGACGATCAAACAGGATTCTCCAGGGTTGTCAGGCTCTGGCGCGAACGCTCACACTAGCTCGGCTGCATGGCTTGCGTTGCAAGGCCCACCCGTTGAAGGCCGATCGCCGGGAAAGGCCCTGGCGAAAGCCCCGCATTATATCCTGCGAACTCATGTGTTTGTCTTGGGGAGCTTCTCCTAATGGAATTCGTCGTCAAAAACGCTCGTCCGGAAACCCTGAAAACCGCCACGTTGGTCGTGGCCGTCGGTGAAGGCGGTGCGCTCGACGCAGCGGCCAGCGCCGTGGACGCCGCCACCTCCGGCGCTCTGAGTGCGGCGGTCAAGCGCGGCGACATCGCCGGCAAGGCCGGCCAGACCCTGCTGCTGACCAATCTGCCCGGCCTCAAGGCCGAGCGCGTGCTGCTGGTGGGTAGCGGCGCCAGTGAAGGGCTGTCCGACCGCCAGTACCGCAAGCTGGCCAGCGGCGCCTTGGGCGTGCTCAAGAGCCTGGGCGGCAGCGACGCCGCCATCGCCCTCGGCGATGTGCCGGTCAAGAATCGCGACGGCTACGCCCGTCTGCGCCTGCTGGCCGAGACCCTGGCCGATGGCGACTACGTCTTCGATCGCTTCAAGAGCAAGAAGGCCGAGCCGCGGCCACTGAAGAAGCTGACCCTGGTCACCACCAAGGCCTCCCAGCCGGAAGCCGAACGCGCTCTGGCCCATGCCTTGGCGATCACCCACGGCACCGCCTACGCCAAGGACTTCGGCAACCTGCCGCCAAACGTCTGCAACCCGGTCTATGTGGCCGATCAGGCCAAGACCCTGGGCAAGCAGTTCAAGGACGCCGGGCTCTCCGTCGAGGTGCTCGACGAGAAGAAGATGCGCGAACTGGGCATGGGCTCCTTCCTCGCCGTGGCCCAGGGCAGCGCCCAGCCGCCGCGCCTGGTGGTGCTGCAGTACAAGGGCGGCGCCAAGAACGCCCAGCCCTACACCCTGGTCGGCAAGGGCATCACCTTCGACACCGGCGGCATCAGCATCAAGCCCAGCGCCGGCATGGACGAGATGAAGTACGACATGTGCGGCGCCGCCAGCGTCCTGGGCACCTTCCGCGCCCTCATGGAACTCAAGCCGGCGATCAACGTGGTAGGCCTCCTGGCCCTGGCCGAGAACATGCCCAGCGGCACCGCCACCCGTCCGGGTGACATCGTCACCAGCATGAGCGGCCAGACCATCGAGATCCTCAACACCGACGCCGAAGGCCGCCTGGTGCTGTGCGACACCCTCACCTACGCCGAGCGCTTCCAGCCCAAGGCGGTGATCGACATCGCCACCCTCACCGGGGCCTGCATCACCGCCCTGGGTTCGCTGGTCTCGGGCCTGATGGGCAACGACGACGCCCTGATCGACCAGGTCAAGCAGGCCGGCGATCGCGCCGACGACCGCGTCTGGCAACTGCCGCTGCACGACGAGTATCAGGAGCAGCTGGACAGCCCCTTCGCCGACATGGCCAACATCGGCGGCCCCAAGGCCGGCACCATCACCGCGGGCTGCTTCCTGGCGCGCTATGCCAAGGCCTATCCCTGGGTCCACCTGGACGTGGCCGGCACCGCCTGGATCAGCGGTGGCAAGGACAAGGCCGCCACCGGTCGTCCGGTCCCGCTGCTGGTGCAGTATCTGCTCGACCGCACCGCCGAGGCCTAAGCACCTGTTCAAAGTCTGCTGCGCGTCGGCCAAACGGCGTTGAAAAGACCCTGGGTCGCCAGCCCGGTCGGAATGCTCATTTACGTTTTGTAAACTCGAGCGCGAGTCCGATCCGCTTCCTCAGGTCTTTTCGCCTTGTTTGGCTCTAGCTCGCGAGACTTTGAACACGCGCTAACGCCTATAGAGGCCGCGACGCCCCTGCGTCGCGGCCTTGCCGCTTCCCTCCCCTTCTTCGTGATCCGCCATGACCCGTGTCGACTTCTATGTTCTGCCTTCCACCGATCCCGCCGCGCGGCTGGCCTTCGCCTGCCGGCTGGTGGACAAGGCCTGGAAGCAGGGCATGCCGGTCTATGTGCACTGCGCCGACGCCGAGCAGCGCCAGCGCCTGGACGAGCAGCTGTGGGCGTTCCGTCCCGACAGCTTCGTTCCCCACGATCTGGCGGAGAACGCCAGCGACAGCCCCGTGGTGCTGGGTCTGACCACGCCCGCCGAGCAGCAAGGCGAGCTGCTGATCAACCTCAGCCTGGCCCCGCCGCCCTGCCATGCGGGTTTCGCCCGGATCGCCGAAGTGGTCGTCGAAGCCCCCGAAGTGCGCCAGGCGATGCGCGAAGGTTTTCGCTTCTACCGCAAGCTTGGCTATGCTCTACAGGACCATCAGCTGTCACGTGTCTGATTTCATGACCAGCACCAAGCCTCCCGCGCACGTCCTGCAAGACCTCGAAGCCATCCGCCAGGTGCTCGACAAGAGCCGCAGCGCGGTCCATCCGAGCAGCGTCGATGGCATCCCCATCCTCTCCGACGTCATCGCCCCCAGCGCCGAGCGGCTCAAGGCCATCCCGCCGCTGCTCGACCAGATCGTGCCGGACGTCATCGAGGACGCGACGCCCAGCGCGCCCCACGAAGACCTGGCCCAGGTGCGTCTGCGCCAGGAAGCGCCGGCCATCCTCCAGGAACTGCTCGACGAGCAGTTGCCGCGCCTGGAAGCCGAACTGCAGCGCCGCCTGCAGCAGCGCCTGGAAGAATTGCTGCAGCGTCCCTGAGCCCGGGGCGCCAAGGCGCCCTGCCTTCGGCGGGCCGGAGTCGCTATACTCGGAGGCTTTCCTCTTCCAGCGACAAAAGCCCCCTCCATGGACAAGACCTACCAGCCGCACGCCATCGAAACCTCCTGGTACCAGACCTGGGAACGCCAGGGCTATTTCGCGCCCCAGGGGTCGGGCGAGCCCTACACCATCATGATCCCGCCGCCGAACGTGACCGGCAGCCTGCACATGGGCCATGGCTTCAACAACGCCATCATGGACGCCCTGATCCGTTTCCGCCGCATGCAGGGCCGCAACACCCTCTGGCAGCCGGGCACCGACCATGCCGGCATCGCCACCCAGATGCTGGTGGAGCGCCGCATCGGCGCCGAGGGCCTGTCGCGCCATGACCTGGGCCGGGAGAAATTCCTGGAGAAGGTCTGGGAATGGAAGAACGAATCCGGTGGCAACATCAGCCGGCAGATCCGCCGCCTGGGCTCCTCGGTGGACTGGTCGCGCGAGCGCTTCACCATGGACGACGGCCTCTCCGAGGCGGTCAAGGAAGCCTTCGTGCGCCTGCACGAGGACGGCCTGATCTATCGCGGCAAGCGCCTGGTTAACTGGGACACCAAGCTGCACACCGCCATTTCCGACCTGGAAGTGGAAAGCCATGACGAAAAGGGCCACCTCTGGCACCTGCGCTATCCGCTGGCCGATGGCGCCCGTACCGCCGAGGGCATGGACCATCTGGTGGTCGCCACCACCCGTCCCGAGACCCTGCTGGGCGACGCCGCCGTGGCCGTGCACCCGGAAGATCCGCGCTACAAGGATCTGATCGGCCAGTACGTCGAGCTGCCCCTGGTGGGCCGGCGCATCCCCATCGTCGGCGACGACTACTGCGACCCCGAATTCGGCACCGGCTGCGTCAAGATCACCCCGGCCCACGACTTCAACGACTATGAAGTCGGCAAGAGACACAACCTGCCGCTGATCAACGTCTTCGACGCCGACGCCGCGGTGCTGCCCGGCGCCCAGGCGTTCAATCTGGACGGCAGCGTCAACGGCCTGCTCGATGCCACCCTCCCCGCCGCCTACGCCGGTCTGGACCGCTTCGAGGCGCGCAAGCGCATCGTCGCCGACCTGGACGCCGCCGGTCGCCTGGAAAAGATCGAGGACCACGCCCTCAAGGTGCCCAAGGGCGACCGCTCCGGCACCGTGATCGAGCCTTGGCTGACCGACCAGTGGTACGTCTCCACCAAGCCCCTGGCCGACAAGGCCATCGCCGTGGTCGAGAGCGGCGAGGTGCAATTCGTGCCCAAGCAGTACGAGAACATGTACTTCAGCTGGATGCGCGACATCCAGGACTGGTGCATCAGCCGCCAGCTCTGGTGGGGCCACCGGATTCCCGCCTGGTACGACCAGGCCGGCAACGTCTACGTCGGTCGCGACGAGGCCGAGGTGCGCGCCAAGCACGACCTGGGTGACATCGCCCTGCGCCAGGACGACGACGTGCTGGACACCTGGTTCAGCTCCGGCCTGTGGACCTTCTCCACCCTCGGCTGGCCCGAGCAGACCGAGGCATTGAAGACTTTCCACCCCACCGACGTGCTGGTCACCGGCTTCGACATCATCTTCTTCTGGGTCGCCCGGATGATCATGCTGTCCACCCACCTGACCGGGCAGATCCCGTTCAAGACTGTCTACGTCCACGGCCTGGTGCGCGACGGCCAGGGCCAGAAGATGTCCAAGTCCAAGGGCAACGTGCTCGATCCGCTGGACATCGTCGACGGCATCGACCTGGACACCCTGCTGCAGAAGCGTACCAGCGGCCTGATGCAGCCCAAGCTGGCCGAAAAGATCGCCAAGCAGACCCGCGCCGAATTCCCGGACGGCATCGCCAGCTACGGCACCGACGCCCTGAGATTCACCTTCTGCTCCCTGGCCACCACCGGCCGCGACATCAAGTTCGACATGGGTCGCGTCGAGGGCTATCGCAACTTCTGCAACAAGCTGTGGAACGCGGCGAACTTCGTCATGGAGAACGTCGAGGGCCAGGACACCGGCGTCAACGACGAACCCGTCGAACTGTCCTCGGTGGATCGCTGGATCATCTCCCAGCTGCAGCGCACCGAGGCCGAGGTGACCCGTCAGCTCGACGCCTTCCGCTTCGACCTGGCCACCCAGGCACTCTACGAATTCGTCTGGGACGAGTACTGCGCCTGGTACCTGGAGCTGGTCAAGCCGGTGCTGTGGGACGAGAACGCCTCCCTCGAGCGTCAGCGCGGTACCCGCCGCACCCTGGCGCGGGTGCTGGAAGTGGTGCTGCGCCTGGCGCACCCCTTCATGCCCTTCATCACCGAGGAAATCTGGCAACGCCTCAAGGCGCCGGCCGGCGTCCAGGGCGAGACCCTGATGCTGCAACCCTGGCCGGTGGCCAACGAGGCGCGCATCGACGCCGCCGCCGAAGGCGACATCGAGTGGGTCAAGGCGCTGATGCTGGGCGTGCGGCAGATCCGTGGCGAGATGAAGATCTCCATGGCCAAGCGCATCGACATCATCGTCGCCAACGCCAGTGCCGAGGATCAGCGCCGCCTAAGCGACTTCGAGCCGCTGCTGAACAAGCTGGCCAAGCTGGAATCGGTCCGCGTGCTGGCCGCCGGTGAAGAAGCGCCGATGTCCGCCACCACCCTGGTCGGCGAGATGGAAGTGCTGGTGCCCATGGCCGGCCTGATCGACAAGGACGCGGAACTGGCGCGCCTGGACAAGGAGATCGGCCGCCTGGAAGGCGAGGTCAAGCGCGTCGGCGGCAAGCTGGGCAACGAAGGCTTCGTCGCCAAGGCCCCGGCCGAGGTGCTGGAGAAGGAACGCGCCAAACTGGCCGAGGCCGAGCAGGCCCTGGCCAAGCTGGTGGACCAGCGGCAGCGCATCGCCACCCTCTGATACCCCTGAAGCCCACCCTCGCGGTGGGCTTTTTATTGCCAGGACGATTCTCATGGACGTGAGCAAGACCAAGACCAGCTTCTATCGCCGTCTCTATGTGGCCTGGCTGGTGGCCAGTGGCACCGCTACCAGCGTGCCGGCGCTGATGGCGGCCACCGGCATGCCGCGGCGTACCGCCCAGGACACCCTGCTGGCGCTGGCCGATCTGGATATCGACTGCCAGTTCGTGCAGGGCGAAGGCGCCCGCAACAATGCCGGGGGCTACGAGATTCGTGACTGGGGCGCGGTGGACCCGCGCTGGGTGGAGCGCGAGCTGGCGCGGCTCAAGGCGGTCCTCGGCTATCCCTGACCCCTAGAAATCCAGCACCTGCACCACGTCATAGGCCGGCGTCTCATAGGGATGCGCCGCCTTGAGCGCTGCCACGGCCTGGCGGGCGATCGGCTCGTTGGCCAGCACCAGCTCCACCCGCCATTCCTCCACCCGTTCGAGACTGCCCTGCTCGCCCAGGTGCGGCTGGCTGCCCGCCAGCGGGCGGAACTGGCCCAGGCCCCGGACCTGCCAGCAGCAGCTGTCGTAGAGACCGATGCGGCCAGCGCCCACGGCGAAGATCGCCTGCTTGACGGCCTCGAGGTGCGAGTCGGGTACATAGAAACACAGCTTGAACATCGATGACTCCGGGGACAGGGGACGCCCCCTTCAGCTTAAGCCCTTCCCAGAAAGACGAAACCCGCGCCAGGGCGCGGGTTTCGTCAAAGGGACAAGCCGGAGGACCTAGTCCACCCAGACCCGCGCATTGCGGAACAGGCGCATCCAGCCGCCGTCCTCGCCCTGCCAGTCGGCCGGGATCCAGGAGTTCTGCACGGCGCGGAAGCAGCGCTCGGGGTGCGGCATCATCAGCAGCACGCGACCGTCCTGGCTGGACAGACCGGTGATGCCCAGCGGCGAGCCGTTGGGGTTGGCCGGATAGGTCTCGGTGACCTTGCTGTGACCGTCGACATAGCGCAGCGCCACGGTACCGGAGACGTCAGCGGCGACCAGCGCCTGCTGATTCGGGTACTCGGCGAAGCCTTCGCCGTGGGCGATGGCGATGGGCAGCCGCGACCCGGCCATGCCGGCCAGGAACAGCGACGGCGAATCCTGCACCTGGACCATGGCCACCCGCGCCTCGAACTGCTCGGAGCGGTTGCGCACGAAGCGCGGCCAGAATTCGCTGCCGGGCACCAGCTCGCGCAGGTTGGCGACCATCTGGCAGCCATTGCACACGCCCAGGGTGAAGGTGTCGGTGCGCTCGAAGAACTGCTGGAAGCCGTCACGGGCGCGGGCGTTGAACAGGATGGACTTGGCCCAGCCACCGCCGGCGCCGAGGACGTCGCCGTAGGAGAAGCCGCCACAGGCCACCACACCCTTGAAGTCCGCCAGGTCGATGCGGCCGGAGAGGATGTCGCTCATGTGCACGTCGATGGCGGCGAAGCCGGCGCGATCGAAGGCCGCACCCATCTCCACCTGACCGTTGACGCCCTGCTCGCGCAGGATGGCGACCTGCGGCCGTACGCCCTTCTTGATGTAGGGCGCGCAGATGTCTTCGTTGGGGTCATAGGCCAGCTTGGCCGACAGCCCCGGATGATCCTCTTCCAGCAGGGCGTCGAATTCCTGCTGGGCGCATTCGGCGTTGTCGCGCAGGCGCTGGATCTGGAAGCTGGTCTCGCTCCAGACGCGCTGCAGCATGCGCCGCTCGGCCCGGTAAAGGTGCTCGTCGTGGTAGTGGATGTTGATCTCGTAGCCGTTGACCGGGTTGCCGATCACCGCCACGCAGTCTTCCAGACCAGCCGCGCTGAACTGGGCCAGCACCTCGTGGGTGAAGTCCTGGGGCACCTGGATGACGGCGCCCAGCTCTTCGGCGAACAGCGCCCGGGTCAGCTCGTCACGGTCGGCGGCCAGGGCGTCCAGGCGCAGGGCCAGGCCGCAGTGACCGGCGAAGGCCATCTCCACCAGGGTGGTGATGAGGCCGCCGTCGGAACGATCGTGGTAGGCCAGCAGCAGGCCGTCCTGGTTGAGGCCCTGGATCACGGCGAAGAAGGCCTTGAGGTCTTCGGCTTCGTCGACATCGGGAGCCTGCTGGCCGAGCTTGCCGTGGGTCTGGGCGAGGATGGATCCGCCCAGGCGGTTCTGGCCGCGACCCAGGTCGATCAGGATCAGGTCGGTCTGGCCCTTGTCCAGGCGCAGCTGAGGGGTCAGGGTGCGGCGGATGTCCTGCACCGGGGCGAAGCCGGTGATCACCAGCGACAGCGGCGCGGTGACGCTCTTGTCTTCGCCACCGTCCTGCCAGCGGGTCTTCATGGACATGGAGTCCTTGCCGACCGGGATGGTGATGCCCAGCTGCGGGCACAGCTCCATGCCCACCGCCTTGACGGTTTCATAGAGGCGCGCGTCTTCGCCCGGGTGGCCGGCAGCGGCCATCCAGTTGGCGGAGAGCTTGATGTCGCCGAGCTTCTCGATACGCGCGGCGGCCAGGTTGGTGATGGTCTCGCCGATGGCCATGCGGCCGGAAGCGGGCGCGTCGAGCAGCGCCAGCGGGGTGCGCTCGCCCATGGCCATGGCTTCGCCGGTGTGGACGTCGAAGCTGGTGGCGGTCACGGCGCAGTCGGCCACCGGCACCTGCCAGGGGCCGACCATCTGGTCGCGGGCGACCAGGCCGGTGATGGTGCGGTCGCCGATGGTGATCAGGAAGCTCTTGCTGGCCACGGCCGGGTGACGCAGGACGCGCTCCACCGACTCGGTCAGGTCCAGGCCGGCGCCGTCGAAGGCGTCGCCCAGCTCGGCTTCACGGGTCGCGCTGCGGTGCATGCGCGGCGGCTTGCCGAGCAGGACGTCCAGCGGCATGTCCACGGCGTTGTTGCCGAAGTGGCTGTCGGCCACGGTCAGCTGGCGCTCCTCGGTGGCCTCGCCGACCACGGCGAAGGGGCAACGCTCGCGTTCGCAGATGGCCTTGAAGGTCTCGAAGTTCTCGGCGTCCACGGAGAGCACGTAGCGCTCCTGGGACTCGTTGCACCAGATCTCCAGCGGACTCATGCCCGGCTCGTCGTTGGGCACGTTGCGCAGCTCGAAGCGACCGCCGCGACCGGCATCGTTGACCAGTTCGGGGAAGGCGTTGGACAGGCCGCCCGCACCCACGTCGTGGATAAAGGTGATGGGGTTGTTTTCACCCAGCTGCCAGCAGCGGTCGATGACCTCCTGGCAGCGGCGCTCCATTTCCGGGTTCTCGCGCTGCACCGAGGCGAAATCCAGGTCGGCGGAGCTGGCGCCGGTGGACATGGACGAGGCCGCGCCACCGCCCAGGCCGATCAGCATGGCCGGGCCGCCCAGCACGATGAGCTTGCCGCCCACCGAGATGTCGCCCTTCTGCACGTGGTCGGCGCGGATGTTGCCCAGGCCGCCGGCGAGCATGATCGGCTTGTGATAGCCACGCACCTCGGGACCGCGGGGGGTCTCGACCTGCTGTTCGAAGGTGCGGAAGTAGCCGGCCAGGGCCGGACGGCCGAATTCGTTGTTGAAGGCGGCGCCGCCCAGCGGGCCTTCGATCATGATGTCCAGCGGGGTGACGATGCGCTCGGGCTTGCCGTAGGGCTGTTCCCAGGGCTGCTCGAAACCGGGGATGTTCAGGTTGGAGACGGTGAAGCCGGTCAGGCCCGCCTTGGGCTTGGAGCCGCGACCGGTGGCGCCTTCGTCGCGGATCTCGCCGCCGGAGCCGGTGGAGGCGCCGGGGAAGGGAGCGATGGCGGTCGGGTGGTTGTGGGTCTCCACCTTCATCAGGATGTGCACGGGCTGGCTGTGCGCCCCGTATTCGCGGGACTCGGCGTCGGGATAGAAGCGCCCGGCGGTGAAGCCTTCCATGACCGCGGCATTGTCCTTGTAGGCGGACAGCACGCCGGTGCGGTTCATCTCGTAGGTGTTCTTGATCATGCCGAACAGGGACTTCTCCTGGCTCTCGCCGTCGATGTCCCAGCTGGCGTTGAAGATCTTGTGCCGGCAGTGCTCGGAGTTGGCCTGGGCGAACATCATGAGTTCGACGTCGTGGGGATTGCGCCCCAGGGCGGTGAAGCTCTTGACCAGGTAGTCGATCTCGTCTTCGGCCAGGGCCAGGCCCAGCTCCAGGTTGGCCTGTTCCAGGGCCGCGCGACCGCCGCCGAGCACGTCCACCGCGGTGAGCGGCTTGGGCGTGGCATGGCTGAAGATGTCGGCGGCAGCGTCCAGGGTCGGCAGCACGCGCTGGGTCATGCGGTCATGCAGCGCCGCGGCCAGTTGCGCGTGGGCGGCGGCGTCCAGTTCGCCGGCGACATAGTAGGCCACGCCGCGCTCCAGGCGCTCGATCTGCGCCAGGCCGCAGTTGTGGGCGATGTCGGTGGCCTTGCTCGACCAGGGCGAGATGGTGCCCAGGCGGGGCACGATGAGGAACAGCGCGCCGCTGGGTTCCTGCTGGGGGACGCTGGGGCCGTATTGCAGCAGTCGGCCGAGGATGCCCTCTTCCTCCGCGCTCAGGGTGCCGGCGACTTCGGCGAAATGAACGAACTCGGCATAGAGCCCGGAAACACCGGGAACCAGGCGAGTCAGCTGGTCGAGAAGTTTGCCGTGACGGAACGAAGAAAGAGCGGGAGCGCCGCGCAGGATCAGCATCGGGGACAGCCTCGGGGCCAAGTCACTTTGGGGCCGTGCATTCTAGCCTAAAGGCGCGCCGGGGACACCTTCCGGCGACGAGGGTTCATCCAGCCTTACCACCATCCCTGTATGTATAAAATGGGCGCTTTGCCACTTCTCGCGTATACTGTCCGCCGATACGGCCTGCCGCGCCCCATGGACGCGGCTCCACATTGGGCTCAGGATAGAGCCTTTGGCCGGACCGGTGGCGCGGAGCGTCCCGACTATAACGAGTGCCCGGAGGGGCCGACCGATGAGGCGCGTCAGCAAGGCGCCAGTGCCGTTTTGATGCCGTATGGCCGAGCTAGCCCATTTGAATAAAGCCTTCAAGCGATTCGCCTGGCTTACCCTGCCCTTTCTCGCCTTGCTCATGAGCTGCGGGGAAGCGGACGTGCCTGCGCCGCCCAAGCCGACCGCGCTGGAGCAGGTGCAGCAGGCCGGCGTCCTGCGCGTGGTGACGCGCAACAGTCCGGCGACCTATTTCCAGGACCGTAACGGCGAGACCGGCTTCGAATACGAACTGGTCAAGGGCTTCGCCGAATCGCTCAAGGTGCGCCTGGAAATCAGCACCGCCGACAACCTCGACGACCTCTTCAATCGCCTGACCGCGCCGGACGGCCCGGTGATCGCCGCCGCCGGCCTCACACCCTCGGTCAATCGCCAGAATCTGAAGTTCTCCCGCAGCTATCTGGATGTGGTGCCCCAGGTCATCTACCGCAACGGCACCGTCCGCCCCAGCACGCCCAAGGACATGGTCGGCAAGCGCATCCTGGTGCTCAAGGGCAGCAGCCAGGCCCAGCAACTCAGGGCGCTACAGGCCCAGGTGCCGGAACTCACCTTCGACGAGTCCGATCAGGTGGAGGTCAGCGACCTCTTGCGCATGGTCGACGAAGGCCAGATCGACCTGACCCTGGTGGACTCCAACGAACTGGCCATGAACCAGGTCTATTTCCCCAACGTGCGGGTGGCCTTCGACCTCGGCGACAACCAGGGCCAGGCCTGGGCGCTGCAACCCGGCGAAGACAACAGCCTGCTCGACGCGGTCAACGCCTACCTCGACAAGGTCCGCCGCGACGGCACCCTGCAGCAGCTCAAGGAGCGCTACTACGGCCACGTCGACGTACTCGGCTACGTGGGCGCCTACACCTTCGCCCAGCACCTGCAGGAACGCCTGCCCAAGTACGAGAAGCACTTTCGCAAGGTGGCGCAGAAGCATCAGCTGGACTGGCGCCTGCTCGCCGCCATGGGCTACCAGGAATCGCTGTGGACGCCGGACGCCACCTCCAAGACCGGGGTGCGCGGCCTGATGATGCTAACCAACAACACTGCCCAGGCCATGGGCGTGTCCAATCGCCTGGATCCCGAGCAGAGCATCACCGGCGGTGCCAAGTATTTCGACCAGATCCGCGACGAGTTGCCCGACAGCATCAACGAACCGGATCGCACCTGGTTCGCCCTGGCCACCTACAACATCGGCATCGCCCACATCCTCGACGCCCGCCGGCTGGCCGAATCCCAGGGCCTGGACCCGGATCGCTGGCTGGACGTGAAGAAGATGCTGCCGCGCCTGGCGCAGAAGCAGTGGTACAGCAAGACCCGCTACGGCTACGCCCGCGGCGGCGAAACGGTGGAATTCGTGCAGAACGTGCGCCGTTATTACGACATCCTCACCTGGACCACCCAGCCGCAGATGGAAGGCCAGCAACTGGCCAAGACCGGCCTTCACGTCCCCGCCATCGCCGACGACCGCCCCGCCCGGGAAACGCCGCAGGATATGTGAGGCAGCCGCGCTCGAACCCTCGTAGCGTGGAAAACCGCGCCAGCGTTTTCCACTGGCACCTCGGCATCCGCCTGGGGTAAGGACCGACTCGCTCGAAACCTCGTAGCGTGGAAAACCGCGCAGCGTTTTCCACGGGCACCCTGACACCCTTCCCGCGTGGACAAGGCTGCGCCGTTGTCCACCCTACGCGCCCGCGGGTGCAGTCACGCCCAACAGGGCCGGCTCGATCGGGGCACCGCTGCGCTCAACCCAACCGACGAGAAGCGCTACTTCTTCGGCTTCTGGATCAGCTTGTCCACGGCGCGGGCGGCGGCGACCATGCCGAAGGTGGCGGTCACCATCATCACCGCACCAAAGCCGCCGGCGCAGTCCAGGCGGACGCCTTCGCCAACGAAACTTTTCTGCTGGCAGACGCTGCCGTCCGGCTTGGGATAGCGCAGTTGCTCGGTGGAAAAGACGCAGGGCACGCTGTAGTGGCGACTGGGATTGCGCGAGAAGCCGTAGTCGCGGCGCAGCAGCGAGCGCACCCGCGAGGCCAGGGGGTCGTTGTAGGTGCGATTGAGGTCGACCACCTGGATCTGGGTGGGGTCGATCTGGCCGCCGGCGCCGCCGGTGGTGACGATGGCAATCTTGCGCCTCTTGCACCAGGCGATCAGCGCCGCCTTGGAGGCCACGCTGTCGATGCAGTCCAGCACCAGGTCGAGCTCTTCGGTGATGTAGTCGGCCATGGTCTCGCGGGTGACGAAATCCGCCACCGCCTTGACCTGGCAGGCCGGATTGATGGCCTGGATGCGTTCAGCCATCACCGTGACCTTGGGCCGCCCCACCTGCCCTTCCAGCGCATGCACCTGGCGATTGGTGTTGCTGACGCAGACGTCGTCCAGATCGAACAGGCTGATCCGGCCGACGCCGCTGCGGGCCAGGGCCTCGGCGGCCCAGGAACCCACCCCGCCGATGCCGACCACGGCGACATGACTGGCGGCGAGGCGCTCGACGGCCTCCTGCCCATAGAGCCGGGCGATCCCGCCGAAGCGTTGTTCATCGAACGTCATGAAGGCTTTCCACAAAAGCCACAGTATAGGTTTTCCTTTACCATACCGCTCCCCCTGAACCCTAGCCGCCTCCCGGGACCCGCCATGACCACCGCCCTCACCCCCACCCTGGAACTCGCCTGCGACCTCATTGGCCGGGCCTCGGTCACGCCGCTGGACGAAGGCTGCCAGGCCCTGATGATGCAGCGCCTGGAGCGCCTGGGTTTCGCCCTCGAACCCCTGCGCATCGAAGAGGTGGACAACTTCTGGGCACGGCGTGGCGGCGCGGGTCCGGTGCTGTGCTTCGCCGGGCATACCGACGTGGTGCCCACCGGCCCGCTGGAAGCCTGGCAGCAGGCCCCCTTCAATGCCCACGTGGATGCCGACGGCATGCTGCGCGGCCGCGGCGCCGCCGACATGAAGGGCAGCCTGGCGAGCATGATCATCGCCGTGGAGCGCTTCGTCGCCGACCACCCGGACCATCGCGGCGCCATCGCCTTCCTCATCACCAGCGACGAGGAAGGCCCCGCGCTGCACGGCACCCGTGCCGTGGTCGAGCGCCTGCGCGAGCGCGGCGAACGACTGGACTGGTGCATCGTCGGCGAACCCTCCAGCACCCGACTGCTGGGCGACGTGGTCAAGAACGGGCGTCGTGGCTCGCTCAACGGTCGTCTGACCGTGCGCGGCAAGCAGGGCCACGTGGCCTATCCACACCTGGCGCGCAACCCCATTCACCTGGCGGCCCAGGCGCTGGCCGATCTGGCCGCCGAACAGTGGGACGCGGGCAACGCCTTCTTCCCGCCCACCAGCTTCCAGATCTCCAATGTCAATTCCGGCACCGGCGCCGGCAACGTGGTGCCGGGCGAGCTGCAGGCGCTGTTCAACTTCCGCTTCTCCACCGAATCCACTGTGGAGGGCCTGCAGGCCCGGGTCGAGGCCATCCTCGATCGTCACGGCCTGGACTGGCAGATCGACTGGTCGCTGTCCGGCCTGCCCTTCCTCACCGAGCCGGGCGACCTGCTCGACGCCGTCTCGGCCAGCGTGGAAGCCGTCACCGGCTACCGCCCCGAAGCCTCCACCAGCGGCGGCACCTCGGACGGTCGCTTCATCGCCACCCTGGGCGCCCAGGTGGTTGAACTGGGTCCGGTCAACGCCACCATCCATCAGGTGGACGAGCACGTGCTGGCCAGCGACCTGGATCTCCTGACCGAGGTGTACTACGGCACCCTGGTGCGGTTGCTGGCATGAAGCTGATCTGTCCGCTCTGCCAGGCCCCCCTGGCCGACCTCGAGGGTGGCGTCGGCTGCCCCGCCGGCCATAGATTCGACCGCGCCCGCCAGGGCTATCTGAACCTCCTGCCGGTGCAGCACAAGAAGAGTCTGGACCCGGGCGACAACGCCGCCATGGTCGAGGCCCGCCGGCGCTTTCTCGATGCCGGTCACTATGCGCCGCTGGCCGAACGCCTGGCGCAGCTGGCCGCCGAACGCGCGCCCCAGCGCTGGATCGACGTGGGCTGCGGCGAAGGCTTCTATACCGCGCGCCTGGCCCAGGCCCTACCCGCGGCCGACGGCTATGCCCTGGACATCTCCCGCGAGGCGGTGCGCCGCGCCTGCCGGCGCACCCCGGCGCTGACCTGGCTGGTGGCGAGCATGGCGCGCCTGCCGCTGCCGGACGCCAGTTGCCACCTGCTGGCCAGCGTCTTCAGCCCCATCGACTGGAGCGAAGCCCAGCGCGTGCTGGCACCCGGCGGCGGCATCCTGCGCCTGGGGCCGGCCAGCGCCCACCTGCTGGAGCTGCGCCAGCGGCTCTATGACGAGGTGCGCGACTATGCCGAAGACAAGCACCTGCAGGATCTGCCGGAGGGCCTGGAACTGGCCCACAGCGAGGGGCTCGAATTCGTGCTGCCGCTGGCCGAACGCCAGACCCGCGAAGACCTGCTGGCCATGACGCCCCATGGTTGGCGCGTCAACGCCGAACGCCGCGAGCGGGTCCTCGCCAAGCCCTTCGAGGTGCGGGTGGCAGTACGTTACGATTGGATCGTCAAATCCGGAGCCTAAGCCCCATGCGCCAGCCCGATATCGAAATCTATCTCAAGGACGTCGACCAGGACGCCGTCTCGGCCTGGCTCGAACAGGTGTTCGCCATGCCCTGCGCCTGGCAGGCGCGCGGGCAGACCTTCAAGTGCACCCTGCGCTATGGCGGCGAGTCCATTCCGGTCACCTGGCTGCCGAAGGCGGTGGGCAAATGGCACAGCCTGCTGCTGGAAAGCGATGTATCGCCCTGGGTGGACGACCTGGCCTGCGCCCGCGATGCCCATGCCGCCCTGCAGGTGCAGGTGCGCTGCGCGCCGAGTGGCTGGAGCGAGGAAGAAGAGGAAGAAGCCGCCGATCGCTGGCTAAAGGTGACGGAGGCGGGCGTCGAAGAGATCGTCTGGCGCACCGAGTGACCAGAGCCTATTCAAAGTCTGCTGCGCGTCGGCCAAACGGCGTTGAAAAGCCCTTCGGAATGCTCATTTACCACTCGTAAACTCCGCTTCCTCAGGTCTTTTCGCCTTGTTTGGCTCTAGCTCGCGAGACTTTGAACAGACTCTAAACTTGCGAGGAGCCTTGCGCTCCTCGCACAGCGGGCCTAGACCCGGGCCACGTCTTCGGCTTGCAGGCCCTTCTGGCCCTCGATCACCGAGAACTCCACCTGCTGGCCTTCGGTCAGGGAGCGGTGGCCTTCACCACGGATGGCGCGGTAGTGAACGAACACGTCGGCACCGCCCTCGCGTTGAATGAATCCATATCCCTTGGCGTCATTGAACCACTTGACGGTCCCGGTTTCGCGTTGCTCACCCATCACATCTCTCCGAAGCTTTCTGGATTTCCTATCCCCGCTCGCCACAGTCTGGGCGACCGGGTTGCCTTTTGGTATCGGTACGGATCGCGCATCGGATCGGTCGCCAGGCTGGCAGCCCGGGTCCGACCACTGGCAACAACTTGCCGACACCTTATGAAGCATGGCTTTCCCGGCAAAAGCAACGTTCTTTACGCAAAGTGCCATCACGGCTGGAAGCCGCGCCAGCGCCGGGTTTTCGACGATTTAAGCGGCATTTTTTCGACAGCGGGGACAAGGCGCCGACTGCCGGGTCGAAGTCAGAACAATACGGGCGGTTTTACGTCCGCCAGGCCATCCGGCACACTGCCGCCCCGTCATTCCGGTAGCCCTCCATGACCCGTTCGCCGCTGCGCCTGCTGGCCTTCTCGCTGCTCAAGCGCCTGCTCTATCTCTGGGTTCGCTCCGAGACCACCCAGGCGGCCAGTCTGCTCAGCCGCATCGATCCCGCCAAGCCGGTGCTCTATGTCCTCCCCGAAGCCTCGCTGAGCGATCTGGCGGTGCTCGACCGGGAGTGCCGCAAGGCCGGGCTGCCGCGACCGCTACGCCCGCTGGTGCTGGGCAGCAAGACCGAGCCGCTGGCCTACTTCAACGCCACCGGCAAGGCCAACTGGCGTGGGCGCCCGGCGCGGCGCTCGGTGCCTCCCACCCTGCGCCGGGTGGTCACCGCGGTGACCGAGCAGGGGCTGGCGGACGTCCAGCTGGTGCCGGTCAGCGTCTTCTGGGGCCAGTCGCCGGATCGCGAGACCAGTCCCTGGAAACTGCTCTGGGCGGACGACTGGGTGGTCACCGGCCGGCTGCGCAAGCTGGCACGCATCCTGGTGCTGGGCCGGCTGACCCGGGTGCAATTCTCCAAGCCGCTGTCCCTGGACGAACTGGCCAGCCAGCGCCCCGATCCGCAACGCCTGGAGCGTCTGGTGATGCGCCGGCTGCGCATCCACTTCCGCAACGTGCGCCAGGCGGTGATCGGTCCGGACCTGTCGCACCGGCGCACCCTGCTGCGCGGTCTGCTGCGGGCACCCCAGGTGCGGGCGACCATCGCCCACGAGATCGCCCAGCGCAAGGCCACTCCCGGGCGCATCGAAGACGAGGCGGCGCACTATGCGCGGGAGATCGCCTCGGACTTCTCCTATCCGGTGGTGCGCTGCCTGGACGTCGGTCTGCGCTGGTTCTGGAACAGCATCTACGACGGCGTCACGGTCAGCCACATCGAGCGGATCCAGGAGATGGCGCCCGGTCATACCGTGGTCTACGTGCCCTGCCACCGCAGCCACATCGACTACCTGCTGCTCTCCTACCTCTTGTTCCAGAACGGCCTGACCCCGCCGCACATCGCCGCCGGCATCAACCTGGACATGCCGGTGGTGGGCAACATCCTGAGACGCGGCGGCGCCTTCTTCATGAGGCGCAGCTTCAAGGGCAACGCCCTCTATGCGGCGGTGTTCAACGAATACCTGCACAGCCTGTTCAGCCGCGGCTTCTCCACCGAGTACTTCGTCGAGGGCGGTCGCTCGCGGACCGGTCGTACCCTGCAGCCGCGCACCGGCATGCTGGCCATGACCCTGCGCAGCTTCCTGCGCGATTCCCGGCGGCCCATCGTCTTCGTGCCCGTGTACATCGGCTACGAGAAGGTCTTCGAGGGTCGTACCTACCTCGGTGAACTGCGCGGCGCGGCCAAGAAGAAGGAATCCATCTTCGACCTGGTCAAAGTCTTTGGCGCCCTGCGCCAGCGCTTCGGCCGAGTCTGGGTCAACTTCGGCGAGCCCATCCCGCTGCAGAGCTTTCTCGATGCCCGCCGTCCGGGCTGGCGCGATGACCCCCTGGGCGAAGACCTGAAGCCCGCCTGGTTCAATTCGGTCACCCACGAACTGGGCGAGCGGGTGGTGCGCCGCATCAATGCCGCCGCGGCCGTCACCCCGGTCAACCTGGTGGCCCTGGCACTGCTCTCGACCCATCGCCAGGCCCTCGACGAAGGCGCCCTGGTGCGCGCCATCGACCTCTATCTGGATCTGCTGAAACGAGTCCCCTACTCCACCAGCGTCACCCTGCCCGAGGGCGACGGCCAGGCGATCATCGAAGAGGTGCGCGCCCTCGGCTTCCTCTCCGAGCAGCAGGACGCCCTGGGGCGCATCCTCTACCTGGACGAGCAGAACGCGGTTTTGATGACCTACTACCGCAACAACGTCCTGCACCTCTTCGCCATCCCGGCGCTGATCGCCAGCTTCTTCCAGAACACCGGGCGCATGACCCGCGAGCTGATCCATAGATTCGCCCTGGCGCTCTATCCCTATCTGCAGGCCGAGCTGTTCATCCACTGGGAGCGCGAGGAGCTGCCGCTGGTGCTGGACGGCTGGCTGGAGGCCATGGTGGAGCGCGGCCTGCTGCGTATCGAGGACGACGTCTTCGTGCGCGCGGCGCCCAGCTCGCGGCAATTCGTCCGCCTCACCCTGCTGGCGCGGGCCATCCTGCAGACCCTGCAGCGCTACTACATGACCACCGCGCTGATCCTCAACCACGGTCAGAACAGCCTGACCGCGCCGCAGCTGGAAGAACTCTGCACGGTGATGGCCCAGCGGCTGTCGGTGCTGCATGGCCTCAACGCGCCGGAATTCTTCGACAAGTCGCTGTTCCGCCACTTCATCCAGACGCTGCTGGCCGAAGGGGTGCTGCGCAAGGCCGACGACGGCACCCTGGGTCACCATGAACTGCTCGGTGAACTGGCCGAGGGTGCGGGCAAGCGGGTGCTGCCGGCGGAGATTCGCCTGTCGATCCGCCAGGTGGCCCTGGATCGGCCCGATGCCCCGGACCTGCCGGAAGCCGAATCCCCTTTGCCCGCCGGCAACTAAGCCGGCATCCATGGGTCACAGCAGTCGATTTCAGTCCAGGATCTACCCATGAAAAGAATCGCCACCCTGCTCGCCACCTCGCTGCTGCTCAGCGCCTGTAGCGGGCTGCGCCCCGGTCCCGCGACGCCACCGCCGCCGGCCGGCCAGCCGCTGCCGCCCACCGAGCAGCCGCAGACCACCACCCCTGGCGTGCCGGCCCAGCCGAGCATGACCAGCCTCAGCGGCCAGGCCACCTTTACCGCCAACGAGCCGGTACCGCCCACCGCCAAGCTCACCGTCAGCCTCTACAGCGCCAGCGCCGGCGATACCCCGGCCGGTCGCCTGGCCCAGCGCACCCTGTTCGTCAAGCAACCCGGCCAGGTGCCCTTCCGCCTCGACTACGCCCCGGCCAAGGTCAAGAACGGCGAGCGCTATCTGCTCAGCGGCCGCATCCTGCTCGGCGGTCGTCCGCTGTACCTGACCCAGCAGCCGGTGACCGTGGATCTGAACAGCGGTGGCGAGGTGGAATTGCCGCTGCAGCCGGTACGCTGAGGGCCGAAAGATTAGGGGTGGCGTGCTAGGCTCTAGGCTTTCGGCCTCCCGCTCCCCAACGAGGTGCGCCTTGACTCCCCGCCTCGCCATCAAGCGCTATCAGGGCGACCACCAGCCCCATGCCCATGCCTTCGCCCAGCTGGTGCTGCCCATCCAAGGCGGCATGGAGCTGGAACTCGCCGGGCGTAGCGGGACGCGGCTGCATACCGGGCTCGCGGCCCTGGTGGCGCCCGACTGCGGTCATGCCCAGCAATCGGAGCCAGGCAGCCGCTTTCTGGTGATCGATTGCGCCGCCGACTGGTTGCCTGCCCCCATTCTGGATCGCGCGCTACGGCAGCCGGGTCTGGCGATCCCGCCCGCGACGCGGCAGCTGATCGCCTTCGCCGAGCTGACCTCGCCTGACGCCCTCGATCAACACGCGCCCGAACTCACCCGCCTGCTGCTCGCCTCGCTCGACGCCACTGCCGCCGGCTCGGCCTTCGACCACTTGCTGGCCCAGGTGGAGGCCCAGCCCTCGGGTGACTGGAACAATGCGGCCATGGCCCGTCTGGCGGGTCTGGGGCTGACCCGCTTGCACCTGCTGTTCCACCAGCGCTTCGGCCAGACACCCCAGGCCTGGCTGACCGATCTGCGGCTGCGCCAGGCCCAGCGCTGGCTGGGCGACAGCCGCCTGCCCATCGCCGACATCGCCCTGCGCGTCGGCTTTTCCGATCAGGCCGCCCTGACCCGCGCCATGACCCGCCGCCAGGGCATCAGCCCGGCCGCCTGGCGGCGCGGCCAGCGCCTGCCCGGGTAACGCAGTCCAGGTAACCAGTCCAGGTAAAAAGCCCCGCAGTCTCGCGCAAGACCGGTCCCGCTCGCCGTCACCACACTGGTGGCGAATGGGTGGAGACGGTGCGATGCAGGAACGTGAACTATCGGCAGTGGGTATCGGCTACGGGCTGGCGGCAGGCCTGTGCTGGGGCGTGATCTTTCTGGCACCGGCGCTGGTCCCCGACCTGAGCGGCGCCCAGTTCGCCGTGCTGCGCTTTCTCTGCTACGGCCTGGTGTCTCTCGGGCTGCTGCTGCCCTGCTGGCGCCGACTGCGCAGGCAACTGAGCTGGGCCGATGGCAGACGCCTGTTCTGGCTCAGCCTGATCGGCAACCTGGGCTACTACACCCTGGTCGGCGTGGGCGTGAAGCAGGCCGGTATCGCGGCGACCACCCTGATCGTCGGCCTGATCCCGCTGCTGGTGGCCCTGGCCGGGCAGCGCGACGTGGGCGCCGTGAGTTTCGGTCGCCTCTGGCCGTCGCTCTGCTGCGCGCTGCTCGGCGTGACCCTGATCAGCTACGAGACGCTGACCACCACCGCCGTCGGCGAGCAGCCCGCCCTGGGTCTGCTGTGCGCCTGTGGCGCCCTGCTGGCCTGGAGCTGGTTCGCGGTGGTCAACACGCGCTTCCTGGCCAGGACGCCGATCGGCGCCCACGATTGGGGCCTGCTGCTGGGCGGCATGACCGGCGCCCAGGCCCTGCTGGCCGCGCCCTGGTTGCTCGGCGAGGAGCTGGCGTTGCGAGCACCGGCGGAGTGGCTGCAGCCGCTGCTGGTGGCTGCCGGCGTGGCGCTGCTCGCCTCGGTCATCGGCGGCGCCTGCTGGAACCAGGCCAGCCGACGACTACCCCTGACCCTGAGTGGCCAGGCCATCGTCATCGAGACCCTGGCCTCGCTGACCTACGGCTTTCTCTGGAACGGGCGCTGGCCCACTCGGCTGGAAGCCCTGGCGATCCTCCTGCTCCTGCTCGGGACGAGCTGGTGCCTGCAGTGCCATCGCCGCCCGGCCCGGACGGTAGCGACGGGGGCGACCTGACCGTGAGGGTGCTGGTCGGCTGCGCCGGTCCTACGCCAGCGGCGGCAGCGCCCAGTCGATGGGGGTGAGGCCGGCGTTGCGCAGGAATTCGTTGGTGCGACCGAAGTGGCCGTTGCCGATGAAGCCGCGATGGGCCGACAGCGGCGAGGGATGCGCCGACTTGAGGATCAGGTGCTTCTGGGGATCGATGAGCGTCTGCTTGCTCTGGGCATGGCTGCCCCAGAGCAGGAACACCAGATTCTCGCGCTCGGCGCTGACCACCTCGATGATGCGATCGGTGAAGCGCTGCCAGCCGGCCTTGGCGTGGGAGCCGGCGTTGGCCTGCTCCACGGTCAGCGAGGTGTTGAGCAGCAGCACGCCCTGCTCCGCCCAGTGCTGCAGATAGCCGTGGTTGGGAATGGGCAGGTTCAGGTCGCGCTTGAGTTCCTTGAAGATGTTCTGCAGCGACGGCGGCGCCGGCACCCCCGGTTGCACCGAGAAGCTCAGGCCATGGGCCTGACCCGGACCGTGGTAGGGATCCTGGCCGAGGATGACCACCCTGACCTGATCCAAAGGGGTGGTATTGAGGGCATTGAAGATCAGCGGACCGGGCGGAAAGATGACCTTGCCCGCCGCCTTCTCGCGCCTGAGGAATTCGCTCAGCTGGCGCATGTAGGGCTGCTCGAATTCGTCGCGCAGCGCGGCTTTCCATTGGGGGTCGAGCTTGATGCGATCGTCGTCCACGATTCGAGGCTTCCTGGTCAAGACAAGGGCAGCACCCTAGAAAAGCCGGCTGCCCCTGTCAAACCCGCTACCAGCGCGGACCGTAGCGCGGGCCCCAGCCGGGCGGACCATAGCCCGGACGCGGCCCCCAGCCCGGCGGCCCCCAACCGGGACCCGGCCCCCAGTGGGGCGGTGGCGGCGGTGCCGGTCGATAGTAGTAGCCGTAGCCATAGGGCCGCACGATGACCGCGGGCGGCGGATAGGCCGGCGTGCCGTAGAAGACCGCCGCGGGGGGTGCCGGACGGCTGTAATAGCGCGGGGACGTGTCGTAGACGGTGCAGCCGGTGAAGGTCAGGGCACAGAGCGACGCCAAGAGGAAATGGCGCATGGGGGGATCTCCAGAACGGCCCGGATGGGCCTGGAGAAAGCTTAAGCCTTGGCCAGGTGTCGCGCCCAGTTATCGAACGTTCATTCAGCCGGGATTAAGAGACGCCGGTCCGCTCTCCTCCCGCTCGCCCAGGTAGTCCCGCAGCCGCGCCTGCAGATGGGGCACGGCCTGGGGATGGGCGAGAAAGTCGACGATGCTCATCAGCTGCCAGTGCTGGCCTTCGTCACCGAAGTAGATGGCGGCGATCTCGGCGGGATGCAACTGCCCGGCGAACAGCCAGCTGGGTAGATAGCCGGGCTGACGCGGTGGATAGCAACGTCCCCAGGTCAGCCGCGCCTCGTCCAGCACCAGGCCGAATTCCTCTTCCAGCTCGCGCAGGACGCAGCGCTCGGGCGTTTCGTCATCTTCGCGCCCGCCGCCCGGCAGGTCCCATAGCGCGGGCCAGGGGATGTCGGGTTTGTCGTCGCGCTGATAGACCAGGATCTGCTCGGCGCAGAGCAGCGCCAGCTTGGCGCCGTTGAAGGCATGGCGGGACATGCGGAAGCCTCCGGTGGCGACGGGGGAGACCACCAGGCCTCCCCGTCTGGACTCAGTAACCCAGCTGCTTGAGCAGGGCCGCGGGCGCCTGCTTGGCCGGACGCTCATAGAATTTCAGCAATTCGGCGGCGCGATTGCTGAAGAAGCCATCCACCCCGCGCGGCGCCAGGCGGGCGTAGTCCACCGCCGAGTCCACCGTATAGGCATGCACCAGCAGACCCCGCTCGTGGGCGACGTCGTTCATCCAGGGCTTCACCAAGTCCGCATAGCTCTGGTCGCCACCCTCCTCCAGGGCCGCCGAGGGGCCGATGCCGATGGCGCCATGGGCCTTGGCCCACTCGATCCAGGCGGTAAAATCGCCCTCGGAGCGCACCTGCTGCTTGGCGTAGTAGGCCGCCTTGCTGGCCTCGCCCGATTCGGCGTAGGTGGGCCCGGGCTTGGCCGGGATGTAGTCGTCACCCAGCCACAGCAGTAGGATCTTCGGCGTATTGGGCATCTCCTTCTGCAAGAGCTCCAGGCTGCCTTTCTCGAAGGTCTGCAGGATCACCCGCCCGGGCATGGCGGCGACGCCGGTGGCACCCGGCTTGGGCTTACCGAGCCAACCGCGCTGGGTCAGCTTGGCCTTGAGGTCGCGCTCGATGCCGGGAAACAGCTTGGGCTGCTTGGTCTCGATGTAGAGGCCGGGCTTGTTGCGACCGCCTTCGGCGATGTCGATGACCTCGTCGAGGGTGAGGATCCTGAGTCCGGCGAACGTTGGTCGGGCACGGTCGGGATGGGCCTGGTTGAACCAGCTGCCGGCGTCCAGCGACTTGAGTTCGGCCAGGGTGAACTGGCTGACCGGCGCCTTGGCGCGCTCGGGGAAACGCTTGGCGACGTCGGTGGTGCGCTCCAAGGTGTCGTCGTGCAGGGCGATGAGCTGGCCGTCCTTGGTGCGCTGCAGGTCGAGCTCCAGGTAGTCGGCGCCCAGCTCCCGCGCCACCAGATAGGCCGGCGCGGTGGATTCGGGGGCGTCGAAGGAGGCGCCGCGATGGGCGATCACCGCCGGCCAGGGAATGCCGGCCTGCCGGGCCAGGGTCTGGCCGACATCGGCCTCGGTGGCCAGGGCCAGCTGGCTGACCAGCAGGGTGCCGGGAATGAGGGTGCGGATCAGGGTGCGCAGAGCAGTTATTGTCATGGGTTCCTCGGGTGGTCCGACGATCGGAGCTAGGATGCAGCTTGCACCCCGGATGCGACAGTACGCAGACCCCCAGCGTAGCGGACGTTATCCAGGTCGCAATTTCCGGTACTCTGCCGCCCGCTTCGCCCGACGAGATCACCATGGCCGCATCGCCCACGCCCTTCGACCCCACCCTCTGCCCGCTGTGCGGCAAGGCCAACAGCTGCGTCCTGGCGGCCGGTGGCGAGCTCCGCGACTGCTGGTGCCTGCAGACGCCGATGGATCCCGCCGCCCTGGAACGCCTGCCCGCGGAAGAGCGCGATCGACGCTGCCTCTGCCCAGCCTGCGCGGCCGGCGTCGCCGGCGAGTCTCGCTGATGCGCCTGGACCGCTGGCTGGGCAACCGACCCGACCTGGGACGGCAGCTCGCCCGGCGCCTGCTCGCGGAAGGTCGGGTAAGGGTCAACGGCGCCACCACCCTGCAGGCCGCGCAGGAGGTGTTCGCCTTCGATCGCATCGAGGCCGACGAGCGCCTGCTGCAGGACGGTCCCGGCGGCCGCTACCTGATGCTGCACAAGCCGCGCGGCTGCGTGAGCGCCACCGTCGACGCCCGCCATGCCACGGTGCTGGACTGTCTCGCCCCGGACCAGCGTGCCGATCTGCACCTGGCCGGACGGCTGGACTTCAACACCACCGGCCTGCTGCTGCTCACCAACGACGGCCAGTGGTCGCGCGGCCTGAGTCATCCGCGCCACAAGCAGACCAAGCGCTACCGGGTCACCACCGCCGAGGTCATCCCCCAGCACCTGGTCGCGGCCTTTGCCGAGGGCCTCTACTTCGCCTACGAAGACCTCACCACCCAACCGGCGCGGCTGGAGCTGCTGGACGAGCACACCGCCTACCTGACCCTGGTCGAAGGTCGCTATCACCAGGTCAAGCGCATGTTCGGCCGCTTCGGCATCGAGGTCATCGCCCTGCACCGCGATCGCATCGGCAACCTGGAACTGGATCCGGCGCTGGCCGAGGGCGCCTGTCGTCCACTCACGCCCGCAGAGGTGGCGCTGCTACGTCCGGCGGATTAGGGGAACAGGAGCGGCGGGGCACCGGTCGGGATGCAGACACGTACCCCTGGAGACCTCTCATGCGTATCGATATCCCCTCCCTCGGATTCGGCGGTGCCCCGTTGGGCAACATGTTCCGCGAGGTAGGCGACGCCGAGGCCCGGGCGACCCTCGAAGCCGCCTGGGACGCGGGCATCCGCCTCTATGACACCTCGCCCCACTATGGCGCCGGGCTGTCGGAGCGACGTTTCGCCGAGGTGCTGGCCGACAAGCCGCGCGACGATTTCGTCCTCTGCAGCAAGGTCGGCCGCCTGCTGGAACCGGCCGATCAGCCGGAAAACGCGCCGCCGTTCGTCAACGAGCTGCCCTTCAAGCGGGTGCTCGACTATTCCGCCGACGGCGCCCGCCGCTCCATCGAGGCCAGCCTGGAACGTCTCAAGACCGACCGCCTCGACCTGGTCTGGATCCACGACCTGTCCGAGGACCAGCACGGCCCGGCCTGGCGCGACTACTTCGCCCAGGCCATGCAGGGTGCGGCCAAGGCCCTTACCGAGATGCGCGAAGAGGGCCTGATCATGGGCTGGGGCCTGGGCGTCAACCTGGTGGAGCCCTGCCGCCTGGCGCTGGAGCAGAGCGATCCCGACGCCTTCCTGCTGGCCGGTCGCTATTCCCTGCTGGACCACCGCGAAGCCCTGGATACCCTCTTCCCCGAATGCGAACGCCGCGGCGTGGGCATCGTGGTGGGTGGGCCCTACAACTCCGGTCTGCTGGCGGGCGGCAAGCACTACAACTATGCCGAAGCCGAGCCGGCGCTGCGCCGCAAGGTCGAGCTGATCGAGGGCGTCTGCCAGGATCACGGGGTGGACATCCGCGCCGCGGCCCTGCAGTTCTGCCTGGCCCATCCCACGGTGGCCGCTACCATTCCCGGCAGCAGCACCCCGGAGCGGGCCCGGCAGAACGCCGAACTGCTGCGGGCGCCCATCCCCGCCGCCTTCTGGCGCAATCTGCGCGAGATCGGCGTACTGCCTGAAGACGCCCCGACGCCCGCGTGAGTGACCGGCGTGAGTGAAAAGGGCGGCTGTGCTAGGCTCCCCGCCCCTTTTCCACCCTGCCTGCCCTCATGACCTCGCCTGGCCGCCCCGCGCCCCTGCATCCCCGCAATCGCCACCAGGGCAGCTACGACTTTCCCGCCCTGATGCGCACGAGCCCGGCGCTCAGGCCTTTCGTGGCACCGACGCCGCGGGGCAATCTGTCCATCGATTTCACCGATCCCCAGGCGGTCCGGGCGCTCAACCGGGCCTTGCTGGCGCTGCACCACGGCGTGCGCGACTGGGACATTCCCGCCGATTTTCTCTGCCCACCGATTCCCGGTCGGGCGGATTACCTGCACCACCTGGCCGACCTGCTGGCCGAGGGCAATGGCGGCCGGATTCCCCGGGGCGCGACGACGCGCTTGCTGGACGTGGGTACGGGTGCCAACGGCGTCTATCCGCTGATCGGCTTCAAGGAGTATGGCTGGCACTTCGTTGGTAGCGACATCGCCCCGGCGGCGCTGGATGCCTTCAAACGCACCCTGGCGGCCAATCCGGATTGCGCCGCCGCCATCGAGCTGCGTCTGCAGCCGGAGCCCCAGGCGATCTTTGCCGGCATCCTGCAACCCGGCGAGCGCTATGCCGCCACCCTGTGCAATCCGCCCTTCCATGCCAGCCCCAACGAGGCTGTGCGCGGCAGCCAGCGCAAGTGGAAGAATCTGGGCAAGACCACCGGCAAGCAGGCACCCCTGCTCAACTTCGGCGGCCAGGCGGCCGAACTCTGGTGCCCCGGCGGCGAGGTCGCCTTCATCGACCGGATGATCCGTGAGAGTCGCGCCTTCGCCGGTCAGGTCGGCTGGTTCACCTGCCTGGTGTCCAAGGCCAGCAACCTGCCGCTGTTGCAGGCGGCGCTGCGCCGCGAGCAGGCCGGCGAGGTCCGCGTCGTTGCCATGGCCCAGGGCCAGAAGCAGAGTCGCTTCCTGGCCTGGCGCTTCGCCTGACTGACCGCCCCCACTTGAAGGACGACCCTTTGGCGGCTTTCTGGCCGGTTTCGTCGGTGCCGCCGGTTACCTGCGAAGAGATGGCCAGCACCGGTCCGTATCGCCAGAAGACCCTTCTGGCGGGACTTTGACCGAGGTCACAAGGGATTAGACTAAAGGCTAATAGGCAAAGCCAATGAATTGCAGGCTATGCAGTCCTATCCCTTCTCATTAAAATGTTCGGCAACAAAAACGCCACGCGCATGCAGCCGCGCCCGAGACCTCTGTCTCCGGCCAGCCGCTGCGAAAGCCGTGCATCGCGTTTTTGCTCCGACTCCTCCGGTGACTCATGAGAGAGGGGCGGTGGAGGGAAAAGAACCTGCCCTTGCGTGTTTCCGGCTGCATTCTGCCTCGCCCACTGCACATCCACCCATGTGCCATGGTGCCGCACCGCACCGAAACTCGATAAGCAGACCCAGCTTCTATCGAACGAGAGACCACATGCTGAAGAAAATGACTGGCGCGCTGCTCGGCGTCGCCATCGCCTCCGCCCTGGGCACCGCACAGGCCGAAGACACCAAGAAGGTCGACGTCCTGCTGATCGGCGGCGGCATCATGAGCTCCACCCTGGGCATCTGGCTGAACGAGCTGGAGCCGAACTGGACCATGGAAATGGTCGAGCGCCTGGACAAGGTCGCCGACGAGAGCTCCAACGGCTGGAACAACGCCGGTACCGGCCACTCCGCCCTGGCCGAGCTGAACTACACCCCGGAAGACAAGGACGGCAAGGTCACCATTTCCAAGGCCATCGAGATCAACGAAGCCTTCCAGATCTCCCGTCAATTCTGGTCCTGGCAGGTCAAGAACGGCGTCCTCAAGGATCCGAAGAGCTTCATCAACAGCACCCCGCACATGAGCTTCGTCTGGGGCGACGAGAACATCGCCTTCCTGAAGAAGCGCTACGAGGCGCTCAAGGCCAGCCCGCTGTTCTCCGGCATGCAGTACTCCGAGGATCCCGCGCAGATCAAGCAGTGGGTTCCGCTGATGATGGAAGGTCGCGATCCCAAGCAGAAGATCGCCGCCACCTGGAGTCCGCTGGGCACCGACGTCAATTTCGGCGAGATCACCCGCCAGTTCGCCGCCAACCTGCAGTCCAAGCCGAATTTCAAGCTGAACCTGTCCAGCGAAGTCGAGAACATCACCCGCAATGCCGATGGCAGCTGGCGCGTGGAGTACAAGAACCTCAAGGACGGCAAGAAGACCGAGACCGACGCCAAATTCGTCTTCATCGGTGCCGGCGGCGGTGCCCTGCACCTGCTGCAGAAGTCGGGCATCCCCGAAGCCAACGACTACGCCGGCTTCCCGGTGGGCGGCTCCTTCCTGGTCACCGACAATCCCGAGATCGCCCAGCAGCACCTGGCCAAGGCCTACGGCAAGGCTTCGGTGGGCGCACCGCCGATGTCGGTTCCGCACCTGGACACCCGCATGCTCGATGGCAAGCGCGTGATCCTGTTCGGGCCCTTCGCCACCTTCTCCACCAAGTTCCTCAAGCAGGGTTCCTACCTGGATCTGCTGACCAGCACCAACACCCACAACGCCTGGCCGATGGTCCGCGTGGGCGTGGCCGAGTACCCGCTGGTGGAATACCTCGCCGGTCAGCTGATGCTGTCGGATGACGACCGCATGGCCGCCCTGCGCGAGTACTTCCCCAACGCCAAGAAGGAAGACTGGCGCCTGTGGCAGGCCGGTCAGCGCGTGCAGATCATCAAGCGCGACGCCGACAAGGGTGGCGTACTGAAGCTGGGCACCGAGATCGTCGCCGCCAAGGACGGCAGCATCGCCGGCCTGCTGGGCGCCTCCCCGGGTGCCTCGACCGCCGCGCCCATCATGCTGAGCGTGCTGGAGAAGGTGTTCAAGGACAAGGTCGCGACCCCGGAGTGGCAAGCCAAGCTGCACCAGATCGTGCCCAGCTACGGCACCAAGCTGAACGGCGATCCTGCGCGCGTGCAGCAGGAGTGGAACTACACCGCCGAAGTCCTGCAGCTGGCCACCCCGCCGGTCGCCACCGGCACCGAGAACGCCAAGGCCACCGCCAGCGCTCCGCGTGTGGAAAAGGCCGCCAACGACATGGCACTGTAAATCGCCGCCCGGCCCGCTGCATGCGCAGCGGGCTCACCGCGATGCCCCAAGGCCCCACCCGGATCCGGCGTGGGGCTTTTTTTCGCCTGCGTCCCGCCCGGGCCAGAGCCCCTGCCGCGGCCCGGGCCCTGTGACGAAAACCGCAACGGCGTGAATTTTTTCCCGCCAGACAGGCACTAAAACTGCAGCGATACGCCGAGGCCGCTCTTTGCACGCCACAATGGTGATCTATCCTCGAGCCTTAACCGTTACCTGAATCTGGAGACACGATGACGGCACATCCCGCCCCGGGCATCCTGCATACCCGAGAAGGCCAGCGCCTGGCTGATACCGACGCCGCCGCCTGGCGACAGTGGGGACCCTACCTGAGCGAGCGCCAGTGGGCCACGGTCCGTGAAGACTACAGCGCCGACGGCGACGCCTGGCGCTACTTTCCCCATGACCATGCGCGCAGCCGCGCCTATCGCTGGGGCGAAGACGGCCTGGCCGGTTTCTGCGACAAGGCCCAGCAATGGTGCCTGGGCATCGCCCTCTGGAACGAGCGCGACCCCTTCCTCAAGGAGCGGCTGTTCGGCCTGACCAACGCCGAGGGCAACCATGGCGAGGACGTCAAGGAGCTGTACTTCTACCTGGACGGGGTGCCGAGCCACGCCTACCAGAAGATGCTCTACAAGTATCCCCACGCCGCCTTTCCCTATGCCCAGCTCGCCGAGGAAAACGCCCGGCGCGGGCTGAACGATCGCGAATTCGAGATCCTCGACACCGGCGTCTTCGCCGAGGACCGCTATTTCGACGTCACCATCGAATACGCCAAGCACACCCCCGATGACATCCTCATGCGGGTCACCGTGGAAAACCGCGGGACCGAGCGCGCCAGCCTGCGGGTGCTGCCGCAGATCTGGTCACGCAACACCTGGGCCTGGACCGGCACCCCGCCGCGCTCCATGCTCAGCCTGGAAGGCGATCAGGTCCGCGCGAGCTATTTCGACCGGCCCGACCTGGTGGTCAGCGCCTGGGGCCCACGCGAGGCCGAGTGGCTGTTCTGCAACAACGAAACGAACCTGCCCCGCCTCACCGGTGAAGCTGCCGAGGGCCCCTTCAAGGACGGCATCAACGACTACGTGGTGCGCGGCGCCCGCGAGGCGATCCGCCGCGACTTCGGCAGCAAGGCGGCCGCCCATTTCGCCGTGGAGCTGGAGGGTGGCGCCAAGACCGTGGTCTACCTGCGCCTGGCGCCCACCAATGCGCTGTCGGTGGATGCCGATGCGATCTTTGCCGAGCGCATCGCCGAAGCCGATGCCTTCTATGCCGCCCTGCAGGAAAAGATCGCCGATCCCGATGCCCGCCTGGTGCAGCGCCAGGCCCTGGCCGGCCTGCTCTGGTCCAAGCAGCTCTACTATTTCGAGGTCAATCGCTGGCTCGATGGCGATCCGGCCCAGCCGACGCCGCCGGCGCAGCGCCAGCGCATCCGCAACGGCCACTGGCGGCACCTGCTGAATTTCGACATCGTCTCCATGCCGGACAAGTGGGAGTACCCCTGGTACGCCTCCTGGGACCTGGCCTTCCAGGCGGTGGCCTATGCCCTGATCGATCCCGGCTTCGCCAAGCAGCAGTTGCTGCTGCTGGTGAAGGACAGATTCATGCACCCCAATGGCCAGCTGCCGGCCTACGAGTGGAATTTCGAGGACGCCAATCCGCCGGTGCATGCCTGGGCCACCTGGCACGTCTACCTGCAGGAAAAGTCCCTGACCGGGGTGGGCGACCGTGTCTTTCTCGAGCGTGTCTTCCACAAGCTCCTGCTGAATTTCTCCTGGTGGATCAACCGCAAGGACACCGAGGGTCGCAACATCTTCCAGGGCGGCTTCCTCGGCCTGGACAACATCGCCCTCTTCGATCGCTCGGCACCGCTGCCGGAGGGCTATCACCTGGACCAGGCCGACGGCACCGCCTGGATGGCCGCCTATGCCCTGGACCTGATGCGCATCGCCCTGGAGCTGGCCAAGGAAAATCCGGTGTACGTCGATCTGGGGGTCAAGTTCTTCGAGCACTTCCTGCACATCGCCGGCGCCATCAACCACAGCGATGATCGCGAAGACGGCCTCTGGGACGAACAGGATGAATTCTTCTATGACGTCCTGCACAAGGCGGATGGCAGCGCCGAGCCGCTGCGCCTGAGGTCCATCGTCGGCCTCATCCCGCTGTTCGCGGTGCAGGTCCTGGAACAGCGCGAGCACGAGGGCCTCCCCGGCCTCGGCGGACGACTGCGCGGCTTCCTGCGCCAGCGTCCGGATCTCGCCCGGCTGGTCTCGCGCTGGACCGAGCCCGGCCAGGGCAACCGATTCCTGCTCTCGCTGCTGCGCGGCCATCGCACCAAGCTGCTGCTCAAGCGCATGCTGGATGACAAAGAATTCCTTTCCGAATACGGCATCCGCTCGCTGTCCAAGGCCCACGAACAGCAACCCTTCGAGATGCGCCAGGCCGACGGCAACCTGCTCAGCGCCCGCTACCAGCCGGCGGAATCGGATTCGCGCCTGTACGGCGGCAATTCCAACTGGCGTGGACCGCTGTGGATGCCGATCAACTACATGCTCATCGAGTCGCTGCACGAATTCCACCGCTACTACGCCGACAGCTTCTCGGTGGAATACCCCAGTGGTTCGGGCTACCTGGCCAATCTGGAAGAGGTCGCCGACGGCCTCAGCCAGCGCCTGACCCGGCTGTTCCTCAAGGACGCCGATGGCAAGCGCCCGAGCATGGTCGACTATCCGCAATTGCAGAACGATCCGCGCAGTCGCGACCTGGTGCTGTTCCACGAGTATTTCCACGGCGAAAACGGCCGCGGACTCGGGGCTTCCCACCAGACCGGCTGGAGCGCCCTGGTGGCGCTGCTGCTGCAACCCCGGCGCTAGCCGAGCACGCCGGGGTGCCGGTCCCGACCGGCACCCCGGCGGACTGTGGCAAGGCTGCAGTTTTCCTCGGCCACCCCGGGTACTATGCTCTAGCTAGACATCCCGCCTTCGCGAGCCCGCATGACTGCCCCCGATGACGCCCAGCGTCTCCACGCCCTGAGCGAGTTGCAGATTCTCGACAGCGGCGTCGAAGCCGCCTACCAGGACATCGTCGTCCTGGCCTGCCAGCTGACCCGGGCGCCGGTGGCCTTCATCACCCTCGCCGATCGACACCGTCTCTGGTTCAAGGCCTGTCAGGGCCTGACGCTAGCCGAGGTGCCGGTCGACGCCTCCCTCTGCCACCTGGCGATCCGTACCCCGCGTGAGCCCTTCCTGGTGGAAGACCTGCAAGGCGACCCACGCGTCGCCCATCTCCGGTCCGCTCCCGGGCTGGAAGGGATGCGTGCCTACCTGGGCATCCCCCTGCTCGACCGGCACGGGGTCGCCCTGGGCACCCTCTGCGTGATGGACGACCGGGTTCGGCGTTTCGAGACGGCTCAGGTCGACAACCTGCAACGGCTGGCCCGACAGGTCATCATCCTGCTGCAACAGCGCGAGACCCTGCGCCAGCTGGAAGAGCTGGACATCAACTTTTCCGCCTTCATGAACAACGGGCCCTTCATCGCCTACATCAAGGACCGCGACTGGCGCTACCGCTATGTCAACGAGCCGTTTCTGCAGCAGCTGGAATTGACCCGCGACGAGGTCATCGGCCAGGACGACTTCACCATCTGGCCAGAGGCGGCGCCCCGTTTTCGCCAGGTCGACGAGCAGGTGATGAACGAACTCAAGCCGAGCCGCCTCGTCGAGCGCATGGCGGCCCCCGATGGTCGACGGCTGTTCTGGCAGTCCTACAAGTTTCCCCTGGTCACCCGGCAGGGCATCGCCCTGGCCGGACTGTCGGTGGACGTCACCGAGCACATCGAGCAACAGCACCTGCTGGAGGCCTCGCAGCGCCAGTTGCTGGGCATGATGCAGGCCGCCGAGCAGCGCAGCGTCACCGATGCCCTGACCGGCCTGTTCAATCGACGCGCCTTCGACCTGCGTCTGGCGGAGCACCTGCTGCGCGCCGAGGAGCAGCGCACGCCGCTGTCCATGCTGTTGATCGACGTGGATCACTTCAAGGCCTACAACGACGCCTATGGGCATCAGGCTGGCGACACCGCCCTGCAGGCCGTCGGCCAGTTGCTGCTGCAGAGTTGCCGCGACAACGACGCCTGCTTCCGCTACGGCGGCGAGGAATTCGCCATCCTGCTGCCGGGGGCCGATCTCACCGCGGCCCATCTGGTGGCCGAGCGCTGCCGCGCCGCCGTCGCCAACCACGCCTGGTCACGGCGCCCCATCACCCTGAGCGTCGGCCTGGCCACCCACAGGGCCGGGATGGATGCCTACAGCCTCACCGAAGGCGCCGACCGGGCGCTCTATGCAGCCAAGGGCGCCGGCCGCAACCGCATCGCCGCGGAGCCCGGGCCCGAAGCCCCTGCCAGTCCGGAATGACGCCCAAAACAAAAAACCCGCCGAAGCGGGTTCTTTGTTGCGACCATCCCAACGTCCTGTCAGGCGCCATCCTGGCCTGGTCATCATCCTTGACCTCAGAGCTACGCATCCTGCGCGGCTGATGGGTGTAGATTACGCAGCCATCGCGAATGGCAACATGGCCAGGTGACACCAGTCGGTGTAAGCCTTTTGCCATACCCCACCCGATCCACCTGCCGACCTCAAATCGCGCCCAACAAAAAACCCGCCGAAGCGGGTTCTTTGTTGCGACCATCCCAACGTCCTGTCAGGCGCCATCCTGGCCTGGTCATCATCCTTGACCTCAGAGCTGCGCATCCTGCGCGGCTGATGGGTGTAGATTACGCAGCCCCCGCAGGTGGCAACATGGCCAGGTGACACCAGTCGGTGTAAGCCTTTTGCCATAGCCTGGGGAACATGGCGACCGCCGCCTCGACTAATGCTGACCCCCGCCGAAGATCCGCCATGGCCCTCTCGACCTCCTTCGCTATCGTGCAACAGCAGATGCGCCGCGCTGCCGGCCTGGTCTGGAGTACCTCTCCCGCGCTGATGATCGGCCTGATCCTGGCGACCCTCGTCGCCGGCCTGCTGCCGGCACTGGCCGCCTGGCTGGGGCAGCGCATCGTCGATGCCGTGGTGGCGGCCATGCGGCTGCATGCCGACCAGGGCCAGGCACCGCTGTGGCCGGTACTGAAGTTCGTGCTGGCCGAAGCCGGGGTACTGGCGGCCCTGGCAGGCGCCCAGCGGCTGCTGTCGGTGCAGCAATCGCTGCTGCGGGTACGCCTTGGGCAGACCGTGAATCTGCTGATCCTGGAAAAGGCCCAAACCCTGTCGCTGGCACAATTCGAGGACGCCGACTTCTACGACAAGCTGGTGCGGGCCCGGCGCGAGGCCTCCATCCGGCCCCTGGCGCTGGTGACCAAGTCCCTGACCCTGTTGCAGAACCTCATTTCCCTGATCAGCTTCGCCGTGTTGCTGGTGCATTTCTCGCCCTGGGCGCTGCTGTTGCTGGTGGTGGGCGCCCTACCGGTGTTCCTGGCCGAGGCGCGCTTTTCCGGCGATGCCTTTCGCCTGTTCAGCCGTCGTGCGCCCGAGACCCGCCGCCAGACCTATCTGGAGACGCTGCTTTCCCACGAGGCCTACATCAAGGAGGTCAAGCTGTTCGGCCTGGCGCCGCTGCTGCTGGAGCGCTATCGCACCACCTTCGCCAAGCTCTACGCCGAGGACCGCCGCCTGACCCTGAGACGTGACGGCTGGGGTTTCGTCTTTGGCCTGCTGGGCACCCTCGCCTTCTATGCCGCCTATGCCTGGGTGGTGCTCGATACCGTGCGTGGCCGCCTGAGCCTGGGCCAGATGACCCTCTACCTCACCCTGTTCCGCAAGGGCCAGGCCGCGGTCAGCGCCAGCCTGACCGCCCTGGGCGGCCTCTACGAGGACAGCCTCTACCTGAGCAATCTCTATGACTACCTGGGCCAGCCGACCAGCGCCGAAGGCGGCAGCCTCACCGCCGGAAGCCAGCCCGGCGACGGCCTGAGATTCGAAGGGGTCGGCTTCACCTATCCGGGTGCGGCCGCGCCGACACTCAAGGACATCGGCTTTCACCTGGCGCCGGGCCAGAGCCTGGCGCTGGTGGGGGCCAACGGTTCGGGCAAGACCACCCTGATCAAGTTGCTGACCCGCCTGCACAGCCCGACGCAAGGCCGTATCCTGCTCGATGGCAGCGATCTGCAGGAGTGGCAGCCGGCGGCCCTGCACAGGCGCATCGGCGTCATCTTCCAGGACTTCATCCGCTACCAGCTCACCGCCGGTGAAAACCTGGGCGTCGGCGACACCCAGGCCTTCAATGACGAGGCGCGCTGGCGCAAGGCGGCCGAGCAGGGGCTGGCCGACGAGGTCATCGCCGGTCTGCGCGAGGGCTACGAGACTCAGCTCGGACGCTGGTTCATGGGCGGCCAGGAACTGTCCGGCGGGCAGTGGCAGAAGATCGCCCTGTCGCGCGCCTACATGCGCGAGGACGCCGACATCCTGGTGCTGGACGAACCCACCGCCGCGCTGGACGCCGCGGCCGAGGCGGTGATCTTCGCGCGCTTTCGCGCCCAGGCGCAGCAACGCATGACCCTGCTGATCTCCCATCGCTTCTCCAGCGTGCGCAACGCCGACCAGATCCTGGTGCTGGAAGATGGGGAGATCCGCGAGCGGGGCGATCACGAGGGGTTGCTGGCCAGCGGTGGTCGCTATGCCCAGCTGTTCGATCTGCAGGCCAGAGGCTATCGCTGATCGCCGGTGGCGAACTTCGCGCCAGGGGGTCTGCCCAACGTTTGACAACCACTCGCGGAGGCCGCATGAACGATCAGATCAAGGAAAACCCCGACGACCTGGACATCGATCCGGACATCGCGCCCGATCCCGAGGAGCCCGTGGGCGAAGATCCGGATGACAAGCCGGTCGAGGAGCGCCTGCCGCAGAAGAATCCGCGCAATCCGGAGTACAGCTGATGAATGCCATCCTGCCGTTGCCCGAGGATGAAGACCCGGAAGGGCTACATCCGGCGGAGTTGCCGGCCGACGAGGACGATGCGCCGCCGGTGGATCCGCTGTGAAATCTAGCGTCAGTATCCGGATGGATCTGGCGCAGGATTTGCCCTCACCCCAGCCCTCTCCCGCAGGGAGAGGGGGAAAGAGCGGCCCGTAGGTTGGATTGAGCGCAGTGAAGCCCAACGGGTGAGTCGTCACGTCCAGATTGTTGGGCTTCGACGATGGGGCGGTCTCAACCCAACCTACGGATTTCACGCCATGAAAAAAGGTCCGCCGTAGCGGACCTTTTCTTGGGCCTTATTTCGCGCCGGGTTGGGGTTTGTAGAGTTCGAGCAGCTTGAGCGTGACGCCATTGGTCCAGCCGAAGCCGTCCTGCAACTCGTACTCGCCGCCGCCACCGCCCTGGCCGCCAGTGAGGTCGTATTTCTCCACCAGCTTCTGCTCGCGGGCGTAGAGATTCTGCACCTGGGTCAGGAAGCGGGTGCCGATGTCGGCGGCCAGCTTGTCCTGCTGGTAGCGGCGCAGGCCGTCCACGGCGACCCACTGCAGCGGTGCCCAGCCATTGGGTTCGTCCCACTGCTGGCCGGTCTTGACCGTGGTGGTGGCGATGCCACCCGGACGCAGCAGCTGGTTGGCCACGGTCGCCGCGGTCTGGTCGGCGCTGCTCTGACTGGCGGCGCCCACGAACAGCGGGAACAGGGTGGCGGCGGAGAGCTTGTCGGTGCGGCGCTTGGCCTGCCAGTCGAAGTCGGTGTAGTAACCGGCCGGATTCCACAGGTAGCGGTCGATGGCCTGCTGACGGGTCTTGGCCTTCTGGCTGTAGGCCTGGACGCAACTGGCCTCGCCGGTCTTCTCGCAGGCCTTGGCGATGGTCTGCTCCAGGTGATAGAGCAGGCTGTTGAGGTCAACCGGCGCGATGGCGGTGGTGCGAATGGTCGCCAGGGTCTTGCCGTCGCCCAGCCAGCGCGAGGAGAAGTCCCAGCCGCTCTCGGCGCCGGCGCGCAGGTCGCGATAGACCTCGCCGGCCGGTCGGCCCTTGGCCTGGGCGGCGGTGGCCAGGTCTTCCATGTAGGACTCCTGGCGCGGGGTGTCGCGGGCATCCCAGTAGCGATTGAGCAGGGTGCCATCGGCCAGCCTGACCACATGGGCATTGGCCTGGCCCGGTTGCAGGCCTTCGGCGCCGGCCATCCAGTAGGCGTATTCCTTCTGCAGCTGCGGCAGGTAGCGACGATAGGCGGAGTCGCCTTCCAGGCTGGCCTGCAGGTCGACCATGTAGGCGAAGAACGGCGGCTGGGAGCGACTCAGGTAGTAGCTGCGGTTGCCGTTGGGGATGTGGCCGTAGACGTCGATCTCATGGGCGAAGTTGTCCACCATGTCGCGGACCAGGTCGGTGCGCCCGTCCTTGGCCAGCCCCAGCATGGTGAAGTAGGAATCCCAGTAGTAGACCTCGCGGAAGCGGCCACCCGGCACCACATAGGGCTTAGGCAGCGGCAGCAGGCTGCTGTAGGCCGGCACCTCTTCGTAGTGGCGGGTCAGCACCGGCCAGAGGTCCTTGACGTGGGTGGGCAGGTCGGCCCCGGCCTTGGGCGGGGCGGCCTTGATCGGATCGGATTCTTCGAAGTTGGCGCTGACGAAGGCCTTGAGGTCGAAGCCCGGCTTGTCGCGCTGGGCCAGGTAGTCCTGGCGGATGTCGGCCGGATTGCGCTTGGGCAGGGCATCGACGAAGTGCTTCTGGTCGCTGAACAGCTTGCCCTGCTGCACCGCGGTGAACAGCTCGGGATAGGCCTGGTCCGGCGGCACGGCACGGGCGCTGCTGGCGTCGCGCCAACTCCAGGTCGGGGTTGCCGGCTTGCTGCCCTCATGGGCGCAGGCGGCGAGAAAGGCGATGGACAGGGACAGGACGAGCATCCGCGCGGGTGGCGCAGGTGGCAGGCGTTTCATGAAGCGCTCCTTTTCTTGTCGACACGACAGCAGCCGCAACGGAGGTTGCGACTCGAAAGGATCGACCCTGGCGCGCCGCGACAGTTCGCCGCGACCGGCTCAGCCGCCCGGACGCAGACGCCTCACGCAGCGCGCCAGCTCTTCCAGGCCGAAGGGTTTGCCGATGAGCTCGACGCCCTCTTCCGCCAGCTCCGGCAGGGATGCCGGATCCGCCTGACCGGACAGATAGAGCACCGGCAGGCCAGGGGTGGTGGACCGCGCCTGCTCGGCCAGTTGCCGGCCGTCCAGCCCGGAGAGACCGAGACTGGTCACCAGCAGATCGATGCGCAGGGTGCCGGAGGCGATGAGCGCCACGGCAGTGGCGCTGTCGGCTACCGCCAGCGGCGTGTAGCCCAGTTCCGCCAGCACCTCGCCGATGATGACGCGGACTTCGCGCTCTTCTTCGACGATCAGCGCACAGTCGCCGGAGACCTCCGGCAGCACCGGGCCTTCGGCGTCGTTGGGCGCATTTTCCGGCTCCGGCTGGGCTAGCAGCCGCGGCAGATAGAGGCTGATGCAGGTGCCCTCGCCCACTACCGAGTGGATCTCCACCTGGCCACCGGACTGGCGGACGAAACCGTAGATCATCGACAGCCCGAGTCCGGTGCCGCGCCCGCTGGGCTTGGTGGTGAAGAAGGGTTCGCAGGCGCGCTTGAGGGTATCGGCGTCCATGCCGGTGCCGGTATCGCAGACCTGGATGCGGACGAAATCGCCCTCCACCGTCTCGCTCGGCAGACCGATGCTCAAGGGGCCACTGACATTGTCCACCCGGATGCTCAGGTTGCCGCCCTCGGGCATGGCGTCACGGGCGTTGATGGCCAGATTAAGGATGGCGTTCTCCAGCTGGTGCGGATCGCAGTGCAGCAGCCAGAGGTCGCTGTCGAGCTGGACGTCCTTGCGGATCTTCTTGCCCAGGCTGTGGCGCAGCAATTCGTGCATGCCCTGCACCAGCTGGCCGGCATCCACCGGGCGGGGTTCGAGCACCTGGCGGCGGGCGAAGGCCAGCAGGCGCTGGGTCAGGGCCGCGGCGTTCTCCGCCGAACGGGTGGCGGTGTCCAGGTAGCGTTCCAGCTCCTGGATACGCCCCTGTTGCACCCGGCGGCGCATCAGGTCGAGGGAGCCGACGATACCGGTCAGCAGGTTGTTGAAGTCGTGGGCGATGCCGCCGGTGAGTTGGCCGATGGCTTCCATCTTCTGCGCCTGGCGCAACTCTTCTTCCAGGGCCACCAGCTCCTGGCTGCGCGCTTCGATGCGCTCTTCGAGGTTGCGATTGAGTTCGTCCAGCGCCTCGCGGGCGCGCACGGTTTCGCTGACGTCGCGGGAAATGGAGAGGAATTTCAGCGGGCTACCGTCATCGCCGAGGATCGGCGTGACCACCACGTCCCACCAGCGCCGGGTGCCCTTGGCGGTAGGCGCCAGGCCGGTGAAGCGGCCGATGCCGCCCTGCCGCGCCGCCTCGATGGCGGCGGTCACCTCGTGGCGCTGCTCCTCGGGCCAGAGCTCGGCCCAGAGGCGGCCCTGGAAGGGAATGAAGTCGTCGATCTCCATGACCATGAGGCCGCCCGGATTCATGTACTCCAGGCGGCCTTCCAGATCGATCAGCTTGATGCAGTCGACGCTGCAGACCATGACGCTGCGCTTGAAGGCCTCGCCCTGCCAGAGTTCTGCTTCGTGGCGACGCTGCGCGGTGACGTCCAGCAGTACGCCGCCGGCCTCGCGCCGCTGGAACTGCAGGCAGCGCAGCTGGCCATCGGCGCCCTGGCGCCAGGCCTCCCAGACCTGTCCTGGGGCGGGCAGCAAGCCCTCGGGTGGCGTGCTGCGACTCTGCAGATCGCTCAGCAACTCGGCGGGCGCGAGCCCCCGGGCCAGTGCCTCGGCGTCCCGTTCCAGCATGGCCGCACAGGCGGCATCCGCGCGCCATCTGACGCGGCTAGGATCGTATTCGAACAGGCCGACGGCAAGGAACTGGGACATGGTAGGTAGTGGCCGATAGGAAAAGGAGATGTCATAACGCCAGCAGGCACAGCGAACCCGTCTACCTTAACAGTTTCGACGTTTCGCTTCGCGCTGGCCTTCGACCACTGCACCGGAAAAATTACTCACTCGGTCGTGTTTTTCTCCACCGCATAGCGCCGCTCCAGGCCGCTGTGGCCCAGGCCGACGCCCTTGCGCACCTTGAGCTGCACCGGGATGCGCTCCTTGAGCGCCTCCACGTGGCTGATGATGCCGATGGTCTTGCCACTGGCATTGAGCTGGTCGAGGGCATCCAGGGCGACCTCCAGGGTCTCGCCATCCAGGGTGCCGAAGCCTTCGTCGAGAAACAGCGAATCGATGCCGGTGCGCTGGCTGACCAGATCCGACAGGGCCAGCGCCAGGGCCAGACTCACCAGGAAGCTCTCGCCGCCGGAGAGGGTGCGGATGTCGCGCAGGGCATCGGCCTGCCAGGTGTCGAGGATCTGCAATTCCAGTTCGGCGGCCTGGCGCCGGAAGAGTCGATAGCGACCGTGCAGGCGCATCAGCTGACCATTGGCCAGGTGCACCAGGTGGTCCAGGGTCAGGCCCTGGGCGAACTTGCGGAACTTGGCGCCATCCGCCGAGCCGATCAGGCCGTTGAGATGCTGCCAGAGATCGTGATCGCGCTCCTGGGCGGCGATCTCGCCGAGCAGCGCCTGCAGGCCGTCCCGCCGCCGTTCGTCTTCGCGCAGGGCGGCATTGACCTCGCCCTGGCGCTGACCCAGGGCGCGCAATTCGGCGCCGGCGGCGGCCAGTTCGGCATCCAGCTCGGCGGCGCTGCGCTCGGTGAGCGGCTCGGCAGCCAGGGCGGCGTGCCGCTCCCGCGCGGCCCCTGCCAGGGCGCGGGCTTCGGTCAGGGCAGTCTCGAGGCGGGTGCGCTCCGCGGTCAGGGCGCCCTGCTCGTCGTCGTCCAGCTGTGCGGCGCGCCAGGCGTCAGCGTCGGCGAAGGCACTGGCGGCTAGAGCCGTCTGCCAGCGCTCGGCGGCTTCACGGGCCAGCTGCACCTCCCCCGCCAGCCGCTCGTGCAGCGCCTGGTGGCTGCCCTGCAGCGCCGCACCCTGCTCGCGGCAGTCTTCCCAGGTCGCGGTCGCCTCGGCCAGCATGGTCGTGGCGGCCTCCGGTGCTACCGGGGCGGGAGCGACCTCGCCGGCGCGCTGGCGCCAGCTCGCGACCAGCGGGGCCAGGGTGGCCAGGCGCTGGGCGATGTCCTTGTGCAGCTGCTGTAACGCCTGCGCGCGCTGGCTGTCGGCCTGCCAGAGCCGCCACTCCTGGTCGCGCTGGGCCAGCCATTCATCGGCACGACCGGGGACCTCGTGGCCCCAGTCGGCCAGCTCCTCGCCTAGCTGCCGCTCGGCCCTGGCCTGTTGTGCCTGGGCCTGACGCAGTTCTTCGGCACCTTCGGCCAGCGCCTGACGCGCCCGCTCCAAGGCGGCCTCGGCCAGCGCCAAGCGCTGTTCGGCATCGGCCTGCTGGCGCGCCAGGCGCTGGGCTTCGTTGCGCCCCTCCTCGCCCTGCTGACGCAGGCTATCGAGGGTGGCGAGCACCTGCTGGATGCGCGCCAGTTCCTGATCCTGGCGGCGGCGCAATTCGGCAATGGCGCCGGGGGCCTCGGGATCGGCGCCCAGGGCCGTGCAGCGCTGGCGCCAAAGTTCGCCCAGCTGGTCCAGTTGCTGACCGGCCTCGGCTTGCTGCTCGTTGGCCTGATCGAGTTGCGCCTTGAGTGCGGCCAGGGCTTCGCTGAGATCCTTGCCTTCCTGGGTCAGGCGCTCCAGTTCGGCCTTGGCGTCCTGCAGGGCGGTCTGGGTGGCGGAGACATCCAGGGCGGCATAGTCGGCCACCGCGGGGTGTTCGCGGGAGCCGCACAGCGGACAGGGTTCGTCGGGCTGCAACTCGGCGCGCTGGGCTTCCAGACTGCGGATGACCCTTTCCTGTTCGAGCAGCTTCTCGCGCTCGCGCACCTGCTGGGCGACTTCGCGATAGCGTCCACGCAGGGCCTCCAGGCGCACCTGATGCTCGCCATGCTGGCGCTGGCGTTCACCCTGGCTGCGCGCCAGGCGCTCCAGCTGGGTCTGCAGCTGGCGCCGCCGCTCGACCAGTTGGTCCAGCTGGTCCACCTCGTTGACCCGTCCCAGCGCCGCCTGCCAGAGGGCGCGCCAGGCCTTTTCGTCGCGGCCGTCCAGCGCCGCCTGCCAGCGTTCGTTCTGGGCCTGCTCCGCCGTCTGAGCCTGGGCGGCCAGCGCCTGCGCGCGGGTCAGCGCCTCCTGCTGGGCCTCGCGCTCCTCGGCCAGCAGCTGCAGCTGGCGAGTCTGTTCTTCCTGGCGACGCGTCAGACGCGCCAGGGCCTCGGCCCTTTCGTCGCGCAGGGCCAGCTGGCTGCGCCAGTCGCCCAGGCGTTCGCCAAGTTCGGCATGGCGGGTGCGCTCGGCCAGGCTCTGCTCCAGGCGCTGTTGTTCAGCCTGCGCCTGCGCCTGCTCCGCCTCGGCCTGGCGCAGCTGTTCGCCACTGGCGCCCAGGGCCTGGGCCAGGGCGGCGTCGCGGCGGCTGGCCAAGGTCTGGATCCGCTGGTCGAGCTGGGCCAGTTCGTCCCGGCTGCGCTGTTCACGCGCCGCGGCCTCACGCCAGGCCTGTTCGATGGGCAGCAGCCGCGCCGCCGGCTCGGCCGCGGCCAGCCGTTGGCGCTGCGGCTCGGCGGCGTCCCAGGCCTGCTGCGCCGCGGCCAGCCGGGTGGCGGCCTGCTGCTCGTCCGCCGCCGCCTGCTCCAGGGCGCTCAGCCACTGGCGCTGGGTCTGCCAGGTCTTGAGGTCCGCGCCCAGGCGTTCTTCGCGCTGCGCCAGACTGGTGCCTTCAGCAGCCAGCGCCTGGCGGCGTTCGTCATCCAGCACCTCGACCCCGGCGACGCGTTGGCGCAGGCCCTCCAGCACGCCCTTGGCCTCGCGCGCGCGTTCGAAGACCCGCTGGGAGATCTGCCCGTACACCGCGGTCCCGGTCAGCTCTTCCAGCAATTCGGCGCGCTGGCTGGCGCTGGCTTCCAGGAAGGCGGCGAAGCCCCCCTGGGCCAAAAGCATGGAGCGGGTGAAGCGCTCGAAGTCGAGGCCGGTGAGTTCTTCGGTGAGTCTGAGCTTGTCGCCGGTCTTTTCGGCGAGGATGGTGCCGTCGAGCCTGGCCAGCTCCACCTTGGGTGGCTGCAGGGCGCCATCGGCGCGGTCGCGGGCGCGTCTCTGGCTCCAGAAGGCCCGATAGCGTTCGCCACGCACGGCGAATTCCACCTCGGCGAGGCAGTCGCCGGTGTGGCGGGTCATGAGTTCGTTGCTCTCGCCGCCCACCTTGCTCATACGCGGCGTGCGGTGATAGAGCGCCAGGCAGATGGCGTCCAGCAGGGTGGTCTTGCCCGCCCCGGTGGGCCCGGTGATGGCGAACAGGCCGCTGCTGGCGAAGGGTTCGGCGGTGAAGTCGATCTTCCACTCACCCTTGAGGGAATTGAGGTTCTTCAGGCGCAGGGTGAGGATCTTCATCGGGCTTTTCCAGGACGACTCGGCGAACCGCCGATTCTGGCATTGTTGGGCGCGCTCGCCCATGCCAACCGACCACTCGACCTGTGGTCGTGCCCACCGCTGAACTTGCTCCGGCCGCCGCTCTCAACTGCAAGGTATCGTTCTGCAACCACGTTTCCCCGGAGGATCCGTCGTGCGCTCGCCCCTGTCTCCCTTCGATTTTCTCGGCATGCCCCTGCTGGTCGGTGTGGGCACCCTGGCACTGGTCAGCTGCAGTGGTGGCCACAAGGTCGCCGCGCTGTGGCAGCCGCTGACGACCTGGCTGGTCTAGCCGCCGGCACGCCCGGCGATCCTGAGATCACCGGGCGACCCCTCACGGCATGAACACCGCCCTCACGCAGTTCTTGTCCTTGGACTTGAACAGCTCGTAGCCGTAGGGCGACTCTTCCAGGCTCATCGGATGGGTGAGCAGATAGGACGGATCCAGTTCGCCCTTCTGGATGTGTTCGAACAGCCGCTGCACATAGCGCTGGCCCGGTTGCTGGCCCGATCTCAGGATCAGGGCCTTGTTGACGATGGCGCCCATGGGGAATTTGTCGATCACCCCGCCATAGACCCCGATCACCGAGACCGTGCCACCCTTGCGACAGGCACGGATGGCCTGGCGCAGCGCCGAGCCGCGCTCGGTGTGCAGGCGCAGCAGTTGCTTGGTCTTGTCGTAGGCGTAGTCGACCTGGGTGCCATGGGCCTCCATGCCGACGCAGTCGATGCAGCGATCCGGGCCGCGGCCACCGGTCAGTTCGAGCAGCGCCTCATGGATGTTGGTGGTCTCGTAGTCGAGGACGATGGCGCCGGCCTTCTCGGCGGCCAGTTGCAGGCGATCGCTGAAGCGGTCGATGGCGATGACCCGTTCGGCGCCCAGCAGGTAGGCGCTGCGAATGGCCATCTGCCCGACCCCGCCGCAGCCCCAGACCGCCACGGTGTCGCCGGGCTGGATGTCGGCGATGTCGGCGGCGTAGTAGCCGGTGGGCACGGCGTCGGAGACGAACACCGCCTGGGCGTCCGTGACGCCATCAGGCACCTTGAACAGGTTGACGTCGGCGTAGGGTACCCGCACGTAGGTGGCGTGGCTGCCGGCATAGCCGCCGAAGGCGTGGCTGTAGCCGAAGATGCCGGAACAGGGCTGCCCATAGGCCAGCTCGGTCAATGCGGGCTTGGGATTGCTGTTGTCGCAGCAGTTGAAATCCTCGCGCTGGCAGTGCTCGCAGTCACCGCAGCCGATGATGGAGACGGTCACCACCCGGTCGCCGATGGCCAGGCCCTGCTTACGCAGGCCGCTGCCCAGTTCGACGATCTCGCCGAGGAATTCATGACCGATGATGTCGCCGGGCTTCATCGCCGGCACATAGCCACCCAGCAGGTGCAGGTCCGAGCCGCACACCGAGGACATGATGACGCGCACGATGGCGTCGCGCGGGTTGAGGATCTCCGGATCCGGGACGGTTTCCACCTGCAGACGATTGGGGGCTTGCCAGGTCAGGGCGCGCATCATTCGGTCCTTGCTTGGGTGCCCAGGCCGGCGTCGAGATCGGCCTGGGGTTCGTCGGCCGGCCGGCTCACCGGCGGATGGGGCGGCGCCAGCGGACGACCGCTGCGCGAGACGTCGGGGGTGGCGATCTCGCCGGTCTCCAGTTGCTGCTTGAGGCGCCGCAGACCCAGGTTGACCGCCTTGCCGGTGAAGCGGCTGATGCCTTCGGTGACGGCATGGCCGAGCAGGCCGGCCGGGGCTTCGCAGGCCAGTACCGCCTGGACCAGGGTGCCGCGGCCCTGGGGCGCGTCGCTGAAGGTCAGGCTGGCCTTGTGCGCCATGACCGTGCCGGGCACGGTGCTCCAGAGCAGGAATTCGTTCTCGCGGCGCTCGCTCTGCTCCAGGGTCCAGCTCAGGGTGCGCCCCAGGGGACCGGAGGCATGCCAGTGGCTGTCGCCATCGGCGCCCAGCTCGATGCGGTCGACGAAGGGCAGCAGCTCGCGCAGGTGCTGCAGATCGGTGCAGTAGGCGAACACCTCTTCACGCGGCTTGGCGATGGTGACGCTGCGCTGGATGGCGGTGGGATTGCGCCAGCCCCAGCGCTCGGCCAGGGCCTGCTCGAAGGGCGAAGGCTGCAAGGCGGCCTTGAGCTCGCACCGCTGCCGGACCCCGCGGCTAAGTGCCATGGCGCCTAGCGCCAGCTTCACGCAGCCGGTCAGGCCGCCGCGGCGCAGACCGCCAAGGATCAGCAGGCCGCCGCCCAGCAGGGACACCAGGCGTTCGGTGCCCTGGACGTTGGGCACCTGGTTGTCGGTGCGCTCGTGGCGCGTGGCAGCGAGGGGTTGCGATAGGTCGTGCATGGGATCTCCTCCGGTATGGGCTACATAGAGAGGGTGACCCCGGGCAAACGGGCCTTGTTCCGGACGAAAAATCCGGTCCGATGGAAGCGTTACGCTGCGATCAGGCAGGCAATTCGCCGAGAACCTCGCGATAAAGGCCTTCCAGACGAGTGCGCAGCTCGTCGTCCAGGGTCTCGGCGGCCAGACGCTGGCTGAAGACGTCCACTGGGCTGAGTTCCTCCAGGGTCTCGCGCGGATTGCCCTGCAGGGTAGGCGCTACCAGGCTGCGCGCACGCCTTACCCGCAGCACCTCCAAGGGCAGGTCGGCCACCAGTGCCGAGATGCGCGGCTGCAGATCGGCCAGGTAGTCGTCTCCGGCCACCACCACCTCGGCCCACACCGGGCACGCGGGGCTGCCATCGGCCGCCGCCTCGAGCAGAGCGGCACCCAGGGTCTCGAGGGTGCCCTGCACCACGGCCAGGGGCTGGAAACAGGGCACCGCCAGGGGCGTGACCCGCTCCAGGGCACTGCCGAACTCCACCAGCAGGACTTCCTTGTCGCGCTGCTCGTCGAAACTCAGGCACAGCGGCGAGCCGCTGTAGCGCACCTGCTCCAGGCCGCCGACCCGCTGGGGTCGGTGGATATGGCCGAGGGCGATGTAGTCCGCCGGCGGAAAGGCGCTGGTGGGAAAGGCGTCGAGACTGCCGACATAGATCTCCCGCACCGACTCGCTGGCGCTGGCGCCCACGGTGGTCAGGTGGCCGGTGGCGATGATCGGCAGGGCCGCGCCCAGTTCCGCGCGGCGCGCCTCGGCCAGGGCGTAGAGCTCGGCGTAGTGGCCCTGGATGGCCTGCTGCAGCGCCTGGCGCTTATCGTCGGCGCTCTGCCCGGCCTGGCTCTGCAGCACGTCACGCGGCCGCACGAAGGGAATGCCGCAGAGCAGCGCGCCGATCTCGCCGTCGCGCCTACGCAATTCCAGCAGCTGGTCGGCCGGCGTCGCGCTGACGCAGGGGATCACCCGGGTGTCCAGACAGGCCAGCAATTCGCGGGACTCGGCCAGTACCGCGGCGGAATCATGGTTGCCGCCGAGTACTACCAGGCTGGCGCCGGTGGCGCGTAGGCCGACGATGAAGCCGTTGTACAGCTCGCGGGCATAGCTCGGCGGCGTGGCGGTGTCGAAGATGTCCCCCGCCACCAGCACCACGTCCACCTGCTGCTCCGCCACCTGGTCGACCAGCCAGGCGAGAAAGGCGCGATGCTCGGCCTCGCGGGTGCGCCCGAGGAAATGCTGCCCCAGGTGCCAGTCGGAGGTGTGCAGCAGGCGCAGGCCGCTGGCGGACGAAGCCTTGCGGGCGCGCCTGGGCTTGGGTTTTTCCTCGGGGGCGGCGGGCAGATCGAACAGCGGGAGGTTTTCCATGGGTATCGGCGGTCAGCGCGGCAAAGGGCGCAGTATCCTCTCCGCGGCGCCGGAGGGAAACCGCCCCGCGCCCCGACCGGACCGGCGTGCCTAATGCCTGATGCCTAGTGCCGCGGCTCGAGGCGCTGGCCGGAGGCGGCATCGAACAGATGCAGGTGCTCCGCTGGCGCGCGCAGCTGCAGGACGTGACCCGGTGCCGGGCGCTGTTGATGCGGCAGGCGCACCACCAGCGACTGTTCGCCCCAGCGCCCATGGGCCAGGTTGTCGGCGCCGAGGATCTCCAGGGTGCGGACCACCAGCGGCAGGCCCTGCTCGGGGTCGCTGCAGGGTTGCAGGTGCTCGGGCCGGATGCCCAGGCAGACCGGGCGTCCGGCCAGGTGGCGATAGCCCGGCCCGAGGGGCAGCCGCTGACCGCCCGGCACGTCGCAGTGACTGCCCGCGGCGTCGACCTGGCCGTCCAGCAGATTCATCGCCGGACTGCCGATGAAGCTGGCGACGAAGCGCGTCGCCGGACGTTCGTAGACCTCCACCGGGGTGCCGAGCTGTTCGACCACCCCTGCCTGCATCACCACCACCCGCTGGGCCAGGGTCATGGCCTCCACCTGGTCGTGTGTCACATAGAGGCTGGTGGTCGCGAGTCGCTGGTGCAGTTGCTGCAACTCCAGGCGCATCTGCACCCGCAGCTTGGCGTCCAGGTTGGACAGCGGCTCGTCGAACAGGAACACCGCCGGATCGCGCACCAGGGCGCGGCCCATGGCCACCCGCTGGCGCTGGCCACCGGACAGCTCTCGCGGTCGTCGTTCGAGCAGGCCATCCAGTTCCAGGATGCGCGCCGCCTCCTTGACCCGGCTGGCGATCTCGGCGCGGCCGAGACCGGCGATCTTGAGGCCCCAGGCCAGATTCTCGGCCACGCTCATGTGCGGATAGAGGGCATAGTTCTGGAACACCATGGCGATGCCGCGCGCCTTGGGTTCCAGCGCGGTGACGTCCCGGCCGCCGATGTGGATGCTGCCGGCGCTGACCCGCTCCAGCCCGGCCACCAGCCGCAGCAGGGTGGACTTGCCGCAGCCCGAAGGGCCCACCAGCACGATGAATTCGCCATCCGCCACCTGAAGATCCAGCGGCTGGATGACCTGGGTCTTGCCGTTCCAGCGCTTGGAGACGGCCCTGAGTTCGAGGTTTGCCATGGTTACTTTTCGCTATCCACCAGACCGCGCACGAAGGCGCGTTGCATGACCAGCACCACCGCCACCGGCGGGATCAGGGTGAGCAGCATGGCCGCCATCACCTGGTTCCACTGCGGCGCCCGCTCGCCGAGCGAGAGCATGCCGCGAATGCCGGCCACGGCGGTGCCGAGATCGGGGTTGCTGACGATCAGCAGCGGCCAGAGGTACTGGTTCCAGCCGTAGATGAAGGTGATGACGAACAGCGCCGCCAGGTTGGTCCGCGACAGCGGCAGGACGATGTCGCGAAAGAAGCGCAGCGGCGAGGCGCCATCGATGCGCGCCGCTTCCAGCAACTCGTCGGGCAGCGTCAGAAAGAACTGGCGGAACAGGAAGGTGGCGGTGGCCGAGGCCATCAGCGGCAGGGTCAGGCCGGCGTAGCTGTCCATCATTCCCAGGTGGCCGATGGTGTCCACGGTGGGAAAGATGCGCACCTCCACCGGCAGCATCAGGGTGATGAAGATCAGCCAGAAGGCCAGGGTGCGCAGGGGAAAGCGGAACCAGACGATGGCGAAGGCCGAGAGGATGGACACCGACAGCTTGCCCAGGGTGATGCCCAGCGCCATCAGGAAGCTGTTGAGCAGCAGCCGCCAGAACGGCGCGGTGCTGTTGCCCACGCCCTGGGTCCAGATCAGGCTGAGGTTGTCCCAGAGATGGCGCCCCGGGATCAGGCTCATGGGCGTGGCGAACACCGCCCGGTCGTCGAGGGTGGCGGCCACGAAGGCCACATAGAGCGGAAAGAGGATGACGCCGATGCCCAGCACCAGCATCAGGTGGCACAGCAGCGTCAGTCCGCGGCGATTCTCGATCATTGATAGCGTACCCGGCGTTCGACGTAGCGGAACTGCACCACGGTGAGCACGATGACCAGCAGCATCAGCACCACCGACTGGGCGGCGGAGGCGGAGAGGTCGAGCCCGGTGTAGCCCTCGCGGTAGATCTTGTAGATGAGGGTGGTGGTGGCCTGCACCGGACCGCCGCCGGTGGCGGCGTCGATCACCGGAAAGGTGTCGAAGAAGGCGTAGACCAGGTTGACCACCAGCAGGAAGAAGCTGACCGGCGCGATCAGCGGCAGCGACAGCTGCAGGAAGCGGCGCAGTGGCCCGGCGCCGTCGATGGCGGCAGCTTCCAAGAGCGAGCGCGGGATGGCTTGCAGCGCGGCGAAGAAGAACAGGAAGTTGTAGCTGATCTGCTTCCACACCGAGGCGAGCACCACCAGGAACAGCGCCTGGCCGGCGTTCTGGGCGTGGTTCCAGTGATAGCCATAGCGTTCCAGCAGCAGGGTGAGCAGACCGAGACCGGGGTTGAACAGAAAGATCCACAGCACCGCGGCGATGGCCGGTGCTACCGCATAGGGCAGCAGCAGCAGGGTCTGGTAAATCCGGCTGCCGCGCACCACCAGATCGACCAGGGCCGCCAGCACCAGGGACACCAGCAGGCCGCAGCCGGTCACCAGGGCGCTGAAGGTCAGGGTGGTCCAGAAGGAGGCCAGATACAGCGGGTCCTGGAACAGCTGACGGAAGTTGTCGAGACCGACGAACTGGCTGGACAGGCCGAAGGGATCGACGCTCTGCAGCGAATACCAGAGCGTCTTGCCAGCGGGCCAGAGAAAGAACACGGCGGTGATCGCCAGCTGGGGCGCCAGCAGCGCATAGGGCAGCCAGCCGGAGGGAAAGACCTGACGGGATGTGGACATGGGCGCACGCATCGTCGCGAAAAGAGAAGCGGCGCCGGCAGTCGTCGGCCGGCGCCGCCAGGGCGGACCCCGGGCTTACTGGGTGGACTTCTCGAAGCGGCGCAACAGCACGTTGCCGCGCTGCACGGCGGTATCCAGTGCCTGTTGCGGAGCCTGCTTGCCGGTCCAGACGCTTTCCAGCTCTTCGTCGATCACCGCGCGGATCTGCGGCATGTTGCCCAGGCGCAGGCCCTTGGTGAAGGCCAACGGCGGCTTGTTCAGCATCTGCCGGGTGGCGATGTCGGCTCCCGGATTCTTGCTGTAGAAGCCCTGCTCGCGGGTCAGGTCGTAGGCCGCCTTGGTGATCGGCAGGTAGCCGGTCAGCTGGTGCCATTCGGCGGCGATCGCCGGCTGCGCCAGGAAGGCGAGGAATTCAGTCACGCCGCGCTTCACCGCGGCATCCTGGCCCTTGAATACCCAGAGGCTGGCGCCGCCGATGATGGCGTTCTGGGGAGCGCTCTTGAGGTCGCCGTCATAGGGCATCATGGCCACACCGAAGTCGAATTTGGCGTAGTGGCGGATGTTGGCCAGCGAGCCGGACGAGGTGGTCAGCATGGCGCAGTCGCCGTTGTAGAACTTCTCCGTGGGTTCGTCCTTGCGACCGACGTAGGTGAAGTCGCCGCGCTTGCCCATCGCCTGCAACAGGGCGATGTGCCTGACCTGCGGCGCCTGGTTGAACTCCAGCACCGCGTCGCTGCCCAGGTAGCCGTTGTCCTGGCTGGCGAAGGGCAGGCCGTTCCAGGCGCTGAAGTTTTCCAGCTGGACCCAGCTCTGCCAGCCGCTGGTATAGCCGCACTTCAGGCCGGCGGCGCGCAGCTTGGCGCTGTCGTCGGCGAGCTCCTTCCAGGTCTTGGGTGGCGCTTCCGGATCGAGGCCGGCCTGCTTGAAGGCCGCCTTGTTGTAGTAGAGCACCGGGGTGGAACTGTTGAACGGCATGGACAGCAGTTGACCGGTCTTGGCGTCGCTGTAGTAGCTGGCGACGGTGGGTACGAAGCCCGCTTCATCCAGCTTCACACCCGCATCCTTGAACACCTGGTAGACCGGCTCGATGGCGTTGGACGCCATCATGGTCGCGGTGCCCACTTCGTAGACCTGCAGGATGGCCGGCGGCTTGCCGGTCCGGAAGGCGGCGATGCCGGCCGCCAGATTCTGCTCGTAGTTGCCCTTGTACACCGGCTGCACCTGGAATTCCGGGTGCGCCTGGTTGAAGCGCTGGGCCAGGGAGTCGACCTCCTTGCCAAGCTCCGCATCCATCGAATGCCAGAAGGGAATGGGCGTGGCCGCCCAAACCGGGCCGCCGCTCAGCAGCCCGAGCACCACACCCAACGTCATACCGCGAAGCGAAGCCTGCATGTCCGTACCGCCCTTGTCGAAGGTCCAGGAATCGAAAGCGCGAAAACGCGCCTCCCGTGTTCGGAAGGCAACATGCCAGGGAAAGATGACAGTCAGGCTACAGTGAAGGCGGCACACGCAATCCCTCTGAAAGCTGCGCCGTAGAGCCATTCAGCGACGAAACCCGGGCGCGCGCGGCGGCAGCCCGACGCGACCAGGTCGCCCCAGCTGCCAGGTACTAGCAACGACCCGCTGGCGATGACGCCAGCGCCAGTCGCTGCACCAGGCTGGGCACCAGGCTCAGCACGCCCAGCAGCGCCATGCCCAGACCGACCCATAGGGGTGCGCGCAGGCCCTGGCCGGCATCGATGGCCGCGCCGCCGGCCCAGGCGCCCACCGCCAGGCCCGCGGTGATCACCGAGGTGTGCAGGGTGTTGACCAGCGGGCCCGGCGTGGCCGCGGCCATGACCCGGGCGACCATGGCCGGGTTGAGGGCCACCCCGGTCAGGCCGATCAGCACCAGGGCCAGCAGGCTGGCCGCGGCGCTGTCGGCGCAGCTGACGAAGAGGGCGAAGCCCAGCGCCAGCACCGCCAGACCGACACCCTGCACCTTGAGGGTGTAGCGATCGGCCAGGCGCCCCACCAGCAGATTGCCCAGCACGTTGGCGAGGCCATACCCCATCAGCAACCAGGGAATGGTGGTGGCCGCGAAACCCGTCACCTGGATGAGGATGGGCGAGAAGTAGCTGAAGCCGGCAAAGGTCGCGCCGATGATCAGGCCGCTGGTGAGGTAGGCCGCCCAGAGTCTGCCACTGACCAGGGTCCGCAGCTCCCCGCCCAACTGCCCGGCCGCGCGCGCTGGCGCCCGCGGCACGCAGAGGCCGACCAGCAGGGTGCAGCAGGCCGCCAGCAGGGCAACCGCCCAGAAGCTGGCGCGCCAGCCGGCCAGTTGCTCGATCAGTACCGTACCCGGCACCCCGAACACCGGCGCCAGCATGAGTCCGGACAGGATCAGCGAGGCCGCCCGGCCGCGGCGATCCGGCGTGACCAGGTTGGCGCCCAGGGTCAGACAGAGGCCGATGCTGGCGGAGCTGGCGATGCCCATGAGCACCCTCCCCGCCGCCATCACCGGATAGCTGACCGCCAGCGCGGCCACCACGGCGCCGACCAGATAGAGCGCCAGCAGCCACAGCAGCGCCGACTTTTCCGCCAGGCGCAGGGCCAGCAGCAACAGGGTCAGCGGCGGGCCGCCCAGGGCCATGCCCAGGGCATACCAGGAGATCAGATAGCCGATCTGGCCGAGGGAGACACCGAGATCGGCGGCCAGCGCCGGCATCATGCCGGCCACCATGAATTCGGCGGTGGTCAGCGCGAAGATGGTCAGGGCCAGCAGATAGATGAGACGGGGGATGGCGGGTGAGGCAGTCATGACAGGCGAAACATTCCAGAACAGCGGACAGGAGCGGCGGTAGCGGACCGGACGTGCGGACAGGGGGCGCGCATGCCGGAGGTGGGAGCGCAGGCCCAGGGGTCGAGCGGCAAGGCGGCCACCTTAGTGGCTGGGCCAGGGCCCGGTCAAACGCCGGGCCGCCGGGCTAGATGCGGAAATCCTCGGCGATCAGCCCGGCCAGAGAGGCGCAGGCGGGGCTGCGCTCGCCCGGTGGCGAGGCCAGTCGCAACTCGTGCACCGGCAACGCGGGAAAGCCTTCTTCCGGCGTCAGTTCGCGCATCGGCGGGGTCATGCGTGCCCGGTCGGTGATGGCCACCGCCTGCCCCAGTTCGACCGCCGCTTCCAGCGCCGAAGAGGCGGCGCTGGTCACCACGGCATGCCAGCGCCGGCCCTGGCGGATCAGCAGGTCGATGCCCAGTTCGCGATAGCTGCAGCCCTCGCCGTGCAGCGCCAGGGGCACGCTGGCGTCCGCGCTCAACTGCAGTCCGGGACCGGCGACCCACACCGGCTGGGTATGGCCGAATCTCTCGCCGTCCGCCCGGTCGGTGCGGGGCGGCCCCACCAGCAGCGCCAGGTCCAGCAGGCCCTGGCCGAGCCAGCGCCGCAATTGGCTGCTGTTGCCGGTGAGCACCTCCAGGACGATTCCGGGATGCTCGCCCTGCAAGCGCGGCAAGACGGCCTTGAGCAGGCGCGCGGCATAATCCTCGGCCACCCCCAGGCGCACCTCCCCCACCACCGGCTGGCCGGTGAGACCGGCGAGGATGCGGTCATGGGTCTGCAACAGGTCGGCGGTCTCCAGCAGCACGCGGCGCCCGAGCGGGGTCAGGGTCACGGCCTGGTTGTCGCGCTCGAACAGCCGGCCGCCGGTCTGCTCCTCTAGCCGGCGGATCTGGCTGCTCACCGCCGAAGGGCTGCGGTTGAGCTGCAGCGAGGCAGCGCGAAACTGCCCCAGCCGCACGATGGTGTGGAAGGTGCGCAGGACGTCGATATCGAGAGGTGCGGGCATGATGCGCTTTTATCGAACCATAGCTACCGATAATGTCGTTTGAGTGTATTACCACCCTGGGCCAGGCTCAAGGCATCCCGTCAGCTGGAGTCCGCGCATGCCTGCCCTCCTGTCTTCCCCCCTGCTCCGCCAGCTCGCCCTGGTGCTCTGCTGGAGCGCCGGCTTCGTCGGTTATCGCTATGCCGCGGATCAGGCCCCTACCCTGCTGGTGACCTGCTGGCGCCTGCTGCTGGCCGCCCTGCTGCTGCTGCCCTTCGCCTGGGCCGAGGTGCGCCGCTTGCCGTTGAAGGTCATCGGTCAGCAGGCGGGCATCGGCGTGCTGGCCTTTGCCGGCGCGGCAGGACCGGCGGCCAAGGCCATCGAACTGGGCGTCTCACCCGGGCTGGCGGCGCTGCTGTCGGATCTGTCGCCGCTGCTGGTGGCGCTGGGCTGCTGCCTGCTGCCGGGCCAGCGCACCAACGGCCGCCAATGGCTCGGCTTGGGCCTGGGCCTGACGGGCGTCCTGCTGGCCACCAGCGCGGGACTGGGCCTGGGGGTGGCCCCCGGCTGGGCCTATGCCCTGCCCCTGGGCAGCGCTCTGGCCCTGGCGTTGGCGACCCTGGTGCAGAGTCGCCTGCCGCCGAGTCGACTGGCGCTGCGGACCCAACTGTTCATCCAGCTCGCGGCCAGCAGCCTGGTGATGCTGGGGGTGGCCGGGGTGGAAGGACCGCTGACCCCGCCGCTGACCCTCGGCTTCGCTCTGGCGGTGCTCTGGCTGCTGATCCCGACCCTGCTCGGCTTCGGCCTCTACTGGCTGTGCCTGCGTCAGGGCAGCCCCCAGGCGGTGAGTGGCGCGCTCTACCTGAGTCCGCCGGTGGCGCTGCTCTGGGCCTGGGCCTGCTTCGACGAACCCCTGGCGCCGGGCATGCTGCTCGGCCTGCTGTTCGCCCTGGCGGGATTGCTCTGCCTGAATGCGGCGGAGCGCGACGCAAAGCAGCGGCAGACCGTGCCGAATGGCTATGGTCACCCGTCCTGATCAACCTCTTGTGCTTCAACAACTGTCACTTATAATGGACAGATGAAAGCTATCCGAACCACCGCCATCTTTGATGCCTGGTTCAGCCACCTGCGCGACCGCCAAGCCAAGGCACGCATTGCCGTACGCATTGGCCGTTTGGCAGAGGGCAATCCGGGCCAGCATCGCAACCTGACCAAGGGTGTGTCGGAGCTCAAGATCGACGCAGGCGCCGGATACCGTCTCTACTATGTAGAACGTGATGGCGTGACCTACGTCCTGTTGTGCGGTGGGGACAAGAAATCTCAACAGAAAGACATCGAAATCGCTCTGTCTCTGGCTGACCACGTTTGAAGGAGACCCGCATGGCAAGTACCAAGATCGAGACCCGCGTCTGGGACGCTGCCGAGCATCTGCGAGATGAAGAGGCCATCCGCCTATACATCGAGGCCGCCCAGGAAGAGGCGCCTGATGATGCCGCCTTTCTGGCAAAGGTCCTGGGTGACGTGGCCCGAGCGCGCAATATCTCGGAGTTGTCCCGTCAGACTGGAATCGCCCGGGAGACGCTGTACAAGGTGACCCGTGGCGAAGGTAATCCGACCCTGGACACCATCAGCAAGCTGGCGCATGCCCTGGGCTTTCGCCTGACCCTGCAGCCATTGTCTTGAGCACCCTGACAGGTCCGGGCGTTCAATACTTCAACCGCCGCTCCTTGGACGGCGGATAGCCGAAGTAGGCCGAATACCTCTTGCTGAAGTGGGTGACCGAGGTGAAGCCGCAGGCCACCGCCACCTCCAGCACCGACAGGGTGGAATGCTGCAGCAGCCGGCGCCCCTCGGTGATGCGCAGCTCCAGGTAGTAGCGCATGGGCGCGGTATCGAGCTGCTCGCGAAACAGCCGCTCGACCTGGCGTCGCGAACGGCCGGCGTAGTCGCACAGCTGCTCGATGGTCAGGGGCTCCTCGATGTTGGCCTCCATCAGGGTCACCACCTCGCGCAGCGGCGGGGTCATCTGCACCTTGAGCGTCGGATTGACCTGGCGAAAGCGCGATTCCTCGAAGGCGAGGATGTTGACCAGGCCATCGGCCAGGGCGCTGCCGCACTGGGCGCCGATCCATTCGAGAAAGAGGTGGAAGGCGCCGCTGGGACTGGCCGCGGTGAGCCGATCGCGATCCAGCACATGGCTTTCCGCCGAGGTCTTGCACCCGCGCACCCGTTCGCTGAAGGCGCTGCGCTGTTCGGGATGGATGGCGCAGCGATAGCCATCCAGCAGCCCGGCCTGGCCCAGTTGCCAGGCGCCGTTCCACAGGCCGCAGAGGGTCACCTGCTGCCGGGCCACGCGCGCCAGCAGCGCCTTGAGCCGTGGATCCAGCTCCAGCGGCGTCCGCAGGCCGCCGCAGACCACCAGCAGGTCGAAGCGGGCCTGCTCCGCCGCGCGGTAGTCACCATCCGGGCGGATGACGATGCCCAGGTCGCTGAGCACCTCGGCGCCGGTCGGGCTATAGGTGCGGGTGGCGAAGGTACCGGCGGCCAGCAGGTTGGCGGTGACCAGGGTATCCAGCGCCTGGGTAAAGGACGGCAGGGAGAAATGATCGAGCAGGACGAAGCCGACCAGCCGGGAAAATTCCGGCCGCGGTCGCATCGACTGCAACTGCAGGTAGTTCTTGCCCTGGATACCGCTGCCAAAGGTTCTTGAATCGATCACGCTGCGCTGCCTGCTGGGACCCTGGGCCATGCTAGCCGAAGCGCGGCCCGGCGATGATCGGACTGCGACAGCCGCGCACCGACGACCGCCATCCCACCTGACGCCCTTAGCCTGCTAAGCTTCGCCGCTTTTTTGCCACCTGCCCGTGCAGGTCGCCGCAGCCGGTGGGTGCACCGCCCTGCGCCCCATGACCGCGAATGGCCGCCAGAGCCAACGTCCGGCCCCTTCAACTGCCAGCTGGAAACCCCATGTCCACCGCCTCTCCGAGTCTGCAGCGCCGGCTCAAGCCCCGTCACCTCAACATGATCGCCATCGGCGGCTCCATCGGCACCGGGCTGTTCGTCGCCTCCGGCGCCACCGTGGCCACCGCCGGCCCGGGCGGCGCCCTGGCGGCCTATGCGCTGATCGGCCTGATGGTCTATTTCCTCATGACCAGCCTCGGCGAGATGGCCGCCTACCAGCCGGTGTCGGGTTCCTTCTCCATCTATGGCAGTCGTTTCGTCGAAGACGGCTTCGGCTTCGCCCTTGGCTGGAACTACTGGTACAACTGGGCGGTGACCATCGCCGCCGAGCTGGTGGCGGCGCAGCTGGTGATGGGCTTCTGGTTTCCCGAGGTGCCGGGGCTGATCTGGAGCGCGCTGTTCCTCGGCCTGATGTTCCTGCTCAATGCGGTGTCGGTGCGCGGCTTCGGCGAGAGCGAATTCTGGTTCGCGCTGATCAAGGTAACCACCGTGGTGGTCTTCATCGGCCTGGGCCTGGCCGCCATCCTCGGCATCTTCAGCGGCATCGAACCGCCAGGACTGACCATCTTCACCCAGGGCGAGGCGCCCTTCGTCGGCGGTCTGCAGGCCATGGTCGGGGTGGCCATGATTGCCGGCTTCTCCTTCCAGGGCACCGAGCTGATCGGCATCGCCGCCGGTGAATCGGAAAATCCGCGCAAGAACGTGCCCATCGCCATCCGCCAGGTGTTCTGGCGCATCCTGATGTTCTATGTGCTGGCGATCTTCGTCATCGGCATGCTGATCCCCTACACCGATCCGCGCCTGCTGCAGAACGACGCCACCGACGTCTCGGTCTCGCCGTTCACCCTGCTGTTCGAGCGCGCCGGCCTGGCCTTCGCCGCCAGCCTGATGAACGCGGTGATCCTCTCGGCGGTGCTCTCCGCCGGCACCTCGGGCATGTACGCCTCGACGCGGATGCTGCACAGCCTGGCCGAACAGGGCAAGGCGCCGCGCCTATTCGCCCGCGTCGCGCGCAATGGCGTACCGCGCAACGCCCTGCTCGCCACCACCGCGGTGGGCGCCCTGTGCTTCTTTACCTCCCTGGTGGGCGACAAGGCGCTCTATGGCTGGCTGCTCAACACCTCGGGCATGTGCGGCTTCATCGCCTGGCTGGGCATCGCCGTGTCCCACTATCGCTTCCGCCAGGGCTATCTGGCCCAGGGTCGCCGCCTGGAAGACCTGCCCTATCGCGCCAAGCTGTTTCCCTTCGGACCGCTGCTGGCCTTCGCCCTCTGCCTGGTGATCACCCTGGGACAGAACTACGCCGCCCTGTTCGGACCGAACGGCGTGGACTGGCTCGGCCTGGCCGCCACCTACATCAGCCTGCCGCTGTTTTTCGCCGTCTGGCTCGGCTATCGCGTCAAGCACCGCAGCCGGCTGGTGAAGCTCAAGGACATGGACGTCAGCCCGAGCGGCGACTGAACGACCCCGCGAAACCCGCCGGGCCGGCTGCGCCCGGCGGGTCCCGTGCTAGCATCCTGACCTTTCCGGTCGATTCGCCAGCGCTGCCATGGGCACCCTCGCCTCCCAACTGATTCCCGACATCCTCACCTACATCGCCTCGCACCAGCTGGCGGTGGGCACCCGGCTGCCCGAGCGCGCCCTGGCCGAACGCCTGCGGGTGTCGCGCTCGCCGGTGCGCAGCGCCCTGCAGCAGATGGCCGACCGGAGCCTGCTGGCGCGGCATCCCGAGGGCGGTTTCGCCGTGGCCGCCGCGGCCCTGGACGCCACACCCCAGGCGCGCGAGGAGGTCTCCGCCAGCGAGCGGCTGTACCTGACCATCGCCCGCGATCGCATCGAAGGCGAGTTGCCGCTCAAGGTTACGGAAAACGAGCTGATCCGCCGCTACCAGGTCACCCGCGGGCAACTGGCCGACATCCTCAGGCGCATCGTCCAGGAAGGCTGGGCCGAGCGCTTGCCGGGCTACGGCTGGAGTTTCGTCGAAGGCCTCACCTCGCCCGACGCCTATGCCCAGAGCTATCGCTTTCGCCTGCTGCTGGAGCCGGCCGGCATCCGTGAAGCCGACTTCACCCTGGATGCCGAGGCCTTGCGGCGCTGCCGCGACGAGCAGGCGCTGCTGGCCGCCGGCCGGGTGTTCGAGGCTTCGCCGGCAGAGATCTTCGACGCCAACACCCGCCTGCACGAGACCATCGCCCGCTGCTCGGGCAATGCCTTCATCCTCGATGCGCTGCGCCGGCTCAATCGCCTGCGTCGGTTGATCGAATACCAGAAGTCGGTGGATCGCGAGCAGGCCCAGCGCCGCTGCCAGGAGCACCTGCAGCTGATCGATCTGCTGCTGGAGGACCGCCGTGAAGAGGCCGCGGTCTTCATGACCCGGCACCTGGGCAATGCGCTGCAGGAAAAGCAGACGGCGCCGGCGCGCTGAGCCTGCGGCGCCAGGGGCCTGCCCGCGAGGGCGCGGGAGCGTTAGACTGGCGGACTTTCCCAGAGCCTATCCAACGTCTACTGCGCGTCGGCCAAACGGCGTTGAAAATGGCTTCGGAATGCTCATTTACTACCTGTAAACTCCGCTTCCTCAGCCATTTTCGCCTTGTTTGTCTCTAGCTCGTGAGACGTTGAACAGGCTCTCAGCTAACCGAGTCCGCCATGCCGATCCGTCACGCCATCGTCCATCTGATCGACAAGAAGCCCGACGGCCAGCCCGCGACCCTGCACGCGCGGGACGCCGAACTGGCCGACTCCCAGGCCATCGAGAATCTGCTGGCCGATCTCAACGACAGCTACAACGCCAAGCCCAACAAGGCCTGGGGCCTGTTCCACGAGGAATCCGGCGCCTATCCCTTCAGCGGCTGGCTGCATGCCTATCTGGAAGGCGAACAGGATTTCGTCGCCTTCAGCCGCCAGGCGGTGGAGCACCTCAAGGGCCTGATGGAGAGCAGCAACCTCTCCACCGGCGGCCATGTGCTGTTCGCCCAGTACCAGCAGGGCATGACCGACTACCTGAGTATTGCCCTGCTGCACCACAGCGAGGGGGTGACCGTCACCGAGAGTCTGGAAGTGGCCCCCGCCAAGCACCTGGACCTGGGCCAGTTGCACCTGGCGGCGCGGATCAACCTCTCGGAGTGGCGCAACAATAAGCAGTCGCGCCAGTACATCTCCTTTATCCGCGGCAAGGGCGGCAAGAAGGTCTCGGACTACTTCCGCGACTTCATCGGCTGCCAGGAAGGCGTCGACGCCAAGGGCGAGACCCGCACCCTACTCAAGGCCTTCAGCGACTATGTGGAGAGCGAGGACCTGCCGGAAGAGGCTGCCAAGGAAAAGACCGACACCCTGGTGGACTACGCCAGCAGCCAGGCCAAGCGCGGCGAGCCCATGGCCCTCGATGCCCTCTCCGAACTGATGGACGACGAGGCGCCACGCGCCTTCTACGACTACATCCGCAACAAGGATTACGGCCTGGCGCCGGAGATCCCGGCGGACAAGCGCACCCTCAACCAATTCCGCCGTTTCACCGGGCGTGCCGAAGGACTGTCGATCAGCTTCGAGGCGCACCTGCTGGGCTCGCGCATCGAATACGACGAGGGTCAGGATCTGCTGATCATTCGCGAGGTGCCGACCCAGCTGAAGGACCAGCTCAAGCGGCGCAAGGACTAGGTTCTGTACGAAAAATGCCTGCGCTCGGTGATGCTTCGTTGAAAAAGGCCTGGATCGCCAGTCCGATCGGAATGCTCATTTACCGCTCGTAAACTCGAGCGCGAGTCCGATCCGCTTCCTCAGCCTTTTTCGCGGGGCCGCCTAGGCCTCGCCTGACCTTCGCTCGGCGCTTTTTGGTACAGAACCTAGCGACCGCCTGGCCCCTGGACACCCGGGGTTGCAAACGCGATCACCGATCGGGCGCCCCCGGCTGGACAGCGGTCGGCCAAAGGGGGCACAAGATGTCCCTTCTTTTCCCTATCTGCCGAAAAAGTCGAAATCATGAGCCAGTACCCCTTCGAACGCCGCATCGTCATCACCCTGCAATCGAACAACGAACTGACGCTCGACGCCGCCCTCGACCAGGCCGTGTCGCGCATCAAGCAGGGCGAGATCCACGGTGGCGACGAAGGCCTGGCCACCGCCTACAGCTTCCATGTGGACACCGTGGCCGAAGGTCCCTCCGGTCCGGTGGACCTGGGCGAATACCTGGGCCGTCCGGCGACCAAGGCCGAGCAGAGCGTGGTGGACGCCGGCGTGGTGCCGCGCTTCCGCCTCGGCCAGAGCGTGGCCGTGCAGGTCGGCAATGGCGAACCCAAGCCCAGCAGCATCCAGGAAGTACGCCTCTTTCCCCAGGTGGAAGGTCCCTGCTGGCTGTACTTGGTGGAAGAGCGCGTCCACCGCGACTACCTGCCGGCCAAGAAGCTGCGGGCGATCTGAGCGACGCCACGATGTTGGGCTTCGCTGGCGCTCAGCCCAACCTACCGCCCCGGAGGTTGGACTGAGACAGCTTCATCGTCGAAGCCCAACAGGCAGACCTGAGCCCAACAACCCTACTCAACCGAACGCGGCGATCTGGCGATAGAGCGACAGCGCCGGCGCGGCTGTCGTGCCGGTCATCTGGGTGAGGATACTGCCATCCAGCGCGGTGCTCGCGCCGGCGCCCTGCCCGTCCGCCGGCTGCGTCGTCCATTGGGGTGCGCCATCCGCCCTGGTGCTGACGCCAAAGGTCGGTGCCGATAGCTGGGCGGTTTCCTGAGCGGCAGCGGTCGCCACGCCGCCGGGGCTCAGGCTATCGATGAGCTGACTGCTCAACTGATTGGGTTGCCAATCCGGCATGCCGGGATTCAGCGTACCGAGGATGCCGGCGTCTTCCGTGGCGGCGGGTGCCCAGTTCCAGGACGCGGCACCCTGATTCTGCGGGGAGAGCCCGGAGAAGGCCACGTTGGCCGCATCGGTGCCACGTTGCGCGCCCTCGAAATAGGCGAGCTGACGTTCAGCCGAGGTGAAGGTGCCGGAATCGTCGCTGGCGATACGCGCCAGGCTGTTGCTGTCCAGGTTGGCGAAGGGATCCTGCGTGGAGGCATCGGCATAGCGACTGTCGTCATGGTAATAGCTCACCAGCAGGTGATTGGCCGCCTGCTTCGCCAACTGGATACGGTCGGGACTGGCCCCCTCGGGCATCTCGCCGAGCACGGCGGCATCGGTACCCTGGCTGCGGATCTGCTGCTGGAGAATCTGCATGAAGCCGTCGAGATCGGCATTGCCGTTCGATTGCCCCGGCAGCAGACCGGCGATCAACTGGGCGGCAGGCGACAGGTCCACGGCGACGGCGCTGCCACTGGACGCAGCACCAGTCTGGCCACTGTCGGCCGCCGAGGTAGTCGGATTGCCCGTCGCGCCTGGACGGGCAGGTTGGGTGCCTGCCGTTGTCGCCTGCATCTGGCTGTCGATCGCCATCACGTCTGCACCCTCCGGCCGCCCGGGCGGCTCGCCTCAGCCTCCTTTATGCCAGGGCAACCTTAGGCTTTGCTTAGCACCGGAAGACATCGGCAAGAGCACGCAGGTGTCACGACCGACCCTAGGCCCGGCGCTCCCAGACCTCGCAGGCATAGGCGGGACGGTCGTCTTCGGCGGCATGCTGCTGCCGCGAGACGAGTTCCCAGTCGGCCTCGTTCCAGGCGGGAAAGAACACGTCCCCGTCCGGCGCCAGGGCGACGCGGGTCAGGTAGAGCCGCTGGGCCAGCGGCAGGGCGTCGGCGAACAGCTGGGCGCCGCCGATCAGCATGATCTCGCTGGCCTCGCGTTCCCGGGCCCAGGCCTCGGCACGCTCCACGGCAGCGGCCAGCGACGTCCGCACCTCGGCACCTTCGGCCACCAGATCAGTCTGACGGGAGACCACCAGATTCAGCCGACCCGGCAGCGGGCGGCCTAGGGAGTCCCAGGTCTTGCGACCCATGACCAGCGGCTTGCCGAGGGTCACGGCCTTGAAATATTTGAGCTCCGCCGGCAGGTGCCAGGGGAGACGATTGTCGATGCCGATGACGCCGTTGTCGGCCACGGCGACGATCAGGCTCAGGGGGAGAGAGGTTTTCATGGTGACAGAGCATAACAGAGGCGTTAACAGCCAGGGCGCCAGGGACTATGCTCGGCGTTTTTGCCGCAAGGGCGCCGACGCGTGACCGCAACCCCCTCCCCCGCCTTCGAGGATCTCTGGCTCACCGAAGCCCTGCGCCTGACCGAGGAAGACAGCGGCCCGCTGGAAGACGCCGAGGCCAATCGCCAGGCACGCGCGGCCGGCGGTCCCTTCGAGGCGCGACTGGTGACGCGCGCCCGTCTGCTCGGTCAGCGCGACGGGCTGCTGGCGGCACGCCGTCGCTGGCGCCAGGGCGCGCTGCTGGCCGCCTGGCTGCTGGGCATCGTGGCGTTGTTTTGCGGCGCGGGGCTCGCCGCCGGGGCGCTGGGCGATGGCAGTCGTCCGGTCAATGTGTTCTGGGCGATGGGCAGTCTGCTCGGCCTCAACCTCCTCAGCCTGCTGGTCTGGGCCCTTGGCCTGCTGGGGGGTGGCCGCCAGCTGGCCTCGCCGCTGGCGCGCCTCTGGCTGTGGCTCTCCGGCCGCTTGGCGCGGGACGCCCGCGCCCTGCACCTGGGTCCGGCGCTGGTCGGGCTGCTCGGTCGCGCCCGCCTGCTGCCCTGGGCGCTGGGCGGTCTGGTCCACAGCCTCTGGCTGCTGATCCTCGGCAGTGCCCTGGCGACCCTGCTGGCGCTGCTCTCCGGACGCAGCTATCTGTTCGTCTGGGAGACCACCCTGCTCGGCAGCGACACCTTCGTGCTGCTGACCCAGGTCCTCGGCGCCCTGCCCCAGCTGCTAGGCTTTCCGCTGCCCGACCCGGCCAGCATCGCCGCCAGTGGCGATGCCGCCAGCCCCCTGGCCGCGGCACGCCAGGCCTGGGCCGGCTGGCTGCTCGGCGTGGTGCTGGTCTATGGCCTGCTGCCCCGGCTGCTGCTCACCCTGCTCTGCCTATGGCGCTGGCGGCGCGGTCGCCAGCGGCTGCGACTGGACGTCGAGCGCCCCGGCTATCTGCACCTGCGCGAACGCCTGCTGCCCACCAGCGAACGCCTGGGCGTCAACGACGCCGCGCCCGCGCAGCTGCCCCAGCAGGATGCCGGCGGCCTAGCCCGGACCGGCGACGAGGCGCTGCTGGTGGGCATCGAACTCACCGACCATACCTGGCCGCCGCCGCTGCCCGAAGGCGTGCGTGACGCCGGCGTGCTCGACGACGGCCAGGGCCGGCGCCATCTGCTCGAACAGCTGACCCGCTATCCGGCCCGGCGCCTGCTGATCGCCTGCGATCCCCGCCGCTCGCCGGATCGCGGTACCCTGACCCTGCTGGCTGAATTGTCGCGCTGCGCCACGGCCACCCGCGTCTGGCTGTTGCCCGCGCCCCTGGGCGGCAAGCTCGATCCGGTACGCCTGGACGACTGGCGCCAGGCGCTGGACACCCTGCGTCTGGCACACTGCACCGGCGATCTCGAAGAACTGGCCTGGCTGGAGACGAATCCATGAGCGGCCCCCTGCGCCTGGCGCTGGTCGGTCACACCAATGTCGGCAAGACCTCGCTGCTGCGCACCCTGACCCGCGACGTCGACTTCGGCGAGGTCTCCCATCGTCCCAGCACCACCCGTCATGTCGAGGGCGCGCGGCTGTCGGTGGATGGCGAAGCCCTGCTGGAACTCTACGACACCCCCGGCCTGGAAGACGCCATCGCCCTGCGCGACTACCTCGAGCAACTGGAGCGCCCCGGCGAACGCCTGGACGCCGCCACCCTGCTCGACCGCTTTCTCGACAGCGTGGAAGCCCGCCAGCGATTCGAGCAGGAGGCCAAGGTGATTCGTCAGTTGCGCGCCTCCGATGCCGGTCTCTATGTGATCGACGCCCGCGAGCCGGTGCTGGCCAAGTATCGCGACGAACTGGCGGTGCTGGCCGGTTGCGGTCGCCCGCTGGTGCCGGTGCTCAACTTCGTCGCCGCCGACGGCCACCGCGCCGACGACTGGCGCGCCACCCTGGCCCGCCTCGGCCTGCACGCCCTGGTGCGCTTCGACAGCGTCGCCCCGCCGGCGGACGGCGAGGCGCGCCTCTACGAAAGCCTGGCAACGCTGCTGGAAAGCGGCCGCCCGGCGCTGCAACGACTGATCGCCGATCACGCCGAGCAGGCCCGCCGCCGCCATCAGCAGGGGGTGCGGCTGATCGCCGAACTGCTGGTGGACGCCGCCGCCGCGCGGCGCAGCGTGGCGCCTGGCGAAGCCGAGGTGAATACCGCGACCGCCGAGTTGCGCGACGCCCTGCGCACCCGCGAACAGCGCTGCGTGGAAGACCTGCTGCGGCTGTTCGGCTTTCGCCCGGGCGATGCCCACGCCAGCGACCTGCCGCTGCTGGACGGGCGCTGGGGCGACGATCTCTTCAATCCGGAAACCCTGCGCCTGCTGGGCATCCGCCTGGGCGGCGGCGTGGCGGCCGGCGCCGCGGCGGGAGTGGGCCTAGACCTGCTCGCGGGCGGCCTGACCCTGGGCGCCGCGACGGTGCTGGGCGCCCTGGCCGGCGGCCTGGCGCAGACCGGCGGCCACTATGGTCGGCGGCTGTTCGGCAAGCTGCGCGGCGGACGGGAACTGTCCATCGACGATGCCGTGCTGCGGCTGCTGGCCGTCCGGCAGCGACAATTGCTGGCGGCGCTGGAAACCCGCGGCCATGCCGCCCAGGGCGCCATCGAGGTGGCCGCCCCTGACGAGCAACGCTGGCGCGAGGGCAAGCTACCGGCCGCGGTGCAGGTAGCCCGCGCTCACCCGGAATGGTCGGCGCTCAATCCACGGCCGCGCTTGCAGGCCGATGATCGCCAGAGCCGCATCGACGAGATCGCCGCCGCCCTGGACGCGGACACCTAGCGGCCTTCCACCTCGGCAAGAAAGTCAGCCACTACCGCCATGCAGGCCTCGCGCTCTTCCACATGGGGCATGTGGCTAGAGGCTTCGAAAATACGCCAGCGCACGTCCGGGATGAGCCGGTCGAAGGGCTCCACGCAGGCCGGCGTGGCCTCGTCATGACGCCCGGAGAGCAACAGCGTCGGCACCTGAATCCGCTCCAGCCGGTCGATCACACTCCAGTCCTTGAGACTGCCGATCACATGGAATTCGGTGGGACCGTTCATGGCGTGGTAGACGGTGGGATCGGCATCAATGGCAGCGAAGGTCCGCGCCACCTCGGCGGGCAGCGGCTGCACCCGGCAGACGTGGCGAGCATAGAAGACCTGGCTGGCGGCGCGGTAGTCGGCCGAGTCGGTGGTACCCGCGGCCTCGTGCCGATCCAGGGTGGCCTGCACCTCGGGCGGCAATTCGGCCCGCAACCCGGCCGCGGCCTCGCGCCAGAGCGCCATGGAGGCGGGCGAGTTGGCGATGATCAGACCGCGCAGCCCTTCTGGCTGACGGACACCATGCTCGGCCCCCAGCATCCCACCCCAGGATTGGCCGAGCAGCACGTACTCGGCGATGCCCAGATGGCGCAGCAGGTTGTTCAGTTCCGCGAGGAACAGCTCCACCGTCCAGAAGCCGGGATCGATTCCCCGCAGGTGCGTGGAGCGGCCATTGCCGAGCTGATCGTAATGGACCACCGGCCAGCCGTGCTCGGCCAGGTCCTTGAAGCTGTCGACGTAGTCGTGGGTGCAACCTGGCCCGCCATGGGCCACTACCAGCGGCAGCCGGCCTGTGGTCAGATCACCGGTGACCCGATACCAGGTCTGGTGGCCCTGGAAACCGGCGTAGCCTTCTTGAACCTGCATGGATGCCTTCCTCGTCTCGATGGGAACGGGGTCAGGCTAACGGGCGGGTGGGAGGGGGATAACTGGGAAAAGTTGTAGGTTTGGGGAGTTGGGCTCTCATAGATGACTGAGTCAGGAGCCGGGCTGATTCGCGTCGTTCGTCCCCTTCACGCCGAACAACCCCCTCTCCCGCTTGCGGGGGAGGGCTGGGGTGGGGGGGGCGCTGCTCGCTAAGCTGATTTTAGGTGTCTGCTGATACTTCCCGTTCCGCCCTCGCCGGGCGGGTCACTTTTTGCAGTCGCGCAAAAAGTAACCAAAAACGCTCGCCCCGACTGGCCGCTCCTGCGCGTTGCGCAGGATGCCCTCACGTCAGCGCCGCTCCAGCGGGCCGGGGCCGAAGGGCCGTCCTGGCCCTCGGCCCCTTTCGCGGCATCCATGCCGCTCACCCGCCTCCTCGACCCTGCCGTTCGGCCGGCCAAACGGGGCACTGGGGTGCCGGCTGAGAGTTGGGCGTCATAGAGCAGACCTGCGTTCCAAACCTGCTGATCTACTGAATTAGTGCCGCCAAGAAACATGAGAAGAGAAGAGAAGAGAAGAGAAGAGAAGAGAAGAGAAGAGAAGAACTGACCAGCCTTTTAAAAAGACACTTCCAGCCGGCACCCAGCGCCCTGTTCAGGAGGCCGAGCGCAGCCGTTCTGTAGGTGGGTGAGCGGCAAGGAGGCCGCGAAAGGCGTCGAGGGCCAGGACGGCCCTTCGACGCTGGCCCGCCGGAAGGGCGGCGGAGTGAGGGGACCCGGAGCGCAGCGTAGGGCCGGATGACCAGGGCAAGCGTTTTTGGTTACTTTTGCCGCGACTGGCAAAAGTGACCCGCCCGGCGGGGCGGAACAAAAGCTCACCGAGCACACCGCAAATCAGCTTGGCGACCAAGCTAACCGCCCCCACCCTAACCCTCCCCCGCCAGCGGGAGAGGGAGCAATCCGGCGTGCAGGATAGGTTTCCTACGCCAGGACAAACCCCGCGTAGGGTGGATGACGGCGCAGCCTCATCCACCGAAACACCCGAGGGGTCAGTGCGACTTGAGCCCCGCCGCCGTCAGCACCAAGCGCAGCACCCAGGCCACCACGCCCAGCGCCACCAGGCTGCAGGCCCAGATGCCGGCCATCCAGGCCAGCCGCTGCCAGAGCGGCTTGTTGTCCGCGGGATTGGGTTCGCGCGAGCGGCCGACCATCAGTGGTAGCCCTCCCCCGCGCGTACCTTGCCGCGGAACACGTAGTAGCCCCAGAAGGTGTACATCAGGGTGATGGGGATGATGAACAGGGTGCCGATGAGCAGGAACAGCTGGCTCTGCGGCGGCGACGAGGCCTCCCAGATGGAAACCGCCGGCGGGATGATGTTCGGCCAGAGGCTGATGCCCAGACCGCTGTAGCCGAGGAAGATCAGCGCCAGGGTCAGCAGGAAGGGCGCATGGTGCGAATCCTCGCGCAGGATGGCGCGCAGCAGGGCCAGGGTCACCACGCCGACCAGGATCGGCACCGGCAGGAACCAGACCAGGTTGGGCATGCTGAACCAGCGGGCGGAAATGGCCGCCTGGCTCAGCGGGGTCCAGATGCTCACCACTGCGGTAAAGGCCAGCAACAGGAACAGCAGCGGCTTGGTCAGGCGGCGCATGGTCGCCTGCAGCGGACCCTCGGTCTTCATGATCAGCCAGGTGCTGCCCAGCAGCGCATAGGCGGCGATCACGCCCAGGCCGCAGAACACCGAGAAGGGCGTCAGCCAGTCCAGCGGACCGCCGACGTATTGGCGATTCTCCACCGGGAAGCCTTCGATGAAGGCGCCCAGGGCCACGCCCTGGCAGAAGCTGGCCAGCAGCGAGCCGAAGATGAAGGACTTGTCCCACAGGGCTTCCTTGCCTTCCTGGACCTTGAAGCGGAATTCGAAGGCCACGCCGCGGAAGATCAGGCCGATCAGCATGAAGATCAGCGGCAGGTACAGCGCCGGCAGGATGATCGAGTAGGCCAGCGGGAAGGCGCCATAGAGCCCCGCCCCGCCGAGTACCAGCCAGGTCTCGTTGCCGTCCCAGATGGGCGCCACGGTGTTCATCATGACGTCGCGGTCTTCCTTGCCCTTGACGAAGGGAAAGAGGATGCCGATGCCCAGGTCGAAGCCGTCCATGACCACGTACATCATGAGGCCGAAGATGATGATGATCGCCCAGATCAGCGGGAGGTCGATGCCAGGGATGCCGTTCATGTGCGGTCTCCGGTCAGCTGGTCGGTGGGGTTGTCTTCTTCCAGGCCGCCATCGGCGCCGGACAGCGGACGCTTGGGATGACGATCGGTGCCCGGACCGCCGGAGGTGGGCAGGTCGCCTTCACCGGTGTGCGGACCCTTGCCGATCATGCGCAGCGCATAGAGGGTGCCGATGCCGAACACGGCGAAGTAGACCACCACGAAGGCCACCAGGGTGATGCTGAGCTGGGTGACGCTGTGGTTGGACACCCCGTCCTTGGTGCGCAACAGGCCGTAGACGATCCACGGCTGACGGCCCACCTCGGTGGTGAACCAGCCGGCCAGCAGGGCGATGAGACCGACCGGCCCCATGCAGGTGACCAGGCGCAGGAAGGCGCGGGTCTCGAACAGCTTGCCGCGCCAGCGCAGCCAGGCGCTCCACAGGCCGGCGGCGATCATCAGCATGCCCAGGGCGACCATGATGCGGAACGACCAGAACACCACATAGGCCGGCGGCCGGTCTTCCTTGGGGAAGTCCTTGAGCGCCGGGATCGGCTCGGTGAGGCTGTGCTTGAGGATCAGGCTGCCCAACACCGGGATTTCCACCTTGAAGCGGGTTTCCTCGCGCTCCATGTCCGGCCAGCCGAACAGGATCAGCGGGGTCGCTTCGCCCGGGGGGTTCTCCCAGTGGCCTTCCATCGCGGCGATCTTGGCCGGCTGGTGCTCCAGGGTGTTGAGGCCGTGGGCGTCGCCGACGAAGGCCTGTACCGGGGCCACCAGCAGGGCCATCCACATGGCCATGGAAAACATCTTGCGCACGGCCGGGTTGTCGTTGCCGCGCAGCAGGTGCCAGGCCGCCGAGGCGCCGACCAGGAAGGCCACCGACAGGTAGGCGGCGATGGTCATGTGCGCCCAGCGGAAGGGAAAGGACGGGTTGAAGATCACCGCCAGCCAGTCCACCGGAACGATGCGTCCATCGACGATCTCGAAGCCGCTCGGGGTGTGCATCCAGCTGTTGGAGGACAGGATCCAGAAGGTCGACATCAGGGTGCCGATGGCCACCATCACCGTCGAGAAGAAGTGCAGGCCGCGACCCACGCGATTCCAGCCGAACAGCATGACGCCGAGAAAGCCGGCTTCGATGAAGAAGGCGGTGAGCACCTCGTAGGTCAGCAGCGGACCGGTCACGGCGCCGGCATAGTCGGCGAAGCCGCTCCAGTTGGTGCCGAACTCATAGGCCATCACCAGACCGGACACCACGCCCATGCCAAAGAAGATCGCGAAGATCTTCAGCCAGAAGTGATACAGATCCTTGTAGACGTGGTTGTCGGTCTTCAGCCACAGCCCTTCGAGCACGGCGAGAAAGCTCGCGGTACCGATGGACAGCGCCGGGAAGACGATGTGGAAGGACACGGTGAAGGCGAACTGGATCCGGGCGAGATCCAGGGCTTCGAGGCCGAACATAGCTTTTCCTCTCAGGCACGCCGGCCATCGAGGGTAGCCGGTCGAGTTGACGCTGACCGAGGTTCGAACCTCCGGCGTCGCCTGGGGTTCTAGCGGGACGCTAAAAAGGCGCCACCGCCGCTAGCCCATTGGACCAGGTCGGAAGCTGACGTGGATCAACGTCAGGCTTTAGGATAGACCTCCTCGATACATTTGCTTACGTGGTTGGATGTCGCATCGGGCAGGCTGTCGCACCCCGCAGTTGTATGACGATCAGTCCCCGGGTGGCTTAAGATGCCGCCTCTGCCCTCGCGAGCCCCAGTCATGTCCGGCGATACCCTGCAGCTGCGTCACCACCGTCCCTTCGTCGCCTTCTGGTTCGCCCGCATCTGCACCGCCGGCAGTTTCCAGATGCTCACCGTCGCCATCGGCTGGCACCTCTATTCCCTCACCGGCAACGTGCTCGATCTCGGCCTGGTGGGGCTGGTGGAATTCCTGCCGCGGGTACTGTTCATGCTGCACACCGGGCATGTCGCCGATCGCTACGACCGCCGCCGGGTCGCCGCCCTCTGCCAGACCGGCCAGGGCCTGATCGCCCTGGTGCTGCTGGTGGGCAGCCTCAATCAGGCGGTGACCCGCGAACTGATCTTCATCCTGGCCTTCTGCCTGGGTACCGCGCGCGCCTTCGAACAGCCCACCACCCAGGCGCTGCTGCCCAACATCGTGCCGCCGGCGATCTTTCCCCGCGCCATCGCCGCCGCGGCCTCGGCCATGCAGGGCGCCACCATCATCGCCCCCGCCCTGGGCGGCCTGCTCTATGCCCTGGGCGCCGCCTGGGTCTATGGCCCGGCGCTGGTGCTCTATGGCATCGCCATCCTGCTGGTCTCCAGCCTGCCGGCGCGACAGACGCCCAGCCAGAAGGAAAAGCCGACCCTGGACAACCTGCTGGCCGGCATCCGCTTCATCAAGAGTCGCCCGGACGTGCTCGGCGCCATCTCCCTGGATCTCTTCGCCGTGCTCCTGGGCGGCGCGACCGCCCTGCTCCCAGTGTTCGCCGCCGACATCCTGCTCACCGGTCCCTGGGGCCTGGGCCTGTTGCGCTCAGCGCCGGCCGTGGGCGCCCTGGGCATGTCCTTCCTGCTCGCCTACGTCAGCCTCAATCGCCACGTGGGCCGCATCATGTTCGGTTCGGTCGCGTTGTTCGGCGTCGCCACCATCGCCTTCGGGCTGTCCACCTCGCTATGGTTCTCGCTGGCCACCCTGGTGGTGCTGGGCGCCGCCGACATGGTCAGCGTGGTGATCCGCAGCTCCTTCGTCCAGCTGGAGACCCCGGATGCCATGCGCGGCCGGGTCAGTGCGGTCAACGGCCTGTTCATCGGCGCCTCCAACCAGCTCGGCGAATTCGAGTCGGGGGTCACCGCGCACTTCTTCGGCACGGTGCCGGCGGTGGTGCTGGGCGGTGTCGGCACCCTGGTGATCACCGGGGTCTGGATGAAGCTGTTCCCGGGTCTGGCCAAGCGCGACCGGCTGACGGAGCCGCGCCAGTACAGTTGAATCCAGCCCTGCTGCCAAGGGGCCATTCATACCCGGGGGATGACCGCTCGGCCCGAAACAAACTTATCGCGCAAACCTTTACCGCAAAATGTGATCCATGTCACATACTTTGGAGCGTTGAGGTTTTCATGCGTACCCCTCTTTCCATGGCCGCCCGCCTGGGCCTGGGCTTCGGCCTGATCCTGGTGCTGATGCTGCTGATCACCCTCGTCGGCGTCCAGCGCGTCGGCGTCATCGATGACACCCTGACCGCCGTCAGCCAGGGCGCCAGCCTCAAGCAGCGCTACGCCATCAACTTCCGCGGCAGCGTGCACGACCGCGCCATCGCCATCCGCGATACCGTGCTGATCCACGACGCCGCGCCCCTGGCCAGTCGCCTGGCCGACATCGATCGGCTCAAGGCCTTCTATCGCCAGTCCGCCGAGCCCATGGATCAGCTGTTCGCCAGCCAGGGCGCCACGCCCGAGGAGCAGCGCCTGCTGGCGGCCATCAAGGACATCGAAGGCACCGCCCTGCCGCTGACCGAGCGCCTGCTGCAGCTGCGCCAGGCCGGCGATCTGGATGGCGCCCGGGTGTTCCTGCTGGAGCGCGTCTCGCCGGCCTATGTCGAGTGGCTCAAGCGCGTCAATGCGCTCATCGATCACGAAGAAGCCATCGCCAGCGGCCACCTGGCCGAAGTCCGCGGCATCGCCGGCGGCTTCCGCTGGCTGATGCTGGTGACCTGCGCCCTCGCCCTGCTGCTGAGCGTCACCGTCTCCATCCTGATCATTCGCCAGATGGGTGCCACCCTGGGCGGCGAACCCCACGCCGTGGCCGCCGCCATCCGCCGCCTGGCCGAGGGCCGCCTGGACGAGCGCCCCGCCACCCGCCATCCGAACAGCGTCATGGGCACCCTGGGCAGCGCCACCGCGCACCTCGGCGAGACCATCGTCCAGGTACGCCATACCGCCAGCTCGGTCGCCGCGGCGGCGGCCCAGCTGCAAGGCACCGCCCAGACCAACCAGCGCCACACCGATGTGCAATCCAACCAGGCCCAGCACATGGCCGCCGCGGTCACCGAGCTGGCCACCACCATCGGCGAGGTCGCCGGCTACGCGGCCCAGGCCGCCCAGGCCACCGGCAATGCCAGTGCCCAGGTGAACACCGGCAACCGGCTGGTCGCCAGTTCCGGCCAGGCCATCGGCCAGCTGGTGCAGGCCCTGGAACAGGCCAGCGTCACCGTGCAGCAGGTCTCCAGCGACAGCGCCAGCATCGAGAACATCGTCGCCGTCATCAACGGCATCGCCGAGCAGACCAACCTGCTGGCGCTGAACGCCGCCATCGAGGCGGCCCGGGCCGGCGAGCAGGGCCGCGGCTTCGCCGTGGTCGCCGACGAAGTCCGCAACCTGGCCACCCGCACCCAGGAATCGACCCGCGAGATCCGCGCCATGATCGCCACCCTCCAGGAAGGCGCCGGACGCGCCGCGGCGCAGATGGAAGAGAGCCGCGGCCAGGCCCACGAGACCGCCGAACTGACCCAGCGCGCCGTCGCGGCCCTGGCGGCCATCCAGGCGGACGTCGGCTCGGTGAACGCCATGAATGCCCAGATCGCCACCGCCGCGGCCCAGCAGACCGCCGTGGCCGAAGAGGTCAACGAAAACATCAACCGCATCCACTCGGCCACCCTGGAAACCGCCAGCGGTTCGCAGCAGATCGCCGGCGCCAGTCGCCAGCTGGCCGAATTGGCCGAGGACCTGGAGCGCCGCATGAGCCTGTTCCGCACGACCCCGGCCTGAACATCCGGCAACGCTCGCGGGCTGAACCTAGACGCGAGCGGGACGGTCAGCAGTCAGACACCTTTTCCCGTGCAGGAGTCTGGACATGCAGCTTTCCCTCAACGGCCAGGTCGCCCTGGTCACCGGCGGCAGCTCCGGGATCGGCGCCGCCGTCGCCGAGGCCCTGGCCAAGGCCGGTGCCGCCGTCGCCATCAATTACCACTCCAGCGCCGAACCGGCCGAGGAACTGGCCAAGCGCATTCAGGACGCCGGCGGTCGCGCCATCGCCGTTGGCGGTGACGTCGGCGACGAGGCCGAGGTCCAGGCGCTGTTCGATCGCACCCTGGAAGCCTTCGGCCGCCTGGACATCCTGGTCGCCAATTCCGGCCTGCAAAAGGATGCGGCCGTGGCCGACATGTCGCTCAAGGACTGGAACACGGTGATCAACACCAACCTCACCGGGCAGTTCCTCTGCGCCCGGGCGGCGATCCGCCAGTTCCGCCAGCAGGGCCGCGACGAAAGCATCTCCCGCGCCCTGGGCAAGATCATCCACATGAGCTCGGTGCACGAGGTCATTCCCTGGGCTGGCCACGTCAACTACGCTGCCTCCAAGGGCGGGGTCAATCTGCTGATGCGCAGCCTGGCCCAGGAAGTGGCCGCCGAGGGCATTCGCGTCAACAGCATCGCCCCGGGCGCCATCGCCACCGCCATCAACGAAGAGGTGACCGGCGACGAGGCCAAGGCCCGCGAACTGCTCAAGCTGATCCCCTACAAGCGCGTCGGCCACGTCGATGACGTGGGCAATGTGGCGGTCTTTCTCGCCAGCGACCTGGCCGACTACATCGTCGGCACCACCCTGTTCGTCGACGGCGGCATGTGCCTCTATCCGGGATTCGAAGACAATGGCTGATTCCACCTCCGTGCACGCCCGCCGCAGTATCGGCGCCCACGGTGTCATCGGCGACCTGCGCACCTGCGCCCTGGTCGCCACCGACGGCACCATCGACCACTTCTGCTGGCCGAATCTGGACAGCCCCTCGGTATTCGCCGCCCTGCTCGACTCGGAAAAGGCCGGCTACTTCAGCCTGGCGCCGGTCTGGGAAGACGCCCGCGAGCAGCAGCTCTATCTGCCGGACACCAATATCCTGCAGACCCGCTGGCTGTCGGCGGAAGGCGTCGCCGAGATCACCGATCTGATGCCGGTGTGCAGCAGCGAGGACACCCAGCCGCGCATCGTCCGCCGCGTGCAGGTGGTGGCCGGACGCTGCCGCTTCCGCCTGGTCTGCGCCCCGGCCCACGACTATGCCCGCGCCGAGACCCGCGCCCGCCTGGTGGACGGCGGCGCCCTGTTCGAGGCCGCGGGCCAGCCGACCCTGCGCCTGGCGTCGAGCGTCACCCTGCAGGTGGACGGCAACGCCGCCCTGGCCGAATTCGAACTGGAACAGGGCGAACAGCTGGATTTCGTCTTTGGCTGCGAGAAGGACGACAAGGTCGTCGCCGGCCAGAGCGATCTCTGCTTCGAGGACACCCTGACCTACTGGACCTCCTGGGCCGCCAAGAGCCACTACCAGGGGCGCTGGCGCGAGATGGTCACCCGCTCGGCCCTGGCGCTGAAGCTGCTGACCTCCTGCAAGCACGGCTCCATCGCCGCGGCCGCCACCTTCAGCCTGCCCGAAGCCCTGGGCGGTGAACGCAACTGGGACTATCGCGCCTCCTGGATCCGCGACGCCTCCTTTACCGTCTACGCCTTCATGCGCCTGGGCTACACCCAGGAGGCCAAGGATTTCACCCACTGGGTGGGCCAGTGCGTGGAAAACAGCCACAGCGCCCCGGAAAAGCTGCAGATCATGTATCGCCTGGACGGCGGCCTGGACCTGCCCGAGGAAACCCTCGACCACCTGGCCGGCTATGCCGACTCGAGTCCGGTGCGCATCGGCAATGAGGCCTACAAGCAGATCCAGCTGGACATCTATGGCGAGCTGATGGACGCCATCTACCTGTCCAACAAGTATGGCGAAGCCATCTCCCACCAGGGCTGGAAGGAGGTGGTGCGGATGATCGACCACGTCTGCGAGCACTGGAACCAGCCCGACGCCGGGATCTGGGAGATGCGCGGCGATCCCGAGCACTTCCTGCATTCGCGGCTGATGTGCTGGGTGGCCATCGACCGCGCCATGCGGCTGTCGGTCAAGCGCTCGTTGCCGATGCCCTACGAACGCTGGTACGCCGCCCGCGCCGCCATCCAGGAAGACATCTGGGACAACTTCTGGAACGCCGAGCTGGGTCATTTCACCTCGACCCGTCACGGCAAGAGCCTGGACGCCGCCCTGCTGCTGATGCCGCTGGTGCGCTTCGTCAGCGCCACCGATCCCATGTGGCTGTCCACCCTGGACGCCATCAAGACCAACCTGGCCTACGACGGCATGATCCGCCGCTACAACCCGGCGGACACGCCAGCGGACAACCTCAAGGGCGAAGAAGGCGCCTTTGTCGCCTGCTCCTTCTGGTACGTCGAATGCCTGGCCCGCGCCGGTCGCGTCGACGAAGCCCACCTGGAGTTCGAAAAGCTGCTGGGCTACGCCAATCCACTGGGTCTCTATGCCGAGGAACTGGACAAGCGCGGCTACCCGCTCGGCAACCTGCCCCAGGCGCTGTCGCACCTGGCACTGATCAGTACCGCCTTCTTCCTAGATCGCAAGCTGAGCGGCAAGGATCCGCAGTGGCAGCCGTAGGGTGAGTCGATGCGGCCGCCCCTGCGGGTGCAGCCCGATAGCTGATCGCGATCCTGCCGGAGCGGATAAAGCCAGAAACCCGCTCGGATAGCACCCTCTCCCCTTGGGAGAGGGTTAGGGTGAGGGCACGGCGCGGTATGTAGCTACCTGTGGAAAAGGCTGCGCCGTTTTCCACGCTACAGTGCTACCGATAATGAGTCCCGCCAGTGAGCGTGACGGTAGATTGCGGACTTGCCGGAAGGAATGAAGTCGAGCCCCGCTCGTATAACCCCCTCTCCCCCTGGGAGAGGGTTGGGGTGAGGGCACAGCGTGGTACGAAGCTACCTTCCCGATAACAGACGCAATTGTTCCAGAAGTTCGGGCAGGGCGGTAACGACGGTTTCCCAGACCACATCGAGGTTGATGTCGAAATAACCGTGGGCGATACGATTGCGCATGCCTCTCATGCTGCGCCACGGGATGTGTGGATGCGCCTGGGTAAAGGCTTCGTCCACAGCCATGAGCTTGGTCGCCGCTTCGCCGATGATGATCAGGCTCATGACCACCGCTTGCTGTGTCCGGCGGTCTTCGAGGAAGTCTTCCCGAGTGAGACCCTCGATAAAGCCCAGCGCCTCGCTGGCCGCCTGTTGCATATGAGCCAGGTAGTCCGCCGTGCGATTCATATCGGTCGTGCCGCCAGTAGAACCTGTGCGCGAAAGGATCCGGGTAAATCGGCGGGGGTTACCAGATCCACTGGGACGCCCAGCAATTCCTCGAGCTCGTCCTGCAGTCCTCCCAGGTCGAACAGTGTTGCCCCTGGTAGGGCATCCACCAACAGATCCAGATCGCTGCCGTCCTGATCGGTACCTTCGAGAACTGAACCGAACACCCGAGGATTGGCCACTCGAAAACGCGACGCAACGTCCCGTATGACAGCACGTTTCACGTCCAAGACAAGAGAAGGTCGCATGGCATGACTCCAGCCAGATCAGCCCTGGGATAGTCGGTCATAGATCCCGGCTTTACAACCGATCCAGCTCTCCTCACGCCACCCGACTCTGCCCCAGCGCCTCGTTGACGCAGTTGGCCATATCGTCGATATGCCAGGGTTTGGGCATGAAGCGAGTGCGGCCGGCGCCGCGAGGCACGGTGAGGCGGTCGCCGGAGGTGAGGATCACCGGGATGTGCGGCCAGCGCTGGGACACCAGCTGGGCGAGGGCCTCGCCGTCGAGGCGACCCGGCATGCGCACGTCGGTGAAGAGCACGTCGATGCGGGCACCGGTCTGCTCCAGGTAGCTCAGGGCTGCATCGGCGGTCGGCACGGCCACCACCTGCAGGTCCACCAGCGACTCCAGGGCCTCGGTGGCCAGTTCCCGCAGCAACGGCTCATCCTCTACCAGGAGCAGTAGCGGACGATAGGAGCCGAATGGAGAAGATACCTGAGTCATAACCAACAGACTTTGCCAAGGGGTCGCGGTTCTGACCGTTCGGCCTGGTCTCGACCAAAGTCGACCACCGGCATAGGCAAGACCTCTAGACGGCAACTTTCAACGCAGCGCCGACTCGAAGCGTTCACCTCAGGGGTCGCCTGTGGTATTCTTTTTTAATCGAACGATCAATTAAAAAAGCATTCTTCCCTTTGGCAGTGCGCAAGGAGTCCTCATGAGTGCGACGCCCTCATCCGGCACCGTAAAACTGAATCCCCCCGCCTTCTACTGTGCGGCCGCGGTGATTCTGCTGTTTTCCCTGGCCGTCATCGGCCGTCCCGAGCAGGCCGGCGCCTGGTTGCTGCAGGCCCAGACCTGGGCCGCCAATACGGTTGGCTGGTACTACCTGCTGGCCATGTCGCTCTATCTGGTGTTCGTGGTGGTCACCGCGCTGTCCGGCTACGGCAAGATCAAGCTCGGTGCCGACCACGACCAACCCGAATTCAGCTACCTGTCCTGGGCCGGCATGCTGTTCGCCGCCGGCATCAGCATCACCCTGTTCTTCTTTTGCGTCTCCGAACCCCTGACCCACTTCGCCCAGCCGCCGGCCGGCGAAGGGGGCAATCCGGCAGCCGCGCGCCAGGCCATGCAGATCCTCTTCCTGCACTGGGGCCTGCACGGCTGGGGCGTGTTCGCCCTGGTGGCCATGGCGCTGGCCTACTTCGCCTACCGCCACAATCTGCCGCTGGCCCTGCGTTCGGCGCTCTATCCGCTGATCGGCAAGCGCATCAATGGGCCCATCGGTCACGCCGTGGACGCCTTCGGCATCATCGCCACCATCTTCGGCCTGGGCGCGGACCTCGGTTTCGGCGTGCTGCACCTCAATGCCGGGCTGGACTACCTGTTCGGCATCAGCCACAGCCACTGGGTGCAACTGATCCTCATCGTGCTGATGATGGGCGCGGCCATCGCCGTCGCCGTGTCCGGCGTCGACAAGGGCGTGCGCATCATGTCCGACATCAACATGGTGCTGGCCGTCGCCCTGCTACTGTTCGTGCTGTTCGCCGGGCCGACCCAGCACCTGCTCAACACCCTGATCCAGAACATCGGCGACTACCTCTCGGCCCTACCGGGCAAGAGCTTCGACCTCTACGCCTATGACGAGCCCTCCGACTGGCTGGGCGGCTGGACGGTGTTCTACTGGGCCTGGTGGATCGCCTGGGCGCCCTTCGTCGGGCTGTTCATCGCGCGCATCTCGCGCGGCCGCACCATCCGCGAATTCGTCTTTGGCGTGCTGTTCATTCCACTGGGCTTCACCCTGGCCTGGCTGTCGATCTTCGGCAACAGCGCCCTGGAACTGGTCCTCGGCCAGGGCATGACCGGCCTGGCGCAGACCGCCCTCACCGATCCGGCCATGGCCTTCTACCAGGTGCTGGAAACCTATCCGGCCAGCCGCGTGGTGATCAGCGTCGCCGTGCTGGTGAGCTTCGTCTTCTTCGTCACCTCGGCCGACTCCGGCACCGTGGTGCTCTCGACCCTGTCGTCCAAGGGCGGTGAGGCCGACGAAGACGGTCCCAAGTGGCTGCGGGTGTTCTGGGGCGCGGCCGTGGCCGTGGTCACCGGCGGCCTGCTGTTCGCCGGCAGCATGGATGCCCTGAAGTCGGCGGTGGTGCTGACCTCGCTGCCTTTCTCGGTGGTGGTGCTGCTGATGATGTGGGGCCTGCACAAGGCGCTGCACCTGGAGTCCCAACGCCAGCGGGCGCGGCTGCACTCCCTCGCGCCGGTGGCGACCAACGGCAAGGCCCGGCATGGCGGCTGGCGCCAGCGGCTGTCCCAGGCGGTGTACTTCCCTTCGCGGGACGAGGTCTATCGCTTCATGGACAGCACCGTGCGCCCGGCTATGGAGGAGATGGTCGAGGTCTCGCGGGAGAAGGGCCTGGTGGTGGAGACCCAGTTCGATTCCACCAACGCCAATCTGCAGCTGACCATCGGCCACGGCGAAGAGCACCCCTTCATCTACCAGGTGATCATGCAGGGCTATTTCACGCCCTCCTTCGCCCGCGCCGGCATCGGCGGCCTGCACCTGAAGAATCGGCGCTACTACCGCGCCGAGGTGCACCTGACCGAGGGCAGCCAGGACTATGACCTGGTGGGCTACAACCGCGAGCAGATCCTCAACGATATGCTCGACCAGTACGAGCGCCACCTGCAGTTCCTGCACCTGGTGCGCTGACAGGACGGTTTTTTCAGCGACTGAAAGGCCATTGAAAGCTGCAAAGGTCGTATAATCGCCTCCAGGGCCGGCCCCGAGCCGGTCCCGGGGTCGGTACGCCGCGCCGGCTCCCCGCCGTCCGGAGACCGCTTTGTCCACCCCTTCTGTCCCCTCGCCCTATCCGCCCCTCTTGCAATGGCTGGCCCTGATCCTCTGCTCCGCCCTTGTCGGCGGTGGACTCAGCTGGCTGCAGGTGCCGGCGGCGCTCTTTCTCGGTCCCATGCTGGTGGCCATCGCCTTTGGCGTCGGCGGCGCCACCATCCGCCTGCCGCGCCGGCTGTTCCAGACCGGCCAGGGCGTGGTGGGCTGCCTGATCGCCCATGCCATGACCGCCGCGGTGCTGCTCACCGTCGCCGAGCACTGGCCGGTGATGCTCCTGGCCACCGCCCTGACCGTACTGCTCAGCCTGCTCACCGGGGCCCTGCTGGTGCGCTTCGGTGGCCTGCCGGGCAGCACCGCCGCCTGGGGCACCACGCCGGGCGCGGCTGCGGCCATGGTGGCCATGGCCGAGGAATACGGCGCCGATCCACGCATCGTCGCCACCATGCAGTATGTGCGGGTGGTCTGCGTGGTGCTGATCAGTGCGCTGGTCGGTCGGTTGCTGGGCGCCGAAGGCAGCGGCACCGGCCATCAGGCCACCGTGGTCAGCCTGGACGGCCACTTCGCCGTCAATCTGGCGCTGACCCTGGCAGTGGCCCTGGCCGGCAGTTGGCTGGGCGGTCGCTTGTTTCCCGCCGGTGCCCTGCTGCTGCCCATCGCCCTGGGTACCCTGCTGCAACTCAATGGCTGGCTGGACATCACCCTGCCCCATCTGCTGCTGGCGGCGGCCTATGGCGCCATGGGCTGCTATGTGGGCCTAAGATTCGACCGGGCCACGGTCGCCTATGTCTGGCGCGCCCTGCCCAAGATGATCTTCGCCTCGCTGCTGCTGATCGCGCTCTGCGCCCTGTCGGCGCTGCTGATGGCGCGGCTGATGCACGTGGACTTTCTCACCGCCTACCTGGCGACCAGTCCGGGCGGACTGGATTCCATGGCCATCATCGCGGTGGACGCCCACGCCGATGTCGGCCTGGTGCTGGCCATGCAGGCCTTGCGGCTGATCGGGGTGGTGCTGACCGGGCCGTTACTGGCCCGGCAGCTGGTGAAGCTGGCCCGCACCTGACCCGAGGTGCAAGCCTCGCACTCAGGCGGAGCGGCGGCGCTCGACCTGGGCGGTGATGTTGTAACCTTCGGCGGCATGGCCGCGCACCACGACCCGGGCATCCGGGTAGAAACCCTTGAGACGCTGTTCGAAGAGAAAGTAGATCTCCGCGCCGACCCGGATCTCCGCGGGATCGGTCAGCGTCAGGGAGAAATTGCGCACGGGATCGGCGGCATGCTGCGACTCGTTTTCCTCGATGCGCTGCATGGCGTCTTCGACGATCTGTTCGGCGATCTGCGACATCTGTGACCTCCTGGTCGGGGCAGTGACGGGGCGCCGTCCCAGGGACGGCTGTATCGCTAGTGACCACGGCGATGGCGCAGGGATTCGCATGCTCTGCAAGATTCCGACGAAACTGTAGACTTGTCTGACTTTTATCCCTGTGCGGTGGCGTGAATCGGTCGACTCGCGGTCTCCTGCACACCGAGGACGAGGAAACAGCCCCGCCATGGTCGACGCCGACGACACCCCCCTGCCACCGCGCAATCCGGCCACCCAGCGCCGGGCGCTGTGGCTGCTGGTCTGCGCCGTTGCGGTAATCCTGGCACTGGAATCCTGGCAGGTGTGGCGCAACTACCAGAATGCCTTCGCCAGTGCTCGCAGTGACGTCGGCAACATCGCCGTGGCCGCCGCCCAGCACGCCGATGACGCCATCAAGGAAGCCGATTCGCTGCTGGTCAGCATTCGCGATCGCCTGGAGGATCAACCCTTCGAGCAACTAGACCGCCTACGGGTGCATCGTCTGTTGGCGCGCCAGGCCGCCCTGCTGCCGCAACTGCACGGGTTGTTCGTCTACGATCGCGACGGCGAATGGCGGGTGACCGACAAGAGCAGCGAGCCGCCCCGGGCCAACAATGCCGATCGCGAGTATTTCCAGTTCCACCGCCAGCATCCGGCCGACGTGCTGCACGTCGGCGCGGTGATCGAGAGCCGCAGCACCCACGAATTGATCATCCCGGTGTCGCGGCGCCTGGAAGACCGCGACGGGCGCTTTGTCGGCGTCCTGCTCGCCACCATCCGCCTGCAGTATTTCGTCGACTACTACGAGCGCTTCAAGCTGGATGCCCGGGGCGCCATCACCCTGGCGCTGGACGACGGCACCCTGATGGTTCGCCGCCCCTATGTGCCCGAGCACGTCGGCACCCCCTTGGCCGATGGTGACCTCTTTCGCCAGTACGTGAACCAGGCGCCCAGCGGTACCGCCCTGGTCCGTGCCCTGCTCGATGGTCAGGAACGCCTCTATGCCTTCCAGCACCTGGAGGGCTATCCGCTGGTGGCCCTGGCCGGTATTTCCCGACGCGACATCCTCGCCAGCTGGCGCCAGGACATGCTGAGATCGGTGACGGTGGTCGGCCTGATCATCGCCGGCATGCTGGTCTTCGGCTTCCGGCTGCTCCGCGAAATCCGCGCCGGAGAGCGCAGCGCGGCAGCCCTGCGCCAGGCCCATGACGAGCTGCACCTGCTGACCCTCAAGGACAGCCTCACCGGGTTGGGCAATCGCCGCCAGTTCGACAACCTGCTGCCGGTGGAGCTGGCGCGCGCGCAGCGCAATGGCCAGCCGCTCAGCCTGCTGATGATCGACATCGATCACTTCAAGGCCTACAACGACCACTATGGCCATCCGGCGGGGGATCGCTGCCTGCAGGCGGTGGCCGGCGTGGTGGCCTCGGCGGCGCGGCGTCCGGGCGACCTGGCGGCGCGCTATGGCGGCGAGGAGATGGTCCTGCTGCTGCCCAATTGCGACGAGCACGGCGCCCAGCGCGTGGCCGCCACGGTTCAGGAGCGCCTGCAGGTGCTGGAGGTGGCCCATGCCACCAGTCCCTTCGGTCGCATCACCGTCAGTCTCGGCATCGCCGTGCAGCCGCCTGGCCAGACCCCACCACCCCAGCCCGCCGACCTGCTGGCCAGCGCCGATGCCGCCCTCTACCGGGCCAAGCACCTGGGGCGCAATCGCTCCCATCCGCCGCCGGCGGACGGCGGCTAGCCCCCCTCAACCGCAGATCATGCCGCCGCGGTGGTGCACCCGGTCCTTGCCGGCGCGCTTGGCCTGATAGAGCTCGCCATCGGCCTGCTTGAGCAGATCCGAGGGCTGATAGCCCGGGGCGAGGCGCGCCACCCCGGCACTGAAGGAAAAACAGCTGCCGGTGCGGGTGTTGCTGCGGATATCGTCCAGCAGCGCCTGCAGTCGCTGCGCCAGCTGGCGCTCATCCTCACACTTGAGCAGCACGCCGAATTCCTCGCCGCCCAGGCGCCCGAAGCGTCCACCCGGAAAGTGCTTCACCAGGATTCCGGCCATCTCCTGGAGTACCTGGTCCCCCACGTCGTGGCCGAATCTGTCGTTGATCCGTTTGAAGTCATCGATGTCGAGCATGACGAAATACCAGGACGGCGAGCCCTCCCGGCAGACCTGCTCCATGTCCAGCATCAGCGCCCTGCGGTTGCTGATCCCGGTAAGGGCATCGGTTTCCGCCTGCAGCCGATAGCGTTCCTTGAGTTCCAAGGTGCTGGCGACGATGCGTACGAAGGTGGCATTGAGCAGCAGCCCCAGTGCCAGGCTGGCCCCCAGCATCACCCAGAACAGCGGTAGGGACGCGGCGGTGATGGTGTCCAGTTCGCCATAGAACAGCAGCAGCCAGACCGCGCCGGCCGCGATGCCATAGTCGAGCACATGGGAAAACAGAATGGTCGAGCCGAGGATGATGACGATGGCCATGGGGATCATCCAGGCATAGCCGGCCTCGCCCATGCCGAGGATCTGGAACCGAAAGGCCAGCGCCTCGAACAGCACGAACACCAGGGCGAACAGGCGCCAGACGGCAAAGCGCCGGGCGGTGGTCATGGCCAGGCAGGAGCCGATCATGCCGGCAAAGGCCAGCCAGCCCCAGGCCGGCACCCCGGCGGTCAGGAAGGGATTGATCAGCACGCTGATCAACCAGCCCAGGATGCCGGTGCTCTGCGCCAGCACATTGGGCAATTGCAGCATCTGGCGAATATGAGTCTGGTAAGTCATTGCACAACTCGAACGCCAAATTTGGTGGCCAACTGATATCACCTGATGCTATCCCATTCGTGGCCCGCCGTCGGCGGAAAGCGGACTCAAGAAAGACAATAGACGTCTGGTCATCGCTTCGCCTTGGACAAGACCGCATAGGACCACGGCCGCGAGCAGACCAGGCAAACGGACGGCGGCGAAATGACGCCACCGGTCAGCTCGCCCTGCAAACCGGCTCGCCCGGCCCGCTAAGCTCTTCGCTCGGGGATCTTCGACTAGGCTTGGCAGTGCCCAGGCCGTCGTTCATGCTTTCGACGACTCATCAGCTCCCACCATCGGTAAAGAACCAACCAGGCGCCATCATGGAAATCGATGCTCTGTTCGATCACCTGCATACCCTTCCCAGCATTCCCAAGGTGGCTCAGGAGCTGATCCAGCAGTTCGACGATCCCGACAGCAGCATCGAAGACGTCGCCCGCAATCTGGCGCTGGATCCGGTGCTTTCCGCCAAGGTCCTGCGCCTGGCCAATTCGGTGCGCTTTCGCGGCGTGCGCCCCTCGACCAGCATCGAAGGCGCGGCCATCCGCCTGGGCTTCGACGCCCTGCGCACCCTGGTCCTGGCTTCGGCGGTGACCGCCGCCTTCCGCCACAACCCCAGCTTCGATCCGCGGGATTTCTGGCAGCACAGCTTCGACGTGGCCAGCATCTGCCGCGTCCTCGCCCGCCAGGCCGGTGCCGATCCCGAGACCGCCTTCACCTGCGGCATGCTGCACAGCATCGGTGAGCTGCTGATCAGGACGGCGGCGCCCGATATCGCCGTGCGCATCGACGCCGAGCAGCGCGCTCCGGTGCCTGCCGACCAGGCCATCGGCTTCGGCTATCCAGAGGTCGGCGCCGAGCTGGCCCGTCGCTGGCAGCTGCCGGTGGTGATCCAGCATGCCATCGCCTACCAGCTGCACCCCCAGGATGCGCCGGAGGATTCCACCCAGGCGCGCATGGTCGCTCAGGCCCGCCTGATTTCCTTCGTCCTGCGTCGCCATGGCGGCATCAACGACCAGGCCAAGGCGGCCCTCGCCAATCCCCTGCTGGAAGGCGTGGATCTGGAGCTGCTGCTGGGCGAGCTGCCTGAGGTCATAGAGGCGGACAAGGCTTTCGGCACCCTGATCAACTGACCGGCCGTCTTTTGCCAGGCCAGCGCTACCGCCTGGATCACAAATCTGCCAGCCGGTCATGGCAAAAGTCGAACGGGTAGCTCAAGAATCGGTCGAAGCGTTATAGCTGACAGGAGTGATTGCGATGGCCGAGCCGCTGAAGTTCACGGATGCGAACACCATTATCAAGGGCGCTTTTCAACCGATGCTGTGCGCCATGACCGCCCAGGATCCAGCGACCTTCAACGTCGAGGTCTATGCGCCCAACGGCACGGCGCTCCTGCAACGCCGCATCGCCCGGGTCGATCTGCTGGACAACTCCCTGCTGGAAGCCTTCATCTGCGACAGTCGCGCCCGTATCGAGCGGGCGACCCATGAGCGACTCGACTGGCAGGTGCGCTACACCCGCGCCTCCTGAAGCCGCTCTTTGCGGTCAGAAGCCGACCCGCCCAAAGGCGCCCCGCGAGGCGCCTTTTGCTTGACCGTCAATCGTTGAGCACGCGCTTCTGCTGACTGCCCTGGGCCTTGGTGGCCGGGGTCCTGTCGACCTTTTTCTGGGTCGAGGGCGTGGCGGTGGAGGTGTCGTCCGCGCTGTCTCTGTTGCTGGTGTTGGAGCTGCCCGGCGCGCCGATGCCGTTGCCAGTCACCCCGGCGTCGTTGTTGTTGCTGGCGGCCAGGCTGGGACCGGCCACCAGGGCCAGGGCAGCGCTCAGGGCAAGGATCAGCGGGGTCTTGCGCATCTTGGTGTCCTCCGGCCGCGAAAGGAAGGGTGTCGCGGGCTGCACCCTGCTGGTTAGGCCAAAGGCCGGGCCAAGCGTTCCCACCTTCCTATAGACTAATGGCCATCCCCGCCGTACCCCGACAGGTGCGGCCGTCGCGTTCAGGAGTTGCCGTGAAGCACCGTTACCTCATCGTCGATCGCACCGCGCTCGATACCCCCGCGCTGTTCGACTATCTGGCCGAGGCGCCGCAGCACCGCGTCATCGTTTCCGGCGGCACGGCCGAGCAACTGTTCGCGGCGGAGCTCTGGCCGCGCCTGCGCGAACGCCTGGCGCCCCACGCCGAGCGCTTCTTCTTCGCCGATTCCAGCGGTCCCTTGCTGCAGGCCGAACTGGAAGGCCGCAAGCCCGGTCTGCTGGATCGCGAACTGACCCTGGCCTTCAAGCAGGCGGTGACCGCCGATGCCGAGGACGACCGCGTGCTGACCCGCATTCGCCGCGAACTGCTCGACACCGATGACGACTACCAGGCCAATCGCCGTATCTTTCTCAACAGCCTGCTCGGCCAGATGCGCCGCGCCCTGCCGGCGGGCGCGGTGACCGCCGGCAATTGGCAGGACGCCGTCCGCCAGGCCATCGCCGCCGCCCAGCAGGGCCTGGCCAAGGGCTTCGCCCCCGGGCTGGCCGACGCGCCCTTCAAGGTCTTTCTCAAGGCCTATCCGCTGGCGGCGCGCTATGTCGCCCAGCTCGCCGTGCTGCTGATCACCGCCGGGCGTCAGGACAACGACGTTCTCATCGATCGCTTCGTCGCCCAGGATCCGGCGCTGGTCGCCACTCTGTTCGACGGCCTGCTGACCGAAGACGATGACCAGCGCCAGGCCTACACCGCCCTCAAGCGCACCCTGGATGCCCTGGGGACCGGTGGCCAGGCGCTGCACTGAGGGTCTAGAGGCGCTCCAGCAGCGCCGGCAGGATCACCCCGGCCGCGCCCAGCAGTTGCCAGTCGTCGCTGAAGTCCGCCGCTGGCTGCGGATCGATGCGGACCACCGTGGCGCCCTGCTGGCGCGCCACCCCCGGCAGACTGGCCGCCGGCTGCACCAGGCCGGAGGTGCCGACCACCAGACAGAGGTCGCAACGCTCGGCCAGGGCCCAGGCCTTGGCCAGGGCCTCTGCCGGTAGCGACTCGCCGAACCAGACCACGCCCGGCCGGGCCAGACCGCCGCAGGCGGGACAGCGCGGCGGCGCCACGAGCTGCTCCGCCGCCTCCGGCAACGCCGGCGCCGTCAGCGAGCGCGCGCACTCGAAGCAGCGCGGCGCGTGCAGGCTGCCGTGCAGGTGGATCACCGCGCGACTGCCCGCGCGCTCGTGCAGGTCGTCGACATTCTGGGTAACCAGGTGGAAGCGGCCGTGCCTGTCGCCCCACTGCGCCAGGGCGCGGTGGGCCGGGTTGGGCTGGGCGGCCAGCACCTGGGCGCGGCGTCCCTCGTACCAGCTCCAGACCCGCACCGGATCCTCGATAAAGGCCTCGGCGGTGGCCAGTTGCGCCGGGTCGAAGCGCGCCCAGAGCCCGGTCAGGGCTTCGCGAAAGGTGGCGATGCCGCTTTCCGCCGACACGCCGGCACCGGTCAGGACCAGCACCTCGTCGGCCTGGCGCAGGCGGTCGAGCAACACCGCCGGCAAGGCGGCAAGACCGCTTCGACAATCGATGGGATCGGGCATGGATGCGTTGACTCCTGACATCTGCGGCAAAACAACAGGGTCTTGCGGACCGCGAAAAAGGCCAGAAGTGTGACGCTACTCGACGGATGGTGAGTCCACTCATCGTTTTCCGGGGAACTGAGGTTCACCCTTTTCGCCACAGGCCGATAATCCGGGAGTCCGCGTCCGATGTCGCTCCGACCCTAACGGTATGTGAATGAAGAAGTCCGTCGTTTCCAAGTATCCGCGCCTGCTCGTCGCCGGCGCTCTGGCCCTCGTCACCGTCCTCGGCCTGGCCAGCTGGCTGTGGCTCAAGCCCGCCACGCCGGCCCCGACCGCCACCGCCATGCTCGCCAGCGTGCAGCAGGCGCCCGAACACTGGACCGGGCAGCCACGTGACCTCTCCGTGCTGCTGGCCGATCTGCGCGCCCAGGCCATCAGCGGCGCCGTGATCGGGGATCACACCCTCTACATAGACACCACCCGCGGCGAACACTACGCCGTGGCCGACAACGGCGGCCGCATCGCCGATCGCCTGCTGGCCGACTACGCCACCCAGGCCGAGCCGCTGTTCCCGGTCGCCACCTGGAGCGAATCCGGGCAGCGCCATCCCTGGCTGGACGCCCTGCTGATCAACCTGCCGGGCTATCTGCTCCTGCTGCTGCTCGCCGTGCCCCTGGCGCTGCGTTTCGCCAGCCCCTTCAAGCTGCACCGCAAGGGCACCGGCATCTCCTTCAAGGACGTGGTCGGCGCCGCCGAAGCCAAGCGGGCGCTGGAAGACGTCACCACCTGCCTGCGCAATCCCAAGGCCTTCGCTGCCCTGGGTGCCCGTCCGCCCAAGGGTGTGCTGCTGACCGGCGAACCCGGCACCGGCAAGACCCAGCTGGCCAAGGCCCTGGCCACCGAGTGCAACGCCCACTTCATCCAGGTGACCGGCAGCGACTTCTCCTCGATGTTCTTCGGCGTCGGCATCCAGAAGGTCAAGTCGCTGTTCCGCACCGCGCGCAAGAAGGCGCCCTGCATCATCTTCATCGACGAGATCGACGGCATCGGCCGCCGCGCCGAGCAGTCGCGCTCCAGCGATGCCGAGGCCAACCGCATCATCAACCAGTTCCTCACCGAGCTGGACGGCTTCGACGGCACCAGCGGCGTGCTGGTGCTGGGTGCCACCAACTTCGCCGATTCGCTGGATCCGGCGCTGCGCCGTGAAGGTCGCTTCGACCGCACTATCGCCGTGCCGCTGCCGAGCCTGGAAGACCGCCGCGCGCTGTTCGAACTCTATGCCGGCAAGCTGCCCTGCCAGGGCGAACTGGATCTGGCCGCCCTCTCCCGCGGCACCGTGGGCCTGACCCCGGCGGCCATCGCCTATATCAGCAACCACGCCGCCTTGCTGGCCGCGCGCGAGAACGCCAGCGCCGTGACCATGGCGCACTTCGTCGAAGCCATCGAGACCTGCCGCATCGGCGAGCAACCGGTCGGTGTCACCCCGCTGGGTTCGGCCGAGCGCACTCGCATCGCCGTGCACGAAGCCGGTCATGCCCTGGTCGCCGCGGTGCTCAACGTCGGTCGGGTGGAAAAGGTCACCCTGCTGCCGCGTGGCCAGGCCCTCGGCGTGACCCTGATCACCCCCACCGAAGACAAGCGCCTGCACCTGAAGTCGGAACTCGAAGGCCGCATCCAGATGCTGCTGGCCGGTCGCTGCGCCGAGCAACTGTATTTCAACGAGGTCTCCTCGGGCGCCGCCCAGGATCTGCAGGAAGCCTCCAAGCTGGCGCTGTCCATGGTCGCTTCCCTGGGCATGGGTCCGAGCGGCTCGCTGCTCAGCCTGCAGGCCCTGCGCGATGCCGGTATCGACTTCGACGCCGCGCCCAGCATCGCCGCTGCCGATCAGCTGCTGCACAGCCTGGATCATCGCTGCCTGGCGCTTATCACCGAACTCAAGCCGGCGCTGGACGACATCACCGACCAGCTGCTGCGCGACGAGACCATCCCCGGCAGCGCCGTGGCCGAAGCCATCGCCCGCGCCAGCGGCCTGGAAGCCTGCGGCGCCCTCAATCGCGCCCTGGCCTTCGTGCCGGAGCGATCGGATGACCCGCGCGACGGCGAACGCAGCATCGCGGCAGCCTTCAAGGGCGAGTGATACCCGCGCAGCCCTAAAACGAAAAAGCCCCGGTCCGCCGGGGCTTTTTCATGTCAGCGCCTGGATAGGCGCTCAGAGGATATTGGCGTAGTCCGCCTCGATCCGATCCAGACTCAGGTGGTTGAGGAAGTTGGAGAAGCACATCCAGGCCGCCAGGGCGTTGAGGTCCTGGAATTGCGCCGGCAGGTACTTGGGCGGCACCACCACGCCCTCGTCCACCAGCTGGCGCAGGATGCGCATGTCTTCCAGGGTGGTCTTGCCGCAGAACAGCAGCGGGATCTGCTCCAGCTTGCCCTTGCGCACCGCCAGCTGGATGTAGTTGTAGATCAGGATGAAACCCTTGAGATAGGACAGGTCCTTGGTGAAGGGCAGCCCCGTGGGCGTCGAGCCGCGAAACACCCGGCTGGCGTTCTGGTAGCCCGATTCCAGGTCGTAGCCCTGTTCCTGGAAGAAGCGGAAGACCTCGAGGAAATCGGCGCCGTCCTCGGCCAGGTGGATGGCGCGGGTGCGATTGGTCAGCTTGCGCAGCCGGGTCGGATAGGAGGCGAAGGCGATCACCTCCATGAGGATCGCCAGGCCTTCCTGGGTCACGGTGGAGGATGGCGGGCCCTTGGCCAGAAAGGTGCAGATCGGCTGGTTCTGGCCATTGAGGGTAGTGCCGACGTGCACCAGGCCCTCGTGGACCTCCAGCGCCCGAACGTCGCGTTCGTTGAACAGGGCGTCGGCGCGCACCTTGATGTAGTCGGCGCCGGCCGCGGCATCGGCGACGATGCCATCGGATTCGAACACCCGGATGGTGCCTTCCGTCTCACCGAAGACCCGATTGAGGCGCGCCTGCAGGATGGGCACGGCGTCCTTGGCGGTAAGGGTCTTGGGTTCGTCTTCCAGGGCGCCGCGATGGGCGATGTTGTCCAGGTAGCTGGACATCATCATGCCCAGGTCGGCCAGGGTCGGATCGCCAGCATGGAAGGCATCCGAGGCCGCGCCATAGAGCTCCTGGGAGATCAGGCCGAAGTCCGGGGTGCCGCGCGCCTGCAGCATGCGGATCACCATGCGGTACTCGCGGCACATGCGCCTCATGATCTGGCCGACCGGATTGAACTGGCCGAGCTGGCGGGTGACCTCGCGCTCGATGCTCTGGAATTCGCCCTTGAGCGCATCGCCGTCGAAGCCCAGCGGCCGCCCCTCGTAGAAGGCGCGATCCACCGCCGGCAGGCGCTTGCCCTTGCCCTCCAGAAAACCCTGGCGCACCCCATCGTCCCACTTCACCGCATCGAGGATGCGGATCGGCGCCTGGGCCGCGACGATGCGATCGGACAGCTGGCGGATGGTCTGGTGATAGGGATCGAGAAAGGGCTGGCGGGCATTCATGGCGGCAACCGGGCGACGGGGCAAGGCTTCAAGGATGGCGGTTGGACGAGCGTTTGCCTAGGCTTCGGCCATCAACCTTCCCGGCGACAGGACTTAAATTCACTGGCGCCCGCCGTAGATCCTACGGCACACGAAGCGCCGCCGCGCTAGCCGAAGGCGTCCGAACATTGATCTATCACCAGCATGTGTCCGGGATAGTGAGAGATGGCGTAGATGCCGCAACCGCGACGATACCTGTTACGGCGTTATGCCACAGACCTAGAGCACCGGTACATCGTCGACACCCAAAGTGGAACCACGAGGAAGTCCGTATGCACATTCGTGATGCCAAACGCCTCAGCAACCGGTGGCACATTACCCTAACCATTTAACCGTCAGCTGAACGAAGGTCAACGCTCCACGACAGAAAACGTCGCTTGTTTTTGAAAAGCTAGTCGTTGTTAGAGGTAATCAGACCATTTTCGAGGAGTAGCCATGACATTCTTCTGATATCGAGAGTCATGACATGAGCCGAACTTGTCGAAGGCGCCGTTGCTTTTATGCCTACGCCGAAGCGCTGTGGGACATAGATCCGAATGAATGGTGCGATCAATCCAGCCATGTACGCAAACGTCTCGCGCGTTTTCATGGAGATAACTACCGAACTTGGCGAGAGCCGCCGCCGCGGAAATTTCGTCGTCCCGAGCAGCGCCGTATGAGGTTGATCAACCATGTCCTGCTACGTCAGTGGCAGCGCTATCCTGATAGAGACCTGCAGTTCCTGGATAGGTCGCGCTGTCCGGCATGGCGACCGTTCTAGTTCTCTGAGTATTGCTCCATCGTCAGTTGGTAAACGATGGAGCACTCAGTCTCTTCGCTAGCTAAGATACTAACAGTCGTCAAACAGTGTTTAGAAAGATGCTCCTCCAACTGTTGACAGACAACAGCATAGTCGCCGAGCGTCGAGTTCCCCTTGAGAAACAGGATTACCGACGTCAATTGGCGAGGCCGTTTACAGTGGAGCCACAGCATTTTCAGTAATCCCTGCCAGCTGCTGCCAAGAGCACGTCCACCGAGACGATATCCCTTTTGCCGTTGATGAAGCAGATAATCGGACCACGATAATCCAAACAGCGCCAAGCCTTTAAAATTGGCAATGAGTCGCTCCAAATATGCAGCGAGGGCCGCCTCGCTCGGCCATTTCTGGAGATGAGGGTGGCTGATATCCGACTCGCCAAAAGTGTGTAAATTGGGCTGAGCGAAGTACTGTCTCAAGTGGTCGTTCCGATTCACGGGAAGACGCTGGGCATCGATAACATGAATGTCTTGAACCCTTTCGGGCAGATCGGTGTTCCAGCAACGAACATCGACCATTGGATAGTTAAAACCCTTAGCTGGTATCCTTACCTGTCCTAGACGCAGCTTCCACCAACGCACGTCCTCAATACCTTCGACCCAGATCAACAATATGGGAGTCTTTGTCATCATGCGCTGGTTAGGATCGTGGATCATTGGTAGCGCGCCAAGGTGGGGGTACTTAGGCAGCGATAGCCTGGGTACCGGGCTTCTGCCGTAATTCTGGCCATATCAGAGCTGACCGCGTCGACTGTGATGATGAATCCAGCACTCGGGCCAGCATTAGCTTTGACGCGTTGCAGACGGACATGGTAGTGACGCATGACGAATCTCCTAAAGAATGAAGGGGATTTTTCCGTCAATACGCGACACTTTTTGTCGTGTGACCCTCACGTTCTATAAAGTGCAGCCATGCGTGCTGCAGTTAGAGCCATCTCACGTCTAAGATCCTCAGGCTCCAAAACCTCTAGGCCATCGCCTTGGCTTAGTAACCACAGAGAGAGTCCCTGGGAAAGGTACAACGATCCACTCCAGTAGCGGCGTTCGGTTTCGTCCTGCCATAGCTGCTGGTCCGTCGTCAGCGGATTCTCCTTCAAGCGCTCATGAAGCTCTCGAGAGATCCTCAGCTTTAGAAAAACCGGCTCCTTTGACTTCAGATCTATCAGGCTGCGTTTTGCTTGAAGCGATTCGATATCGAACGAGAGAGGACCGGGAATCTCCTGTCGAATCGTTTTGACACTGGCGAAGCGGTGTAGCGGTAGAGCTCTGATCGGATCACCAGAGCGATACCCTTCAAAGACACAAGACAGGTATAGGTTGGAGTCCTGATAGGACAACCCCAACGGTTTTAGGCGATACGTCCTAGCCTCACTCGCACCTCGCTTTAGGTAGCTCGCTTCTACGGAATAGTCATCAAGCAGGGCTTTTTGCAGCTCTATCAGCACCTGAGGTTCAATCCGCCCAGGCTGTAGCGTGATGAAGCGAGTAGTGCTGATAACTTTTTTGCTCCAATCAGCCGTCGGCCGTGCATTTTTGAGGATTGACTGAGCGTAGTCGTATAGCGGTGCCAGCTTTTCTACTTGGGCCCGCATACCGAAGCGCGTCGCATGATCCATCAGCATGACCAGATTCATGGCGTCGGTGGGTAGCAAGGTCCAACGAGAGATGGACTTGTCCGCCCACCAGCGATAGCTGTTACCCACCCTTTCGCAGTGAATGTGAGGATAGTCCTGCGCCAAGCGCTCAAGGTTGCGCTGAAAAGTCCGCAGGCTGACCTTGGCACCCTGTTCGCATAGCCGTTTATAGAGCGTGGTGGTTTCCAATGCCTGTGCCTTGGGCGGCAGTATCTTGAGCAGCGATTCGCCACGCTGGCGCAGATTCATCTCTTGATTCCCGACGACAGAAAATGTCGCTACATTGAAGACAATGACAACGTTTTAGCAAGCCCCCGGAACCAATCTATGCCAAAATTTACTGCTCGATGTCAGCCGTTCGGGAAAAGGAATTTCAAGTGAAAAAAGCTGATTACCTTGCGTTGCCGGTCATCCAGAGATTCGTCGAGTGGCTAGGTACCAACCTCGACAACAAAACCTTTGCCCGCAGCTATCTACAGCGACGGACGAAAACGCATTGGCAATGCATGAGCCTTTACGACGCTTATTGCCAATACCGCTGGCCACAATCTGGAGCGCTGGCTGCCGACTTCTCTACCAATGTCCAAATTCTGGACCGCTTGCGCCTGGCATTGCGGAATGCCATTGACCTCCACTCGGACGACACCCTTGCTCGCTCTGCTGCGGTAGACGTTATGGCATGGGGTGGCGTGCGGAACGGTAACGTCAGTTGGCTGATGACCAATGAAAAGGGGCTGGCCAATACGCTCATTCGCGTACGCAACGGCTTGAACGCCGCTAACACTGAGCAACTGCAGTTTTTGGAAGCAAATGCACCATTGCGTTTCAATTCTGGCATGAGCAAAGTTTATTCGTTGCTCTGCGATGATCTGGTCATATACGACAGTCGCGTCGCTGCAGCGCTCGGATTGGCAGTCACGCTGTTCTGTGAACAGCAGGGCATATTGCAGACTCCTGCTGAACTGAGTTTCCCTTGGGCCCCTGCCAAAACTGCTATCGGAGCGCGTAGCTCCACGCTACGTGATCCCGCGCGCGGATCATTGCACTTCCCGCGTCTGAGGTCCGGCCGCTCCTATGCCGAATGGAATCTCAAGGCAAGTTGGTTGCTCTTGGCAGTGCTCGAGAGCGATGCTGGTAGAAGCAGCAAATTTGATCAACTCGGGCAGCTAGCTAAGCGTCTGCGTGCCCTAGAAGCTGCCCTGTTCATGATAGGTTACGATCTCCATAGCGATCTTGATGCGATGCATCCGCAAGAAGCCCTAAGCGATGAGTTGACGTGGAATGAATGTTTCACAAAGAGCCGTAGCAAGTCCTTTCATTATCGCCTCGAAAAGGAATCTATTCTCGTCCAACAAGGCGTCCGTTTCAGAGCAGATGAACTTGACGCCACGCTGACGATTCTGCGTAATGAGTTTGGCGAGACGCCTTTCCCTCTTGCCAATCAGGCTGACACCGTCGCTACAGGAAAGGCGCGTATGGGTTTGGGTACCGCTTATTTCAAAGCCACCGGTAAGCCTGCGCCTCACAGCAGCAAATTGGCGGCTATTTTGGAAGAACTCGGGCTATTTACTCGTGACCGTCGGCCCGGTACGAATGCTTTGCACTGGAGACTGGATTATCGGGCCTTAGGGTTCCATACGCCGACGAGCCCAATCGACATGCGTACGGTACTAGCGCGGCTTCAGCAGGTAGAAAGTGAGCTCTGATATTGGCGGCTGGTAAGCCGGCCGCTCGAGCGGTCGGCTCTGGTATAGGAGCCGCTAGGCTGCCGCACAGCAATAGGCGCTTAGTTAAGCATGTAGCCGCGCAGGACGTTTTATACCTGACGTGATAGTAGAGACAGCAGCGGCCTCACTAGGAATCAAGTCGCCACGGGGTAGTGCTATTAGATCCTCGCCCATACCTCCGTATAGCAGAACACCGACGGGCGGCGGACCGGTCGACCATGAAACCAAGCGAGCAATCGCACAACGGTAGCCATAGCTGCTATTTGGCGAACAGCTGGCTCATGTCCTTGAAGGCCTTGAACTCCAGGGCATTGCCGCAGGGGTCGAAGAGAAACATGGTGGCCTGCTCGCCGACCTGACCCTGGAAGCGGATATAGGGCTCGATGACGAACTTGGTTTCACGCGCTCGCAGGCGATCGGCCAGGGCTTCCCATTCGTCCCAGCCCAGCACGATGCCGAAGTGCGGTACCGGCACGTTGTGGCCGTCCACGGCGTTGGTGTGGGCCTCTTCCTGGGACGCGGTCTTGGGATGCTCATGGATCACCAGCTGGTGGCCATAGAAGTCGAAGTCGACCCAGTGGTCACTGGAGCGACCCTCGGCGAGGCCGAAGACGTCGCCATAGAAATGCCGGGCGGCGGCCAGGTCGTAGACGGGGATGGCGAGGTGAAAGGGCGACAGGGCCATGAGGGGAAATCCTGTTGAGGGGGGATGCCGCCATTCTCACCCCAGGTTTTCATGTGCATGAAGCGCATTTTCCTGCCTCCGAGCGACAAAAATTTTGTTGCTCGCCAGCCGGACTCGCTACAGTGATCGCCCCGGACTGCAGGCCACCCCCATGCTTCGCGAATTCAAGACCCTGCTCGCCGTGGCCCGCCATGGCAGCTTTGCCGCGGCCGGGTTGCACGTGGGCCTCACGCCCTCGGCGGTGAGCGCCCAGATCCGCAACCTTGAGCAGCATCTGGGCGTGAAGCTGTTCGACCGCAATGGCCGCAGCGCCCTGCTCAATGCCGCCGGGCGTCGCGCCCTGCCGCTGGCCGAGGAGATGCTCGCCACCTATGCGCGCATGGCGGGCGCCGGCGAGGAGATCCAGGGCGAGTTGCGCATCGGCGCCATCGCCAGCGTCCAGACCGGCCTACTGCCCGGCACCCTGGTGCGACTGCGCCAGCAGGCGCCGCGCCTGGAGCCGCGGCTGGTGCCCGGCGTCTCGCTGGCCCTGCTCAGCCAGGTGGATGCCGGCGAACTGGATCTGGCCATCCTCATCCGCCCGCCCTTCGAACTGCCCAAGGAGCTGCACGCCACCACCCTGCTGCAGGAACCCTTCGTGCTCATCGCCCCGCCGGACCTGCCCGGCGACGATCCGCGCCTGCTGCTGGAAACCCAGCCCTTCATCCGCTACGACCGCCACTCCTTTGGCGGCCGGCGGGTCAGCGCCTTTCTGCGCGAGCAGCGCCTGGCGGTGCGCCAAGTGCTCGAACTCGACGAACTCGATGCCATCGTCAAGATGGTCGAGCACGGCCTGGGCGTGGCCCTGGTGCCCTGCGCCGGCCTCTGGCTGGAGCATCCGCGGGTGCGCCGGCTGTCCCTGGGCGCCCTTACCTTCCACCGTGAATTGCAGGTCATCGCCCGCCACGCGGGACGCGATCTGCCCGCCGTGGCGCTATTCCGCCGCTGTCTGACCGAAGCCGTGTCAGAACAGCTGCACCAGCAGCCAGTACAGTAAAGCGGACAGCGCCATGGCCACCGGCAGGGTGAGCACCCAGGCCAGCAGCAGATTGCGCACCGTCGCCCACTGCAGTCCGGAACCGTTGACGGCCATGGTCCCGGCCACCCCGGACGAGAGCACATGGGTGGTGGAGACCGGCAGGCCGAAGGCGTCCGCCGCGCCGATGGTGCCCATGGCCACCAGTTCCGCCGAGGCGCCCTGGGCATAGGTCAGGTGGGTCTTGCCGATGCGCTCGCCGACGGTGACGACGATGCGCCGCCAGCCGACCAGGGTGCCCAGGCCCAGGGCGATGGCCACCGCCATCTTGACCCACAGCGGGATGAAACGGGTGGCCTGGTCGATCTGCCGCTTGAACTCCTTGAGGTCCTCCTGCGCCTTGGGCGCCAGCCCCGGCAGGTGCTCCTTTTCCAGCAGGCGGATGGATTCCGAAGCCAGGTACATGGCGTTGCGCACGTTGGGCATGCTTTGCGCCGGCACGTTGTTGAGGGCGCCGTACTGGCGCACCTCGTGGGCGATGTCATCGGTGATGGCCGCCAGCGCGGGTAGCACCTCGGGATTGCTCTGCCGCTTGCGCACGAACTCCAGCAGCACCCCATGGGGATCGGCCGGCGCGGTCTGGGGCGCCGCCTGGCGCAGCCCGCTGGCGGTGACCTCGGCCACGGCGGCGAAAGCCGGCGTCGCGGTGGCGGGCACGGCTCGATTGAGCGCATAGGCGGTCGGCAGGGCGCCGACCAGGATCAGCATGATCAGCCCCATGCCCTTCTGGCCGTCGTTGGAGCCATGGGCGAAGGACACCCCGGTACAGGTCAGAATCAGCAGGCCGCGGATCCACGGCGGCGGCGGCTCGGCGCTTTTCGGCTCCTGGTAGAGCGTCTGGTCGCGCACGATCCGCTTGAGCAGCACCAGCAGCAGTGCCGCGCAGACGAAGCCGATCAGTGGCGAGAACAGCAGCGCATAGCCGACCTTGGCCACCTGGCCCCAGTCTACGCCACTGCTGCCATCCAGGCCGCCGAGCCAGGCGTGCATCAGGCCGACGCCGATGATGGAGCCGATCAGGGTATGGGACGAGGACGCCGGCAAGCCCAGCCACCAGGTGCCGAGATTCCAGATGATGGCGGCGATCAGCAGGGCGAAGATCATGGCGAAGCCCTTACCCGCGCCCATCTCCACCACCAGGTCCACCGGCAGCAGGGCGATGACGCTGAAGGCCACCGCACCGCTGGAGAACAGCACCCCGAGGAAGTTGCAGAAGCCGGACCAGAGCACTGCCGCGTTGGGCGGCAGCGAGTGGGTGTAGATGACCGTGGCCACGGCGTTGGCGGTGTCGTGGAAGCCGTTGACGAATTCGAAGCCGAGGGCGATCACCAGCGCCAGCGCCAGCCCGGCGAAGGGCAGCCAGGTGGTGGGCGGGGACTGGGTGTCGCTGACGTCGTTGTGGATACCGCCGAGGGTCACCGCCAGACCGGTCAGCAGCAGCACGATGAACAGCACGATCCGCAGCGGACCGGGTTTGCGCGAACTGTGCAGGGGATGGGACAACGGCGACAGGGAAGCGGCTGGACTGGACGAAGGCATGGGGCGAACTCCGACACGGGATCCATCCACCCTGCGCCGCCTGCATGACGATTTTACGTCAGCCAGGTGGCCAGACGACGGATGACCGCCGCGGGCTTTTTTTCAACAGAGACCCGGCCTGCTAGGCTGGGGCTTTGCCCGAGGATCGCGTCGATGCCCCCGCGCTGGCTGCTCTGCCCTGCCCTGCTGCTGTCCCTCGCCACTGGCGCCCTGGCCGCCGCAGAGCGCCCACCGCGCAGTTGCGCTCAGGAACTCGGACGGCAGCCAGCGCAGGCCCTGGCCACCCGCTGCCGGGCGCTCTCCCCCGCCACCCATCCGCCGTGCAACGCCGCCAATAGCTGCGCCCTGATGCAGGACGAGATCGCCCGCAGCTGCGCCCTGTTCGGCGATGGCGAAGCGGCCAGGGAGCCGGGTTGTGGTCCGCTGCCCAGCAGCGCCGAGGCGGCGGCGGCCGTGGTCCAGCGTTATTACCAGGCACTGGATGCCCGGGACTATGGCACCGCCTGGCAGCAGTGGGGCCTGGACGGCCAGCCCGGCAACAGCTACGAGAAATTCCGCCAGGGCTATGCCCGGACCCGCAGCGTGCAGGTGACCCTCGGCCAACCGGGTCCGGTCGAGGGGGCGGCTGGTTCGAGCCATGTCAGCGTCCCGGTGACGGTCAGGGCGCGCCTGGTCGACGGCACCCGCCAGACCTTCAGCGGCCACTATCAACTACGCCGGGTCAACGACGTCGACGGCGCCTCGGCCGAGCAGCGCCGCTGGCATCTGGAAGGTGCGCAGCTGAAGGCCGAGCGTTAATCCGGTCCGATCTGCCGCAGCTGGGACAGCCGACTCCGCGTCCGCGACATGTCGGCGATGTCGCTGTCGGCCAGGGTCTCGTCGAGGGGCGCGGCGCTGACCAGGAACAGCGCCAGGCGACGGTCGTAGAGCACATCCACCAGATTGATGAACCGCTGCCGGGCGGCGGGGCTGGCGTCGCGCAGCGGCGGCACCGCGTCGAGCAGCCAGCGCGGCCAGCTTTCGCTCAGGGTCAGGTAGTCGAGGACCGCGGTGGGGCCTTCGCAGAGCTCGGCGAAGCTGAAGTGCAGCAGGCCATCCGCGGCGCTGACGGCGGGCAGGCTGCGATGCCCCACCGGCACCTCGATCCTGGTCTGCGCCAGCGGCGGCAGCCCCAGCGCCTGGCGCTGCGCCGGAGTGCCCGGCCAGAGATAGGCGCCGACGCCGAAGGGATCGGGCTCGGCGGGACTGGCGCCGCGATAATCCTGGGGACCGGCCACCGAGAGGATGTCCATGCGCGTCTCGATCAGCCGGATCGCCGGCAGGAAGCGCTCGTGGTAGAGCGGATTGGGCAGCAACCCCTCGGGCGGATAGTTGGAGGTGGTGATCAGCACCACGCCGCGGCTGAACAAGGCCTTGAACAGCCGGGTGATGAGCATGGCATCGCCGATATCATGCACATGGAATTCATCGAAGCAGAGCAGTCGGCAACCTTCCAGTAGCTCGTCCAGGCTGGCTGCCAGGGTGTCGCCGCCAGGCGGCTGGCGGAACATCCGCTCGTGCAGTTCGCGAAAGAAGGCGTGGAAATGCACCCGGCGCTTTTCGGCGAATGGCAGGGCGGCGAAGAAGCCGTCCAGCAGAAAGCTCTTGCCGCGCCCTACCGGGCCCCAGAGATAGAGGCTGCGCGGCGCCTGGCGGCGGAACAGCCGCGGGCGCAGCAGCTCGTCGGCGAGCTGGGCGAAACGGTCGATGGCGGCCTGTTGCGCGGCATCCAGGGTGTAGCCACGGCTCTGGGCGAGCTCAGCAAAATGCCCCAGCACCTGCTGGGCGGGCGAAGGAGACGTCATGCAGGCGTCCAGCCGAGAAAGATAGGGCGCTAATGAAGCTACAGCCGTCGCCGCCGGTCAAGACCGGCAGCGAGGTCGCACTCAGGCCGCGGCGATGAACAGGCAGAGGCAGCAGAACATGCCGCCAGCCCAGACCAGCGAGCGGCGGGTGGCGTGATCGCGGATGTACAGCCAGGTGTAGGCGATACGGCTGAGCAGGAAGAGAAAGGCCCAGAAGTTGATGGTGCCCTGCTCGGCGCCACCGGTGACGTGGGCGACGATCACCGCGGCGGCGAACAGCGGATTGATCTCGAAGGCGTTCTGCTGGGCGGCATTGGCCCGGGCCCGGGCCCCTTCCAGCTTGCCGAGAAAGCTGCGCGGATCCCGGTTGTCCTCGGGCGTGAAGCCGCTGCCCTTGAACTTGGCATAGTAGGCCGCGCCATAGGGCACGAGGTAGACGAGGAAGATGCACCAGTAGGCGAAGGTCATGTCGGCGTCCCTGGAAGTGTGAGGGTTCGCCTATCTGACCCGCCCGACCGGGAAAAATCCACTCCGCTTCAGGCAGGCGTGCGGCTGTGGGTCCAGCGCGCCATGAGCGCGGTGGCCACCGCGCAGAGCGCCAGCACCGCGCACATGGGCACCACGGTGCCATTGTGCAGCGCGCCCACGCTGCTGGAGGCCAGCGCGGCCAGGATGAATTGCAGGCTGCCCATCAGCGCCGAGGCACTGCCGGCATTGGCGCCCTGCCCGGCCAGGGCGCAGGCCGAGGCGTTGGGCACGATGCCGCCGAGCAGGGCGATGGCGCAGAACAGCGGGATCATCAGCACCGGCAGCGCCTTGGGCTGGAAGGCGCCCACCAGCAGCAGGACCAGTCCCGCCGCGGCATAGGCCACCACCGCGCGGCGCAGCCAGAAGGCCGGTCCCTGGCGGACCACGAGGCGGGCATTGAGCTGCCCGAGCAGGATGAAGCCGCCGGCGTTGAGGCCGAATACCCAGCCATAGTGCTCGGGCGCGACGCCATAGAGTTCGATCAGCACGAAGGGCGAGCCGGAGATGTAGGCGAACATCCCGGCCATGGCGATGCCGCCGGTCAGGGTATGGCCGATGAAGGTGCGATCGCGCAGCAGCCGTAGGTAGTTGCGCAAGGCGCCCCGCAACGGCGGCCGCGGATGGTGCGCTGGCAGGGATTCGGGCAGCCACAGCGCCACCGCGGTGCCGCAGGCGGCGGCGAACAGCGCCAGGCTGACGAAGATCGCCTGCCAGCCAAAGGTGCTGAGCAGCAGACTGCCGGCGAAGGGCGCGATGATGGGCGCGATGCCGGTCACCAGCATGATCTGCGAAAAGGCCCGCGCCGCGGCCATCGGCTCGCAGAGATCCCGCACCACGGCCCGCGCGATCACCATGCCGGCGCAGCCGCCCAGGGCCTGGACGAAGCGCGCGGCGATCAGCCAGGGCAGGCTGGGCGCCAGGGCACAGCCCAGCGAGGCCAGGCAGAACAGGCCGATGCCGATCAGCAGTGGCAGGCGGCGGCCGAAGCGATCCGCCAGGGGGCCATAGAACAGCTGGCCGCTGGCGAGACCGGCGAAATACACCGCCAGACTCAGCTGCACGTGTTCGATATCGGTGGCGAACGACCGGGCCAGCGAGGGGAAGCTGGGCAGGTACATGTCGATGGCGAAGGGAGCGAAGGCCGAGAGGGCCCCGAGAATCAACAATAAGCGAAAGGTCATGAAGCCTGATCCGATGGAAGCGGAAGTGTCACGCAGTTACATACAATCATGTTTGTAAAAGCGGCGAGGCGCGCTAGACTGCGTGGCAGACCCACTGCCAGTCAGATCGCCCATGCGTCGTACGAAAGAAGAAGCCGAACAGACCCGCCAAGCCATTCTCGATGCGGCGGAAGCCCTGTTCCTGACCAATGGCGTGGCGCGTACCAGCTTGGAAATGATCGCCCGCGAATGCGGCGTCACCCGGGGTGCAGTGTACTGGCATTTCCAGAACAAGGCCCACCTGTTCCACGAAATGCTTAGCCAGATAAGGATCCCGGCCGACGAACTGACCGAGCGCCTGCGCGTCGACGGCGAGGAAGACAGCCTGCAACGGCTGTTCAAGCTGTGCATCGAAGGCATGACGAAATTCACCCAGCCCGGCCGGGAGCAGCGGGTGATGACCATCCTGCTGCACCGCTGCGAATTCACCGAGGAGCTGCGCGAGGCCGAAGAACGCGATCTGCAGTTCCTGCGGCAATTCATCCGCATCACCGACGCCCTCTTCACCGCCCAGGCGCATCGCCTGCAGCCGGGCGTGACGCCGCAGTTGGCCAGCCGGATGCTGCACAGCCTGTTTCTCGGTACCCTCTCGGACCTGCTGCGCGACGAACAGACCTTCGCCCCGCTGCTGGCCGCCGATCAGGTGTTCACCACCTTCTTCCGCGCCATCGTGCGCGACTGGGTTCAGTCGCCGACGGTATAGCCCGCCTGCTCGATGGCCGCGCGAAAGGGCGCAGCCACCTCGGCGCTGTCGATGCGCACCTCGCCCGCCTGCAGATCCACCTCCACCCGGGCGCGATTGTCCACCTTGAGGACCGCGGCCTCGATGGCGCTCACGCAGTGGGCGCAACTCATTCCGATCACCTTGATGACATGCATGGTCTGCTCCTGTCTGTCTTGACCTCTTTCTCCTGACGTTAGCGCCAGGACCGGGTTCCAGTGTTGACCTTGACCCGAGGTCAAGGTCAACACTGGTATCAGGAGGTGCCCATGCACGAATTCGAACTCTCCATCAGCGGCATGACCTGCGCGGCCTGCGCCGGTCGGGTCGAGCGCGCCCTGCAGAAGGTCCCGGCGGTCAGCGCGGCCGGCGTCAACCTGGCCAGCGAAAAGGCCCATGTCAGCGCACCGGGCGACGCGGCGCCGGCGCTGGCCGAAGCCATCACCGCCGCCGGCTACCGGGTGGCCGAGGCCGAGCATGACCTGGCGCTGTCCGGCATGAGCTGCGCCAACTGCGCCGGGCGGATCGAAAAGGCCCTGCGCGCGGTACCCGGGGTCTTGGCCGCGGAGGTCAATCTGGCCAGCGAAAGAGCGCGGATCAGGACCCTGGCCGCGGTCGACACCCAGCCCCTGATCGCCGCGGTGGAGGCCGCCGGCTACGGCGCCCAGGATCGCCGCGCCGAAGACGAGCGTTCAGCCCCGGCGCGTCAGGGGATGCCCTGGGAGCATCTCGAATTGACCCTGGCGCTGCTGCTGACCGCACCGCTGATCCTGCCCATGCTGCTGGCGCCCTTCGGCTGGCACCTGATGCCGCCCGCCTGGCTGCAATTCCTGCTGGCGACGCCGGTGCAGTTCATCGTCGGCGCGCGCTTCTATCGCGGTGCCTGGCATGCCCTGCGCGCCCGCAGCGGCAACATGGATGTGCTGGTCGCCCTGGGCACCAGCGCCGCCTATGGCCTGAGCCTCTATCTCTGGCTGGTCAAGGACAGCCCCCATCTCTATTTCGAGACGGCGGCCATGGTCATCGCCCTGGTGCGCCTGGGCAAATACCTGGAGACCCGCGCCAAGCGCCGCACCGGCGCGGCCCTGCGCGCCCTGGAAGCCCTGCGCCCGGAAAGCGCCCGGCGCCTGGATGCGGCCGGCCAGGAAGAAGAGGTCGCCCTGAATCGCCTGCGCCTGGGCGACCGCCTGCAGCTGCGCCCGGGCGAGCGCATCCCCGCCGACGGCCGCATCCTGCAGGGCGAAAGCCAGGTGGACGAAGCCCTGCTCACCGGCGAAAGCCGCCCGGTCGCCAAGGGCCCCGGTGACGAGGTGGTGGGGGGCGCCATCAACGGCGAGGGCAATCTGCAGATCGAGGTCACCGCCCTGGGTGGCGAGACGGTGCTGGCCGGCATCATCCGCCTGGTGGAAGACGCCCAGGCCACCAAGGCGCCCATCCAGCAGCTGGTGGATCGGATCAGCCGGGTGTTCGTGCCGGTGGTGGTGAGCCTGGCCCTGGTCACCCTGCTCGGCTGGCTGCTGAGCGGCCACGCCCTGGAGTCCAGTCTGCTCGCCGCGGTGGCAGTCTTGGTCATCGCCTGCCCCTGTGCCCTGGGACTGGCCACACCCGCCGCCCTGATGGCCGGTACCGGGGTGGCGGCGCGCCACGGCATCCTAATCAAGGACGCCGAGACCCTGGAGCGTGCCCAGGGCATCACCACCGTGGTCTTCGACAAGACCGGCACCCTGACCGCCGGCCAGTTGCGCCTCTGCCAGCTGGCCACGGCTCCCGGCATCGAGGAAGCCGACTTGCTGAGTCTGGCCGGCAGCCTGCAACGCGGCAGCGAGCACCCTCTGGCCGCCGCCGTGCTGCTGGCCTGTCGCGAGCGCGGCCTGGACACCCCACCGGCCCAAGACGTCCGCGCCCTCCCCGGCCGTGGCCTGCAAGGCCACTGGCAGACCCGCCCGCTGCTGCTGGGCAATGCCCGGTTGCTGGCCGAACAGGGGTCGGACGCCGGCGGCCTAGCCGAGACCGCCCGCGCCTGGGAAGACCAGGGGCTGACCCTGTCCTGGCTGCTGGAAGGCGGCAGCCAGCCGCGGGTGCTGGGGCTGCTGGCCTTTGGCGATGCGCTGCGCCCGGGTGCTGCCGCGGCCATTGCCCAGCTGCGCCGCGACGGCATCGACAGCTGGCTGCTGACCGGTGACAACCGTGGCAGCGCCCGCCAGGTGGCCGCGGCCCTGGGCATCACCCAGTGGGAGGCCGAGGTGCTGCCCGCCGACAAGGCCGCCCTGGTGGCCCGGCTGCAGGCGACCCGGGGCGGCGTGGCCATGGTCGGTGACGGCCTCAACGACGCCCCGGCGCTGGCCGCCGCGGAGCTGGGCATCGCCATGGGCTCGGGCACCGCCGCCGCGCGCCACGCGGCTGGCATCACCCTCTTGCAGGAGGACCCGCGCCAGGTCGTCGCGGCGCTGGACATCGCCCGCCGTACCCAGCGCAAGATCCGCCAGAATCTGTTCTGGGCCTTCATCTACAATGTCATCGGCCTGCCGCTGGCCGCCCTGGGTCTGCTCGACCCGGTCTATGCCGGCGCCGCCATGGCCTTTTCCAGCGTCAGTGTCCTGGCCAATGCCCTGCTGCTCGGCCGCTGGCGCCCGTCCGGAGACCTCCCCTCATGAACATCGGTCAGGCCGCCAAGGCCAGCGGGCTCACCGCCAAGATGCTGCGCTACTACGAGCGGATCGGCTTGCTGGCCCCCGCCGGACGGACCGACAGCGGCTATCGCCAGTACGGCGCCGAAGACCTGCGGGTGCTGGCCTTCGTCCGCCGCTCGCGGGAGCTGGGCTTCAGTCTGGAAGAGATCCGCCAGTTGCTCAGCCTCTGGCAGGACCGGCAACGCGCCAGTGCCGACGTCAAGGCGCTGGCCAAGCGGCACATCGCCGAGCTGGATCTGAAGATCGCCGAACTGACCCGGCTGCGCAGCACCCTCGGCGAGCTGGTCTCCTGCTGCCATGGCGACGCCAGCCCCGAGTGCCCGATCCTCGACACCCTCGGCGGCTGACGCAACCGCGGCCGCCTCGCGGGGTCCATCGCTTATCCCCCGCTGCCGAGGTACCCCCATGCAGACCCTGCACCACTACCAGATCAGTTACCGCTTCAACGGCGAGCCCCTCACCCACGACCTGGAGAGCTTCGAGCCGGTCACCGAAGAGGAAGCCGTGCTGCAGTTGCTGATCAAGCACGTCGAGGAACCCCAGGTGGTGGTGGATGCGCCCTGGGAACGCCATGCCCAGCCGAGCATCGCCCGGCGCGCCCAGGAAGCCGGACTGAGCGACATCGAGGTCAGCCAGCGGGACTGACGGCCGGCCCGGGCGGGTGGCTTTGCGCTATAATTCCGCGCTTTTGCCCCCTTCGCCGGAGACCTTCATGACCCTGCCTCGCCTGCGCCTCAAAGCCAATGCCGACCGCCGTCTGCGCGCCGGGCACCTCTGGGTGTACAGCAACGAGGTGGACGTCGTCGCCACCCCGCTGACCGCCTTCGAGCCGGGCGATCAGGCCATCCTGGAAACCACCAGCGGCAAGCCGCTGGGCCTGGTGGCGCTGTCGCCCAACAACCTGATCTGCGCCCGCCTGTTCTCCCGCGACACCGGCTACCTGCTGGACAAGTCGCTGCTGGTGCACCGCTTCAAGATCGCCCTGAGCCTGCGCGAGCGGCTGTTCGGCAGCCACTGCTATCGCCTGGTCTATGGCGATTCGGATTTCCTGCCGGGTCTGGTGGTGGATCGCTTCAACGACATCCTGGTGGTGCAGATCGCCTCGGCGACCATGGAGCGCCAGCGCGACGCCATCCTGGCCGCCCTGCTGCAGGTGTTCAAGCCTCACGGCGTGCTGTGGAAGAACGACGGCAGCGCCCGCGCGGCCGAGGGCCTTTCCAGCTACGTGGAAGTGGCCTATGGCGAGGTCCCCGACTGGGTGGCGCTGGAAGAGAACGGCGTGCGCTTCGAGGCGCCGGTGCGCGAAGGCCAGAAGACCGGCTGGTTCTATGACCACCGCCTGAATCGGGCGCGCTTGGCGCCCTATGTCGAAGGCAAGCGGGTGCTCGACCTGTTCAGCTACATCGGCGGCTGGGGCGTGCAGGCCGCGGCCTTTGGCGCCAGCGAGGTCATGTGCGTGGATGCCTCGGGCTTCGCCCTCGACGGCGTGGAGCGCAATGCCACCCTCAACGGCCTGGCGGAAAGGCTGGTCTGCGTCGAAGGCGATGTCTTCGAGGCGCTAAAGGAACTCAAGGCCGGCGAAGAGAAATTCGATGTCATCGTGGCCGACCCGCCGGCCTTCATCAAGAAGCGCAAGGACCTGAAGAACGGCGAGGCCGCCTATCGTCGCCTCAACGAACAGGCCATGCGGCTGCTGAACAAGGACGGCATCCTGGTCAGTGCCTCCTGTTCCATGCACCTGCCCGAAGACGACCTGCAGAACATCCTGCTCGGCAGCGCCCGTCATCTGGACCGCAACCTGCAGATCCTCGAACGCGGTGCCCAGGGCCCGGATCACCCGGTACACCCGGCGATCCCGGAGACCCGCTACATCAAGAGCCTCACCTGCCGGCTGCTGCCCAGCTAAGGCGCCAGGCAAAAAGAAAGCCGGACCACGTCCGGCTTTTTCTTGCGTGTTCGACTGTCAGCTCAAGGCACGAATCAACTCGTCCTTCTTCATCCGCGAACGCCCACGAATGTCCTGTTCGGCGGCCTTCTTCACCAGTTCGTCGCGGGTCATGTCGCTGAGCGAGGTGCTGCCGCTGCGCGAACGCCGTGCCGAGGCCCGCCCGCTGTTGGGCGACTGGCCCTGCTTGGTGGCCACCGCCCGCCGCGCGGAGTCCTTGCGATCCGCGCGCTTGGCAGTACCGCTCTTGCTCTTGCCGGAGCCCGCCTTTTCACCACCGCCGGACTGCTTGTTCACCGTCGCCCAGGCCCGCGCTTCGGCTTCCTCCTTGGAGACGCCCTTTTTCTCGTAGCTCTCCTCGATGTGCTCGGCCTTACGTTCCTGTTTGTCGCTGTACTTGGACTTGTCGCCGCGGGGCATGGCAGTCTCCTGGCTAGTCTTCCGCCTTGATGGTGGCCACGTCGGCTGCCTTCACCCGTACATGACGACCCGCCACGTCGGTGAATTCATAGAAGCCGTCGGCCGTCTTGGTGTTGGGACGATCTTCGGTGATGTACTGGGTACCGTCCTGCAGGGTCACCACCGTCTCGGTGGAACAGGCCGTCAGCCCCAGCAGGGTCAGGGCCAGCAATCCACCGCTTAGCAGGCGCTTCATGGCGCTTCCGGCGAGACGCGATGGATGGACACATCGTGCAGCGCCACCAGCGCCTGACCAGACTCGATATCGGCCAGGTGGAAGCGCTCGTCGTTGATCGCATCTAGGTGCCGGCAAGCCAGTTCGCGGACCACGTCGGTGATGGGTACGTCGAGATTGCTGATACGGTCGGTATAGCTTTCGCCCAGCAACTTGTAGTGGATTTCGTATTGGCTATCGGTGTCGTCACGCATGAGAGGTCTCCGCGAAAAGGCTGCCCGACTCGGGTTATTTCTATAGAGCCCGGGCAACCAGAGCGGTTCTTTTCCGCCCGTCAGACGCCGCCGAACGGTCGTCTGTCAAGTACCGCGAACCCGCTCTGGCGCAAGAGTTCAACGCCCTGCGCGCATCTGCTGCAACAGGGTGCTGCACTGGGCGCCCTGCTCGTTGCTCGGCGCTACCAGTGCCAGCAGACCGGCGGCCGGCGCCGCGAAGGTGGCAAGCAGTGCCGCCGCCGCGCCGCGTGCGGCTAGCGGCAGCGCCTTCACGCCTGGCGATGGATTCTTCAGGGTGCCACGCACATAGAGCGGCGAGCGCAGCGAGAAGATGCGCAGGCCCTTGCTGTGGGGATCGACGGTGAGATCCAGCCGCTCGGTCGCCAGGTTGATGGTGCCGGTGATGTTGATCAGGGCATTCTCGGTGTCGAGCACGAAGACCTGGGGCTGCACCAGACCCTTCTTGAAGTCGAGATCGGCGACCGCGCAATTGATCTCCACCTCGTCATCGCCAAACAACCGGTCGACCAGGTAGTTGCCGACATTGAGTCCGGCCAGCTCCATCAGGCTGCGGCTGATGCGGCCGTCGTTCATCAGCAGCTTGAGTTCGCCGTTGCTGGTGCCGAGCAACGCCGCCACCGAGTTGCCGGTGCCACTCAGGGTGGCATCGCCATTGAGTTCGCCCATGCTGCGCTTCATGGTCTCCACGGTGGGGAACAGCTGGTTCAGCTTGACCCGGCGCACATGCAGATCGACCCGCCCCTGCAGGGGCGTCTTGTCGCCTTCCAGGCGCACCGTGGTGTTCAGATCACCCCCGGCCACGCCAAAGCGCAGGGGGTCGAGCAGCAGCACGCCATCGGTCAGGCGCACATGGGTGTTGAGATCGGTGATCGGCAGTTGCGCGTTCTGCACGATGCGCTTGCCGGTGAAGCGTACGTCGGCATCCATGGCGCGCCAGCGCTCGGTGCGGAATTCGGAGACCGGCAGCGCCTTGTCGGCGGGCTGCTTGCTGGTCTCGCCCTTGGCCACCTGTTGCTCCTTGGTATCGGCGCCAATCAATGGCGCGAGGTCCTCGAACAGCAGCTGATCGGAGCGCAGGGTGCCACTGAGCTTGGGCCGCGGCTTGCCACCGGTGAACAGCACCTCACCATGCAGATCGCTCTTGCCGACCCGGCCATTGAAGTCTTCATAGCTGAAGCGGGCCCCCGCCGGATCGTTGAGCTTGACCGTGAGATGGCCGTCGGTGCCATAGGGCGCCGTCTCCGGCAGGGTGACCCCGGTCAGCGGATAGAGCTGCGCCAGGCTCTTGCCTTCCAGCACCAGGTGCAAATCCAGGGCGCCCAGCCGCCGCGGATCGGTCAGGGTGCCAAAGACCTGGACGCGGGTCTCGCCGGCCCGGGCATCGAGCTGGATGGGAAAAGGCACATCGGCGTCCTGCAGCGCCAGCAGGCCGCCGATCTGGCCACGGCCACTGACCGGTACCTGTTTGTAGCTGCCCTCCACCGTCAGGGCGAACTGAAAGGGCTGGGTCTGCTTGACGTGGGAGCGCTGACGCGTGGTGCCCTGCTTGCCCACCAGATCGGCATAGGCGATGGGCGCGTCCAGGGAGGTGATCCGCGCGCGCAGCCGGGTGGCGGTCTGGGCATCGTCGAAGCTGACCTGGCCGGCGTCGAAGCCGATGGTGCCGATATCCACGGTCCAGGCCGAGGGTTCGGCCTTGGGGTCCTTCTCGGCGGTCTCGAAGGTCCAGCTGTTGCGGCCATCGGCCAGCCGCTGGGCATTGACCACCGGCCCACTGAGGTCGATGCGCGGGATATAGATCTGCTTGGCCAAGAGCGCCAGCGGCGAGATCCGCAGCTGCACCCGGTCGAGGTGAACGAAGGTCTTTTCCTTGGCCCAGTCCGGATTGCCCAGGGTCAGGTCTTCGGCGGCGATGTGCGGCCAGGGAATCCAGGCGCGCCAGCCGCCCTGATCCGGCTCGCGGTGCCAGACCACGCCCAGGTTGCCCTCGATGGCGAAGGGTCGGTGCAAGGCGCTCGACACCTGCTCGTTGATGGTCGGCTTGAGCCGATTCCAGTCGAAGGTGGCGAGGACCACCACCAGCACTACGAGCAGCAGCAGGATGATTCCCAGCAGCCAGGCGAGGATCTTGCGTGGGCGCGTCATGGCCGCCTCCTTGGATTTCCGTTCCCTCTTGGGTCTGCTCAGCGCAGCGGGGTTCCCTGGATAGGGCTCGGAGCCTGTTCAAAGGCTCGCGAGCTAGAGACGAGCAAGGCGAAAAGACTTGAGGAAGCGGAGTTTACGAATGGTAAATGAGCATTCCGACCGGGCTGGCGACCCAGGGGCTTTTCAACGCCGTTTGGCCGACGTGCAGCAGCCTTTGGGCAAGCTCCTAGGGCTTGCGCTGACGCAGCGCCAGCAGCGCCACCGCCACCCCGATCAGGGTCAGCAGCAGCAGGCTGCCGCGCAGACCCACCTGCCCCGCCACGGCGCCGATCAGCGGCGGACCGAGCAGAAAGCCGAGATAGCCGGCCGTGGCGGTCATGGCGATGCCGGCAGCCGGAGTCTCGGCCACCTGGCCGGCGGCGCTGAAGGCCGCGGGCACCACATTGGACAGACCCAAGCCGACCAGGGCGAAGCCGAGGATGGCAGTCCCGGGCGCTGGCAGGAGGACCGCCAGCGCCAGTCCCAGGGTCGCCAGCAGGGCGCCGCCAACGATCACCTGGGGACCGCCGAAGCGGCCGCGGATGCCGTCGCCGAACAGGCGGCCCACCAGCATGGTCAGCGAAAAGGCCGCATAGCCCAGGGTGGCCACCACCGGGCTCGCCCCGCCCACCTGGCCCAGGTAGACGGCGCTCCAGTCGGTCATGGCGCCCTCCAGCATCAGGCAGCCCAGGGCGATCAGCCCCAGCGCCAGCACCCGTCGATCCGGCAGGCGCAGGGCGTGACTGACCGGACTGCGATCGCCTTCGTCCAGGGCCAGGGCGGCGGGCAGGGCCAGCACCAGCGCCACCAGGGCGGCGGCCAGCAGTACCGCCAGCGCCGAAGCGCCCAGGTGCAGCACCAGGGCCCCCAGGCCGGCGCCGAGAAAGCCGCCCAGGCTGAAGGCGGCATGGAAGGACGACATCAGCGGACCGTTCCAGCGGCTTTCGACATCGCTGGCATGGGCGTTCATGGCCACGTCGATCAATCCGTTGCAGGCGCCGAGCAATAGCGCGCAGGGCAGCAGCCAGCCCAGCGACGGCGCCAGCCCGGGCCCGCTCAGCACCAGCACGAAGGTCAGGATGCTCAGGCGGGTCAGGCGGCCGGTCCCGCCCAGGCGCGGCACCAGCACCCCGGCGAAGGGCATGGTCAGCAGGGCGCCGAGGGCGACCGCTAGCAGCACCAGACTCAGTTGGCCGTCGCCCAGCAGCAGATCGCGCTTGAGTTCGGGAATGGCCGCCGCCCAGCCGCCGATCCCGCAGCCGTTGGCAAGAAAGACGGTAAAGGTGGCGCGGCGCTGGCGACGCAAGACGGCAGAAGTCATGGCGATCCTTGGGCTAGCGGTCGCTGGCGAGCGAATGCAGTTGCAGGCCGGCGTCGCGATAGGGTTGCAGACGCTCCTCGCTCAGCCCCGGTTCCAGCACCAGGTGGTTCAGCTGATTGAGGCGGAGCACGTGATAGAAGGCCACGCTGTCGAGCTTCTCGGCGGTCACCGCGACGGCGACCTGAGTGCTCTGCTCGGCCACGGCCGCCTTGAATTCGGCTTCTTCCAGGTCGAAGCCGGTCACCCCGGTTTCCACCGCCAGGGCGCAGGTCCCGAGAAAGGCCAGGTCGGCGCGCACGCCGCGCAGATCGCGCAGCGCCCGGGCGCCCAGGCAAGCACCCGATTCCGGCGCGGCCAGGCCGCCGATCATCAGCACCCGGATGCCCGGGCGCTGCAGCAGCGCCGCGGCGATCACTGGGGCGTTGGTGGCCACGGTCAGGTCGAGATCCGTGGGCAGCGCCTGGGCGATGGCCAGATTGGTCGAGCCGGCATCCAGCACCAGCAGTTGCCCGCGCTGCACCAGCCTGGCCGCGGCCAGGCCCAGCGTCTGCTTGGCCGCCTCGTCCTGGCCGATACGCGCCGGCAACGCCTCCGGTGGCGTCAGCAGCGAGAGCGCCCCGCCATACACCCGACGGCACAGCCCCTGGCGGGCCAGCTCACGCAGGTCGCGACGCACGCTGTCTTCGGAAATGCCCCAGGTCGCGGCCAACTCGGCCGACAGGACCCGGCCCTGTTCGCGCAACAGAGCCAGGATCGCGGCCTGGCGTTCTTCGGGAAGGTGGATGGCAGTCATGGCTGATACTCCAGGAGGATCAGCAGATCATGCACAATCAATTACAAACGTGCAATATCATGCACTGAATTATGCCTTGCTTCGGGCATCCAGCCAGCGGCCGCCAAAGACATTGATCAGCAGGCCGAGCATGACCGCCACGCCACCCACTTCCTGCTGGAGGGTCATCTGCTCACCCAGCAACATGGCGGCCGAGGTCAGCCCCACCACCGGCACCAGCAGGGAAAAGGGCGCCACCTGGCCGGCCGGATAGCGTGACAGCAGGCGACTCCAGATGCCGTAGCCGACCAGGGTGGCGATAAAGGCCAGGTAGACGATGGCGAAGACCGAACCCGCCGACAGCGAGGTCAGCGCCGTGGCGATCTGCTCGGGTCCTTCCAGTAGCAGCGACAGCAGGAAGAAGGGGATGGGCGGAATCAGGCTGCCCCAGACCACCAGGCCGAGCATGTCCACCTTGCCGATCTTCTTGGTGACGATATTGCCCAGTCCCCACATGGCCGCCGCCGCCAGGGTCAGCAGGAAACCGGCCAGGGTCATGGTGACGCCATGCTCGGTACCGATCAGCAGCAGGCCCAGCGCCGCCACCAGCAGCCCGACCAGACTCGCCCGGCGCACCCTCTCACCAAGAAAGGTCGCCGCGAATGCCAGAGTGAAGAAGGCCTGGGCCTGCAAGACCAGCGAGGCCAGCCCCGCCGGCATGCCCACGTACATGGCCGAGAACAGGAAGGCGAATTGTCCCAGGGAAATGGTCAGGCCGTAGGCCAGCAGCAGTCGCCAGGACACCTGGGGGCGTCGCACGAAGAGGATGGCCGGAAAGGCCGCCAGACAGAATCTCAGGGTGCCAAGCAGCATCGGTGGCACGCCATGCAGGCCGAGCTTGATGACGACAAAGTTCACCCCCCAGGCCAGGATGACGACCAATGCCAGCAACAGATCCCGGGGGGCCATCGACAACTCCTTGAACGCATTCAGATAGATAGGCGGCTACCCTACTCCTTTGCGCCCGTGCTGCGGCGTCACAGTTGCCCACAAATTCGGCCAGTCACTCTGCCCGAAAACAAAAACCGCAGCCTGGGCTGCGGTTCGTCGGGATCAGGCGCTGCGCTTGTCACGCAGGGGGTCATGGCCCCAGTTCATCAGTGACTTGCGCCAGCGCGAGTCTTCGATGTCGCCGTCCGGTCGCTGCTTGAGGTGGCGATGCACATAGCCGATGACCTTGCGCATGGCCTTGTAGTCATCGTCTTCCAGCTCGGCCTGGCGCTTGCCCTTGAGCTCGAGGATGCGCTCGCCCATGGCATGACCGACTGCCTTGCCGTCGTTGGCGGCCTTGACCTTCTTGCCACCCTTGGTCATGCCCACGCCCTTGCTGGTGTCACCGCTGAGCCATTTGCGCAGCTGACTCGGGGTCATGTTGACCACCTGCTTGAACTCGCTGCGGACCTCTTTCTTGTCGTCCTTCTTGTCGTCGTTGGAAGCCTTCTTGGTGCTCATTTTTCACCTGCCTTTTGCAACGCCTTCACCAGTTCGTCTTTCTTCATGCGCGACCGGCCCCGCACCTCGCGGCGCGCCGCACGCTTCATCAGCTCGTCCTTGGTCAGACCGGCCAGGCCCGACTCACGCGCCGCCGCCGTCTTGCGCGCCACGTCGGCCGGCTGCTTGGAATGCTGCTTGCCGCGGCGCGTGTCACGGCGCTTCTTGGCGGTGGTGCGCTGGTACTCTTCCTTGCTCAGGGAGTCCCGGGCCTTTTCCGGCAGATAGCGCTCGCCGGTCTCCTCGGACTTCTTGCCGGAGCGGGTGTCCCATTTCTCGTCGGTCCACTGCTGCAGATGATTGTCCTTGCCCTTGCCGCCCTGGTATTCACCACCGCGCTTCTGGTACTCCTGGGAGGCCAGTTGCGCCTTGCGCGCCGACCACTGACCGGGCTTGCCGCCCTTGTCGCCCTCAGTAATCTCTTTCTTCACCTTTTCCCAGAGTTCGGGATCGCTCTTCTTGGCCGTCGCACTCATGGCTCACCTCAGGTTGGGGGTCACTGCAGTCGCTGTCTCTAGGATGACTGTCCAACCGAAACGGGGGTTCGCGCCAGGCGACGAATGCCCCTACCCTGCGTCTTCCGGTATCCAGAGAAAGCCATGTCCCTCGCCACCCTGCTCCGCCGTCGCCTGATCCCGCTGCTCTTCGTTACCCTGCTGGTAGGGGTGGGGGTCCCCTATGGCTGCTCGGAACTGGCCTATCGCGAACGCCAGTGGGTGTTCAGCATCGAGCCGGGCAATGCCAGCTGGTTCACCGGCGTGCCGGAAGGCGTCCGCCAGCTCAACCTGCCGGTGCCGGACGGCCTGACCGGCACCGACTACCTGCATGCCTGGTGGTGGCCCGCCCGCCGTCCGGACGCCCCTACCCTGCTCTATCTGCACGGCACCCGCTGGAATCTCACCGCCCAGGTCCGGCGCATCGCCACCCTGCGGCAACTCGGCTATTCGGTGCTGGCCATCGACTATCGCGGCTTTGGCGAAAGCCCTGGCGACGTGCCCTCCGAACGCAGCGTCTACCAGGACGCCCGGGTCGCCTGGAAGCATCTGCAGAGCCTGCAGCCCGATCCCCGCAAGAGATACATCTACGGCCACTCCCTGGGCGGCGCCGTGGCGGTCGACCTGGCCTGGCGCATCGCCCGCGACGGGGATCCCACGGGCGACTATCCCGCCGCGGCCGGGCTGATCATCGAATCCACCTTCACCACCCTGGCCGATGCCGCCTCGGCGGTGGTCGACACCCGCTTTCCCCTGCGCTGGCTGATGTCGGAAAAATTCGACTCCCTGGACAAGATCCCGGACATCCATATCCCGGTGCTCATCGTCCACGGCAGCGACGATCGCTATGTCCCTCCCCGCTTCAGCGAAGCCCTCTATGCGGCGGCCCGGCCGCCCAAGCGCCTGCTGCTGATCCCCGGCGGGACCCACTCCAACAGCATGGTGATAGGCACGCGCGACTATGCCGCCGCCTTGCGCGAGCTGTTCGGCGGCGCGCACCTGAGCGAAGCGGAAAAGGGGCAATCATCGACGGGAGGCTAGAGACTTTTTGAAAGGCATCGACGGCGCTGATAGTCACTATCTCGCCAGTCTATTTTTTTCGAGCGGTCCTGCTCGGGATACTGAACTCACTCCAGCACAGTTTCCCCAGAGGACACCATCATGAACCTGCGTATCGCCTTCGGTTTCGCCCTGACCGCCCTGGCCCTGAACACCTTCGCCCAGGACTTCGCCTTCACCCCCAGCGCCGCCACCCAGGTCGCCGAGGAATCCAGCCAGCGCCCGCTGGGCCAGCTGATCAAGCAACAGCAGCAGCGCCTGCAGCAGCGCACCCTGGCCGAAGAATCCAGCCTGCGTCCCCTGGGTGAAGTCATCAAGCAGCAGCAACGCCAGGTGCAGGAACGCCGGATCGCCGAGGAATCCAGCCTGCGCCCCCTGGGCCAGGTGATCGAAGACCAGCAGCAGCGCCTCGGTGACGATACGGTGGCCGAAGAATCCAGCCAGCGTCCCATGGGTCGGCTGATCGACCGTCAGCAGCATCGCCTGCAGGATGACGCCCTGGCCGAAAACGGTTCGGCCCAGACCCTCGACCGCCTGATCAAGGCCGGCCAGACCCGCCAGGCCTGAGTCCTAGTCGTCTCTTCCTGCCCGGCCTCGCGCCGGGCTCGCTCAGTGGCTCTTCTCGCCACCCGGCCCGATACTGGCCGGCGCCTCCACCACCAGTTCCTGCGGCACCTCGTCGATGCGCGGATCCAGTGCCGCCGCCATCGGACTCACCGTATCCGGCATGGCCACGTGATGCAGCGGCGCCTCGTCCAGCCGGTGTTCGCCACTGACGAAGCGGGGCTGCACGAAAACGATCAGGATCACTGCATAGGCCGAGGTCAGCACATAGAAGGTGCCCGGGCCGAAATGCTCCATGGCCGCACCGGCCAGCAGCGGTCCGATACAGGCCCCCACGCCATAGGTGGTCAGCAGCATCGCCGACAACTCCACGCGCCGCTCGGGCTCGACATGGTCGTTGGCAAAGGCCGTCGCCAGCGGATAGAGGGTGAACAGCAGCATGCCCGAGACGAAGCCCGCGGCCAGCAGCCAGGGATAGGGCAAGGTGATCAGTCCCCACAGCGGTACCGCCGCCAGGCACAGCAATACCGCATTGGCGCGGATCAGCTTGCAGCGATCGAGGCGATCCGACAGCCAGCCCAGCGGCCACTGGGCACAGAATCCCGCGACGATGCACAGCCCCACATAGAAGCTCGATTGCGCCGTATCCAGGCCACTGCGACTGGCGAACACCGGCGCCAGGCCATAGAAGCCCCCCACCAGCAGCCCCGCGGTAAAGATGGTCACCAGCGACTGGGGCACCCGCTGCCAGAAGAAACGGATCTCCAGCGGTGCCGCCACCAGCTTGGCCGGGTGCACCCGCCGGGTCATAGCCAGGGGAATCAGGCAGGAGGCAAAGCAGATGGCCACCAGCAGCAGCGGCTTGTAGTCGAGCTGCGGATGCCAGGCCAGCAGCGCCTGGCCGATCACCAGCCCCAGGTCCACCGCCACCATGTAGCCGGCGAACACCTTGCCACGCTGGTGATTCTCCGCCTGCTCGTTGAGCCAGCTCTCGATCACCATGTACTGATTCATCATCACCACGCCCATGACGAATCTCAGCGCGATCCAGACGTTCAGGTCATCGATCAGGGCATGGATGAGCACGGTGACCGTCGCCGCACCGGCGCAGGCCACATAGGAACGGATATGGCCGACACTGGCGATCAGCCGATGGCCGAACTTGCCGCCGCACACCAGCCCGAAGTAATAGGCCGCCATCAGGGCGCCGGTCCACATATCCCCCGCCCCCTGCTCGGTCAGTCGCAGACCGATGTAGGTGGTGAAGAGACCGGAACCGGCCAGCATCAGGAGGGTAGCGAAATAGAGCGCAGGAAAGGTAACGAGAGGGCTGAACATCAGGGATCACATGAAGAGAAACGAAAAAGCCGGAGCGGAGCAGCGGTGCTGAGCGTCGGGATGGGGGAAGGGAAAGCTGTCGAAAGCAGGTATGCCGGACTACTCCGGCTCTTGCCGCCGATTGGTCTCGGTACGCTGGCGCTGCCGCCACTGGTCCAGATAGACCACCTGGCCATGCTCGGGCTTGGCCTGATAGGCAGGCGCCGAAGCCACCACCGAATCGGCCGTCGGACGTTCGACCTCGGGTACCACGAAGGGGGCGAATTCGACCTTGGCCAGGGTCTTGCCGAACAGGGCCAGAGAGGCGTCGAGCCGCTCCTCCCCCGTCACGGTGAATTCGAAGGAAAACAGTCGGGCCAGGCGCTTGCGTCCCTTGGCATCGGCCAGCCAGCGAAAGCGCGAGAAAGCCACGGCGCCATCGAGCAGCAGCACCTTGCGGCGACGACACTCCTGCTCGGCCAGCAGCAGCGCGCGCTCGCGAATGCCATGGGCATGCCAGAACCACAGACCAATGCCGACCGCGCCCAGCAACAGGCAGAGATTACCTAGCGTCAGCATCTTCGCTCCTCATCGAAGGGTACCGCCGTCACTGACGCCGCGCAGCGTCACCAGATGCCGTCTCGTTCAACAGGCGAATGTTCTCACGCTCGCCTTTGTACAGCGCCAGAGGGGCGATTTCCTTACCCAGCAACGGCACCTGCTGTTGGTGCCATATGTAGTAGAAAACGTTCAGTACCACCAATAGCAGAAACAACCAACGCATCATTCGTTCTCGAGCGGACACGCCAAAGCCAATCCAGCAAACACCATATCGGGCACGATCCGCGCACCCGGAACGACATGTTTGACCAGTTCCGCGTCCCCCCCGGTCAGAAAGATCTCGCACCCTTCGGCGAACATTTCCTGAGCCAGTTCGTACTGGGTACGGACGAAACCCTTGAGCATGTACAGACACCCACGCTCCACGGCCTCGATGGTCGTGCGTCCCGGCGCCTCGTAGCGTTCACCACTGGCCCAATGTGGATCGTAGCGGATCCGACGGGTATGGGTCTGCAGTTCCCGACGCATCAACGGAATCCCCGGACAGATGAACCCTCCCTGGTGCTCGCCCTGGGCATCGACCAGATCCGCGGTGACCGCCGTCCCCAGGTCCAGGACCACGCAGGCCTTGCCCTCGGCCAACTGCACCGCGGCCAGGATCACCAGCCAGCGATCCATGCCCAGACGCTGATGGTCACGATAGCCATTGCGCACGCCATTCCACACCTCGACCGGCAGGGCCTGGTGACAGGCGATGCCAAAGGTGGCGGTGAGCCGCTCCTTGAGCTGCTGGGTCTCTTCGTCGCTGCGCACGCTGACCAGCCGGCAGGCCGCCAGGGCAGGACTGTCCGGCTGGGAAAGCGCCGCGATCAGGGCGTCGTCGCTGTCGACGATGCCGGTATCCACCACCTCGGCACCGGCTGCGAGCAGGCGCCACTTGATGAGGCTGTTACCGCAATCGAGTTCAAGAATCATGATCTAGGCTCAGGCTCAATTCGCCACCGCTGAATGCCTGCGTCTGACCGTCTACATGCATGAGAATAGCCCCATCTTCGGCAACTCCTGCCACTGTGCCCTGGATACAGCGAACCCCCGAAGACAGGGTTACCGCTCGACCTTGCCAGCCATGATAACGCTCCCACTCGCTGCGCAGGGCGGCGAATCCGGACCGGCGATGAATCTGCCACAGACTGTCGATTTCCCGGAGCAGCAGGCTGGCGACCTGGTTGCGGTCCTGCAGACCGCCCAAGGCCTCGGCCATGGAGATCCACGGCTGATCGATGTTGTCGGCGAGGCGCATGTTGACGTTGATGCCGATGCCGATGATGGCCTGGCAGACGTCCTGCGGATCACCCGACAACTCGATGAGGATGCCGGCCAGCTTGCGCCCACGGACCAGAACGTCGTTGGGCCACTTCAGGCAGGCGTCCTCGACGCCCAGCTGTTGCAGGGTGCGGATCACCGCCAACCCCATGGTCAGACTCAGGGCCTGCAGTTTCTGGATCCCGCCCGGGCTGGAGACCACGGCGGTGAGATAGAGATTCTTGCCATAGGGGCTGACCCAGGCGCGGCCACGACGACCACGACCGGCCTGTTGATGCTCGGCCAGCAAGGCGAATGGCGGTTGCTGCTGCGGCAGACGGCGTTGCGCCTCGGCATTGGTGGAGTCTATGGAGGCCAGGACCGCCACCGGCCAACCGCCCTCCTGTGCGATCCGCTCGGCATCGAGCAGCGACAGGGGCTCCTCCAGGCGGTAACCCCGTCCCGGAACCTTGAACACCTCGACGCCCAGGTCATCTTCCAGCGTCTTCAGCCGCTTCCAGATAGCACTCCTGGAGACGCCCAAGGCTTCACCAAGCTCGACGCCGGAATGAAATTTTCCATCACTCAGCAGTTTCAGCAACGGCATCCCGAACTCCGTTCGACTTTCTTCCGCCCCAATGACAACACCCCCGTCAGAGTGAACTGAGCGGGGGTGCTGGGTGTTAGGCGCTTGACGATGACCTACTCTCACATGGGGAAGCCCCACACTACCATCGGCGATGCATCGTTTCACTTCTGAGTTCGGGAAGGGATCAGGTGGTTCCAATGCTCTATGTTCGTCAAGCAATTCGGTTGGCTGGCCAGGCGTAGAGCGTGCCTGGCTGGCCCAATTGGGTCTGTGATCGAAGTAGACGTGTCGTCTTGGGGTCTTGCGAACCCACGCGCCCGTTTTCGGCGTCGTCTTCCTCACGCTCTGACCGCGGTCAGATTGTTTGGGTGTTATATGGTCAAGCCTCACGGGCAATTAGTATCGGTTAGCTCAACGCCTCACAGCGCTTACACACCCGACCTATCAACGTCGTAGTCTTCGACGGCCCTTCAGGAAGCTCAAGGCTCCAGTGAGATCTCATCTTGAGGCAAGTTTCCCGCTTAGATGCTTTCAGCGGTTATCTCTTCCGAACATAGCTACCCGGCAATGCCACTGGCGTGACAACCGGAACACCAGAGGTTCGTCCACTCCGGTCCTCTCGTACTAGGAGCAGCCCCTCTCAAATCTCAAACGTCCACGGCAGATAGGGAC